>JBBSST010000038.1:0-28978 GCA_038241735.1 Lysobacterales bacterium
CCTGCGGGCGATTTACATGGGTGATCGATCCTGAAGGAGCGCCCCCTGGGCGCGACGCATTGCCGGGACAGCTCCATCGCGCCCATGGGGCGCTCCTACAGGATCGATCACCCATGAAAATCGCCAGCTGGAACGTCAACTCGCTCAACGTGCGCCTGCCGCACCTGGAACAATGGCTGCGCGATGCGCAGCCCGACGTGGTTGGCCTGCAGGAAACCAAGCTCGAGGACCCGAAGTTCCCGGATGCAGCGCTGGACGCGCTCGGCTACCGCAGCGTGTTCGCCGGGCAGAAAACCTACAACGGCGTGGCGATCCTCGCCCGCGAGCGCGCCCTCGACGACGTGCAGATCGGCATTCCGGGTTTCGGCGACGAGCAGAAGCGCGTGATCGCCGCCACCGTCGACGGCGTGCGCATCGTCAACCTGTACGTGGTCAACGGCCAGGATGTCGGCACCGAGAAATATGCCTACAAACTGCGCTGGCTCGACGCCGTGCACGACTGGCTGGCAAAGGAATTGAAAGCGCATCCGAAGCTGGTCGTACTGGGCGATTTCAACATCGCCCCCGACGACCGCGACGTCCACGACCCGCTGATCTGGAACGACGGCCACATCCTCACCTCCACCGCCGAGCGTGCCGCCTTGCAGCGCTTGCAGGCGCTCGGCCTGCACGACGCGTATCGCCTGCACCACGCCGAGGGCGGCAAGTTCAGCTGGTGGGATTATCGCCAGGCCGGCTTCCGCCGCGACCTCGGCCTGCGCATCGACCTCACCCTGGTCTCGGATGCATTGCGTGCACACGCAACCGCCGCCGACATCGACCGCGAACCGCGCACCTGGGAACGGCCCAGTGACCACACACCGGCATGGGTGCACATCGACCCGCATTGATCCGGAACCAATTGATCCTGCAATGCGTCGAATCAATTCCGCCAGCCTTGTCCTTCCGCGATGCGTGACAGCCAGCAGGCCGATGTCCCCAGGCAGTCACGAACCATCTGTTCGCGGCAGGCGAACCAGCTTGTGCCGCGCGTCCGCGATGCAAGGTGCCGGCCCATCCGGGTCCAGGCAACAGCGCCAGCAGGAACCGGATGCCATCCAGGACCATGGCCGTTTTTGGAAATACCGCACGTTGAACACCGTGCACACCTCATTCCGGCAAGCGAGCAGCAGATGTCGATGCGTTCAAGCGTCAAGACTGGCGAGGTGGTCACCAGGACTGCGGCAATCGCCAGTGAAATCGCCGCGCTGCATGCTGCCGATGTCGATGCCAACAGCCGCTTCCCGCACGAAGCCATCAGCGCGCTGCGGCAACAGGGGCTGCTCTCTGCCGCCGTACCCACCAGCTTCGGCGGAGCCGGCGCCGGCATGCGCGAACTGGGCATGCAGTGTTCGGCGCTCGCGCAGGGCTGCGGTGCATCCGGAATGGTGCTGGCGATGCATCACATCCAGGTCGCCTGCATCGCGCGCCACGCACACGGTTCGGACTACTTCCGCCAGTACATGCGCGAAAACCTGGTGGATCAGCAGCAGCTGATCGCCTCGATCACCTCCGAGAACGGAACCTTCGGCGATACCCGATCGAGCGTCTGCGCGCTTGCCATCGATGGCGCCGACATGTCACTGGAGAAGGACGCCACCACCGTGTCCTACGGCGCGCATGCCGACGCTCAACTAGTCACGTGTCGTCGCGATGGCGAGGCCGCCGCCAGCGACCAGGTGCTGGTGTTGTTCGAGAAAGGCGACTACACGCTTGAGCAGACAGGCACTTGGGACACGCTCGGCATGCGTGGCACCTGCAGCCCGGGTGCGAAGTTCCAGGGCCATGGCAAGGCACTGCAGGTCGTGCCGGGAAATTTTGCCGATTCGTCGGCCCAGACCATGGTGCCGTACTCGCATATTTTGTGGTCGGCGCTGTGGACCGGCATCGCCGCCGACGCCATCGGCAGGGCGTCGGAGTTCGTGCGCGCAAGTGCCCGCAGGAGCCCGGGCACCCTGCCTGCCAATGCAACGCGACTGGCACGCGCGCACGTCGAGTTGCAGGGGATGCGACACAACTGGGAAGCCTGCGCGATCGAATTCGACGAGATCACCGCCGACGATGACGCACGTGCGCGCGAAGCACTGGGTTCGATGGCGTGGGCGTTGAAGATGAACCAGCTCAAGATGGCCTGTTCGGAAATGGCCCCGCGCCTGTGCCACGAGGCACTGCAGATCATCGGCATCATGGGCTACAAGAACGATTCGAAGTTCAGCATCGGGCGCCACTATCGCGACGTGCTGTCGGCTGCGCTGATGGTGTCCAACGAGCGCATCGCCGGCAAGAGTGCGTCGATGCTGCTGGTCTTCAAGGACAACTGATCGTGGCCGCCACCCCGTACGACGCCACCAGCTTCCACCAGGGACTGGTCGAGCACGGACTCATCATCCCGGTCGGCGTGCAGGGCGTGTTTGGCCGCAACCACGTGTTCGAGGACGTGCTCGAGCGGTTCAACGCACGGGTCTCCGACCTGGCCAGGGATGACGGCGCCAGATACCTGGTGTTTCCACCGGTGATCGACCGCAAGGTCCTGGAGAAGTCCAATTACATGGACAGCTTCCCGCAGCTCGCCGGCACGGTGTTCAGTTTTTTCGGCAAGCAGGTGGATGCGCGTGAGTTGAGCGAACGCATCCATTGCTGCCAACCCTGGGGCGACCTGGAACAAATCACCGACGTGGTGTTGAGCCCGGCGGCCTGCTATCCGGTCTATCCGAGTTTCACCGGCACGGTGCCAGCCGAAGGCCACCTGGTGACGATGCTCAACTGGGTTTTCCGCCATGAACCCTCGCCGGAGCCGACCCGGATGCAGAGCTTCCGGGTACGCGAATTCGTACGCTGCGGAACCCCGGACCAGGTCATCGAATGGCGCGACATGTGGCTGCAGCGCGGGCTCGACCTGCTTGCGTCACTTGGGTTGCCGGCCAGGTCCGATGTTGCCTCGGATCCGTTCTTCGGACGCGGCGGCAAGATGCTGGCCGCCAACCAGAAGGCGCAGAAGCTGAAGTTCGAGATCCTGGTGCCGGTGATTTCACTCGACGATCCCACCGCGCTGTGTTCGTTCAACTTCCACGAAGATCATTTCGGCCAGGCCTTCGACATCAAGACCCCGGACGGCAAGGTTGCCAACACCGCCTGCCTCGGATTCGGGCTCGAACGCGTGGTGATGGCGCTGTTCCAGACGCATGGCTTCGAACCCGGCGCCTGGCCCGCATCGGTGCGCGAGAAGCTGTGGCCCTGACATCGCCGTGAACGTCCTCGATCTCGACCCTGCGACCTACAAACGGCACCACCTGCATGCGGACGACCGCGTCTGGGTCGAGAAGAATTGCTACGTGGACATCATGATCGAGGTGGTCGCTGCACTGGGCTGTGATCCGGTGGCAATGCTGCCCTTCGTGGTCGCGATCGACTTCGAAGGCGACCAGTGGACATTCTTCAAGCCGCCACACGACGAGTTGCGCGAGCTCTACGGCATCGACGTGCAGGAGCTGAATTGCTGGCGGCCATTGCTCGAACATGCGCAAGAACACCTCGCTGCGGGAAAACTGCTCTCCACGGAAGCCGACGCATGGTGGCTGCCGGATACCTCGGGCACGGACTATCGCCACCAGCACACCAAGACGACCATCGTGCTCAACGACCTCGACGTCGCCGCGCAGCGCCTGGGCTATTTCCACAACGCCGGTTACTTCAGCCTCGAGGGCGAGGATTTCGAACGCACTTTCCGCATCGGCGCCGCGCCGGACCCGGCCTTCATGCCGCTGTTCGCGGAGCTGGTGCGCATCGACCGGGTCCATCGCCAATCGATCAAGGCGCTGGCCCGGCAATCCCGGCAGCTGCTGGCACGCCACGTGCAGCGCATGCCGACCGACAACCCCGTGCAGCGCTTCGCCCAGCGGTTTCAACAGGACCTGCCGATGATCCAGCAGCGCGGGCTGGACTACTACCACGCCTGGGCGTTCGCAACGGTGCGCCAACTGGGTTCGGCATCGGAACTCGCGGCCACCTGCCTGCGCTGGCTGGACGACAACGATGACGCGCGAAAGGATCGCTTGCTGCCCGCAATCCAATCCTATGACTGCATTTCCGCCGGCGCGAAGACCTTCATCCTGAAGGCTGCGCGTGCGGTCAACAGCCGCCGCGCATTCGACGCCGCGCCAATGTTCGACGCGTGGTCCAACGCGTGGCAGCAGGCAGCCACGACGCTTGCCAGCGCGGTGGACTGAACCATGTCCGCCATGTCCCGCGTCCCGCAACCGCCACGACCCAGCGTCGGCATCGACCTGGTGCAGATCAGCCAGATCGCCGGGTCCATGCAGGCGTTCGGCAATCGATTCCTCGACCGCATCTTCACCGCGGACGAAATCGCCTACGCCTGCTCGGCCCCAGCCATGGCCGCCGCGCGCCTTGCGGCGCGCTTCGCCGCGAAAGAAGCCACCAAGAAGGCGCTGCGCCTGGACGGTGTGAGTTGGCGCGATATCGAGGTGCTGCGCACGCCGTCGGGTGCCTGCGAGTTGTTATTGCACGGTGCCGCATTTACGGCCGCGGGCAACCGCGCGCTTGCCTTGTCCATGAGCCACGATGGCGACCACGCCACCGCAATCGTCATCATCCTGTGACCAACCCCATGAAGATCCGCAACATCCTCAAGCAACACGGCCGCCTCAACGCGGACGCCGAAACCCTCGCCGACGACGCCGACCTGTACCAGGCCGGGATGACGTCACACGCCAGTGTCAATGTCATGCTCGCGCTGGAGAGCGCGTTCGATATCGAATTCCCGGACCACATGCTCAAGCGCAGCGTGTTCGAAAGCATCGGGGCGATTTCCAGCGCGATCGATGAGCTGACTGCGGACCGATAATGGGCCGAACGCGCAGCGTCACCGGCAACCTGCGCACCGCCCTGGACAGCGGCTGGCAGATGGCGGCAGCGCCGGCTGGGTCGACGTTCGAACAGCGCGACGAGTGGTCGTGGCTGGCCGCCCACGTGCCCGGAACCGCTGCGAGTGCGCTGCGCGCGGCAGGCGCATGGAGCTGGGATGAGTCGCGCCTGTTCGACGCCGAAGACTGGTGGTGGCGACTGCGGTTCAACGCGGACGCGGGTGCGGCCACGCTCGGCCTCGACGGCATCGCGACGCTTGCCGACGTTTGGCTCGATGGCGTGCACCTGCTTGCCAGCGACAACATGTTCGTCGCCCATGCCCTGCCCGTGGTGTTGTCCGGCGAGCACGAGCTGGTGATCCGCTGTCGCTCGCTGACCGACGAGCTGGCGCGAAAACGGCCGCGCCCGCGCTGGCGCGTGCCGATGCTGGAATCGCAGCAGTTGCGCTGGCTGCGCACGACGCTGCTCGGGCGTACCCCCGGCTGGTCGCCGCCGTGTCCACCGGTCGGGCCGTGGCGTGGGGTCTGGATCGAGCGGACTGCACTGCACGTCGACGATGTCCGGCTTGCCAGCCGGGTGGACGCAGCGACCGGCGCAGGGATCGTCGAGGTGACGGCAGGACTGGGCGATGACGTTGCCAAGGCGCGCCTCGTGGTGGCGCGCGGCAACGATCGTGCAAGCGGCGAACTCACGTTCGCGAATGGTCGCTGGCAGGGCACGGCGAGCGTGGCGACACCAACCCTGTGGTGGCCGCACACGCACGGCGAACCGGCGTGTTACCAGCTCTCGATCGAGGTCACGCGACGTGGCGGTCCGCAACCCGGTCCGATCGTGGTCGACCTGGGCTGGTCGGGATTCCGAACCCTCGCCATCGACCGCGACGACGGCGATTTTGCGCTGCGGGTCAACGGCGTGCGGGTGTTCTGCCGCGGCGCATGCTGGACCCCGCTCGACGTGGTGTCGCTGTCGGCAACCCCGCAGGCGTATCGCGCCGCGATCGAGCAGGCGCGCGACGCCGGCATGAACATGCTGCGCGTGGCCGGGACCATGGTTTACGAGGACGATGCCTTCCTGGACGCGCTGGATGCGTGCGGCGTGCTGCTGTGGCAGGACCTGATGTTCGCGAACATGGATTATCCCGAGGACGACGCATTCATCGCAGGCGCAGTGTGCGAGGTCGACCAGCAGCTCTCGCGCCTGCAGGCGCGCCCCTGCCTGGCCGTGATCTGCGGCAACAGCGAAGCCGGGCAACAGGCCGCGATGAGTGGCGCTGCGCGCGAACGCTGGGCCGCGCCGCTGTTCCACGAGGTGTTCGCCGCACGGGCCGCGGCGATCGGCGCGGAGTACGTGCCATCGAGTGCGCATGGCGGCGCCTTCCCGCACGCGGCCGACGCCGGGGTTTCATCGTATTACGGCGTCGGTGCCTACCTGCGCCCGATCGACGACGCACGCCGCGCGCACGTTCGATTCGCCTCGGAATGCCTGGCGTTCGCCAACATTCCCGATACCAGCGGGCTGGCGCGCGCAGCGGCGTCGCGCGTCCATCAGCCGGAGTGGAAACAGCGTGCGCCGCGCGACCTCGGCGCCGGCTGGGATTTCGATGACGTTCGCGACCATTACGTGCAGCAGCTGTATGGCGTCGATCCGACACGACTGCGCGTCTGCGACCACGAACGCTACCTCGCGCTGGGCCGGGCGGCGACCGGCGAGGTCATGGCCCGGGTGTTCGCCGAATGGCGGCGTGCGCGTTCAATCACGCACGGCGGCCTGGTCTGGTTCCTGCGCGACCTGTGGCCCGGCGCAGGCTGGGGCCTGGTCGACGCGAACGGCACACCGAAGGCCTGTTTCCACGCCCTGCGCCGCGTGCTCGCGCCACGCGCAATCAGCATGACCGACGAGGGCGTGAACGGCCTGGCGATCCATGTCGTCAACGACCGTGCGCAGTCACTGGATGCACGCATCGAGGTGACGTTGTGGCGCGCCGGTGACATCCGAACCGGCCACGGCAGCGCCGGCATCGTCGTGCCCGGCCGCGGCGCGGTCGAGCTCCCCGCATCGACGCTGTTCGACGGCTTCCTCGACCTCTCGTTCGCCTATCGCTTCGGCCCACCGGTCGCGGATGTCGTCCATGCCGTGCTGTTCGACGGCAACGCGATGCTGGCCGACACGTTCTGGTTCCCGGCCGGGCTCGGGGCACATCGCGAGCACGATATCGGCCTGCATGCGTCGGTCGGCCCGGGCAACGCGGCGGGTGAGTATTCCCTGGTCGTGGGCAGTGCACGGTTTGCGCAATCGGTCACCATCGAGGTGGATCGATGCAGCATCGACGACAACGGATTCCATCTCGCCCCCGGGCAGGCGCGCACGCTGGCGTTGCGTCCATCGGACGCGCAGCGCCGACCCATCCACGGCACCGTGACCGCGCTCAACGCGGAACACGGCGCCCGCTTCACGCTTCCATGAAGCATTCCGAATCCATCGCAATCGCCGGCGCGGAGCCCGGATTTTTCGGTCCCGCCGAGCGTCCTCTTTTTGCCTGGCTGCACCGCGCCGCGCAGCCGGCCACCGATGTGGGGCTGGTCATCGTGCCTCCGTTCGGGTTCGAGGCGGTGTATGCGCAACGCGCGATGCGGCACCTGGCCGAGGATGCGGCGAAAGCGGGATTGATCGCGATCCGCGTCGACCTCGACGGCAGCGGCGACAGCGCCGGCGACGATCTCGATCCTGGTCGCCATGCCGCCTGGCTGGCCAGCATCGACGATGCCTGCGCGCTGGCACTCAGTGCCGGTGCGACGCGCCTGGTCCTGGTTGGAATCCGGCTTGGCGCGGCGCTGGCGCTGCAGGCGGCGGTGCGTCGCGCGGACATCGCCGGCTATGTCGCGATTGCCGCCGTTGTCAACGGCAAGGCATGGCTGCGCGAGGGCCGCGCACTGCAGATGGCGCTCGGGCTTCCACCTCCGCCAGCGACGACGGTCAATGGCGACGTGCAGGAACTCGTCGGCTTTGCACTGACCGCCGAAACACGCGCCGACGTGTCCCGGATCGACCTGACCGACATCCCTGCCCGGCCGGCGCCCGCGGTGATGGTGATCGATCGCGACGACCTGCCCGGCAACGATGCATGGGTCGCGCACTTGCGCGCGCTGGGTGCCGAGGTCGACCACCGCACACTGCCCGGCTACGTCGAGATGATGCTGGAGCCGCACCGCACCGAGGTGCCGCAGGCAATCATCGATGCCACGGTCGCCTTTGCCGTCGCGCAATGCGCCACGCTGCGCGCTCCGGCCACGCAGCCTTCAACGCGGGAGGTCGCCGGCGCGGCCGCAGCCACGGCCGGGCTGGCGCGACGCGTGGAAATGCCCTTCGCCGGTGGCCACATCGCGGAGGAGGCCGTGCAGGTCGACGACCACCTGTTCGGGATCGTGGCCCGTCCGCTCGCCGGAGCACCGACCCGCGCGGTGATCATGCTCAATGCCGGTGCGGTCGGCCGGGTCGGCCCCAACCGCATGCACGTGGTGATTGCGCGCAAGCTTGCGCAGCAGGGGCACTTGGCGCTGCGGCTCGACCTGGCCGGCATCGGCGACGGCGCAGCGCATGCCGGTGCGCTCGAGAACGTCGTCTACGGCGAACAGGCCGTGGCCGACGTGGGGGCCGCGGTGGCATGGGTACATGCCCTGGGCATTGGCGAAATCGCCGTCGCCGGGCTGTGTTCCGGGGCCTACCACGCGCTTGAGGCCGCGGTGGCCGTCCACTCGATCGACCGGGTCGTCGTCATCAATCCGCTGACGTTCAAGTACATCCCCGGCATGCCGCTGGATTTCGCCGCATTCCGGGTCATCGCCGATGCCCAGCGCTATGGCGTCTCCGCGCGCAGCGCCGCATCGTGGAAGAAACTGCTGCGCGGCGACGTGGATCTCCGCCGTGTCGCGGGCGTCATCATCGGCCGTATGCGCGGCATGCTCGGGCACGGCATCGGCAATGTGCTGCGCTGGTCCGGGGTGCGCATGCAGGACGACCTCGGCAGCAAGCTGCTTGCCCTGGGCGCACGCGGGGTTGCCGTCCATTTTATTTTCGCCGCCTCCGACCCGGGCCATGAGTTGCTGCTCGAGCAGGGCGGCTCGGCGGTGACGCAACTCGCCCGCGCGGGCGGGCTCAGCATCACCGTCATCGATGGCGCGGATCACACGTTCACGCCACTGTGGACGCATCCGCTGCTGGTCGATGCCATCGTGCAGGCGCTGGCAGTATTCACCGGCGCCTGACGATGCCCGGGCCGGCGCCACTCCAGCAGCTCGTGCGTGGCCACATGCCGGCACTCGATGGCCTGCGCGGGATCGCCATCCTGCTGGTGCTGGCGCACGCATTCAATGTCATCCAGTCGCCCACTGGCATCGCCCACCTGTTCGATGTCGGTTCCGATGTCGGCTGGATCGGCGTGCAGCTGTTCTTCGTGTTATCGGGCTTCCTGATCACCGGGATCCTGCTCGACACCCGCGGCACGCCCGGCTATTACCGCAGCTTCTACGTGCGTCGCATGCTGCGCATCCTGCCGCTGTACTACGGCACATTGTTGGTCGCCTTCGTTGTGTTGCCCTGGCTGGTGACGCCGGTGGCAGGGCATGGCGACCACCAGGTCTGGTTATGGCTGTTCCTGGAAAACCAGGCGGCGCCGTTTGGCCGCGGCGAGCCGGCGTTCCCGCATTTCTGGTCACTGTGCGTGGAAGAGCAGTTCTACCTGGCATGGCCGTTGCTGGTGGCAATAGCAGGCCGTCGCGGTGTCGCGGCGACCAGCATCGTGCTGGTGGTGGCCGCCATCGCGGCACGCCTGTATGTCCGGCATTATTTCGGCGAGCCCATCGGCCCGCAGGCCGCATACACATTCACCCCTTGCCGCATGGATGCCCTGGCGCTCGGCGCGCTTGCCGCCGTGCTCGTGCGCAACGATCGCGTGGCGCACTGGATCGGCGCTCGCCAGGCAGCCACGCTCAATGGTGCCGGGATCGCGCTTCTGCTCGCTGGCCTGGGGCTGGGTCACCTGCAACGCACCGGCGCGGACATGCAGGCGTTCGGCTACACCTTGCTGGCAATGGGCTTCGCCTCGATCGTGGTCGGCGTGTTGCGCCTGGACAACCTGCCGGCGCGATTGCTGGCACTGGCGCCACTGCGCCGGATCGGCAGGTACAGCTATGGCATGTATGTTTTCCATGCCCCCATCCACCTGTTCATCGGCCTGCCGCTGCTGGCTTGGCTGGGTCGCGCACCCGGGCTGCTCATGGCATTCGCCTACCTTGCAGCCGCATCGCTGCTGACGTTTGCCGCCGCGGCAGTGTCCTATCATTTTTACGAACGTCGATTCCTTGCGCTCAAGCCAAGATTGGCGCCGAAGTGGTCGACGTGATCGAGCAGCGCATCGATATCGGCGGGCTCCAGGCCATCGCGATCGGCGATCCGCAGGCGGCGTTGCAGGTCGTTTTCCTGCATGGCCGGATGATGACAGGCGCGGATCTCGCACCGTTCGCGCATTCGCTTGGCGTGCCGGCCTATTTCATTTTTCCCGATGCACCCCTGGTCGTCGAACCGCGTGGCCGCTCGTGGTGGCAGGTCGACACCGAGATCCGCGCCCGGGTGGGTGCGGATGCGCCCGTCGACCTGTACGCGATGGAGCCGGTCGGACGGGCACGGGCGCGCGCCACGCTCGCGGCGGTCTGCACCGCGCTTGGCCCCGGCAAGACCCGCGTCCTTGTCGGTTTCTCGCAGGGCGGCATGCTGGCCATGGATCATGTATTGCACGGTGCGCGACCGGCCGCTCTGGTGCTGCTGTCGTCTTCGCGCATCGCCTGGAGCGACTGGAAGCCACGGTTGCCGCGGCTTGCGGGGATGCCCGTGCTGATCGCGCATGGTCGCGCCGACACCGAGCTCGCGTTTGCGGCCGGGGAAGCCCTGCGCGACGCCGCGCTCGCCGGCAACGCCGAGGTCACGTGGATCGCCTTTGATGGCGGCCACGAGATCCCGCTGGTGGCATGGCGTGCCTTGCGCCAGTGCCTGCAGCGCCTGCTTGCGGATTGAGTGCACGTCGCACAAAAAAAAGCCCGGCAGTGCCGGGCTTCCGTGTTGCATTTAACGGCTCGCTGCAATCAGCGCACGCGGCCGCGGCGGAACAGGTTGATGATCGCCAGCAGGATGATCGCGCCGATCAGCGAGGCGATGAGCCCCATCACGCTGAAATCGCCGCTGTTGACCGTTCCGGCACCTAGCATCGGAGCGATGAACCAACCACCCAGGAACGCGCCGACGATGCCGACGACTACGTTGAGGATGATGCCTTGCTGTCCATCGGTTTTCATGATCATGCTTGCGAGCCAACCGATGATGCCGCCGACGATCAACCAGATGATAATACCCATGCCCGGACTCCTTGGAATTTTGCGGAAGATTCAAAATCCCCCCCTGTTTGGGAGGTGGGGCGAGTCTGTAAGATTCGGCGTGATGGTCGCGTCGCGGCAGCGCAACGATTGGCACTTCCATCCATCGGACGCAGGCTGCGCACGCAGCGCCGCCGCTTCAGGGCATGCTGCCCTGCAACAATCGCAGCAAGGCGGCACGCGGCAACTTGCCGGTGTCGTTGCGGGGCAGGGCATCGACGCGTTGCAGGCGGCGCGGCACGAAGACCGCGTCGACGCTGCGGTGCAGGGCGAGCAGGATGTCGGCGTCGCACAGGTCAGGGGCGACCACCAGTGCGGCAATGCGACGCACGCCGTTTCGATCGGCGTCGTCGAGCTGGAACACCACGCCGTCGCGCACGCCCGGGATGGCAAGCAGGCGTCGCGTGAGATCGCCGAGCGACGCGCGCTTGCCGGCGATTTCAAGCAGGTCGTCCTGGCGGCCACGCAGCAGGAAGCAACCATCGTCGCGGACTTCCACCAGGTCGGCCAGGACCACCGGTTGCGGCAGGTGCGCGGCATGCACCAGGGTGCCGTCGGGTTGCGGATTGACGCGCACGCCGGGCAGTGGCGTCCACTGTTCTTCCAGTGCGGTGCGGCGACGCGCGATCACGCAGGTTTCGGTGGAGCCAAACACTTCACGCACCTCGCATCCAAAGCGCGCTTCGGCGGCGGCGGCCAGCGCCTGCGACAGGGGGGCCGTTGCGGTCACGATACCTGCCAGTTCCGGCAGCGCGACCCCCGATTCAACCAGTGCACGCAGGTGCACCGGCGTGGTCACCAGCAGTCGCGGCGCGCGGGCATCGAACAGCGCCTGGGCGATATCGTGCGGGAAAAACGGACGCACCCCGTGCACGGCGACATTGCCCAGCAACGGCAGCAGCACCGACATCTCCATTCCATACATATGCTGCGGCGGCACTGTCGCCACGCTGTGCACGATGTGCTCCTGCGGCCACAGGCCGACCAGCGCGGCGAGGTTTTGCCCGGTGCTGGTGCGGAAGCTGCGCCAGGTCTTGGCGTTGGGTTTGGGCGCACCGGTGCTCCCTGAAGTGAAGCCGATGACGACCACGGCATCGTCATCGATCACCGGGCGGGCGCCGTCGCACTGCGGCAGCACATCGGGCATGCGCACGTAATGCGGCAAGGCGGCGAAGCCATCACCCGGGCAGCCGCACGGCTCGCCGTCGCCCAGGCAATAACTGTCGGGATGCAGCGCGCGCACGTCGTCGATCGCCGCGCGCGTACGTGATGGCGGCAGCAACGTGGTCTGTCCGCGCAGCGCAACCGCGCAGAAGGCGACGAGGAAACGATAACGATCCTCGCAAAGATTGATCGCGTGGCCGGCGTCGGGCAATTGCGCCGCAAGGCCGCGCACATGCGCGAAAAAGGTCGCCAGTGAAATCTCGCCCTGTGCATCGAATGCGATCACGCGGGCATCGTCACCGCATGCCAGCGGCTGCTGCGCGGCGATCGTGGTGACGGGTATTGGCTGGTGATGGATGACTGCCGACATGACGTGATTTTGCCAGACGGCAGGCGCCGTCTCTCCCCTGTATCCGTAAATCCCCGGTGATTACTTTACGCTGGGCGGCCCGCTTGCTGCCAATCCCGGTTCATGTTCAGCCCCGACAACAGCCTCGTCATCGGACCAGTCCGCTGCGCGTGGCGGCACTATCAACACGGCACGCCGGCCGAAACGCTGGTGCGTCCGTGGCTGGCGACCGCGCTGGATGTGCCGCTCGATGGATTGGCCTTGCAGCGCGATCCGCATGGTCGGCCGCGGCTGCTGGAACCCTTGCGTGGTTTCGATGTGAGCTGGAGCCATAGCGGCGAACGCCTGCTGGTGGCCTTGGGCAACGCCGTCCAACTGGGCGCCGACCTGGAGCTGCTGCGGCCACGACCGCGCGCATTGGTGCTGGCACAACGCTTTTTTGCCGCCACCGAGGCGGCCACGCTGGCGGCCTGGCCTGCCGCTACGCGCGAGGCCGCGTTCGTGCGCCTGTGGTGCGCAAAGGAAGCCGTGCTGAAGGCGCATGGCCGTGGCCTGGCCTTTGGCCTGGATCGGCTGACTTTTGCTGAACACGACGGCGCCTGGACGCTGGTGACCTGTGATCCGGAGCTCGGCGTGCCGGCAGACTGGACGCTGCATGCCTTCACCCCGATGCCCGGCTACCTGGCCACGCTGGCCTGGCGCCGACAGGCCGGGGCGACGCTGCCGGTGCCGGCGGTCGATCCGGTCTGGTGAACGCAAGTTGCTCTGCTGGCGCGGCGCCGGCGGCGTCACCCCGACCTGCCCGGCGATGCTCGCGCTAAAAACCCTCGCGTGCGGGTGCGCTCCTACAATGCGGGGATGACCACCCTTTCTGCAGAACTTCGCGCCGAGCTCGACGCCGGCCTCGCGGCGCTGGGCCTGGACACTGCGCTCGCCGCGCCGCTGCTCGCCTACCTGGCCCTGCTCGACCGCTGGAACAAGACCTACAACCTCACCGCGATCCGCGATCCGCGCGCGATGGTGTCATTGCACCTGCTCGATTCGCTGGCCATGCATCCCTTCATGCGCGACATCCACACCCTGGCCGACCTTGGCGCCGGCGCCGGCTTGCCGGGCATCCCGCTGGCGATTGCAGTGCCGGGGCTGCGCGTGACCCTGGTCGAGTCCAATGGCAAGAAGGCGCGCTTCCTGCGCGAGGTGGTGCGCACGCTGCCACTGGGCAATGTGGACGTGGCCGAAACGCGCGCCGAAGCGTTGGCACAGCCGGGTGCCTTCGAGGCCATCACCGCGCGCGCGCTGGCGACCCTGCCCGATATCCTCGCGGTCGGTGGGCACCTGCTGACGCCTGCCGGCCGGTTGCTGGCGATGAAGGGCGCGCAGCCCGATACCGAGATCGCCGCCTTGCCCGCCGGCTGGCGGGTTGAGGCCAGCCACAGGCTGCAGGTCCCCGGGCTGGATGCGGAACGACGGCTGGTGGTGGTGAGCCGTGCCGACGGCTGAAGACTGAAAATTCGACTCGCGGCCCGGTCAAATCCACACGGAAGTGACGCCAGCCGCCGCGATTTGCCGATCGCAACCGTGACGATCGACGACCCGCCTACATCGCTCGCCCCAGCCTTCTCGTGCGGCTAAGGCATAATCCCATGCTCGGCCGCAACGATGCGCCGACCTTCCGCAACGAGTCCCCATCCATGGCCCGCATCATCGCCATCGCCAATCAGAAGGGCGGCGTCGGAAAGACGACGACGGCGGTCAACCTGGCCGCCGCCCTGGCCCATACGCCCAAGCGCGTGCTGCTGGTCGACCTCGATGCCCAGGGCAACGCGACCATGGGCAGCGGCGTCGACAAACGCGACGTGCAGGCGTCGACGTGCGACGTATTGCTGGAAGAAATCCACGCCGAACAGGCTATCGTCCGGACCGAAGAAGGCTTCGACCTGCTGCCCGGCAACACCGACCTGACCGCCGCCGAGATCGGCCTGATGGACGAGGAAGGCCGCGAGCAGCGCCTCAAGCGCGCGCTGGATCCGCTGCGCGACCGGTACGACTTCATCCTCATTGATTGCCCGCCGGCGCTGTCCCTGCTCACCCTGAATGCACTGACCGCCGCCGATTCGGTGCTGGTGCCGATGCAGTGCGAGTACTACGCGCTGGAAGGCCTGACCTCGCTGCTGCAGACCATCGACGCGCTCAAGGCCAGGCTCAACCCCGCGCTTGAGATCGAAGGCGTGCTGCGCACCATGTTCGACGTGCGCAACAACCTCGCCAACGCGGTGTCGGCCGAATTGGTCACCCATTTTGGCGACAAGGTGTTCCGCACCATCGTGCCGCGCAACGTGCGCCTGGCCGAGGCGCCGAGCCACGGCCAAAGCATCGTCGGCTACGACCGCAACTCGCGCGGGGCAGTGGCCTACCTGGGCCTGGCCGGCGAAATGCTGCGCCGCCAGCGCGAACAGGCAAGCCGCGCCCGCGCCAAACCCGCACAAGACACCCCCATGGAGAGCAGGGCATGAGTGCCGCAAAAAACGCACCGCCCAAGGCTGCAACCAGCAAAACCGAGTCCGTGAAAGATGCCCCCGCGAAGGCCGCGCCCGCCAAAAAGCGTGGCCTGGGCCGTGGACTGGAAGCCCTGCTCGGGCCCAGGGCCGCCGCCGCCGCGCCGATACTGGAAGCCACCGCCCACGACACCCTGCGCACATTGCCGGTGGATGCGATGGTGCCCGGCAAGTACCAGCCGCGTCGCGCCATGGATGCCGACAAGCTCACCGAGCTTGCCGAGTCGATCAAGGCGCAGGGCGTGATCCAGCCGATCGTAGTGCGCGAACTGCCCGACCGCACTTTCGAGATCATCGCCGGCGAGCGCCGCTGGCGCGCCTCCCGACAGGCCGGCCTGAGCGAAATCCCGGCGGTCATACGCCAAGTCGACGATCGCACCGTGGTGGCGATGGCGCTGATCGAGAACATCCAGCGCGAGGACCTCAACCCGCTGGAGGAAGCCCAGGCGCTGCAGCGCCTGATCGACGAATTCGACCTCACCCACGCCCAGGCCGCCGCCGCCGTCGGCCGCTCGCGCGCCGCGGTGTCCAACTTGCTGCGCCTGCTGGAACTGCCGCCGGCGATTCGCGCCCTGCTGGAAGCGCGCCGCCTCGAGATGGGCCACGCGCGCGCGCTGCTGACGTTGTCACCGGAGCTGGCCAGCAAGCTGGCCTCCGACGCCGCCGAAAATGGCTGGTCGGTGCGCGAAGTCGAACATCGCGCGCAGCAGTTTTCCACCGGCAGGATCCCGTCCAGCGCCAAGCGATCCAGTACCGGCAAGGCGCGCCCGCAGGCCGATATCGCCTCGCTGGAAACCGAATTGTCCGACGTGCTTGGCACCCGCGTCAGCATCGCCCACGGCCGTGGCAACAAGGGCCGCCTGGTGATCCACTACACCGACCTGGATACCCTCGACGGCGTCCTGGAAAAGCTGCGCGGCAAGGCGCGGTAATCCTGCGATGACGCTGGTCTCCTCCGCCGCAGGCCTGTCGCTGTCGGTCGTCGTCCCGGTCTTCAACGAGCACGACAACATCGCCCCGCTGGTGGGCGAAATTCTCGCCGCGCTGCGCGGGCGGCCCGTCGGCGAGGGCGGGGATTTCGAGATCGTCTACGTCGACGACCAGTCGCGCGACGACAGCTTCGAGGTACTCAGGCGCCTGAAGGCCGACACCCCGGAATTGCGCGTCATCCGCCATGTCCGGCAGAGCGGCCAGAGCACCGCGATCCGCAGCGGCGTCAAGGCCGCGCGCGGCGCGTGGATCGCGACCCTCGATGGCGACGGCCAGAACGACCCGGCCGATATCCCGAAATTGCTCGCCGCGCGCGCCGCTGCACCTGCCGACATCAAACTGTTCGCCGGCTGGCGCGTCGATCGCCAGGATTCGGGCAGCAAGCGCTGGGCCTCGCGCTGGGCCAATGCGATCCGCGCGCGGATGCTGCACGACGACACCCCCGACACCGGCTGCGGCACCAAATTATTCGAACGCGCCGCGTTCCTCGACCTGCCCTGGTTCGACCACATGCACCGCTACCTGCCCGCGCTGATGCAACGCGCCGGCTGGAAAACCATCAGCGTGCCGGTGAACCATCGCGCACGTTCCAGCGGCGTGTCGAAATACAACAACCTCAATCGCGCCCTTGTCGGCATCCGCGACCTGCTCGGCGTGTCCTGGCTGATCCAGCGCAGCAAGCTCACGGCCACCGAAGAATTGCCGTGATCCGATTATTTGCCATGCTCGGCGGCAACCAGCGGCGTGCACCCGCGCCGTCCGGAAGCAGGCGCCTGGCGGCATTGGGGATGACAGTCGCGCCACAGCCCACGTTCGCAGGACATTCGCGATGATTCCATCCACCGATTTCATGAATGACCCCATCGCATGGCTGACGTGGACGGGCGTGCACCTGAGTCCGTGGAAGCTGATCGGCCTGACCGGGGCGCTGATGTTCGGCGGGCGCTGGGTGGTGCAGTTCATCGCCTCGCGCCGGCAGCGCAAGCCGGTGATCCCGCGCCTGTTCTGGTACATGAGCCTGGTCGGCAGCGCGATGACCCTGAGTTATTTCGTGTTCTCGCAGAAGCAGGATTCGGTGGGCGTGGTGCAGAACCTGGTCCCGGCCTTCACCGCCGCCTACAGCCTGTACCTGGACATCCGCCATCGCGGCTGGCATCGGGATCGCGCCAGTCATTGAGGCCTGGGCGAGCTGCGGCTCGCGGATGTGTGGCTGCCGATGGGCGATACCGGCAATGGGGCGGACGGCGGATCGGGTCTGCCTGCACCTGCTTTGGGCACGGGCGCGCTGGAAGCGGGCGCGTTCAGCTTCCTGCGCGCGGCGACGCGTTCGACACCGGGGCTGGCGCACGCGGGCGCGGCACGGCATAATGCGCGGCTCGCTGTGTCTGGCCCGTGTCCCGGGCCGTGGCCGGGACGGAAACGCGATTCCTCCCTGTCCACACGGCGATCCGTGTTCCCGCATTGCGTGGCGTGCCCTCCGGGATGCGTCGGGGCCGCCGCCTCCCTGGCCAAGGGTGGCAATCATTCGATATCGAGGTGCGTATGTCCCGTACATGCCAAGTAACCGGCAAGCGCGTGATGACTGGCAACAACGTCTCACACGCCAACAACAAAACCCGCCGCCGTTTCCTTCCCAACCTGCACGAGCGCCGTTTCTGGGTCGCCAGTGAGAACCGTTGGGTGAAGCTGCGCGTTTCCGCAAACGCCATGCGCACCATCGACAAGAATGGTATCGATTCCATTCTGGCCGACCTCCGCGCACGCGGCGAAAAGGTCTGAGGAGCACATCATGGCAAGCAAACGCGACAAGATCCGTCTGATCTCCTCGGCCAACACCGGCCACTTCTACACCACCGACAAAAACAAGAAAAACACGCCGGCCAAGATGGAGGTCAAGAAATACGACCCCGTCGTGCGCAAGCATGTGATCTACAAGGAAGGCAAGATCAAGTGACATTCTGGCCGCGCTCCGGCGCGGCTTTTCTGGAACGTCATCCCCGCGAAGGTGGGGGTCAGAAAAACCCGCCGCCCGGCGGGTTTTTCTATATGCGCAACGTGATTATTGCTTGCGCGCAGCCAGGCCGCTTGGGCGCCGCCGTCTCGCGCGCCGCGACCGTCGACAAAGCACTCGCGCCGAACAAGCCGATCAAGCTGGCGTCACTGCGAGGATGCCTGGCTGCGCAAGGCCGCCTGCGACGGTCGCACCGACCGATTGATCCGAAGCCGCCCTTCACCACCGTTTCCAGTGCCCATTGCGCGGCTTGCAACCCGATGTAAATCGATCCGAGGCATCGACGCGTCGAGGTCAAAGCCGTCAGGCAACCGCGCGTTCGCCGGCTCAGTCGTGCGTCAGCGGCAGGAATCCCGCGCCGTCGAACGTCGCTTGATAGTCGTTCACCACCGACACCAGCTGCGGCATGCCATCGGTCGATGCCGGATCGGCGTGCAGGGCCTCCATGGCGCCCATCATCCGCCCGATCAATACATGCAACGCTGCATCCGGTTCCGGGGCGAGCTTGCAATTGGCGATCATGTCGTCGATGTCACGCTTGACCGTGACCGCCAACGCATCGGCATCGGCGGACTGCAAAGCATCCTGATGATATGCAGGCAGGCGCAGCGCCACCGCTTCACGTATCCGGCTCATCGCCGCACGCAAGTGTGCGTCGGTGGCCCATCGCTGGCCAGCAGCCAGCACCGGTGCAGGCTGCTCATGGCCATCGGCGTGTGCATGCGCATCGCCGTGATCCTGCGATGCCTGCGTCGTCGCTGCGGGAGGAGTCGGCGTCAGCGACTGATCGGAGGGAGGCGCGGCAGCACACGCCATCGAGGCGAACCCCAGCGCAAGCGCGGCAATCGTGGCGGGAACGATGCGGAGTTTCATGTCAAATACCTTGCGGGTGATGACGATGACATTAGCAACTCGGCCCGTGGGTGTCGTTGATCCAAGTCAGCCTGGCACGACTGCACGAATAACATCGATGGCCAGACATCCATACCCATCTCGGGTTCAAGCACGATCCCATGCGCACACCGCGTCAGCGTTGAATTGATGGTCGGCACGGCGTTTTTCGCAACATGACTCGCCATGACGATTGCTACGACAAATTCGTGCGCCGAAAGCGTCTTCTCAGCGCTGAAAACGAGCTGGTCCATGGAGGAGCCTTCGCGACGCACTATGCCGCGAAGATGGCGATCGTCAGCTACATCGAGTGCTTCTACATCCGCAATCGGCTGCATCAGACACTCGGCGATCGCACACCCGCTGTTGTGGATGACGAAGCGATGAGAGCTTAATTAACGTGTCCGGAACAGCCAGGGCGCTCCACTCCGACCCCTGTTTTGGTTGACGATCATCGGCATCCTGCGCACGGGCATCGCACGGGCTGACCTGGAACGCTAGGGCGGATTTTTTGTCAATCCGGTCATCGGTGCGGGACAGCCGTTACAGCTAAAAACAACAAGGACCGCAAGGCGGGCCTTGTTGTTTGTGCCCGATCAGGAAGTGAACCTGAAACCGTTCCAGCTTTTAAGCATCGTCGCCGCAGCTTGGCCGACTTTCCGCCACTAATCGCATGAAACGATTAGCTCCCATTACCAATCAAAATTCATCTTTTCTCTAAGTCGATTGATAGCATCGATCAACATTAAGCCAGCCTCATGAAGATCACCTTTTGGCACTTCTCTTACGACGCTTTCAAGTCGATCGTCATTCCAGATTGTTGCAATCATTTCGCCGGGATGGCTGTCGACGTCCCGCATTCGCCCGGAGAAGCTCTCAATCTGATAAGCCTCATCTGACAGTGCGCGTAGGTCATCTCTGATGTTTTCCGCCCACAATGCGCGCTGCACCGGCGCCGCTCAGGGCCTCGCAGAACTGCGGGCAGTCGTCCGCCATCAGCCTTGTGCGCATCAAGGATGCTCGGGTGCAATGACACGGGCAGGGACAAACCCCTGCCGCGCGATCACTGCACGCGTCGCTGTTTCACCAGCGAATCGACCACGCCCGGGTCGGCCAGGGTGCTGGTGTCGCCGAGCTGGTCCGGGGCGTTCTCGGCGATCTTTCGCAGGATCCGTCGCATGATCTTCCCCGAACGCGTCTTGGGCAGGCCCGGCGCCCACTGCAGGTGGTCGGGTGCGGCGATCGGGCCGATCTCCTTGCGTACCCAGATGATGAGCTCCTTGCGCAGGTCTTCGCTTTCTTCTTCGCCTGCCACCAGGGTGACGTAGGCGTAGATGCCCTGGCCCTTGATGTCGTGCGGAAAGCCGACCACGGCGGCCTCGGCCACCTTGGGGTGCAGCACCAGTGCGCTTTCCACTTCAGCGGTGCCAAGGCGATGGCCGCTGACGTTGATCACGTCGTCGACGCGGCCAGTGATCCAGTAGTCGCCGTCGGCATCGCGGCGGCAACCGTCGCCGCTGAAATACATCCCGGGATAGGTCTTGAAATAGGTGTCGATGAAACGCTGCTGGTCGCCGTAAACGCTGCGCATCTGGCCGGGCCATGAATCGAGCAGCACCAGGTTGCCTTCGACCGGGCCTTCGAGCACGTTGCCGTTGGGGTCGACGATGGCCGGCTGCACGCCGAAGAACGGTTTGGTGGCCGAACCGGGCTTGGCGTCGATCGCTCCGGGCAACGGCGAGATCATGATGCCGCCGGTTTCGGTTTGCCACCACGTGTCGACGATCGGAAGCCTGTTTTCCCCGACGACATCAAAGTACCAGCGCCAGGCTTCCGGATTGATCGGTTCGCCGACGCTGCCCAACAATCGCAGCGACTTGCGCGAGGTTTTTTTCACCGGTGCATCGCCTTCGCGCATCAGCGCGCGGATCGCGGTCGGCGCGGTGTAGAAGATGGTCACCTGGTGCTTGTCGATGATCTGCCAGAAGCGTGAGTAGTCCGGATAATTCGGCACGCCTTCGAACATCAGTGCGGTAGCGCCATTGGCAAGCGGACCGTAGACGATGTAGCTGTGGCCGGTGACCCAGCCGACATCGGCGGTGCACCAGTAGATGTCGTTTTCTTTCAGGTCGAACACGCACTCGTGCGTGTAGCTCACGAACACCAGATAGCCGCCGGTGGTGTGCAGGACGCCCTTGGGCTTGCCGGTGGAACCCGAGGTGTAAAGGATGAACAGCGGGTCTTCCGCATTCATGCGCTCGGGTGCGCAGGTGTCGGGCTGGCTGTCCACCACCGCGTCAAACCAGCGGTCGCGCGGCATCTGCATGTCGATGGCGCCGCCGGTGTGGCGCACCACCAGCACCGTGGCAACGGTGGTGGTGCCGGGCATCTTCAAGGCCGCGTCGACGTTGGCCTTGAGCGGGATTTTCTTGCCGCCACGCACGCCTTCGTCGGCAGTGATGATCAGCGTGGATTTGCAGTCAACGACGCGGTCGGCAATCGAGTGGGGCGAAAATCCGCCGAACACCACCGAATGGATCGCACCGATCCGCGCGCAGGCCAGCATCGCCACGGCAGCGTTAACAATCATCGGCAAATAGATGGTGACGATGTCGCCCTTCTTGACGCCGAGGTTGCGCAGCGCGTTGCCAAGCTTGCACACGCGCTGATGCAGTTGCCGATAGGTGACGTGTTGCGCCGGAGCGGCGGGATCATCGGATTCCCAGATCAGCGCGGTCTTGTCGCCGCGCGCTTCGAGATGGCGGTCGAGGCAATTGACGCTGGCGTTGAGTTCGCCGTCGGCGTACCAGCGGATGCGGAAGTCCTTGAGGTCGAAACTGACATCACGGATCTGCGTGGGCTTGCGCTCCCAGTGGAGGCGCTCGCCGACCTTGGCCCAGAACGCGTCGGGATCGCGCACCGATTCGGCGTACAGGCGCTCGTAGTCGGCGCGCTTGATTGCGGCGCTGGCCGCGAACGCATCGGGGACGGGATACAGCGCAGGGATATCGGACATGACGTTGGCTCGGGGTAGCAGTGGTCAGGGTCAGTGTGCCGCATCGTCGCGCCGCCCGCGTTAGACCCTGGTGTAGGGCGTGTGCGCCCGTGCAACGCGTACGACCAATGACGAATCGACGTGCCGGCAATGCGCACGCACCCGGATGACGGGATCAAACGCTTCTAATCAAGCAACAACGCCGACCATCAGGCCGGCGTTGTCGTGTGTCACTGCATTGGAAGGCTCAATAGGCGATGTCCAGTTTCACCCACGCCGTGCGTCCGGGTTCATGGATGCGCACGGGCTCGGCCGGGTAGCCAAAATCGGCACTGCCCGACAAATTGAGGTGCTCGCTGTAAGTGCGGTTGAGCAGGTTGTCGATGCCGGCGGTCAGCTGCATGCGCGCGTCATACCGATACCCGCCGTTGAGCGAGAACACCGCAAACCCAGCCGACGGGCCGAGGTCGCGGCCGGTGACATTGCCCTCCCCCGGCGCCACGCGATCCTGCCTGGCCACCCCGCGCAGCAACGCCCCCATCGACCAGCGCGTGTCGTCGTAGCCCAACGACAGACGCGTCTCCAACGGCGGCATCTGTGCCAACGCGCGCCCGTCATCGCGATGCTGGCCCCAGGCGTAGGCAAGAGTGCCGCCCACGGTCCAGTGTTGCGCCGGACGCCAGGCCACGCCGGCTTCGGCGCCGCAAATCTGCGCATCGATATTGGCAACGCTGGACACCATCCCCATAATCCCGCCGGCGCGATACCGAAACCCGATGTAATCATCGATTCGCCCGGCATACGCCGACACCCACGCATCCACGTCGTGCGTGCGGTATTGCAGGCCCAGGTCGAGTTGCGTAGTTTTTTCCGGCTTGACTGCTGAAAACGGATCGACCGATGCCATCGGCCCCATGTTGGGCGAAAACAGTTCCCAATAATCGGGCATGCGCGCGACGTGGCCGATACCCGCATACCAACCCAGCGAGGTGCCGGCGATGGTCTGCTCGACTCGCACGAAGCCTCCGGGCAAGGTTTCGTGGCGGGTGGCACCGGCCGTCGGGTTGGGCATCGGCATCATCCGACCGACAGCGGCGCGCTGGTCCTGCACCCTGGCCCGATCGACACGCACGCCGGCGACGATGCGGTCACCTTCATCCAGTCTCCAGCCCAGCTCGGCAAACATGCCCACGTTGCCCATGTGGGCATCACGCGACCAGGGCACTGCGCGATACGCGCCGCGACCCATTGCGTTGCGGCCGCGATGGCGGCTGTCCTGGGCATCAAGCCCTGCGCTCACCTCGATGGCCGCGCTGCGCCAGGTGGCCGCGATGCGCCCGCCGGTGGTGATGCGATCGACATTGGATGCCGTCGGCATCGGCATCGCGCCCATCGGGTTGGGATGACGCAACGTGTAGTTGTCCATCACATGGTTGGCGCGATTGCGATACACGTTGGCCTGGATTTCATCGAGCGTGCCGCCCTCCCGGGCAAGGTTGGTCCGGATCACACGCACACCGCTGCTCTGCCGCTTGAATTGCGCGCCATCCATGCCGCGCCCGGCATAACGCGCCTGGCCATCACCGCTGCCAGCGTTGACTTCAACCGTGGTGTCGTCATCGGGTGTCCAGCCGAAGGCCGCATCGGCATTCCACTTGCGCCACGATGACGGCACGCGCTGGCCGTCGCCATCGTCGTAATCATCGGCATCCGAGCGGTTGCCGGACACGCGCGCGTAGCCCAATGGCGCGCCCGCCGCCACGTCGATGACCTGGTCGTTGCGGCCCGATGATCCACCCAACAGGCTGCCACGCAGGCGCACGCCGGGCTGTACGAACCGCTCGTGGTCACGCTCGAAACGCACCGTACCGGCGGATGCGCCCGGCCCCCACAGCACGGTTTGCGGGCCCTTGATGACCACCAGCCGATCATAGGTTTCCGGCGATACGTAGGACAGCGGATTGTCCATGCGCACGGGACACGCGCCGGGCATGCCGCCGCCGTTGCTCAGGATGTTCAGGCGTGAACCGAACATCCCGCGCAGCACCGGATCACCGTTGCTGCCGCCGTTGCGGATGGCGTTGAAGCCGGGGATGGTTTTCAGGTAGTCGGCGCCGTCACTGGCCGGCACCGGTTGTCGCGGCAATTTCGGGTCGGTCTCGAAGGTCAGCGCGGACAGTGGACGGATCGTGGTGACAACCACAGTGTCCAGGGTCGCGGGTGAATCGGCCGCCGATGGATCAGGCTCAACCGCATTGGCGAGACAGGGGAAAGCAAGGGCCACGGCAACGGCCACGGCAAGGCGCCACGGATGAACCGTCGCGCACGATGAAATCGACATGGAAACTCCAGGAGTGCACAGGACGCGCGACATCGCCGCGCTGGAAGGAGATTGGTGTGTGCGGGGCCTGTCGCGGATCACGCATCGCTTGCCGGGTGGCCGGCGCGTAGCCGGACATCCAGCGCCGGCAGGAAGCCGGGCGTCGATCAATCGATCAATCGATCACTCATGTCGGTCGCGTCATGCGCACAGGCCGTGGACCGGCGATGGCGGCCCGCGTGAGCCCAATCCGCAGGGATGCAACACGCGGCGGCGTGGCGGCAAGTGCGGATTGAAAGCGGGCTGGACAATCTGGGCCGCGCGCAGCAGCGCCAGCCAGAACGACGCCGCCAGCAACGACAGCAACAGCGGGCAATAAGCGCAATCCGGGCCGCCATGTCCGCCCGGGTGTTCCGGTGCGGCGAGATCATGGCCGCGCGTGGCGTCGTGCAGCGACAGGTCGACATATTTCAACCCGGTCGCGGTGCAGATCGCGGCCCAACCGGTCTGTGCGGCCTGGACGCCGTGGGGTACAAGTCGGCCCAGCGTCGGCAACAGCGCCAGCAGCAACATGGCAAGCAGGGCCAGGCGAAGCATGATGGCATGCAGGGAGTTGGAACGATTCACGCCACGGATTTTAAGCCAATGCCGCGCGCAGTTGTCGGTCCGGGCGACGCCCCCGACGTTCGGGCTGCGGACAATTGCGGGCGTCGGGATGTCGCCCCGACCTACTGGGGTGGCGCGGCTAATTCCTTCGCATTCAAATAGCCATCACCGTTGCGGTCCTGGCGCTGGAAGGTGGCGGCGATGCGCGCGCGGTAGTCGTCGCGGGTCACCGGTTTGCCCTTGCCGCCGGGGAGCTCGTCGAGGGCCAGCCGGCCGTCACGATTGCGATCCATTGCATCGAAGGCATAACTCATCCAGTCCTGGTATTCGAGCAAGGAGATGCGGCCGTCGCCGTCGCTGTCCATGCGCGAAAGATAGTCGCCGGTGGCGGTGACCTGACCGCGCGCGGCGAGCGGCAGGAGCAAGGACAGGACGAGGAGCGCCAGGAATTTCATCAGGGCATTGTAGGACGCGGCTGCCGTTGCAGGAGCGGCTTCAGCCGCGAAGCTTGAGCAGGCTTCTGCCTCCTGGGTGCAGGAAAAGCTCGCGGCTGAAGCCGCTCCTACAAGGTGCTCCCGAAGTCACACGAAAATGGCGGGCCACCGGCCCGCCATCGAGGATCACCCAACGCGCCGCGCGCGGACTTTACGCCCGCGCAGGCTGCAGCGAATAGCCCTTCAATCGCGCCGAATACTCCTGCAGCGCACGGATGCCGCTGGCTTCGGCTTCATGGCACCAGGCCTGCAGGTTGTGCAGCGATTCGGCGGCGTTGTGCGTGCGTGCCTCCAGCAGGGCGGACAGCCGGGCGCGATGTTCGACCAAGGTGCGGATGCGCGGGCGCTGCGCGACCCATTGCTGCAATTGCTGGCGGGCATCGGGCTTGAGCCAGCGGCCATCGTCAACGATGCCCTTGCGCAGCTGGCGCGGAAGCAGCGCGCGCAGCTTGGCGCCGGCGGCGCGGGCTTCCTCGCGCAGCGCCGGGGTCAGCACGTTGCGCTGGTAATCGGTCATCGCCTGGAAGCGATGCGCCAGCAGCGCTTTCATCGTGTCCGAATCGGGCACGTGGATGTTCGGGCGCACGTCCAGCGACGGGGCGACCCGCAGGACCTTGGCCAAATGCAGTTTCTCAAGCAGCTTGATCGTGACCCAACCGATGTCCAGCTCCCATTTGCGCAACGCGAATTTCGCCGAGCTGGGGAACGCGTGATGATTGTTGTGCAGCTCTTCGCCGCCGATCCATACCGCCCATGGCGTGAGGTTGGTCGCGGTGTCGCTGGTTTCGAAGTTGCGATAGCCCCACCAGTGGCCCAGGCCATTGACCACGCCGGCGGCCCAGAACGGGATCCACGCCATCTGGATCGCCCACACTGCGATGCCCGCGAAGCCGAACAGCGCGAAGCTGACGAACAGCAGGATGGTCGGGCCCATGGTGGCGTGCGGCGTGTACAGATGGCGCTCGATCCAGTCGTTGGGCGCACCCTTGCCGTATTGCTCGATGTCCTCGCGCATGCCGCGCGCTTCGCGATACAGCTCGACGCCGCGCCAGAACACCGTCTTGATGCCCTTGTGCATCGGGCTGTGCGGATCGTCCTTGGTCTCGCACTTGGCGTGGTGCTTGCGATGGATCGCGACCCATTCGCGGGTGATCATCGAGGTGGTCAACCACGTCCAGAAGCGGAAGAAGTGGGCGATGACGGGATGGAAGTCGACACCCCGATGCGCCTGGCTGCGATGCAGGTACAGGGTGACCGCAAAGATGGTCAGCTGCGTGGCCACCAGCAGGTACAGCAGCAGCGCGCCCCAGCTGAACTGGAGCAGGCCACCGGCGAGGAAATCGAGGATCGAAGCAGGCATGGTCGCGTCAAGGAGTTGTGAGGTACTCCGGCATGATGGGGGCTGGTCGAATCGAATGCCATCCCCGGCCAGGCGATCGCGGCGGGTGTTCATGCTCGACCGCCTTGCGCCGCCACACACGCGGCCGCACCCTGTATTGATGCCTGAATTGCCGGAGGTCGAAACCACCCGTCGCGGACTGGCGCCGCATCTGGTTGGGCGCTGCGTGAAAGCCGTGATCCTGCGCCGGCCCGACCTGCGCTGGCCGATTCCCGCCGAGGTGCCTGAACGCCTGCCCGGACAACGCATCCTCGCCGTGCGTCGCCGGGCCAAGTATTTGTTGCTCGATACCGCCGTGGGAAGTGCATTGCTGCACCTGGGCATGTCCGGCAGCCTGCGGGTGTTGCCGGCCGACACACCGGTGACCGCGCACGATCACGTCGATCTCGCGCTGGCCGGAGACGATGGCGCCGTGGGCCGCGTGCTGCGCTTCAATGATCCGCGCCGGTTTGGTTGCCTGCTCTGGCAGCCGCCTGATGAGTGCCATCCGCTGCTGCGCGCCTTGGGCCCGGAGCCGCTGGGTGACGAGGCGGGTGACGACGCAGGCGACGCGGCGGCCGGCGCCGATGACCCCGCCCTCCACGGCACGGCGTCCAACAGGCCCGTATTCAGCGGCGATTACCTGTTCGCCCTGAGCCGCGGCCGCAAGGCGCCGGTGAAGACCTTCCTGATGGACCAGCGCGTGGTGGTCGGGGTGGGCAATATCTATGTCGCCGAAGCCTTGTTCGCGGCCGGGATTTCGCCCCTGCGCGCCGCCGGCCGGGTGTCGCGCGAACGCTATGGCCTGCTTTCCGACGCCGTGCAGCGGATCCTGCGTCACGCCATCCTGCGCGGCGGCACCACCCTGCGCGACTTCATCAGTCCCGACGGCATGCCCGGCTATTTCGAACAGGAGCTGTCGGTCTATGGTCGCGGCGGCGCACCCTGCCCGAATTGCGGCCGCGCCTTGAGGCACGCCTTGATCGGCCAGCGTGCCTCGGTCTGGTGCGGCTACTGCCAGCGCTAGCAGCGCGGGGCAATGACACGTTTTCCTGTTCTGGGCGCTCGTGGCCACGGCCGGGCGCGCTTATGGCGGGGCGTATTTATCACCGGCATGGCTCGTCATGCCGTCCAATCCAGACGTCGCCGACAGGCCGCACGCGAGCGGTTGCAGCAGGTCCGCGCTATAGTCGCCGGCGATCGGGGAGCACGCCTGTATGACCCAAAATGCCGACATCACCGGATGGCTGGATGCCGCACGCGGAGGCGACCGTGAGGCGCTCGATCGCGTGCTGTCCACGCTGTACCAGGAATTGCACACCATGGCCCGCCGGCAACTGGCCGGCCAGCATGGCCAGACGCTCGACGCCACGGCGCTGGTGCACGAGGCCTACCTCAAGCTGATTGGGCGGCGCGAGGCGCAGTTCGAGGATCGCGCGCACTTCTTCGCCTATGCCGCCTCGGCGATGCGCAGCGTGGTGGTCGATTACGCCCGCCAGCGGCTGGCGCAAAAACGCGGCGGCGACCTGCATCGCGTCACTGATTTGCCCGAGGATATCGAGGGCGGCTTGCGCCTGGACGAGGACATGCTGGGGCTCGACACCGCGTTGACCCGGCTGGCCGGCGTCGACGAGCGCCTGGCGCGCGTGGTCGAACTGCGCTATTTCGCCGGACTGTCGGAACTTGAAATCGCCACCCTGCTCAAACGCTCCGAGCGCAGCATCCGCCGCGACTGGCAGAAGGCCAAGCTGTTCCTGCTGGCATCTCTGCAGGACAGTTGAGTGGTGCGCCGTGAGCATTGAACCCAGACCGCACGGCCAGCCCGGTTTTATTTTGCCGAAAGCATCGGCAGGCATCGTGCGTACCGCATGCGCCGAGAC
>JBBSST010000039.1:0-28878 GCA_038241735.1 Lysobacterales bacterium
GATGCACTTGCCCTGTCGATGGACACGGATCTGGGCCGTGTAACCTAGTGATCCGTCTTTGCGGCGACGACTGACGATAGTTCCCATGTAATCGATGCTACATGGCATTTTTCGTAGCATCCAGCGTAGCAATCAGTGTCCGAAAACATGCGAAATTAGCCGATCATGAGCGCAACTGAGGGATACAAAAACCCAAGTAAGTCATTGGATTTGCGCGAAAAAACGCGCTATGAGGCATCCCTGCGTCTTTCAGTCGCCCCGATGATGGATTGGACCGACACCCACTGCCGGGTCTTCCATCGACTGCTGGCGCCGCATGCGCGCTTGTATACCGAGATGGTGCATGCCAACGCGGTGATCCATGGCGACCGGTCGCGGTTGCTGGCACTCGATCCGGTCGAGCATCCGGTGGCTCTGCAGCTCGGTGGCAGCGAGCCGGCCCTGCTGGCGCAGGCGGCGCGGATCGGGGCGGAGCACGGGTTCGACGAGATCAACCTCAATTGCGGCTGCCCATCGGACCGGGTCCAGGCCGGACGTTTTGGGGCTTGCCTGATGCGTGAACCCAACATCGTCGCCGACAGTGTCGCGGCGATGATCGATGCAGTGGCGACATTGCCGCGACCGGTGCCGATCACGGTGAAGTGTCGGCTTGGCGTCGACGATGACGAGCATTACGAGGTGTTCCGCGACTTCATCGACACGGTCGCGCAGGCCGGCTGCCGCATGTTTGTCGTGCATGCGCGCAACGCGTGGTTGAAGGGGCTGTCGCCGAAGGAAAACCGCGAGGTGCCGCCGCTGCGCTACGACTGGGCATACGCGCTCAAGCGCGAACGCCCGCAGCTTGCGGTGATCGTCAATGGCGGGATCGCGACGCAGCAAGACGCCACCGCGCATCTGGGCCACATCGATGGCGCGATGCTCGGCCGCGCCGCATACCACGATCCCTACCTGTTGCATCGCCTCGACGTGGCATGGTTTGGCGGGGCGCCGTTCAACGGCGTGCAGCGCACGCGCGGAGAGTTGCTGCGCGCATTGCGACCGTATATCGAAACGCAGCTGGCGCGCGGCGTCCTGCTCAAACACATCACCCGGCACCTGCTGGGCCTGTTCCATGGCGAGCGCGGTGGGCGTGCGTTCCGCCAGGTCCTCAGCGAAGGCGCACATCGTCCCGGCGCGGGCTGGGCGCTGGTCGAGGCCGCGCTCGCCGTCACCCAACACTCCACACAGGCGGCTGCATGATCACGCGCGACATTCCCTCATTCCTTGCGACCGCGCAGCGTCATGCGACGGATTTTGGACCGGCCACGGCAAAGTCCACGTTTTTGGTCGCGCCCGATGGATTCACGCGTGCCGAGCAGTCGGCCAGTGACAACCGATACATGGCCGATGTCGAAGGTTTCGATGCGGCGCGCGCGTCCAGCCAGCATCGCGAGTTGCAGCGGGCGCTGTCGTCGGTCGTGCCGACGGTGTGTTTTGCCGGCGATCCGTGCGCACCCGATGGGTTGTTTCCCAACAATGTCTTCGCCACCGCGCCCGGTCGGCTCATCGTCGGGCGGATGCGCCATCCGGTGCGCCAGCAAGAAGCATTGCGCGGTGACATCCGTGGTTTCTTCCGCGACACGCTGGGCTACGCGCAGATCGACCTGTCCACGCAGGCCCATCCCTGCGAGTTGACCGGCGCCCTGGTGATTGATCGTGCGCGCGGCCTTGGGTTTTGTGGTCTGTCCGAGCGCTGCGACGAAGCCGGCGCACGCCTGATGCATGAGGCCTTTGGGCTGCGCGCCACCTTGATGTTCGACCTGGCGCCGGGCGAATACCACACCAACGTCGTGCTGGCGGTACTCGCCGGGCGCGCCGCAATCATCTGTCCCGACGGCTTTGCCGATGCCGCCGCCGTGGATGCCGTTGCGGCCCTGTACACCTCCAACACGGTCCATTTGTCATCGGGCGAACAGACCTCGTTTGCGGGCAATGCCATCGCCGTGTCCCCCGCGACGGTCTGGATGAGCAGCGGCGCGGCCGATGGCCTGTCGGCGGGGCATCACCAGCAACTGCAGCAGGCCGGGTTCGACGTCCGCGCGGTGCCGCTGGACGCGATCGAGGCGGCCGGGGGATCGCTGCGTTGCTGCGTCGCTGAGATATTTTGAGAACATATCCCGGGCAAACAGCCTCTGCGGGTGAATGCCGCCTGCCCGGGAAACAAAAAGTTAACGCCTGTTCACCGCCAGGTTTCGAGAATCATCTTCCACGCTTGCCAGGAACCCCGTCGCGGTCGCCACCCCCATGAAAATTCGTGTGCACCTGCTGCTGTTGACCACCCTTGCCGCGCTGTTGGCGACGACGTCCGCGTGGGCGCAGGACGGCCGCCGCCAGGGACATGGCGATGAGGGCCAGCAGGGCAATCGGGACGCGGGCTTGATCGAGCCGCCGGCGATTGCGCAACAGCAGCGACGCCCGCAGCGCGACGATGCCATGGCGGAATCGGTGCGCCGGATCGAACGTTCGACGCGTGGCCGGGTGATCCGCGCCGAGCGCATGCAGTCCGATGGTCGTGACATCAATCGCATCAAGGTAATGGATGATCGCGGCCGGGTTCGCACTTACATGGACGATCCGCAGCAGCGCAGCCCGCCACCTACACGCGACGACGACAGCTGAACCAACAAGCTTCCGGGTAAAGTCACCACGTCCATCGACCGGACACGGTTGCCCTGCAACCGCCAACTTATGGAGTAGCTGATGCGAATTCTGCTCGTCGAAGACGAAGCCCCGTTGCGTGAAACCCTCGCCGCCCGCCTCAAGCGAGAAGGCTTTGCCGTGGATGCCGCGCAGGACGGCGAGGAAGGCTTGTACATGGGCCGTGAGGTGCCGTTTGACGTGGGCATCATCGACCTCGGTCTGCCCAAGATGTCCGGCATGGAGCTGGTCAAGCAGCTGCGCGAAGAAGGCAAGCATTTCCCGGTACTGATCCTCACCGCGCGTTCGAGCTGGCAGGACAAGGTGGACGGCCTCAAGCAGGGCGCCGACGATTACCTGGTCAAGCCATTCCATGTCGAGGAATTGCTGGCGCGGATCAACGCGCTGGTCCGGCGTGCGGCTGGCTGGAGCAAGCCGACGCTGGAGTGCGGCGACGTGATGCTGGACCTGGCTGCGCAGACGGTTGCCGTCCACGGCGCCAACGTCGACCTCACCAGCTACGAATACAAGGTGCTCGAATACCTGATGATGCATGCCGGCGAACTGGTGTCCAAGGCCGACCTTACCGAGCATATCTACCAGCAGGATTTCGATCGCGACTCCAACGTGCTGGAGGTGTTCATCGGACGGTTGCGCAAGAAGCTCGATCCGGACGGTGCGCTCAAGCCGATCGAAACCGTGCGCGGCCGGGGTTACCGCTTTGCCATTCCCAGGAGCGGGGAAGCCTGACGTGGCCTGCGCGATGCGGATGTTGGACGCATCGTCGCGACGATCATCGGTGGACGGCAGCATTGCTGACGTGGTCCGGGCTGAAGTGATCCAGGCTGAAGTGATCCAGGCTGAAGTGATCCAGGCAGCGGCGATGCGAAACCGCATTCCGCTGCCGTCGTCGTGCCCGCATCCGTCGCCGTCGTCCTTGAGCGCCGGCTGGCGGTCGCGTCATTGACCGGTCGATAATCACCCCATGACCGGACGCAATCGCTTGCTGCCCTGGCGCCCGCGCTCACTGCAGGCGCGGCAGCTGCTGGCAGCAAGCTTCGGCCTGGTGGCCTTCCTCGCGTTGACCGGCTACGCGCTCGATCGCGCGTTTGTCGATGTCGCAGGACAGGTGCAGCGTGACCGTCTCAAGGCCTACGCCTACACCTACGTCGGCAATATCGACTTCTTCCGCAACGGTGACATCTACGTCCCGGAAGTGCCGCCTGATCCGCGTTTCGATCAGCCAGGCAGCGGCCTGTACGCGATCATCGTCCTGCCCGGCACGCGTTGGCAGTCGATGTCCACGCGCGGGCCGCAGCTGCCCGATGCCGAGATGCTCACGCCAAGGCAGGAGGAATTCCGCGGGCCGCTGCCGATCGTCAAGACCAATGGCGTGGCGGGCGAAGTGTTCCGCTACGGCATCGGCGCGGCGGCGGTGCAGGAAAGCAACACCGGCGTCGAAACCGAATTTCCCTACACCGTTTACGTGATGGAGGACGAAAGCACGCTGGCGCGCCAGGTGCGCGTATTCCGCGCGGCGTTGTGGGGTTATTTGGGGATTGCCGGCGTGGTGCTGTGGCTGCTGCAGGCCTTCATCCTGCGTTGGAGCCTGTGGCCGCTGCGCAACGTGGTCAGCGAACTCAAGCGCGTGCAGCGCGGCCAGGCCCATCGCATGAGTGAATTGCATCCACGCGAACTCGCCCCGCTCACCGACAGCATCAACGCCCTGGTCGAAAGCGAGCGCGAGAACCTCGAGCACCAGCGCAACACCATGGCCGACCTGGCGCACAGCCTGAAAACCCCGCTTGCGGTGCTGCGCACGCGCCTGGACAGCGAAACCACCGAAGCCGAATTGCGCGAGGAAGTCGCCACCCAGGTCCGGCGCATGAACGACATGGTCGGCTACCAGCTCGGTCGCGGTGCTTCAGCCGGCCACACGCTGTTTGCGGCACCGGTGGCGATCGAGCCGCATGCCGAACAGATCGTGCGCGGCCTGGAGAAGATCTATGCGGCAAAGGGAGTGATCTGCGAGTTCGAGATCGATCCCGCGGCCTATTTCCACGGCGAACCCGGCGATTTGCAGGAACTGCTGGGCAACTTGCTTGAAAACGCCTTCAAGTGGGCCAAGTCGCGCGTGCTGCTGACGGCCAAGGCGGGCGAAACGCAAGCCAACCGTCGCCCGGGCCTGACGTTGGTGGTGGACGACGACGGCTCGGGCATTCCCGAAGATCGCATCGCCCATGTCCTGCAGCGCGGCGTGCGCGGCGACGAGCGCGTGCAGGGCCATGGCATTGGCCTTGCGATCGTGCAGGACATCGTGCGCAGCTATCGCGGTGAACTCAACGTCGGCGCCTCGCAGGAACTCGGCGGTGCCCGCTTTGAAGTGAAACTGCCCCCCGGCCTGTAGGTCGGGGCCACGCCCCCGACGCACCCCAGTCGACTGTAGGAGCGCCCCATGGGCGCGATCGGTCTTTGTGGGAAGTGGCATCGCGCCTCTGGCGCGCTCCTACGCCGAGCCCAACACCGGCGGCCCATACAGCCGCGCAAGGTGGTCGGCCACTTGCGGCATTGCCTCGCGCAGCACGTGCGGCGCACTGAAATGGTATTCGCTGCACACGGCGAAGAATTCTTCCGGCGCTTCGGCCGCATAGGCATCCAGCGTGGTGGCATGGCCGGCATCGACCTGCGCGGCGAAGGCGTCGTAGGCGGCCTGGAAATCCTGTGCCCAGCGACGCTGCCACTCGCGCGGCAATGGCGGGGTGCCGTCGAGTACGCCGTCGAGTGCATCGAGCTTGTGGGCCATCTCGTGCACCGCCACGCAAAACCCCGCGTCCGGTTCGTCCAGGTCGGACTGGACGTCGGCCCACGACAGGATCAGCGGGCCGCTTTCCCAGGATTCGCCGATCAGTTCATCCTGCCACTCATGCAATACCCCGGCGGCGTCGACGTGGCTGCGGTTCACCCGGAAAGCATCGGGATAGACGATCAGCTCCGACCAGCCGTGCAGGCCTTCTTCGCCAAACTCAAGCAGCGGCAGGCAACACAATGCCGCCAGCGTGCTGCGTTGCGTGGCGTCCAGCGACAACGTGCCGATCGGGGTGATGGTCTTGTCGTGGAGGAAGCGCGCGACGAGTGCCTGCAATCGCGCGTCGCGTGCGGTATCGAGCGCGGAGATCCAGCGCGCGCGCCCACGCACGGCCTGCCAGATGGCCGGGTCGGGAGGTGGGAGTGGCGCGCCTGCGAAAAGGCGTTGGATCAGGCCGCGCAAGATGTGCGTCTAGCGGAACATGCCCGGCAGGAAACTGTGCCAGCGCGGCGGCCGGACGTCGCCGAGATTATCGCCGCCCTGGGATGCATTGGCCTTGGCCTTGGCCGGCTTGGCCGCGTGCGCCGCAGGTTTGGTGCCGGCCTGGCGGGACGTGGATGCGTCGCTGCGCGGAGTGTTATCCGGGCAGCCAGCGCCGTTGTCGCCATTGGCGCCCATCATGTGGGTGTTGTGCGCCATCAGCGGGAAACTCGCGCACGTCAACAACAGGCAGAGCAGGAGTCTGGTGGACATGGTGGATGCTGGGCCAGGGCCGTGATCAGTCGCGGACTATAACGCGGATGCGGATGCGGCGTTGCTGGCCGCAGAGGATGTGCTGCAGCGCAGCATGAATCCCAAAAACCGTGTCGCGGCCCGAACGCGGGGACAAGACAGCGACGCGCGGCGTCGCTGATAATCGGCGGATGTCTGGAACCACGGCGCAGCGCCCCTTTGTCTTGTTCACCGCATGCCGGCGGATCGGCCACGCGACGGCATGAACGCAGAACGCCGCCTGCTTGAACGCCTGATCGCCGGGCCAGCCACGGGCGATGTCCTCGCCCGCGACAGCGGCCAGACGCGCGCCGCCGTGTGGAAGCGCATCGAGACGCTACGCGAGGCTGGCGTCGACATCCAGGCGCGCGCCGGTCGCGGCTCTGCGCTGGCACAACCGCTCGACCTGCTCGACGCCGACGCGATCATCCAGGCGCTGCCGCGCAGCGCGCAGGCGCAGCTGGCATCGCTGGAGGTCGCCTGGACGGTCGACTCGACCAATTCCGAACTGCTGCGTCGCGACACCTCGCGCCACGGCACCACGGTGCTGCTGGCCGAACGCCAGACCGGTGGCCGCGGGCGCCGGGGTCGCGCCTGGTCATCGCCGCTGGCAGCCAACCTGTATGTGTCGCTGGCGCGCCATTTCGATGGGGGCCTGGCGCGACTGGGGGGGTTGAGCCTGGTGGCCGGCATCGCCGCGGCGGAAGCCCTGCAATCGCTGGGCATCGAACACCTGGGCCTGAAATGGCCCAACGATCTGGTCATCGCCGATGACGATGGCCTGCGCAAACTGGGTGGTTTGCTGATCGAAGGCGGCGGCGAAAATGCCGGCCCGGTGCGTGCGGTGATCGGCTTGGGGGTGAACGTGCGCATGTCGCCCGTGCAGGCGCGATCCATTGAACAACCCTGGGTCGACCTCGCCACGTTGGCCGGCGCGCAGCTGCCATCGCGCAACCGGATTGCGTCGGCATTGCTGGCGACGCTGCTGCCGGCGCTGGAACTGTTTGATCGCGAAGGTTTACCGGGCTTCCTGCCGCGTTACGCCGCCTTCGACGCGCTGATCGGACGCGACATCACCGTGCATGGCACCGATGTCGATTTCCCGGCCACCGCACTGGGGCTGGCGTCGGACGGCGCACTGCATGTGCACCTGGCCAATGGATCGATACAACACCTGCATGCCGGTGAAATCAGCGTGCGTCGGCGATGACGCGCTGGCTGTTCGACCTGGGCAATTCGCGGCTGAAATGCGCGGCGCTCGATGACGCGGGTCGTCTTGGCGAGGTCATTGCCATTGCCCATGACGGCGCGCGCTTTGCCGACGGCTGGATGCATGGGTTGCCCGCGCGCATCACCACGGCCCATGTCGCCAGCGTCGCTCCGATGGCCGTGCGCGTGGCCTTGCTCGATGCCCTGGCCGCGCGCTGTCGGCGGATTTCGCTGGCCTGTACGCAGCGGCATTTCGGCGCGGTCCGGATCGCCTACCCACGGCCGGAACGATTGGGCGTCGACCGCTTCCTGACCTTGCTGGCCGCGCGCGCGCGCAGCACCGATGCCGCGCTGGTAGTGGGTGTCGGCACCGCATTGACGGTTGATTGGCTGGATGCCGATGGCCGCCATCGCGGTGGACGCATCGCGCCATCGCCTTCGCTGATGCGCGCCGCGCTGCATGCGCGCGCGACGCAGTTGCCGGAACACGGCGGCCGTTATGGCGAATTCGCCAACGACACCGACGATGCACTGGCCTCGGGCTGCATTGGTGCGGCGCTGGGCCTGATCCAACGCAGCCTGGATCAAGCGGCTTCCAGCGTTGGCGAACCACCGGCACTGCTGCTGCATGGCGGTGGCCGCGCCGAATTACGGGCGCTGCTGCCCGCGGCCATCGATGCGCCGGCGTTGGTGCTGGAAGGATTGGCGCAATGGGCGCGCGTGGCATGACGGGCGCGCAGCTGGCCCGGATTGCATGCACAGGCACTAGAATCGACGCATGTTTGCACGCGCCCTGATCGTCCTGCTGGTGGTGTTGAATCTCGGCGTTGCCGTTTGGTGGATGACCGTCGACGATCCACCGCCGGTGCCGTCCACCGCGACCGGCGCGGGTGTCGCACGCCTGCAGCTGCTGCGCGAAATGCCGCGCAAGCCGGCGCCGGATGCAGTCGCGTCGCCATCGGTCGCCATGACGGCAACGCCGCTGGCCAACGCCGCCGCTGTGACGCCGGCGACCGGCGCGGCAGCCGTCGTCACGCCCCTCGAAACCACCCCGGTGGCTGCACAACGGTGTTATGCATTGGGTCCGTTTGCCGATGCAGCCAAGGCAGACATTGCCCGGTCAAAATTGTTGCCGCAAGCCTCGCGCCTGCATGTTCGCCGCGTCGCCGCAAAGCCGGCATCGGGCTGGCGTGTCTGGCTGCCGCCGCTGGCTGATCGCGCGGCGGCACAGGCCATGGCGGCGCGGATTGTCGCGGCTGGTTTCAAGGACTATTTCATCGTCTCCAACGGCGATGAGGCCAACAGCATCGCACTGGGCCGCTACGGCAGCGAACCTTCGGCACGCCAGCACGAGGCCGCCTTGCACGCTGCCGGGTTTGCCGACGTGCGCGCGCAGCCGTTGGGAGTGTCGGGTGCCGAGCAGACCTGGATTGATGTCGCCGTGCCTGCGGCGTCCGATATTGCCGGCCAACGCCGTGCACTGGGCGCCGCGCGCGCGGATCCCGTGGATTGCAAGACCGTCCCCTGATCGGCAATCGGGGATCCGCGGTTCCGGCGTGGCGAGGGTCGCGCGGCAACCCGGTCCGAGCATCGTGTTCCAACTGCCTGTTCAACAAGCGTGTGCGACCAGCCTGTTCGACCAGCCTGACCATTCGCGGCCACCCGCGTTAGAATGCCTGCCGCTCCGGTGATGCAACCGGCCGCCGGCCACGATGCACCGCATCACGTCGCATCCCGGCATCGGCACGCCGGGCGTTTGCAGAGATCCATGCCGGCATAGCTCAGTTGGTAGAGCAACCGCCTTGTAAGCGGTAGGTCCCCAGTTCGAATCCGGGTGCCGGCACCATATGGGTTTCAGGCCGTTCCAGGATGCCCGCTGAAGATCACGAAGCCCGCATCCCGATCCGGGATTGTGAGGTTCTGCTGTGGCCCTGCATCCAGGCCGGCGCGGCCGGCGCGTTAGACTGGCTTCCAGCACGACGCCCTGGTTCGTGGACGTAAACCGCGTCAATCCCCGGTTTGCCCCTGGCCAGCATCCATCGAACCACATCCCCACCTGCTGACGGGTCGGGTGTACACCCTTCAAGGAGTTCTGCGACGATGAGCCGCCACTATCCCCCGATTTCTATTTTTGGAGTGCCCACCGACGTGGGCGCTGGCACGCTTGGTGCACGGATGGGACCGGAGGCCTTGCGCGTGGCCGGGCTGGTCGAGGCGCTCGCTGCGCGTGGCGTGGACGTGGTGGACCGCGGCAATGTCGAAGGCCCGCGCAACCCGTGGATGCCGCCTGTCGAGGGCTATCGTCATCTCGATGAAGTGGTGGCGTGGAATCGTGCCGTGATGGCGCGCAGCAGCGAGGAGCTCGCTGCCGGACGATTGCCGATCCTGCTGGGCGGTGACCATTGCCTGGCGGTTGGTTCGATCGCAGCCGTGGCGCGCCATTGCCGCGACACCGGCAAGCAGCTGCGCGTGCTGTGGCTGGACGCCCACACCGATTTCAACACCCATGACATCACGCCGTCGGGCAACGTCCACGGCATGCCAGTGGCGTGCCTGTGCGGCATCGGCCCGGATGCGCTGACCGGGATCGGCGGGCACGTGCCGTAAATCATGCCGGCGCAGATCCGCCAGATCGGCATCCGCTCGGTCGACCAGGAGGAAAAACGCCTGGTCAAACAGCACGCACTCGACATCTACGACATGCGCTACATCGACGAGGTCGGCATGAAGCGGGTGATGGAAGAGGCGCTGAGCGGACTCGATGACAATACCCACCTGCATGTCAGCTTCGATGTCGACGTGCTTGATCCGGCGATCGCACCGGGTACCGGCACCAGGGTGCCCGGCGGCATCAATTATCGCGAAGCGCAATTGATGATGGAAATGATTGCCGACAGCGGGCGCATGGGGTCGCTGGATATCGTCGAAGTCAGCCCGGTGCTGGACATTCGCAACGCGACCGCCGAACTGGTGGTTGACCTGGTGGAAAGCCTGTTCGGAAAATCGACGTTGATGCGCGATTAGGCATGCTTGCCGCGCCGCCATCCGGGCCGGAATTGGCGACGCCGGGAGGGTGAAAGCCGGGGGCGGGGCTTTCAGTGTCGATCCCGCCTGCATTGCGGACTGCACGGGATGTTCACATGCATGTGAGGTTTCATTCATGGTGTGGGTCGCAAACTCGCCCCGCAGATCACCACTATTGTGGTTTCGCTGGTATTTTTCCAACTGAACTTTCCAACTGCACTTTCCCACTGAACCAGGAGATTTTCATGAAGCGTTTCGTAGCACTGGCATTGCTGGCGGTATTCTCGATGAGCTTCATCACGGCTTGCAACACCATGAAGGGTGCGGGCAAGGATGTGCAGAAGGTCGGCGAGAAGGTCGAGCAGAAAGCCGATGAAAGCGGCGCAACCAAGCCGTATTGATCGCCCTTGGAGTTCGCGCGCACGCAGTGCGCGAGCATGGCGTCCAAAAAACAGGCCGGATTTCCGGCCTGTTTTTTTGTGATTGTTCATGCAAGGTGATGTCGTGGTGTATCGCGCGACGTGCATTCAAGAAGATGAAATGGCGCGTAACGTATTGCTGACGGTGCCTGAAGGTCGATCTTGCGAAGCTGGGTCTGCGGCAATCATTCGCCGTGCATAAAGGAGTCGCTTTCAATGAACACAGATATCATCGCGGGCAAGTGGATGCAGCTCAAGGGCAAGGCCCAATCCAAATGGGGCGACCTGACCGACGACGTATTCGACGAGGCCAAGGGTGACAGCAAGTACCTGGCCGGCAAGCTGCAGGAAAAGTACGGCTGGGATCGTGAACGTGCCGATCGCGAGGTCAGTGATTTCAGCAAGACCTTGAGCTGATCCCGGGCAGCTTGGCGAATCAGAAAACAAACGAGCCGGCATCGCCGGCTCGTTTTTTGTATCCACCGTGGCGTTCGCGCCGGACAGCGACCGGCGTCTACACCACCGCATCGATCAGGGCGGGTCGGTGACGAAACCACTGGGAAACGCGCGCGGTGCCTGCACGACCGGCCACTGCCGGGTTCGTGCATATGGCCCGATGCCCAGCGCAAGCAGGCGGTCGGGCGTGTCATAGCGCAGCTGCGTGATTTGCGCCGGCTGCGTGCTGGCACGGACGAACACGCCACGGCTGGCCGGCGCCCATTCGCGCGTGCCATGTCCGGTACCGATCTGCTGGCGGGCGATGTCGCGATCTTGCGCTGGTGCGGAATCAACGGCTCTCGCGCTGTGCTCGGCGGTGTCTGGCGCAGCGGTGCCCTTGCTTCTGGCGTCAGCTTCGGGCCGTTGATAGGGATGCGGATAAGGCGGGTAGTCGTCGCGCAGTGGCTGCGCCTGGCGAAATACGGCGATGCCGATCACACCGACGTTGTCTGCTCGTCCCGTGCGCGCGGCGTAGCTGTCGGGCAGGTCGGTGAAATAGAACGACGCGACATCATCGAGTGACTTGCGCCAACCGGCGATTTCCGTGCTTTGCCATGGCATCAGCACGTATCCGGACTGCGCGGGATCGGCATCCTCGCCGCTGATGGCATTGACGCCGTCCACCGATAACACCACCAGCACGCGCTCGCCGGTGGTGTTGGTCAGGCGCACCGCGTAGCGATGTCCGGGAATGCCGGCCAGCCAGGTGTCGCCGCGATACCGGTAGTGCGGCAGCCATTGACCGCTGTCGCGATCCACGACTGCGACATCGACGCGCGACTGCGCCGGCAGTGGCAGGCAGGCGAATGCGGCAAACAGCGTCGCGCAGGACAGGATGATGGTTCGAACGAGTACGGGTCTGGACATGGCGTGTCTCCGGATGGGCATGCAAGACAACGCACGGGCGCCGCCATTGGGGTTGCAGGCGATTTGAAAAACGCAGCATGGGAAGAATTCTTTGAGCGGCACGTCTGGAAAGTGGTCGACTCCATGGCACTCTGCCTGCCAGGCAGCGGAGACAAGCGGGCCGCGCCTGAGACTGGTGCCGGATTTGCCATTTCCTTGAAAGGGCCGGGTTGGTGGCGATTTTCTTTTGCCGTGCAGTCGCTGGATCGGAATCAACTCCCACCCCATGCGTGCGGGACGGCGAGCCCAGCCAGCCTGCGCGCGGGAGCAGGTAAAATGGCCGCCACGCAGCACGTTCCGGCTTTCACATGACTTTGCGCAAGACCCGAATCCTCACTGGCATCACCACGTCCGGCACGCCGCACCTTGGTAATTACGTCGGCGCGATCCGGCCCGCGGTGGCCGCGTCACTGGCACCGGACGCGGAGAGTTTTTATTTCCTCGCCGACTTCCACGCACTGGTGAAAGTGCAGGACCCCGCCCGCATACAGCGCTCGACGCTGGAGATCGCAGCGACCTGGCTGGCCTGCGGGCTGGACCCGGGCAAGGTCTGGTTCTACCGCCAGTCCGATATCCCGGAAATCCCGGAACTGACCTGGCTGCTGACCTGCGTGGCCGGCAAGGGCATGCTCAACCGCGCGCATGCCTACAAGGCGGCCGTGGACCGCAATCGCGCCGAGTCGATCGATGACGATGCCGGCATCACCGCCGGGTTGTTCATGTATCCGGTGCTGATGGCCGCCGATATCCTGCTGTTCAATGCCGACAAGGTGCCGGTGGGCCGCGACCAGGTGCAGCACATCGAGATGGCGCGTGATTTTGGCCAGCGATTCAACCATCTGTACGGCGATCACTTCCGGCTGCCGGAAGCGGCGATCGAGCAACACGTGGCGACGTTGCCCGGCCTGGATGGCCGCAAGATGTCGAAGAGCTATGACAACACGATCCCGCTGTTCGTGCCCAGGGCAACGCTGAAAAAGCTGATCGCATCGATCGTCACCGATTCAAAGGCGCCGGGCGAGGCCAAGGACGCCGATGCGTCGCATGTGTTCCAACTGTACCAAGCGTTTGCCAGCCCCGCCGAGAGCGATGCGATGCGCGCGGAGTTCGCGCGTGGGCTGGGTTGGGGCGATGCCAAGCAGCAGTTGTACGAGCGCATCGATGCCGAGGTCGCGCCGCTGCGCGAGCGTTACCTGGCGCTGATCGCCGAGCCGCTGAAGATCGAAATGCAGTTGCGCGATGGCGCCGAGCGGTTGCGCGCGGAGCACGCCACGCCGCTGTTGCGCGAGCTTCGCGCGGCGGTGGGCCTGCGCGATTTGTCACACGCAGCCAAGGCTGCAGGCACGGCTGCGACGACCAGGATGACGGCGCAATTCAAGCAATACCGTGAAGCCGATGGCCGCTTCTATTTCAAGCTGATCGATACCGACGGCAAGGTGTTGCTGCAAAGCATCGGACACCAGTCTGCGCGCGATGCCGGCCAGCTTGTCGCCAAGCTGAAGCACGCCGGCGCGGCGGACGGCTTGCGCCCTGTCGAAACGGTCGGCGTGTACCTGGATGACACGCTGCTCGGCGAGCTTGCGACGGGCGTTGCCATCGATGAGGTGGTCGCGGCACTGGCCAGCTTCGCCGAGGATGCGGCCTGAATTCGTGAATCCATGAACCGAACTCAACCCGGGCGTGTTGTTGCTGCCATGGCTGTTGATTCCCGGTGTTGTTCTGGATATTTCCGCGTCAGCCGCGCCATGCGTGGCGGCGGCTGTTCGATGCGCCGGGGCTGATGCAGCCCACGCTGGTTTTATGGTGGAGGCGGGTCGGGCCCGCCGCCCCATTTGTCAGTTCGCGCGCGCCAGGTCGTCCATCATTGCCTTGAGGAAACGCGCGGCCTCACCGCCCGTGCAGGCGCGATGGTCGAAGGTCACCGACAGCGGGATCACCTTGTGCGATTCGAAGCCGCCGATCACCGGAGTGACCTGGTGGCGGCCACGGCCGGCAGCGACGATCGCCACCGTCGGCGGCACCACGATCGGCGTCGCGTAGCGACCGGCGAACATGCCGAAGTTCGACAGCGAGATCGTGTGGCCGGACAGCTCCGATGCGGGGATGCTGCGATCCTCGACCTGCACGCGCAGGCGGTTGATTGCTTCGCGCACGCCGGCTGCATCGAGGACGTCGGCGTTGCGCAACGCTGGCACGAACAAGCCATCGTCGGTGTCCACCGCGATGCCGATGTCGACATGCGGATGCAGGGTGCGCATCAGCTTGTCGCCATCGAACCAGGCATTGAGCGCGGGCACGGTCTTGCACGCAAACACGATCGCGCGCACGAGGCGGCCGGTGACGTCGTTGCCCGGTGTCCAGGCATGGATGTCGGCATCGTCGCTGAGCATGGTCGGCACGACCTTGGCGTGAGCGTCGGCCATCACGCGCGCCATGTTGCGGCGCACTCCCTTGAGTTGTTCGGGCTGGCCGGAGGCGCTGACTGAAGGCGATTGCGTGCGCATCGGCTTGCCGCTGGCGGACAGTGGGGTGCGCTGCGGCGCCGCGACCGCGTGTGCTGCGGGTGCAGCGGCGTGGCCCTGGCCGCCACTGGCGGCGCCAGCCGGACGCGCCGCGCCGATGTTTGCCGAGCCATCGGCCGCCGCACGTTTTACGTCGGCCATCGTCACCACGCCATCGGCGCCGCTGCCGCGCACGCGCGACAGGTCGACGCCCAGCTTGCGGGCCTGTGCGCGCACCGCCGGCATTGCCTTGACGCCACCGGCCGAGGAGACCTGCTCGCTGCGCACGGCATCGGAGGATTGCATCGCGCCGACGACGGTGCCGCTGTCGGCACGTTCGTTGCCCGGGGCAGCGGACGCGGATTGTCCGGTTTGGCTGATCTCGCCGCCGTCATCGGATGCGATCACCTTGTCGCCATCGCCGGGTGCATCGCTGCCGGTGCCGCGCGTCGGTGCAGCCGCCGCGGCCGGAGCTGGAGCGGCGTGATGATGGCCGGTGTCCTGCCCCTCGGCGCGCTGTGGCATGGAGGGATCGATTTCAAATTCAGCCAGCATCGCGCCGGTGATGATCACATCGCCTTCGCCGCCGGCGAGCTTCAACACCTTGCCTGATACCGGCGAAGGCACTTCGACCACGGCCTTGGCGGTTTCCATCGACACCAGGGCGTCATCGAGCTTGATGGTGTCGCCAACCTTGACGAACCATTCGACGACCGTCGCGTCGGGCAAGCCTTCGCCAAGGTCGGGCAGCAGGAATTGTTTTGTCTTGCTCATCGTGTGCTTCTCAACTGTTGGCGATGGCGCGCTTGGCGGCGGCCACGATTTTGTCGACGCTCGGCAGGTATTTCATTTCCAGCCGGAACAGGGGGATGTGTGTGTCGTAGCCGGTGACGCGTTCGACCGGGGCGACCAGGTCGAACATCGATTCCTCGGCCAGGCGCGCGGCGATCTCGGCACCGAAGCCGGCGGTCTTCGGGGCTTCGTGCACGATCACGCAGCGGCCGGTCTTGCTGACCGATTCGGCGATCGTGGCAAAGTCCAGCGGCTTGAGCGTGGCGACGTCGATGACCTCGGCGCTGATGCCTTCACCGGCGAGCTTTTCGGCTGCTTCCAGGGTCTCTTTGACCTGCGCGCCCCAGGTCACCAGGGTCACGTCGCTGCCGTCGCGCAGCACGAAGCACACGTCCAGCGGCAAGGCCTCGCCATCGTCGGCAACCACTTCCTTGTACTGGCGATAGATGCGCTTGGGTTCGAAGAAGATCACCGGGTCCGGGTCGCGGATTGCGGCCAGCAGCAGGCCGTACGCGCGTGCCGGCGACGATGGCAGCACCACGCGCAGGCCGGGGACGTTGGTGAAGATCGACTCGTTGGCTTCGGAATGGTGTTCCGGCGCGCGGATGCCGCCGCCCCACGGCACGCGCAGCACCATCGGGCAGGTCAGCCGGCCGCGCGTGCGGTGGCGCATGCGCGCGGCGTGGCAGACGATGAAGTCGACCATCGGATACATGAATCCATCGAACTGCGCTTCGGCGATGGGTTTCATGCCCTGCGAGGCCATGCCGACGGTCAGCCCGGCGATGGTGGTTTCGTCCAGTGGCGTGTCCAGCACGCGCTGGGTGCCGAAGGTCTGTGACAGGCCGGCGGTGGCGCGGAACACGCCGCCGTTGATGCCGACATCTTCGCCCAGCACCACCACCGATTCATCGTTGCGCATCTCGTAGGCAAGCGCCTGGGTGATTGCCTCGATCAAGGTGATGGCGACGGGATCAGCGGCAGCCGTGGCTGACTTGTTTGCGGCGGCGCTCATGCGCGGTTCTCCAGTGCAATCGCGGCGGCGCGTTGCTGCAGCAGGTCCGGCGGCGGATCGGCGTACAGGAAGTCGAACATCGCCTCGATCGGCTGCACCGGGGTTTCCAGGTAGGCGTTGATCTCGATGTCGACCAGGCGGCCGCATTCCTCGATCCAGGCTTTTTCCTGGGCCTCGTCCCACAGCTTCTGCGCGGTGAGGTACGTGCGCAGGCGCAGCATCGGTTCGCGCGTCCAGCCGGCCTTGACCTCGTCCTCGCCGCGATAACGACGCGCGTCGTCAGCGGTGGTGTGGTCGTGCAGGCGATAGGTCATGAACTCGATCACGCTGCCGCCTTCGCCGCTGCGCGCCCGCTCGTGCGCGCGGCGCATGGCTTCAAGTACCGCGATCAGGTCGTTGCCATCGACCTGCAGGCAATGCAGGCCGCCGGCGATGCCCTTTTGTGCCAGCGTCTCGGCGCCCGTCTGCGCCGAGCGTGGCACCGAGATCGCCCAGCCGTTGTTGATTACGCACAGCACCAGCGGCAGTTTGAATGCGCCGGCGGAATTGAGTGCGGCGTAAAAATCGGTCTTCGACGATCCACCGTCGCCGCAGCACGCCACCGCGACCCGGTCCTGCTTGCGCAACTTGAACGATAGCGCCGCGCCGGCTGCCATCAGGCATTGCGTCGCGATCGGCACGCACCATGGGTAGTCATGCCTGGGTCCGGCGAAATCATTGCCGCGCTCGTCGCCGCCCCAATACAACAACACCTCGCGCGGCTGCACGCCGCGCATGAACTGCGCGCCGTACTCGCGGTAACTGGGGGCAAATACGTCTTCGGGACGCATCGAGGCACCGATGCCGACGTGCGTGGCCTCGTGGCCCAGGGAGGCGGCATAGGTGCCGAGCTTGCCGGTGCGTTGCAAGGCAATGGATTTTGTATCGAAGGTGCGCACGTACAGCATCTGCTTGAACAGCGGCAGCAGCGTGCTGGCATCCTTGAAGGCGGGCGGCAGCGGGGCAACGATCTTGCCGTCCGGGCCGAGATACTGCAGGTATTCAATCTCGAATTTTGCGGCGAGCTTCATCGCATCGTGATCCTGGTCATGTGGAGTGGCCGGAACCGTGCACACCGTGGTGCGCGACGGAAACCCGGTCGGGCCCGGACGGCATCGCCGACCAGGCGGCGCGTGGCCGGATCATGCAATCCGGTGCGCCTGATCCGCAGATGATAACCGCTGGCCGCTCAACAACTGTTGCGCAATGCGGCACAAAACGGTGGCGTATGGCGTGCGAACTCGACGGGCCGCAACGGAAAAGCGCGGCCGTAGCCGCGCGTTTCCGTGTCCTTGTACGCCGCCAGGCAAGGCCGGCGTTGTTGCGGTGGCGGCTACTGCACGGTGGTCGAGAAACCCGCGATGTTGTCGGCCGGGTGGGCGTCGGGCGTCGGCGACTGGGCAGCGCCCTGCACCGTGATCATGCCGCTGGCCGGAGTCGGCCTGGCGTTGACCTTCAGGCTGAAATCGACGCTGGCGCCCGCCGCCAGCGCTGTGGCGGTATTGCATGTCAACGTCACCGAGCGGGGGCCGCCGTTGCGTTGCTTGCTGCAACGCCAGCCGGACGGCGCCAACAGGCTCGCGGTGCTGGCCAGCGTGTTGCCGTCGATCACCAGGCTTGGTTGCGCCGCCGCCACGGTGCCGTGGTTGGCCAGCGTGATGACATACGAGGCACTGAATGCGCGTCGCGACAGCGTGGCGGGGCCGCGGATGGCGAGCGACAGGTCCGCCATGGGCGGTGCATTGATCGCCACCGAGGTGCTGGCAGCGTCGTTGCCCGGCGCCGGGTCGGGCGTCTGCGATCGCACGGATGCCGCCAGCGTCAGGGTGCTGCCGGCTTGCGCGGCACTGGCCACCACCGCCAGCGTGAACGCCTGCGTGTTGCCGGCGGCGAGCGTATCGATGGTGCAGGTCACCGTGGTCGTGGTGCTGGTATCGACCGGGCCGCACGTCCAACCCGACGGCGCGGTGACGGTCGGGGCCACGATCTGGTCGAACACGAACGCGATCGCGGCAAACGCCGCCGCATCCGGGCCGGCATTGCCGGTATCGACGTGGAAGGTCGCGGTTTCTCCGGGCAACACGCTGGCCGGCGAAACGCCTGCCGCGACGTGCAGGTCTGCCGATTGTGATGCCTTGAGCTTGAGCAGCAGCAGGGTCGGGTCGTGGTCGGACAAGCGCGTGGGTGCGTTGCCGTCGTTGCGCGCAGTGGCGGGGAAGTCGGCGTTGATGCGCGCGTGGCTGACCACCAGCGTGGCCAGGTCGCCGGCGTTCATCAGCGCGGCATTGGCGACGATGTGGTCGAGCGACTGCACGTTGCCGTCGAATGCATACGAGTAGCTCTGGTCGGGGGTGTTGAGCAATGTCAGGTCGTAGAGGTCGGGATCGACCAGGTCGACGCCATCGCCCGGCACCACGGTGTCGTCGTCGGCGCTGGGAATGCCGGTGACGGTGCCCATCGAATCGCCGAGGCCATCGTTGAATTCAAAGGCGTTGAAGTCGCCCATCACCAGGATGCGTTCGGCCGGATCGGCCAGTTGGCGGGCCTGGACCCGGTTGGCGAGGAACTCCGCCTGCTTCTGGCGCTTGGCGCGGACGCGTTGGCCACCGGCATCATCGGTCTGCGAGCCGTTGAGCGAGCGCTGGTGGACCGCGATCGCGGTCAGCGGCAGGCGACGACCATCGTTGAAATGGACCACCGCCTGCAGGCGCAGCGGCGGGCGGTCGTTGAGCAGGCTGGTGCCGCCATCGGGCTCGATCCAGGTGGTCGCCTTGCCTTCCTGGGTCACCGACAACACGTCGACGCGCACGAGGCCCGCGCCAATGTCCGCCGTCTTGACCAGGAAGCCGACATCGATGCCGCCGACGTCGTTGCCTTCCATCAAATAGGCCACGTAGCGTGGATCGGGCTGGCCAGCGGCGAGGGCATCGGCGTTGACGCGCGCGGCCACGGTCTGCAGCACGGCGAGGTTTTCCACTTCCTCGGTGGCGAGGATGTCGGGCATGTGCAGGAAGTCGCGGATCGCCAGTGACGCCTTGTTGAGGCGGGTCTGGTAGGCGACCGGCGTCAGCACGGGTTCGCCGATGGCCGGGTCGTTGCTGTCGTCGAAGAAGCGCTCCATGTTGAAGGTCGCCACGCTGACGTCGTCGCTGCCGGCGGGCAGGGCGGGTTTGGGCTGGTCGGCACCGTTGCACGCAACCTGCAGCGTGGTTTCCGGATAGATCGTGTAGCGACGGAAGCTGTAATCCAGCGGGCCGGTCACCGCGCCGATCAGGCATCCGGAAGCGACGTTGGCGATGTCGCCGCCCAGCGCGCCGCTGCTCACCGCGATGACCTGCGGACTGGTATTCCAGCGCGGTACGCCAGCCGGGCTTCCGGCAGGCAACGGGTCGGGCTGCTGCACGCCGGGCGTGCGGTAGGCGCGCGGCACGCCGTTGCTGGTGGCGCTGGCATTTTTTTCGTCGACGCGGCCCAGCGTCGGGGTGTTGACGGTCAGGCTGGCGGCGGTGACGCGCATGCCTTCGAGCCGTTCGAGCTGGTCGAACACGCCGTCGGGATCGGGAAACGATGCGGTCAGTTCAACCGGCAGGGGCAAGGCGTTGCCGGTGGACACCAGGGTGACGACCAGCGGGCCGCCGAGTTCGGTCAGCGGTGGCTGGGTCGGATCCTGGGTGGGCACGTATTCCAGCACGTTGCCGCGCACCTGCACGCGGTTGCCGACGGCGGCATCGGCCGAAGGTTCGGCGCCGGTGAACACAAAGATGCCTTCGGATGTCAGCGGGTTGGCGTCGGCCTCGGCATCGGCCATCTGCACGAAAAACCCGTTATTGCGTCGCGCGGTGACGATGGCGCTGGTGATGATGGTCTGGCCGAGCAAGGGCGAGTGGCTGCCCGCACCCTGGACGGCATGCACCGGCACCTCGTTGAAGTCGTCGCTGAGGATGGTGCCGGTGGCTTGCAGCGACGCTGGCAGCGCGCCGCTGACGTTGCTGATGGTGACCAGGAAGGTCTCGTCGGCCTCGTTGTCGGTATCGCCGATCACCTGCACGGTGACGTTGGCGCTGTCGGCGCCTGCGGCAATCGCCATCGTGGCCGGGACCAGGGCGATGTAGTCGCTGCCGGCGGTGGCGCTGCCATCGCTGCTGGCGACATCGAAGCTCACCCCGCCCGCGGCCGCCGGCTGGCTCAGGCTCAGCACGAACGTAAAGGTGGTGTTGCCGCTATTGCCTTCGACACGGCTGACATCGGCGATCGACATCACCGGCTGGCCACCGCCGTTGCACAGGTTGGGCGCGGCGGCGGTGTTGCGAGGCGTCGGCGCGCCGGTGGCGAAATCGGCGGCGTTGTTGTTGCTGTCGATGCAGCCGCCGTCGGCACGCAGCGCGGCCAGCGTGTTGCTGGGGGCGGGCGATGGCGCGGAACCTTCGGCGCAGCTGGCATTGCTGCCGAAGCCGACAAAATCGATATTGCCGGTTGGGCAGGCGCCGCTCAGGGCCGCGCTGGCATTGACCAGCGCCACCTTGCCGGCGGTGCCGCTCATGGCGATGGTGCCGGTGGCGTCGGGCGTCGGCAGGCTGGCGGTGCCGCCCGAACCATCGGCCTGCTTGACGAGGTAGTACGCACCCGGGCCGATGCTGCCTGCGAGGGCCGTGACCTGCCAGCTGGAACCGGCGGCCGAGGCGTACTGCACCGACCAGCCGTCGAGGCTGATGGCGCTGGTGCCATTGTTGTGCAGTTCGATGAAGTCGCTCTTCAGCGTGGCGCCGGAGTTGCCGCCACCGCCGTACACCTGGCTGACCACCACCTGCGCGGGCGCGCTGGCGACGCCGCAGGACAACACCAGGGCCAGCAACAGCCGGCGCGCGAACTTGCTCATCGAGACTCCCCTTGCAACGTGGATAACGCATGCGGACGCAGCCCCCCAACTGCGATCGCCCGATTGTGCAACAGCCAGATGGCGATCGCATGACGCAGCGCGGCGCAACGTAACGGTCGCTGGGTCGGGGGTATTACCTGCGCGAGGCCGTCATGCGCATTCATCCGCGCGCAAGGCCTGGGCCAGGTCGGCGATCAGGTCATCGCTGTGCTCCAGTCCCACCGAGATGCGCAGCAGGTTGGGCGGTGAATGGGGATGCGGGCCTTCGGTCGAGGCGCGATGTTCGATCAGTGATTCGCAACCGCCCAGCGACGTGGCGTTGGTGAACAGCTGCAATCGCCCGGCCACCGCCAGCGCCGCCTCGCGACCACCGCGCAGCTGCACGCTGAGCATGCCGCCCGAATCGCGCATCTGCCTGGCGGCGATCGCGTGGCCCGGGTGCGACGGCAGGCCGGGATAGTGGATGCGCTCGATCTGCGGCTGCGTGGCGAGAAACGCGACGATGCGTCGTGCATTGGCGCAATGCATCGCCATCCGCGCCGGCAGCGAACGACAGCCGCGCAAGGTCAGCCACGCACTGAACGGCGCCAGCACCGCGCCGGTGATGTGCAAACGGTGCGCGACGCGTTCAAAGACATCGTCCGCGCGCGCGAACGCCAGCGCGCCGCCCAGGACGTCGCTGTGGCCGCCGAAATATTTGGTGGTCGAATGCATGACGATGTCCGCGCCCAGCGCCAGCGGCTGTTGCAACAGCGGCGATGCGAACGTGTTGTCGCAAACCAGCAGTGCCGCGTGGTCGTGTGCGATCGCCGCCAGCGCGGCGATGTCGCTGATCTTCAGCAGCGGATTTGACGGCGTCTCCAGCCACAGCAGGTCGAGGCCTTTGCTGCAGGCCGCACGCACGGCATCGAGGTCCGCCATGTCGAGCGTGGCCACCGCGATCCCGCGCGCGGGCAGGAATTCGGCGGCGAGCATGCGTAGGCCTGTATAGCAGTCGTCCGGGATCGCGATACGGGTGCCTGGGGGCAACGACTCGAGCAGCGTGCTGATCGCCGCCATGCCGGAGGAGAAGGTGAGCGCCGCCGCAGCGCCTTCCAGCGCCGCAATCGCTGCGCGCAGGCGGTCGTTGGTCGGATTGCCCTCGCGCTGGTATTCATAGCCGGCCACGCGTTCGGCGGCCGGGCCGTGCCTGAAGGTGGTGGCGAGGTGGATCGGCGGACTGACCGCGCCCGTCGGTTCGTCAGCTTCGCCGCCGGCGTGGATGGCAAGGGTTTCGAGACGCATCGTGGTCAGTTCTCCGGAATGCCGAATCCATGCAGTTCGGCGAGCAGCGTGGGCAGGTCGCGGTAATGATGCGCGCGCAGGCCCGCGCGGCGCGCACCGTCGGCGTTCGCAGGCTTGTCGTCGATGAACAATGCGTCCCCGGGCCGGACATCGAGCAGTGCCAGGCAGCGATGGAAGATCCCCGCGTCGGGCTTGGCCAGCCCGAACTGCGCCGAACAGAACACGCGACCGGCGAACAGCGGGAAAAGCGGCGGGCAGATCACCGGCAGGTGATCGCGCAACAGCAGGTTGTTGTTGGTCAGGATGGCGACGCTGGTCCGACCAGCAAGGTGGTGTGCGAGTGCCAGCATCGCCGGATCCGCGCGCATCGCCGAACGCCTGGCCTCGACGCAATCGGCCAGTGAAAGCGGCATACCGAGCCGTCGCACAAGTTCATCGACCTGGCCCTGCACGTCGTAAAGGCCCAGGTCAGCGTCGCGCTCGAGTCCGGAGTCGAACAGTGCCTGCGAAATTGTTTCCACGCTGGCCCCGCTGCGCCTGGCCAGCACCTGCAGCCGCGCTGCGTGATCGTAATGGGCCAGCACGCCGTCGAGGTCGAACAGCACCAGTGCCGGCATCGGCATCATTCGCCGGTGCCAATGTCGGGCAGGCCGTGGCCGCAGCGCCGGCAGTGCCAGGCGTCGACCTCGTGCTCGGTCAGCCCGCACTCGACGCAGCGCGCGGTGCGCCGCTTCGGCCGCAGCGAGGTGGCCAGTTCGGCGGTATATATTCCGGTCGGCACCGCGATGATGCTGTAGCCGATCAGGATCAGCACCGAGGTGATCAGCCGGCCCAGCGGTGTCGCCGGCGTGATGTCGCCAAAGCCCACAGTCGCCATGGTGACCACGGCCCAGTACATGGCGGTCGGGATGCTGGTGAAGCCGCGCTCGGGCCCTTCGATCACGTACATCAGCGCGCCGAAGATGATCACGATCGTTATCAGCGTGCAGACGAAGACGAAGATCTTGCGGCGGCTGCGCAGCAACGCCTGGATCAGCACGCCTGCCTCGCTGGAGTACTCGACCAGCTTCAGCACCCGGAACACGCGCAGCAGGCGAAGCACGCGGACCACCACGAGGTAATTGCTGCCGATGAACAGCAGCGACAGATAGGTGGGCAGGAACGCGAGCAGGTCGATGATGCCGAAGAAACTGGTGGCGTAACGCAATGGCTTGCGCACCGCCCACAGCCGCATCCCGTACTCGATCGTGAACAACACCGTGAATACCCACTCGGCGACGTATAGCGCCTCGTGCCAGCGCAATTTGACGCTGGGTATGCTGTCGAGCATCACCACCACCACGCTGGCCAGGATCGCGACGATCAGCCAGACGTCGAAATTGCGTTCGCCGGGGCTGTCGTGGTGGAAGGCCCAGCGATAGAACTTGTTGCGGAAACCGTGCTCGCTGCCGGGCAGGAAGTCGCGTTCGAACAGGCTCGCGTGCTCGTCCACCTTGGGTGCTGTCTGGTTCTCGTCACCCGCATTGGGATGCAAAGGGTCACGCCCTTCGTGCAGCGGCGTCTTCAAGGCGTGATCGCCGCGAACGCCTCGCGGGCGGCGGCGAGCGTCGCTGCGATCACATCGTCGTCGTGCGCCGCCGACATGAAGCCCGCCTCGAAAGCTGACGGCGCGAGGTAAACGCGGCGTTCGAGCATCGCGTGGAAGAAGCGGTTGAACGCAGCGGCGTCGCAGGCGATGGCCCGGGCGTAGGTGTCGACCTTTTCATCGCTGAAGAACAGCCCAAACATGCCGCCGACCCGGTTGGTGGTCAACGCGATGCCTGCGTCGCCCGCGGCCGCTTCCAGCCCGTCGCACAGGGTGTTGGTGCGGCGCTCTAGGTCGGCATGGAAATTTGGTGCCTGGATGAGCTCCAGCATCGCCAGTCCAGCCGCCATCGCCACCGGATTACCGCTGAGCGTACCGGCCTGGTAGATCGGGCCGGCCGGCGCGATCTGCTGCATCAGGTCGCGGCGGCCGCCGTAGGCGCCGACCGGCATGCCACCGCCGATGATCTTGCCGAAGGTGGACAGGTCCGGGGTGACGCCGTAGCGCGCCTGCGCGCCGCCAAGCGCGACCCGGAAACCGGTCATCACTTCGTCGAAGATCAGCAGTGTGCCGTGCCGCGTGCACAGTTCGCGCAGGTGCTGCAGGAAGCCATCGCGCGGCGGCAGGCAGTTGGCGTTGCCGACCACCGGCTCGACGATCAAGCCGGCGATGTCGTCGCCACATTCGTCGAACAGCGCGGTGGCGGCGTCGAAATCGTTGTAGGGCAGGGTGAGCGTGAGATCGGCGAGCGCCTTGGGCACGCCCGGCGAGGTCGGCACGCCGAACGTCAGCGCGCCGCTGCCGGCCTTGACCAGGAACGAATCGCCATGGCCGTGGTAGCAGCCCTCGAACTTGACGATGCGTGCGCGCCCGGTAGCGCCGCGCGCCAGGCGGATCGCCGACAGCGTGGCCTCGGTCCCGGAGTTGACCATGCGCACCATCTCGCAGCCCGGCACCAGCCGCGCGATGGTCTCGGCCATCGTCACTTCCAGCGGGTTCGGCACCCCGAAACTCAAACCGTCACGCGCGGTGCGGATCACCGCATCGAGCACCGCGGGGTGGTTGTGGCCGACGATCATCGGACCCCATGAGCCGACATAGTCGATGTAACGGTTGCCATCGACGTCGATCAGGTACGCGCCTTCGGCGCGCTGCACGAAGAACGGCTCGCCGCCGACCGACTTGAACGCGCGCACCGGCGAATTGACCCCGCCGGGCATCAAGGCCTGAGCGCGGGTGAACAGGGCGTGGGAATGGTCGGTATTCATGGGCGGGGCTCTCTATTTTTCATTCGCGGCGCGCGGCGAATGGCGGGATTCGGGCTGGGTGAAACAGGCGCGATAGGCCTGCGCGGCCGCAGCCGGGTCGGGCGCGTCGAACACGCCGCTGATCACCGCGAGCAGGTCGGCGCCTGCGGCCACCAGCAAAGGCGCATTGTCCAGCGTGATGCCACCGATGGCCACCCGCGGCAGGTTGAAACGGGCCGATGCGCGCAGCACTTCAAGTGGCGCGCGGGGTGCGCCGGGTTTGGTCGGCGACGGGAAAAACGCGCCGAACGCCAGGTAATTCGCGCCCGCCGCCGCCGCGATGGCGGCCAGCGCGAGGTCGCCATGGCAGGTGGCGCCGAGGATGGCAGCGTCGCCCAGCAGCTCCCGCGCCGCACGCAGGCCAGCATCGTCTTGGCCAAGATGCGCGCCATCGGTGCCAAGTTCCTTCGCCAAAGCGCAGTCGTCATTGACGATCAGCGGCACGCCGGCCGCACGGCAGATCGGCAGCAGCGCCGCGATTTGTTCGCGTCGCAGCACAGCATCCGCGGATTTGTTGCGATATTGCAGCAGCGCCGCCGTCCCGATCACGACACGCACGCGATCGCACAGCTGCGCGGTGTCGTGCACATCGGGCGTGATCAGGTAAAGGCCTAGCACCTTGCGGCCGTGTGGCCAGCGGGAATTCATCGCTTGCGGTTTCCTGCAAAGGCGCGGGGTGGGACAATGCGTCTCCGCATCACTATTCCCGCCGAGACGGCATTATCCAATGAACGAGACCGCCACCGCCTACCGCACCTGGATGTGCGTCGTCTGCGGCTTTATCTACGATGAAGCGCAGGGCCTGCCCGAAGAGGGCCTCGCCCCCGGCACGCGCTGGGAAGACGTGCCGGAAACATGGACGTGCCCGGATTGCGGGGTGACCAAGGACGATTTCGAGATGATGGTGTTTTAAGGGAGTCGTGAAGGGAGCCGCTTTTTGCCGCGCGCACGGCAATTCCAGCGCAGCCGCCACCTGAAGCGTCGACGCAACGCCGCGGCCTGGGCCGGGCTTCAATTCAGTCGCACGCTGCCGCGACCCAGCTCGATCAAGCGCGCCCGCACAGTCATTGCATCGTCGGCCTGCGGGTTGAGCTGCAAATAACGCGCAAGGTCTACCCGTGCACCGCCGCTGTGACCAAGCTGCAGGTAACCCAGGCCGCGATCACGCAACGCATCGGCATCGTTGGGCGACAGCTTGAGCAGCCGATCGGCGCTGCGCGTCGCACGCTCCCAGTCTTCGCCATCCTTGTAGACGCCGTGCAGGTTGCGCAACACGCGCATCAGGATGGAGCGGTGCGAGGCGGGGTTGAGGATCTGCGATAGCGCATCGTCATCGGGCATGTCTCCTGCCAGGTGGGGCCGCGCCCGTTGCCGCAGCTCATCGACATCCAGCGGACGGCCGCGATTGAACGGATCCATCACCAGGAAACCGTCGTCCACCGGCAAGCGCACGAGGAAGTGCCCGGGAAACGAGATGCCGTCCAGTGGAATGCCGAGCCGGCGCGCGACCTCCATCTGCACCATCGCCAACGAGATCGGATTGCCCAGCCTGCGCTCGAACACTTCGTTGATGTAGCTGTTGCGCGGGTCGTAATACGCGGTGTGGTCGCCGGCGTAGCCCAGTTCCTCGAACAAATGGCGGTTGATCGCCTGCATCTTCAGCGACCAGTGATCAATCGCCTCGATTTCCGTGCGCATGTCGGCCGCATGGCTTTGTACCAGCGCATCGTAGAAACCGGCATCCAGGCCGGGGTACTCGTCCTGCGCGATCAGCAGCGCGGTGCCAAGCAGCGGCAACGCGGCGTCATCGAGCCCGGCGAGCGAGTTCCAGTCGGCAAATGCGGGTTGTGCGCACATGCTCCCAGCCTGCCCGCCCGCATACAGGCATGCAAGCCCTGCCCACGCAGCATCAGGGCGTGACGCGGATGCCACGGCCAAAGTTCATCTGGGCGCCGTTTTCCAGCTTCAGGCGCGCAGCGTCACCGGCATTGAGTTCCAGCACGAAGCGCGCTGGCGCGTCGCTTGGATATGCCGGGCAGCGGTCGCCAGCTGAACACGGCGGCACGTCGCGCTGCTGCGAGACCAGCTTGCGGTCACTGTTGAAATAGAGGATATCGAGCGGGATCCGGGTGTTCTTCATCCAATAGGCCTGCGGCTCCTCACGGTCGTGGATGAAGAGCATTCCGCGACCGGAGGCCAGTTCGTCGCGGAACATCAGTCCACGTGCGCGCTGGGCATCGTCGTTGGCGATCTCCACCTGGTAGCGCTGGCCGGACAGCTCCACCCAGTTGCCGCTCGCGCAGCTGCTGCCGGAAAGGGCGACAAGACAGGCGAATACAGGGAAAAGCAGGCGCATGGCGGGGCTCCGGAAGGGGTGGTGCGACCATCCTCCCGGCGCCCGGCGGCGTCAAGTTGCACGCCCCCCTTCCCAAACGGGAAATTGGCATGCACAATGCGCGCCCCGCTACCGAGGACAGCAACATTCCTCCAGCAGGGCGTCAAAAATCTTCTTCTCGAAGGTGTTGACGGAAAGGAAAAGGACTGTATGATGTGCGGCTCGGTCAGGTGCTTCGGCGCTGACCACGGAACCAGGCGCTGAGGCCGGTTCCAATGATCTTTGACAGTGTGCGCAGGTAACTTGTGCGGGCGTCTGGTAGGTGGATAACTGTCCATTTGCAGATGTTCGTGCAAGAGCAACAAAACGATTCAAATGCAAGCAATTGCAAGCGAGTGGTTCTGGAGCTCGGAAGACGACACTGCACTCAAGCAATTGGCCCAAGTCCTTCGGGATGGAAAGCCGCAAAACTTAAGTGAAGAGTTTGATCCTGGCTCAGAGTGAACGCTGGCGGTAGGCCTAACACATGCAAGTCGAACGGCAGCACAAGGGAGCTTGCTCTCTGGGTGGCGAGTGGCGGACGGGTGAGGAATACATCGGAATCTACCTTTTCGTGGGGGATAACGTAGGGAAACTTACGCTAATACCGCATACGACCTTAGGGTGAAAGCGGAGGACCTTCGGGCTTCGCGCGAATAGATGAGCCGATGTCGGATTAGCTAGTTGGTGGGGTAAAGGCCCACCAAGGCTACGATCCGTAGCTGGTCTGAGAGGATGATCAGCCACACTGGAACTGAGACACGGTCCAGACTCCTACGGGAGGCAGCAGTAGGGA
>JBBSST010000040.1:0-27131 GCA_038241735.1 Lysobacterales bacterium
ATGAACTGGTTCGATGTGCGCGTGGATCCGCTGCTGGTGCTGGGCGCGGCCAGCGCGACGCCCTGATAAAGGCCGGCGCGAGCGAAGGTCAGGAAAGGCGCGAGCTACGGGCCGCTGACGCGGGCCACGGCGTCATGCGCATGCAGGCTCTCGAAGTGAGAGACGGTGGCGTCGAAGCGTTCGATGCGTGCATCGGCTGTCATGGCCCCGGCAACGCGGCGAGCGGCGTCTTCGCAGAACATCAGGTTTTCTGCATTCAGGCGCGCGAAGGCTTGTTCGTCCTCGCGCTTGACTGCCGTCTGCACCGGCGTGCCGAGCGCGGTTTCGATCGTATCGACCAGGCTTTCGATCGACAGCGCGCCAAATGATGGCTGCAACTGCACGCGGATATCGGCGCGGCTACGCTGCGCATGCGGGGTCGCGGCAAGACCGCGCTCGGAGGCCAGCCAGTCGTGCACCACGGAGGTCGACAAGGGTCGTGCGACGGCGAAATCTTCGGCAAAACGCTCGGCGTTCAACTGTCGTGACAGCGCGGCCGAGGCCGGACAGGTGCTGGAATACTCGACCGAAAACGCCAGGGTCAGTGCGAGGTGGCCGTCGGCCAGCACCGCATCGATTTCAACCGGATAACTTTTCCAGCCACTGTTGGTGCTGGCCAGCGCCGGCCGCTTCAGCAGCTGCTGGTAGCGCAGCACCAGTCGTGCGCGGGTCGACAAGCCGTCCTGCGAGTCGACGCAGTCCTGCAGCACGCGGCGCACCCCAGCAGGCGTGATCGCCTCGGTCCCGAAGGCATCCTGCAAGCGCAGGTAAAGCCGCGACATGTGGATGCCGCGCGCCTCGGGCTCCACCAGGTCGACGAAGATATCGGCCGATGCCGCGACCTGCAGGGCGACGTTGCCTTCACCGGGAACGCACAGCGGCAAGGCGATGCCCCGCATGCCGACCCAGTCGAGGGGGCGTGCGGCAAAGGCGAGATCGCCGGCAACATCGGGCAATGGGTTCGGGTTTGGCGGGTTCAATGCAGAAAATCAGGCGGATCAGGCCCGGTAGTTTAACGGCTGCGGCGCGAATGCCCGTGCAACGCTGCGTTGTGGTCAGCGCGCAGCGCGCCAGGCCAGCCAAAGGCTGCGCCATGGTGCCGGCGGCCGATTGGCGGCGCCGTCGGCCAAATGACGCAGGCGTTGGCGCATGAAGGCCGACTGCACACGGCGTGCGCGCGGGCCGTTGGCCTGCTCCGGCCATGCGGTCAACAGTGCGCGGCCGCCTTCCACGTCGCCCTGCAGCAGGCGGCGCTCGGTCAGCAGGTCGAACATGATGCCGGCGTCCGCATCCGGGTCCGCGTTCGCATCGTCCATGGCCAATAACCGCTGCTCGCATTGCCAGACGGCTTGCGCAAACGCTTCGAGGCCGGACTGTGCCGGCTCAAGGGTGGCCGGAAATTCGCGGCTCGCCTGCAATCCACGCAGCGCCGCGGCCAGTGAAGTCCACGGCGCAGGCCGTGCCTGCAGCGACTCGCCCAGCGGATGCCGGCGCGCGCCCTTTGCCCAACCCTGCAGCTCTTCGTTCCACCACGCCAGTTTGGCCAAACCCGGCGTGGCATCGTCGCCGGCCCAGGCCGCATCGGTCAGTTCCTGCAGCAGTGCGAACCATGCAAATGTGGACGCGCGCTGCGCTGCCGGCAGGAATACCACCGCGACGTTCCATTCAGGCCATCGGGCATGCCACTTGTCGGCGAAATTGGTCGTGGCGGGTGCGATATCCATGGAACCATTGTAGAGAAGCGCATCTGGTGCGATGAATCCCTTGTGCCAACGCTTCATCGCCCCGGCTGCGCTGCCCCCAACTGCGCTAGTGCACGCGCGCGGGCCAGCGCGATGGATCGAGCAGGTCGCGCGGCGCGTCGAGCATCACGTCGCCCCCCCATTGCGCCGGGTCGTCGTCGCTGACGCGGTATCCCCATAGCGCCACCACCGACGCCATCCCGGCCGCGCGTGCCGCGATGATGTCGCGGCGGTCGTCACCGACGTAGACGCACTGCGGCGGCTCGAATCCCAATGTCGCCGCCGAATGCAGCAACGGCAGCGGATGCGGCTTGCGCTCGGCCAGCGTATCGCCACCGATCAGGATCGCGCTGCGCTGCTCCCAGTCCAGCATCGGCAACAGCAGTCTGGCGAGATATTCGGGTTTGTTGGTGACGACTCCCCAACGCGCGCCATCGCCTTCCAGCGCTGCGAGCATGTCTTCGATGCCGTCGAAAGGCTGGCCGTGGCGACCGAGTTCGCGTTCGTAGGCGTCGAGGAATGGCTTGACCATGGTCTCGCGAATCGCATCATCGACCAACGGGAAACCCGCCGCGAGCATCGCTCGCGCGCCGCGTGAAACGTGCGGGCGCAGGTCGACCAACGCCATCGCGGATTCGCCGCGCTCGCGACGCAGCGCATTCACCGCCGCCAGCATGTCCGGCGCGCTGTCGAGCAGGGTGCCATCCAGGTCGAACAACACCAGGCGCGGAAAACGACTCATCGCGACCTGCTTGGGGATTGCCTACTCATCGCCGATTGCCGGCTTCAGCGCACAGGCCAGGTAGTTGACGTCGGTGCGGGAAACCACGCGCGCGGCGTTGCGCCAGGGTTCGTACATCAGGCCGCTGACGTCTTCCAGCTGCAGGCCGCATTCGCGCAGCCACGCATCGAGTTCCGAGGGCTTGATGAAGTCGCGGTACTGGTGCGTACCCTTTGGCAGCAATCGTGCGATGTACTCGGCGCCCACGATCGCCAGCGCGAACGCCGCCGGGGTGCGGTTGAGCGTGGACACGAACACGTGGCCACCGGGCTTGAGCAGGGTCGCGCACGCCGCGAGGATCTCGCCTGGATCGGGCACGTGCTCGAGCATTTCCATGCAGGTGACCACATCAAACGTGGCCGGTTGCTCGGCCGCCAGCGCCTCGACCGACTGCACGCGGTAATCGACCGTGACGCCCGACTCCAGGCCGTGCAGCTTCGCGACCTTGATCAGGTCCGGCGCCAGGTCGAGCGCGGTGACCTGCGCGCCCTCGCGCGCCATCGCCTCGCTCAGCAAGCCACCTCCGCAACCCACGTCGAGCACGCGTGCACCACGCAATTGGACACGCGCGGCGACATAGCCCAGCCGCGCCGGGTTCAACGCGTGTAATGCCTGTTGCGGGCCCCTTGGATCCCACCAGCGATTGGCCAGGGCTGCGAACTTGTCGAGTTCGGACTGGCGGAAGTTGGTTCCCTGCGGATCGTTGGCGGAAGCGGGCGGAGCGTTCATGCATGCCTCATGGCGTTTGTAGGAGCGCCCCATGGGCGCGATGGGAATTACCGTCAAGCTTCATCGCGCCGACCGGGCGCTTCTACACAAGCAGTCGATTACAGGGACGATCGATCAATCGCGGCGATACGGTCGCGCCACTGCCTGGCATTGGCCACCAACGCATCGGTGTCGATGTCGACCAGTTCGCGCGCGCGCAGCTTGGCCTTGCCGGCAATCCACACATCGCTGACCTGGTGGCGCCCGGTGGCGTAGATCAGCTGGGAAATGACGTGATGCAGCGGCTGTGTTTCCAGCGCAGACAGGTCGATGCAGACCAGGTCCGCCTGCTTGCCAGGCTCGATCGATCCGATCAGATGGTCCAAGCCGATCGCCTTTGCGCCACCAAGCGTGCCTGCGCGCAGGGCCGTTGCGGCATCAAACGCGGTGGCATCGTTGGCGACTGCCTTGGCCAACAGCGCCGCAGTGCGGGTTTCGCCAACCATGTCGAGATCGTTGTTGCTGGCGCAGCCGTCGGTGCCTATGGCCAGGGTGACGCCGGCGCGCTCCAGCGCGCAGGCTGGACAGAAGCCGGAGGCCAGCTTGAGGTTGGATTCCGGGCAATGCACCACGCTGACGCCGCGCTCGGCACACAGGTGGATTTCGGCATCGGTAAGCTGGGTCATGTGCACGGCGATCAAGCGATCGTTGAACAAACCGAGGCGATCGAGCCGCGCGATGGGTCGCTGGCCATGTTTTTCCTGTGACTGCGCGACTTCCTGCGCGGTCTCGTGCAGGTGCAGGTGCACCGGCACGTCGAGCTGGTCGGCCAGCATGCGGATGCGCTCGAAGTTCGCATCGCTCACCGTGTACGGCGCATGCGGCGCGAACGCGGTGGCGATCAGCGCGTCGTCGCGCCACTGGTCGTGGACTTCGCCGGCCTTGTCGAAATACTCGTCATCGGACTGCGCCCACGCGGTCGGAAAGTCGATCACCGGCAAGCCGATACGTGCGCGGAAGCCGTGGCGCTTGTACACCGCGGCCTGCACGTCGGGGAAGAAGTAGTTCTCGTTGACGCAGGTGGTGCCGCCGCGGAGCATTTCGGCAATCGCCAGGGTGACGCCGTCGGCGACGAAGTCCGGACCGATCACCGCGCCTTCGATCGGCCAGATATGGCCCTGCAGCCATTCCTTCAGCGGCAGGTCGTCGGCGACGCCGCGCAGCAGCGTCATCGGGTTGTGGGCGTGGGCATTGACGAAGCCGGGAATCAACACCGCACCGGGGCGCGACACGGTCTCAGCGGCGCTGAACCGGGCGCGCGCCTGCGCCGTCGGCAGCAGCGCGACGATGGCGCCGTTGCGGATCGCCACCGCATGGTCTTCGAGCACCACGCCATGCGGTTGGACCGGGACGATAAAGCCCGCTTCGATCAGCACGTCGCAGGATTCAATGGCTTCTGTCATGCATGTTCCTTTGGCGGCTTCAGCCGTCATTCCCGGGATTTTCAACAATCAAATCGCGGGTCAGGCAATATCCAGCGGCTTGCTTCGATGAAAACCGCAGCGCTGCGCGACCGCTGCGCTCGCGCCTGGTCTCCCGCCTGCGCGGGAAGGGCGACCTGGAACGCACTGCGCATGCCAGGTTCACCTATCGAAGGTCACTTCACCCGCGAGACGTATTCGCCCGAGCGCGTGTCCACCTTGATGATCTCGTCCTGGCCGACGAACAACGGCACGCGCACCACCGCGCCGGTTTCAAGCGTGGCCGGCTTGCCACCGCCGCCAGACGTATCGCCGCGCACGCCCGGGTCGGTTTCGGCGATCCGCAGTTCGACGAAATTGGGCGGCACGACCTGGATCGGCGAGCCGTTCCACAGGGTCACCACGCATTCTTCCTCGCCCTTGAGCCACTTGGCCGCCTCGCCGACGCCGGTCTTGTCAGCCTGCACCTGCTCAAAGCTTTCCGGGTTCATGAAATGCCAATGTTCGCCGTCGGCGTACAGGTACTGCATGTCGGTATCCACCACGTCGGCCACATCCACCGAATCGGTCGCCTTCATCGTCAGCTCGACGATGCGACCGGACTTGATGAAGCGATATTTCATGCGCGTGAACGCCTGGCCTTTGCCGGGCTTGACGTACTCGGTGTCGATGATGACCGCAGGATCGTTGTTGACCAGGATCTTCATTCCGTTCTTGACGTCGTTCATGCCATAGCTGGCCATCGGGGCTCCTGCGGGAAATGTGGGACGTGGCCGGGCCACGCGTGCGGCTAAAATGACGGGATTGGGGCTCTGGCCAGGCTGGAATCACCCCGCAACAGACCCTGACATGATACCTGCTGCGTTCCCTGCCCCGCAGTCCGCCACCGATGCGGGCCACGACGATGCCCTGCCCGAGGCCGTCGGCCCCGACTGGCGGCAGCTATGGCGCCACGCCATCCGCGACCCGCGCGAATTGCTCGCCATGCTCGGCCTGGCCGACGACGCCCTGGCCATCTCCGATGCCGCCGCGATGCAGTTCCCGCTGCGGGTGCCGCGCGGATTTGTCGCGCGCATGCGCCATGGCGATCGGCACGATCCTCTGCTGCGCCAGGTCCTGCCGCTGGATGATGAAATGCAGCCGGCAGCGGGTTTCGTCACCGATCCGGTCGGCGATGGTGCCGCGCGTGCCGGGCACGGCGTGATCCACAAATACAACGGCCGCGCCCTGCTCATCGCCACCGGAAGTTGCGCAGTGCACTGTCGCTACTGCTTCCGCCGACATTTCCCGTATGCCGAACAAACCGCCGCTGCCGCCGGCTGGCAGCAGGCCGTGGACGCCATCCGCGCGGACGCGACGATCGAGGAGGTCATCCTGTCCGGCGGCGATCCGCTGTCGCTGGCCACGCCCAAGCTGGCCGAGCTCGCCGACGCGCTGCGCACGATCCCCCACATCAAGCGCCTGCGCATCCACACGCGCCTGCCGGTGGTGCTGCCGGAACGCATCGACGAGATGTTCACCGGCTGGCTGCGCAGCCTGCCCTGGCCGGTGGTGGTGGTGATCCACGCCAACCACGCCAACGAGTTCGATGCCGCCGTCGATGCCGCCATTGCCCGCCTGCGCCAGGTCGGCGCCAGCGTGCTCAACCAGGCCGTGCTGCTGCGGGGGGTCAATGATTCGGTCGACGCGCTGGCCGACCTGTCCGAACGCAGCCTCCTCGCCGGCGTGCTGCCCTACTACCTGCACCAGCTCGACCGGGTCGAGGGTGCCGCGCATTTCGAGGTCTCCGACGAACGCGCGATCGCCTTGCATGCCGCGCTGACCGCGCGACTGTCGGGCTACCTGGTCCCGAAACTGGTGCGCGAGGTTGCGGGCGATGCATCCAAGCGCCCACTTTGATCGTCTTATCATGGACGAACCACACCACCGCATGGCATAAACCCCAGCATGTCGAACAACCCTGACCAAGCCCTGCGCCTGATGATCGTCGACGACAGCGTCGAGGATGCCGAAGCCATCGTCAGCAACCTGCGCAACTCGGGCATCGCCGTACGTCCGCTGCGACCGGCCTCGGGCGATGAGCTGGTCGCCATGCTGGGCACGCAGCCGATCGACCTGGTGCTGGTGGCGCAACAGGCCACCGGCATTGCCTTCGCCGAGGCCATGCAGCACATCGTCGCCAGCGGCAAGGACATCACTGCCATCGCGGTGTGCAACGCCATCGATGACGCCAATTTTGACCAGGCCCAGGCTGCGGGCGCGCGCAATATCGTGCTGCGGCACAGGCCGCAGCAGTTGCTGGCGACGATTCGCCGCGAGTGGGTCGACCTCGAAGGGCGTCGCGCGCTGCGTCGGCTGGAAGCACGCGTGCGCGAAACCGAGCGCCGCTGCGACACGCTGATCGAATCCTCGCGCGAGCCCATTGCCTACGTCCACGAGGGCATGCACATCCGCGCCAACAGCGCCTATCTGGAAATGTTCGGCTACGACTCCTTCGAGGACATCGAAGGCATGTCGTTGCTGGACCTGGTCGCGCCGCAACACGTTGAGGATTTCAAGCAGCTGCTGAAAGACCTCGCCAAGGGCGAGACGCCGCCGCCACGTTACGAGCTGGAAGCGCGCGATAGCGAAGGCCATGGATTCCCGGCCGCGATGGAGTTCTCGCCGGCCCTGTACGAGGGCGAAGCCTGCCTGCAGGTGATCTTCCGCCGCCAGGAACAGGAGATCGATCCCGACCTGGCACTGGAAATCGAGGGGCTGCGCCAACGCGACCAGGTCACCGGCCTGCTCAACCGCCCCACGTTCCTGCGTGCGCTGGAAGACGCCGTCGCCGATGCCGCGCTCGACAATGGCCAGCATGGCCTGCTGCTGCTGGAACCGGACCATTACCAGCGCCTGCTGCACGAGATTGGCCTGGACGCTGCCGACGCGATCCTCGCGGCGATGGCGCAGCGACTGCAAAGCGTGCTGGGCGACGACATCATCGCCGCGCGTTTTTCCGAACACAGCCTGGCCGTGCTGCTGCGCAGCGGTGATTACGCCGCCACCACCGCGCTGGCCGAGCGCATCCGCGAGGCGTTCGAGTCGCACGTGTTCCCGATCGGCAACCGCTCCAGCGTCATCACCGCCAGCATCGGCGGCGTGCAGATCGGCGAGAAGATCGCAAGCGTCACCCAGGTCCTGGCCAAGGCCAACCAGGGCGTGCAGTCGTCGATCGGAGTGGGCGGCAACCGCTTCGAGATCTTCGACCCCAGCGCCGTCGATCGCGCCGAGGAAGAACACACCCAGGCCTGGGTCGCGCGCCTGCGCGATGCGCTCGACCAGGAAGGGTTCGTGCTGCACTACCAGCCGGTGATCAGCCTGCAGGGCGACACCGGCGCGGTGTACGAGACCTTCCTGCGCCTGGACGCAGGCGACGGTGAACTGGTCAAGCCGCTGAGCTTCCTGCAGATCGCCGAAGAACACGGCCTGCTGTGGGAGATCGACCGTTACGTCATCGGCCACACCATCGCCGCGATCGGCAAGCGCATCAGTGCCGGCCGGCCGACCACTTTGTTGGTCAAGGTCAGCCAAGCGTCGCTCGACGATGACAGCCTGGTGCGTTACATCGGCGAACAGCTCACCGCACACGGCGTGCCCGGTGAATACCTGGTCCTGCAGTTGCCCGAGGCCAAGGTGTTCACCCACCTCAAGGCCGCGCAGGAATTCGCCGCGGCCATCGGTAAGCTCGATTGCCGCATCGCGCTTGAACAATTCGGCGCCGGCCTGGATTCATTCCAGTTGCTCGTCCACCTCAAGCCCAACCTGCTCAAGATCGATCGCAGCTTCATCGAGGAATTGCCGAAAAACCCGGCCAACCAGGAGCGCATCCGCGAAATCGCTGCAAAGGCACGCGAACTTGGCATCCGTACCATCGCCGAATTCGTGTCCGACGCGGCCAGCATGTCGATCCTGTTCTCGGCCGGGGTGGACTACGTTGAAGGACACTTCCTTGCCGGTGCAGGGCCGGACATGAGTTACGACTTCGAGTAGGCCCGGGGATTTGATCCGATCTTGATTGCATGCCGATTGCGCGGCATGGCAGATTCGGGCCGCGGCTGATTCGGATTGGCGTCGGTTGTCCAGCTGTCCTGCGAGGCCCGCGCGACGTGCCTTGCTTCGAAGACCTCAGAAACTACGCCGTGACGGCACACGTCATCCGGCGTGCACCTCGGCAGGGCTGATACGTGGATGGGACTCGACCTCGCCGCCGGCCTCATCTGTTTTGGCCATCATCGTCGCCGAATCAACGCACTTTTCGCGCACGCCAACGGCCAGCCTCGCCGCATTGCACAACAACCTTGTCACCCACGGCGAATAGAATCACCGCATGGGAAATCTTTCCATTCGCATTCGCACATCCAGGAGAGCATCGACATGACGGCACGCGTGGCATTGGTGACGGGAGGGACCGGCGGCATCGGCACGGCGATCTGCAAGCGGCTTGCCGCCAACGGCCACAAGGTGGCCAGCAATTACCGCAACGAGGACAAGGCGCGTGCCTGGCAAGCGCAGATGCACGAGGACGGATTCGACGTGGCATTGGCCAAGGGTGATGTCTCGACACCCGAAGATGCCGAAGCCATGGTGCGCGAGGTCGAACGCCAGCTTGGGCCAGTGGATATCCTGGTCAACAACGCCGGCATTACGCGCGATGGCACGTTCCACAAGATGACCGCGCAGCAGTGGCAAGAAGTCATCAACACCAACCTCAACTCGGTGTTCAACGTCACCCGCCCGGTCATCGAGGGCATGCGTGCAAGCAAGTGGGGGCGGATCATCCAGATCAGCTCGATCAACGGCCAGAAGGGCCAGTACGGCCAAGCCAACTACGCCGCCGCCAAGGCCGGCATGCACGGCTTCACCATCTCGCTGGCGCAGGAAAACGCCAAGTTCGGGATCACCGTCAATACCGTCTCGCCGGGCTACATCGGCACCGAGATGGTGATGGCGGTCCCCGAAGACGTCCGCGCGAAGATCGTCGCGCAAATCCCGACCGGCCGCCTGGGCAACCCCGACGAAATCGCCTATGCCGTTGGTTTCTTCATCCCCGACGACGCCAGCTGGATCACCGGCGCCAACCTGTCGGCGAACGGTGGGCAGTACATGGGCTGGTAAGACCTGGAAGTGGGATGTGGAAAGTGGGATGTGGTCAGTGGGAAGCGCACAGCGTGCACTGTCTGCCCCACTCCCGCTTGCGCTGCGCTGCGTGCTCACGCATTCATTTGCAACCGGTGCTGCACTGCGCCATGCTTCAAAGACGACTTGTTAGAGCCTTTGCTCCATGACCAAACCGCGCATCATCAAGAAGTATCCCAACCGTCGGCTCTACGACACCGACATTTCCAGCTACATCACCATCGAGGACGTCCGTCAGCTCATCGTCGACGGCGAAGAATTCGTGGTGCGCGATGCCAAAAGCGGCGAAGACCTGACCCGCCAGGTGCTCCTGCAGATCATCGCCGAGCATGAGCAGGACGGGCAGCCGATGCTGTCGACACAGCTGCTCAGTCACATCATCCGTTTCTACGGAGACTCGCTGCAGGGGTTCATGGGCAGCTACCTGGAACGCTCGATGCAGACCTTCATGGACCAGCAGGCGCAATTCCGCCAGCAAGTGGGCGGCGCTCTCGGGCAGAGCCCGTGGACGATGATGAACCAGCTCACCGAACGCAACATGGAACTATGGAAGGATTTCCAGCAGAACCTGACCGTCGGCATTGGCCGGCATGCGCCGCCCGCCGCAGCGGCCGACGAAAAGGATTCCGCCAAGCGCGGCAAGTGATTTTCGGCGAGTCTTAAGTCGGCGAACAAGACCGCATCGATCGACTGACGGCAACGCAGAACAGCTGGTTTGCGCGCAGACCAGGGCAGGCCCCGTCGCCCTGCACCGCCTGACCCGATTGCGCATGTCCCGCCCTCATGGCATCGGGAAATCCGCGCATTAGCCCATCAGGCAGCCCATGCCGTCCGGATATCGGGGTATCTGGGCGCGGGGGTCGTCTGTGCGCAGGGGCGTCTGGGTGTCAGGCGCGTCTGGGTGTCGGGGGCGTGGCCCCGACCTACGGTGAACCCGTCGCGCCGGAGGTGCAGAAGCGCTTGCGGTACTCCTGAGCCTTGGGCATCAGCGCCTTCAGGTTCTGGATACGCGTGGATGAACTCGGGTGCGTGGACGCAAATTCCGGGGGTGCCTGGCCATCGCCGGTCTCGCTCATGCGCTCCCACAACGGGATCGCTTCGCTCGGATCGAAGCACGCGGCAGCGGCCAGCATCAGGCCCATCTCGTCGGCCTGCGACTCCTGCTTGCGCGCATACGGCAGCGATCGTCCGTAGCCATAGACCGCCATGGCCATCTGCATCTGCTGCTGGTCCATGCCGCTCATCGCGCCGGCCATCTGTCCCATCTGCGCGAGCTTTTGCTCGGTCATTCGCTGGGCGCCGTGGCGCAGCAAGGCGTGGGTGATTTCGTGTCCCATCACGATCGCCATCGCATCGGCATTCTTGGCCACGGGGACCAGCCCGGTGTAGACCGCCATCTTGCCGCCGGGCAGGCAGAACGCGTTGGCCTGGTCCGACTGCAACACCGTGACATCCCAGTCAAAGGATTTTTCGATGTGCTGGGCCTGCATGCCATGTTCCGCAGCCAAGGCGTCCTCGACCTCGGGAATCTTGACGATCAGCCGTTGTGCGATTTCGCGCACCTGTTTTGCAATCTGCGAATTCGGATCGACCGGGCTCTCCTGCGAGAGGATTTCCTGGTAAGCCTGCAGGCCAAGCGCCTTCTCGTCCTGCGGCGAGATGCTCTTGTCGATCAGCACTTTTTCACCGGTCAGTGGATCGGTGCTCTGGTTGGAAAAATAAAAGTAAACCCCGTAGATCGCGAACGCCACCAGGATCAACAGCCGGGGGCTGAATCTGAAACCGCGACGCTGGCCATCGTCTTGCGCCTGGCCTCGATTACCGAAAGGGTTCTGCCGCATCTGTGTTCTCCTGGGTACGCTTGGATACTGGTGCGCACAGTTTATATCTCACGCACCACCCTGAAACCGATCCGGGGATTGGCGCTGTCCACGGCCGCAGGCGCACGCCACGAGGAACGCGTCTGCGCCGGCGCACTGGCCCATGACCCTCCCCGCACCACGCGGGTGCGACAACCGGCGTTGACCCACGCCGCGCCATCCCGGGGTGCACGTCGATAGCCATCATGCCAGCAATCGGCGACCCATTCGCTGACGTTGCCGGCAAGGTCGCGCACGCCCCAGGCGTTGACCAAAAAGCGCCCCACAGGCGCTGGCCCCCAATAACCATCCCCATAATTGGCGAATGCGTTGTTCCAGTGGCGGCCACCGGGCGAACGATCCTCGGCGCCGGTGAAATTGCCGGCCTTGCCAAGCGGGGCGCCATTGCCCCACGGGTAAACGCCGGTGCCACCAGCACGCAGGATGTATTCGAATTCGGCCTCGCTGGGCAATCGGTAACGCCGTCCGCTCTGTGCCGACAGCCAATCGGCGTACGCATCGGCGTCCGCTGCGCTGACATGCAGCACCGGCTGCTCGTCGACCGCAGCCTGGCCCTGGTAATCGCTGCGCCAATCGACGTTGCTGGCGCGCGCGAAGTTGCCCGTGCGCTCGTCGTAGACCATCGAATAGCCGCGTCGCATCGCACGCGTCCTGTAGCGGGTGGCATTGATGAAGCGCCGGTAGTCGGCCACCGTTACCTCGGTGATTGATACCGCAAGGCCGCGATCGAAACGGATGTTGCGTTGCGGACGCTCGTTGTCCGAGGCACGGTCATCGGCGTCACTGGCACCCATGCGAAATGCACCGTGCGGCACCACCACCATCTGCGGACCGCGCGCCCCGTTCTCCAATGCGTCGGTGAAACTCTGGCCTGGGCGGAACTTGCCGTAGTGCTGGGCAAGGTCGATGCGCTCGCGCAGTTCCGCCGCAACCGGGTCACCGGGCTTGGCGATCAGCAGGATTTCGGCAAGATGGCCGCGCGCGGTGGCAATGCCGTCGTTGCGCAGCAGTGCAGCGATGCCGATATCGCGCAGTCGCTCGATGCGCGCACTGCGCATGCGTTCGATGCGTACATCGGCATCGGCGACGGTGGACATGTCCGGACGCACCTTGGCGGCATGCTCAAGCCAGCGTTTCGCGGCGCTGAAATCGCCATCTTCCGCGGCCAGTTCTGCGCGCCGGATCAGCGCGCTTTCGGTCGCCGCAAGCCCCTGCATGGCGCGCGCCTGCCCGGGCCGGATTGCCAGCGCAGCACGGAACTTCGCCAGCGCGCCGCCGCCCTGTTGACCGTATTGCCCGTCGGCCAACGCATGCTCTGCATCCCGATTGAGCTCCCACACCTGGTCGGCCTGATCGATCCGCCCCAGGTAGGCCTGCACCTGCTTGTCGTTGCCGTCGACCGCGCGCGCCACCGCCGCCACCTGGTGCGCCTGGCGCAATGCCGCGATGTCGTCATCGGCAAGCGACAACGCCGCGTCACCGCTTGCGATCAACGCCTGCAAGGCCGCCTGCAAGCCGGCACGCGCCTTGGCGTCATCGGGCGCTTGTTTCAACACCGCCAGGTACAGCGGGATCGCCGAGTGCGCATCCGCCGACAGGTCACCGTGCGCCAATGCCGCGTCAGCCTGCTTGCGGGCCGCCGCCATGCCATCGGATGCAATCTCGATGGCGGGGGGACGCCAGGTCAGCGTGCCGGAAACACTGTCGTCGCCGCTGACCGTGACGATACCTTCGCGTGCCTGCACATCGGCCCTGGATGCGTCCTTGTCGACGGCCGCATCCGGCTGGCGCGTGCAACCCGCCAGCAGCAACAGCAGGACGACGATCCGGCAGATTTCGCGCAAACGCTGGCTCCCATCCAGTGACATGGCCGCCAGATTACGCCATCACCCCGAATCCTGGCAGCGCGCACGGCGCCCCATGGCGATAGCGCGCGCAGGGGTCGCGCATTTGCCGCTGCCGGCCACGGCCGTTAGGCTGCGCGTCCACTACTGCTGATTGATTGCCCCGTGCCCCATTGGATCACCGACCCCGCCGAACTCATCACCCGCATCGCCCAACGCCCACTGCGCGTGGGCCTGGATACCGAGTTCATCCGCGAGCGCACCTACTGGCCGCAGTTGGCGCTGGTGCAGATCGCCATGGATGCAGGCACGCCGGGGCATGGCGATGCGGGCGGCGCAACCCGCGACGACGACATCCTGCTGGTTGATCCACTTGCGCCCGGCATCACCGAAGCGCTGCGAACGTTGTTGACCGATCCATCGATCCTCAAGGTCATGCACAGCGCCAGCGAGGACCTGGTCGCATTCAAGCATGCCTGCGGGGTGGTGCCGCGGCCGCTGTTTGACACCCAGATCGCCGCCGCGCTGGCGGGCGTCGCCTCGGGCATCGGCTACCAGCGCCTGGTGCAGGACACATTGGACATTGCATTGACCAAGGGCGAAACGCGCTCGGACTGGCTGCGTCGCCCCTTGTCGCCCGCGCAGCTTGAGTACGCCGCCGACGACGTCCGCCATCTGTTCGCGCTGCACGATTCCCTCGACGCGCGATTGCAGCAACTTGGCCGCCGCGATTGGCTGCTTGAGGATTGCACGCGGTTTGTCGACAACGCCAATCGCGATGACGCCGATCGCTGGCCGCACCTGTCGTTGCGCGCGGCGCAGTACCTGACGACTGCTGCCCAGCATCGCCTGCTGCGCTGGCGCGAAATCCATGCCCGTGAATCCGACCGACCGCGTACCTGGATCCTCGACAACGAGCTTGCGGTCTTGCTTGCGCGCGATCCGCCTGCTGATATCGAAGCGTTGCAACACCAGCTCGACACCCATCCCAAGGCGCCGCGCAAGCTGGCCGACCTGATCTGGCAGGCCCTGCGCACACCGCTGGCCGATGAAGCCGATGCACCCGAGCCGCGCAACGAGGACCGCGACAAACAGATCCTGCGCCGCCTGCAGGACGCCACCGCCGCGCGCAGCGCCGAGCTGGGCCTGCCCGACGGTGTATTGGCCTCGCGGCGCTGGCTGGAACGGCTGCTGGGCAATGGCGCGGATACCTGGGCCGGCCCATTGTCGGGCTGGCGTCGCGCGCAGCTCGAGCCGGTCCTTGCACCCTTGCTGGAACAGATCGCCACGAGTTCTGGCCTCGCGCCCGGCACCTCCGTATAATCCACGGCGTCATGGGGCGGTAGCTCAGCTGGGAGAGCGCCACGTTCGCATCGTGGAGGTCAGGGGTTCGATCCCCCTCCGCTCCACCATGAACACGTCGCAAGACGTACAAGACAGGCTGGAAACCCGATCAAATGCATGGGTTTCCGGCCTTTTTTGTCCATGGCGCATCACGAGTATGTCCGTGGCATGTCCCTGGCGTATTCGCCACGCGTCAGGGCCCGGCGCTCACGCTGCGGCCATGACACGATTCCAGGGGGCCTGGAAACCCAGGGACTCTGCCAAGTCCAGCTCCTTTCGCGGCTGGACATCGAGCGCCCTCAGCGCAGCGGGAAATCGTAAGCCGTGTCCGGCGCCGGTTCCGGCTGGAACGTGTAGTGCCACCACTCGTCGGCGTAGTTGCGAAAACCCTGCGCCTGCATGGCATCGCGCAGCTGATGACGATGGTCACGTTGCGCGACGCCTACATTGGGCGAGTCGGTGTGCGCGAGTTCGCCGAAATAATCGAAATCGGTGCCCATGTCGAGCGGGATGCATTGAGCGTTGTCGACATCACATTGCAACACCGTGAGGTCCAGCGTCGCGCCGCGACTGTGACCGGAATGCTCGGCGATGTATTGCGGCACCAGCGTGGATTTGTCGATCAGCGGATAGAACCCGGCCTTGTTCTTCTGGTCGTCCAGGTCACGCGCCCATCGCATGAAGTGCTGCACCGCCCGGACCGGTCGATAGCAATCGAATACCTGCAGTTTCTGGTGGCGCACGCGCAATCCGGCGTCGACACGTTGCAACGCCTGCGCCACCGGGCGCAGCAAATAGCAGCGTGGTGCGTCGTAGCCGTCAATCGGGATGCCAACGAAGTTGTGGCTGGCGGCGTAGCGGATGTCGAGGCGGATGTCCGGCGCCAACAACCGGATATCAACCATGCCAGCCGCTTCGGCATCGGCGGCAGCCGACACGTCCGGCACCGACGGCAGCGATGCACACCCGGCGAGGGCGGCAAGCACTACGATGACAACAATACGAAGCGGCATCGAATCAGCCCCGCGGACAACTGGCGACACGCACAAACGACAAATCCTCGAAATCGCTGCTGAAATCGGCATCGGGATCAATCTTTGACATTGTCATCCCGGCCGGCTGTTGCGCAGCTGCGTGGAAATCCAGCCATGGCTCGGTATCGGCGCCACTACCGCGCCACTGCACCAGCAAGTGTTTCCCCGCCTGCATCACCTCGCCCACCATCAGCGGCGATTTCAGCGACGCAAAGACGATGCCATCGCTGGTGTTGCAGATCGACACATCGCCAAACCAGGGGTCGCGATAGATGCCGAGCTTGCCGGCCATCTCACCAGCGGTCGCGGGTTTGCGCATTGACGTGTCGGGAACAGGTTGGCGTTCGCGCGCCGCACGTGACGCCCGGTCGAGCTTGTCTGCGTAATAGGCCACGCTGCGCTGCTGCTGCGGCGCAGTGAACTGTTTGACCAGGACCTGGCCCAGCACCGTGCGCGCGTCGTCGGCATCGGCGTTGATGAGGATCACGAAGCCAACGCCTTTTTGCGGCAGCAGGGTCAGCGCGGAATACATCCCCGACAGCGTGCCCGTGTGCGAGACCTTCTGGGTGCCATCGACATCGGCCAGCCGCCAGCCGTAGCCATACGCGGAGTAATGGCTGTCGTCCCATGCACGCATACGCTCCGACAGCGGCATGATCGTCTGCGGCGACCACACCGCATCGCGCTGCGTCGCCGATAGCCAGGGCTTGCCGTCGACCAGCCCCGATTGTGTCGGTTGCAGCCACATCGTCGCCCACGTGAGCATGTCGTTGAGGCTGCAACGAATGCCACCTGCGGCCATCATCGGCACGTTGGGGATGATCGACGCGTCCCCGTCCACGACGACGTTGTGGTCACCCCGGCGCGCATGTGGCTGCGCGACGTTGCCCACTTCTTCGCGGTTCCACTGTCCTGCCTGGCAACGATCCATGTGCAGCGGCTCGAACACCTCGCGCCGCACCAGGGATTCGTAGGAAACGCCGCTCGCCGCGGCGGCGACTTCGCCGGCGACGATATACAGGGTGTTGTCGTAAGCGTACTTCGAACGAAAGCTGTAAACCGGCTTGAGGTAGCGCAGGCCGTGGATCACGTCGCTGCGGGTGAAATGATTGGGCCCGGGCCACAGCATCAGGTCGCCTGCGCCTGCGCCCAGCCCACTGTTATGGATCAGCAAATCCCGCACCTGAATTTGCTGCGTGACCCAGGGATCATGCATGCGGAAATCCGGCAAATACTTCACCACCGGATCATCCCATTTGAGTTTGCCTGCATCGACCAGCCGCGCGATCACGCCCGTGGTCATGGCCTTGCTGTTGGAGGCGATCTTGAACAGCGTGTCGGCATCGATTTTCTCGCCGCTTCCGGCCACCCGTTCGCCGGTGGTGCGTGCGTAGACAATTTTGCCATTCTCGACGATGCCGACTGCCAATCCAGGCAAGTGGTAGCGCGAGACGGTGTCGTCGACGATCCTGTCGAGGTCGGCTTCCGGCGGCATCGCACGCGATGCCCCGGCGCCCGCCATGGCCAGCAGGGCGAACATGGTTGCGAACAGGGAATGGCTGCGGCTGTTCATGGCATCCACGGATATTTACGGCTTTCGAATGCGTACGCAACAAGCAGCAAAAAAAGGTGGCCCGACTTGCGGGCCACCCATGGGAGAACTCAGAAGTTCACGGACACGGTCAACTGTGCGTAGCGTGGCGCCTGGAAGCCATAGCCGACACCAAAGTACTCGTTGAGAAGCGGCTGCGTGGGATCGTCCTCGTTCATGCCGACGGAGGGTTGCAAGTCCTGATCGACGCGGACCGTCCGCTGCTGGTTCAGCAGGTTGAACACTGCCAACTTGACCCGCAGGTTGGCGCTGTTGAACGTACGCAGGTAGGTCACGCTGGTGCCCAGCTCATACGTCCACGGCATGCGTCCCGCACCGCCGCGATTGGAGTGCTCGTAGACGCGATCGGCCGAGAATTCGGAATCGCAGTTCTCCACGCAGATGAAGTAGCTGTGGTAGATCGCAGCATCGTATGGATTGCCAACGCCGAAACCGGTGATCGGTCCGCCCGAGTTGGCATCAACGGTCGCACCCACCTGCCAGTTGTCATTGAACGCGTACGTGCCCCGCAGCTTCAGCTGGTGGCGATGGTCATTGGAAAGCGGACCGTTGCCGCGGAGATTCACCCAGGGATCGTCGAAATTCTCGGTTCGACCGGTATCGGAAAAATTGGTGTCCGAATTCACCGGACCTTCCGCGTTGCCCTCGCTCCACGCCAGCGTATAGGCGGCATTCAATGACCATTTGTCGTCCCACGCACGATCAAGCTGGAACTCGAGTGCCTTGTAGGTTCGCTTTGGCTTGGCCCAGCCGCGCTGCCCGATGTAGGTCATGATCGGGTCGCCGTCACCGTCAACGCCGTCCTGTCGATAGAGTGCCCAGCCTTCCTTCGACGTATCCACCGTTACATACCCGTCGGCGTCCCCGTCGCAATTGGTATCTCCCCAAACGGTCACCTTTTCGCCCGGATTGGCCATGACCCAGCCGATGTACCCATCCGCGCCACAGGCGCCGGTCGCGCTGATCTCCATGTCGTCGATGGCATTGTTGAGCTTGCGATAGATGCCGCGCACGCCCCATGACCATGTGTCGTTGATCATCTGCTGGAAGCCAATGATGGCCTCGTCCTGGTAGACCGGGTCCATGTTCTTGTCGACTTCCGCGCGCAGGTCTCCGACCGATCCATCGCCTTGCGAGACGTCGACGTTGCCGATCTGCGGTCCAAGGCGTGGCACCGCGTACTGGCTGCCGTTGCGCTCGAGGATATCCCAGCCATCGAACGCGTAATACGTGCGCTGATCCAACAGCCCGCCGGCCTGCTTGATGTTGATGACGTTCGCCACCGGCAGGAAATAGCGCCCCACGTTGCCGAACAGCTTGGTCGTGGCATCGCCCTTCATGTCCCAGGCAAAACCGAACCGGGGCGCGATCATGTTGTCCATCTTGATGTAGCTACGGCCCTCGGCATCCTTGTTGTCGAACGCCTCCTGGCGCAGCCCCAGGTTGAGGATCAGGTTGTTGGTGACCGACCAGCTGTCCTCGATGTACCACGCGGTATTGATCGTCTCGAAATTGCCGGATATCTCGTTGCGTCGCGCGCGAACGTAGCCTGAGTAGCCCGCCGGCACGACACCGCCTGGCGGGTTTGGGATGGTGCTGCCCGGGGACGCGGCATATACGTTGTAGAACAGATTGCCCGGGCCGGGATAGCGCTGGTCGAGTTCCGAGGTGTTGGTTTCATGGTCTAGGCCGAAGCGCAACAGATGGTCACCGAGGGACCACTCAAAGTCCGCGCGCGCCTGTTCGCGCTTGTCGTCACGGTGATAGATCGTGGCACTCGTCGTGCAACCCAGCGCAACGCCGGGGGAAGGAATACCGGAGTTTTTCGCCACCCGGTTGCATTCCAGGTCATTCAGCGAGCTGTTGAACGAAGTGCGGTTGTTCTCGCCATACATCAGTTTCATCGACAGGTTGCTGGTGAAGTACGAGGTCCAGCTTGCCGCCCAGTTCCTGCCGCCACTTTCGGTGTAGATCTCGTTGGTCTTCAGCTCGAGCGCTTCGTTGTCGAAATCATAGCCATAGACGCTGCCGACCTGGGATGTCTTGTTCGAGAACGCCATCAAGCTGAGGGTGTTGCTGTCGGTGATGTTCCAGTCGAGCGTGCCGCCCCAGAATCCGTCGTCGGATGCGCCGCGGGTCATGGTCTCGCCTTCGTCGTCGGTATTGCGGGGCGCAAAGTCGCGTCCCTCGTACATGGCGAAAAAGAACAGGCGATCCTTGATCAGCGCGCCCGAAGCCCAAACGTCGAGCTTGGTCTGCGAGTAATCGTCCCGGCTGGCGGCGAGGTAACGTCCGCCGTTGAAATACCGGTCTTGCGCGGCCGCCTGCCAGGCGCGTGGTTCGAACGTGAGGTCCATGCCCGCCTTGAATTCGTTACTGCCGGACTTCGCCACGGCATTGACGACACCGCCAGTGGTCCGGCCGAACTCGACCGAATAGCCGCCGGTCTTGACCTGGAATTCCCGGTAGAAACTAAATGGAGCCTCGGAGAACGCATTGCGGTTGTAGAAGTCGGTGACGTTGAGGCCGTTGACGTAATACGAGTTCTCGGCGACCGAAGATCCGCCAAAGGAAATGCCGCCAAACGAAGCCCCGCCTTTATTGACGCCAGGCGCCAGCAGTGCGACTGATGCGACGTTGCGGTCGACCGGGAGGCGTTGGATCTGTTCGGCGGTGATGTTGGTGGCAGATTCTGTCGAGCTGACGTCAACGGGCGTGACGACGCGCGAACCGACGACCTTGACCGATCCCAGGGTGGTGGCACCCGCCCCGAGGTTGACCGTGGTCGAACTGCCCAATGCCACCGCCACCTGTACGGGCTCGCCGCCCTGGGCCTGGACGGTGTAGCTGCCAGGTGGAAGCAACGAGAGGCGGTAGCTGCCGTCGCTATCCGCGGTCACGGTCCGCGAGTAGCCCGTCGCCGGATTGGTGATGGTCACTTGTGTGCCTGCGCCGGCTCGGCCGATCACGGCTCCGGTGGCGCTCTGTGCGAAGACTGGTTGCGCCACGATCGAAGCCACGATCAGCCCCATCGCCATGCAAAGCGCCCGTTTGCGCAAATTGCGGTTATTGCTGCTCATGTCCCTCTCCCCGTCGATCTGTGGATGCGTTGGTTGGAAATCGTCTAACGCTCGGTGCGTCCCTGCTTCGCCGGCAACAGCTGCCATTCGAAGTCGTAATCCCATTGGTTGAAATACAAGTTGCCGCCGTTCCACTCGACTTCACCGCGCTGCGAGTCGACGTTGTCGGAACGGACGTGTTGCTTGGCCGGCTCGAATGGCTGCGAGAAATCATCGTTGAAGGCGATGCGCCAGTTGTCCAGGCCGCCGAGGTAGAACCATTGCAGCGCCGGATCGTCGTCCTTTCCGGTCTTGAGCACGCCCGTGGTCACGTCCATCGGCACCCAGCCGTACGGCGCCAGGTAAACCTGCCCCCAGTCATGGATGTTGCTGTAGCCACTGTCGGAAAACACCATCCCCGACTGCCAGCGCGCCGGGATGCCGTTGAGTCGCAGCAAGGTGATCAACAGCAATGTCTGCTGCCCGCAATCGGCGTGCCCGGCATGCAGGGCGTAATCACTGATGTTGGAGATGGTCGAATACTCGCGCGCACCGGCCCACGGGATCGTGTCGACGGCGGCAAACAGTTTCTGCGCGATGCGATAGGGGTTTGTCTCGTCGCCGACGATCTTGCGCGAGAACGCGCGCATGGCATCGGTGAACACCACGTGCGGCGCGCGTTCGGCGACGAAGGGAGCCAGTTGCGCGGTGATCTTCGGCGCCACCACCTTGTCGGCATCGATGGCATGGTATTGGCCGCTGATGGTCACCTCGTAGGTGATCGAGAACTGCGTGGGCTGGCCGGCCTGCGCGGTCTTTTCCAGGTACACGGTGCGTTGCAGCGCAGCTTCCGGGGCGATGACGTGTTTCGTTGGAACGCTGTCGATGAAGTGGATGTCGTCCTGGTGCCCGGGCAATGCCTGCGGATACGGAATCCATGCGCGCACGGCTTCACCGGCCGGCACGGCGTCGGCATCAACGGTCAAGGTCTGGGTCATGCGGACCTGCAGCGGCAATACGCTGCTGCGGTGTTCTGCCAACGCCGCCGCGCGGATTGCACGCTGGTGCTGGTTCAGCGATTCCATCGGGCCGTCGGTGATCGGCGGCAACGTGGCATCACGTCGCGCCAGCGCAGCGCTGCTGAGGCGGAACAGGTTGGACGGCGAACGTTTGAAGTACAACACCTTGCCGTCGATGACCTGGCGCTCGAACAAACCCGCGGCGTTCCACGCCTCGAACTCGGCGTCGCCCAGGTCGGGAATCTGTTTGCGCACGCCCGCCTTGACGTCATCGATGCCGAGCGTGAAATCCAGCCCGATGCGACGCATGCGCTCGCGCTGGAAGGCGTAGTCGCGCTGTTGTTGCGGTGACAAACCGGGGTGTTGGAGGGCTGCAGTGATATCGGCCTGGGCCTCGTTGAAGTGCCCGCCATCGATCAACGCGATGACATCCACCAGCGGCACAACCGGCCCAACGGGTGAGGCCTCGACAATCCGGGCTGCGGCCGCCCACGCCTGGGTCATGCCTGCGCATGCAAGAGCAACACCCGCGCCGGACACGCACAGGACAACCGCCAGCGCATGTCGCGATCTGCACCCGGCCCTGCGGGCAGGCATCACGACACGCTGAGATTCTGGATAGGCCGAACTGCTGTCCACGTCGTGCATTGCCCCGCTGCAAGTGATCGATCGTCACGGCTGTGTAACATGCAGGCATGGCCTCGTCAATAAATTATTCATGAAACTTGCATATTGTGAAATATGTATTCCATGATGGGGCTGCGGGTACCGTGCCCGCGACTCGGGGGCGATTCATGGCATACGGCCAACCGCGGCTTTCCATCACGTTTGAGCTGACCCAGCGCGTGCGAACCATTCGGACACGCGATGCCATTTCCGCGCACGCCAAGGGCGCGATGCCACCGGTGATGTCCGCGCGCGTCGCCGGCATCGTCGACAATGTCCGCTCCCCCGTCCTGCAGGGTTGACCCGATGAGATCTTCCTTGATGAGATCATCCTTCATGAGATCGTCCTTGATGAGATCGTCCTTCCTTCTTGCCGCCCTGCTGGGCCTGCTTGCCGGCACCGCGACGCCCGTCTCGATGGCCCGCACGTCGCCGCACGCCACCGGCGTGGTCGGTGTCGACAGCGCGCAACTCAGCCCCGGATACTGGATTGCACGTCAGCGACAAGCCGACAAACGCATCCTCGACCGTGCCGCGATCGCCTCGCAGAACCGCAAACTGCAGCAGGTCGACCGCTCGCTGCATGATCTTGAAGCCCTGCCCGCGACGCTCGACGCCGCGCGCGTGCGCAGCTGGATCGAGGACCTGTCGACGCGCCCCAGCAAACCGCTGTACGACGCGAATGGCAAGCTGGTGGCAGGTAAAACCATCGACGGCATCGTCGATGCGCTGAACCTGAAAGCCATCCCGAAAACGCAGCCCACGCGCTACGGCCTGGTGGTACACCGCGCCGACCTGCGTACCTTCCCGACCACGCAACGCGTGTTCAGCACAGTCGGCGACACCGACATCGATCGCTTCCAGGAAAGCGCGTTTTTCCCTGGCACGCCGGTGGCGATCGTGCACGAAAGCCGCGACCACAAATGGTGGTTCGTGGTCGGCACGTTCTATGCCGCGTGGATCGAAAAGAGCAACGTCGCCGAGGGCAGCAAGACCCAGGTCTTCGCCTATACCCGCAAGGTGCCCTACCTGATCGTCACCGGCGCCACCGCACGCACCACATTTACCAATGATCTGCCCGAGGTTTCGAACCTGCAACTCGACATGGGCGTGCGCGTGCCGGTGTTGAAGGACTGGCCCGGCCAACAAGCCGTCAATGGCCAGGCCGCCTATACCTCACACGTCATCGAGTTGCCGACGCGCGCGGCCGACGGCAGCCTGAAGATCGTGCCCGCACTGCTCCCGCGCACCAGCGACGTGGCCGCCGATTACCTGCCGCTGACCAGCGCCAACCTCCTGCGCCAGTCGTTCAAGTTCCTCGGTGAACGCTACGGCTGGGGGCATGCCTACGACACCCGCGACTGCAGCGGTTTTGTCTCCGAGGTGTACCGCAGTTTTGGCGTGCAGTTGCCACGCAACACCAGCGACCAGAGCGTCAGCCCGGCGTTGAACCGGCTGGCGTTCAACGCCTCCGACAGCCGCGACAAGCGCATGGCTGCCGTGCGCGACCTGCAGGTCGGCGACCTGGTCTATATCCCGGGCCACGTGATGATGGTGATCGGCCACGACAACGGCATGCCGTATGTCATCCACGACATCAGCGGCGGCAGCTGGCTGGGCGCCGACGGCAAGCTGGTGCATGGCCAGCTCAACGGCGTATCGGTAACGCCGCTATCGCCGCTGCGCTTCAACCTGGCGCAGACCTACATCGACCGCATCACCAACATCCAGCGCATCCGGCCGTAACCGCCGCGACGCATTTCCACACACCGTCCCAACACGCCACGCCATGAAGGGCAGCCCATGAAAATTCGCGAAATCCGTTACGGCATGCTGCGGGTTCCGCTGAAGACGCCGTTCAAGACCGCACTGCGCACGGTCGAGGTCGTCGAAGACATCGTCATCAGTATCCACACCGATACCGGCCACGTCGGTTACGGCGAAGCGCCGGCGACGGCGGTCATCACCGGCGACACGCACGGCTCGATCGTCGCGGCGATCAGCAAGTTCATCGCACCGCGGCTGATCGGCGAGGACATCGCCAACCTCAATCGCATCACCCGGATCATCCAGGGTTCGCTGGAACGCAACACCAGCGCCAAGGCGGCGGTGGAGATCGCGGTCTACGACCTGTGGGGCCAGCTTTACGACGCACCGCTGTACAAGATGCTGGGCGGCGGCGAGCCGGTGATCACCACCGACATCACCATCAGCGTCGACCACATCGACAAAATGGTGGCCGATTCGCTGTCGGCGGTGGATCGCGGCTTCGAATCGCTGAAAATCAAGGTGGGCAAGGACATCGGCGTCGATATCGAACGGGTCAAGGCGATCTACGCGGCGGTCGAGGGCCGCGCCCTGCTCCGCCTGGATGCCAACCAGGGCTGGACCGCCAAACAGGCCGTCTACGCAATGCAGTCACTGGAGGAAGCAGGCGTGCGGCTCGAGCTGCTGGAGCAGCCGGTCAAGGCGCAGGACATCGACGGCCTGAAATACGTCACCGACCGCGTGCACACGCCGGTGATGGCCGACGAAAGCGTGTTCGGCCCGCTGGAGGTCATCGACCTGATCAAGCGCCGCGCCGCCGACATCATCAACATCAAGCTGATGAAGACCGGCGGCATCTCCAACGCGATCCGCATCGCCGACATCGCTGCGCTGTATGGCGTGGATTGCATGATCGGCTGCATGATCGAGACCAGCATCAGCGTTGCCGCAGCGGTGCATGTCGCCGTGGCCAAATCCGGCGTCATCACCAAGATCGACCTGGACGGGCCGTCGCTGTGCGCATTCGATCCGGTCGATGGCGGGGTGACGTTCAACGAGTCGGAAATCTCGATCAGCGATGCACCAGGCCTTGGCATCCGCGAAATCCGCGGGCTCGAACCGCTGCAGGTCTGAGCGGAACCACCTCGCCATGTCGCCACTGCTCAAAATCCGCTCCGAGCGAGACCAGATGTCGGCGATCGAACGCCGGATCGCCGATTTCCTCCTCGAAAACTCGCATTTGCTGCGCGATTACTCGTCGCAGCAGCTCGCCAGCGCGCTGGGCATCAGCCAGTCCAGCGTGGTGAAGTTCAGCCAGAAGCTCGGGTTCAAGGGCTATCCGGACCTCAAGTATTCGATCGGCGAATCGCTGGCACGCGGCGATGGCGGCGATGAAAACGGCCACGTCCGACACGCCGGCACCGGCGACCCGCACGCAGTGCTGGCCGAAAACCTGTGGCGCGACAAGGCCCAAGCCGAGGAGGAAACCCGGCTGATCAACCCGCCCGAGAAGATCAATGCCATCGCCGAGGCGATCTGCGGCGCCAACAAGGTGTTCGTGATCGGCCTTGGCATCGACGGCATCCAGGCACGCGCGTTCTCGATGAAACTGTCGCTGCTCGGCATCCTCGCCGTGCATCACTTCGACCCGGTGATGATGCCTGCCGGCGTGTGCACCGCGGCGGCCAATGACGTGCTGCTGGTGTTTTCAGAACAGGGCCGGCAGTCGTCGTTGTGCCAGATCGCCCGCTTGTTCCACGAGCGCCATGGCCAGGTCATCACGGTGACCCGGCACACCGCCAATCCATTGCGCGCGCACGCCGACCTGGCGCTGCTGGTGTCCGCGCATGATGAGCGCCCACACATCGAACCCTTGCTGTACCAGGCTGCGCTGCAGCAGCTGCTGGACCTGCTCTTCATGCTGCTGTGCGAAGACGAAAATCGCTTGCAGCAGCTCGACATCAACCTGGAATGCATCTATCCGATGCTCGATACCTGACACTAAATTGTAGGAGCGCCCCATTGGCGCGATGAAGCTTTACCGGTAGCGCCACATCGCGCCCATGGGGCGCTCCTACAATCCCGATGCCTCGCCCGGATTTGCCATGACCCGATCCTTGTCTGCCACCGCCCTTCGCTGCATCTCCACGACCTGCCTGTCATTGGCAACCCTCGCACTCGCCAGCTGCGCAAGCCTGCGCACCTTGCCCTCCACCGATGACATCGGCTGGCGCAACGCGACCCAGCTGGTGCTGGTGGTCACGCCAGACTGGAACGCGAACACAGGCACGCTGCGCCGCTTCGAGCGCGGCAGCGATGGCCGCTGGCAACCCACTGGTGACAGCGCCCCGATCACCATCGGCCGCAACGGTGCGGGTTGGGGGATCGGACTGCATCGGGCGCAAACCGACGGCCCGATCAAGCGCGAAGGCGATGGCCGCGCACCGGCGGGCGTGTTCGCGATCGGCGAGGCGTTTGGCTACGCCGAGCAAGCCGACACCGCCCTGCCCTACGCGCAGATGCAGGCGACCAACTGGTGCATGGATGTGGTCGCATCGCCGCTGTACAACCGCATCGTCGATGCACGCGACGTCGGTGACACCGCGGTACGCGGCTCCAGCGAGCCGATGCGGCTGGACCTGGCCAAGGCGGGCGACCAGCGTTATCGCAACGGCTTCGTGATCCAACACAATCCCGACGCACGCAAGGGCGCCGGCAGCTGTATCTTCGCGCACCTGTGGAAGGCCCCCGGCGACGCCACGGCCGGCTGCACCGCCATGGCCGACGCCACCATGCAACGCCTGTATGGTTGGCTGCGGCCGGACGCGCACCCGGTCTTCGTGTTGTTGCCGCAAGCACAGTACGAGCGTTTGAAGACACGCTGGAACCTGCCCCTGTAGGAGCGGCCCCAGGGGGCCAAGAGGGGGAGCCGCGACCCCCACCTAGGGCCCCAGGGGGGCGCCGACCACAAAGGAGA
>JBBSST010000041.1:0-26739 GCA_038241735.1 Lysobacterales bacterium
GGTTGTTGTCGAGTGCGGCGAATTGCGCACTGGGCTCGCCGGCGGCGGTCTGCACGTAAGGTTCAAATTCGCGCTGTTGCGCGATGAGTTGCTGCAGTTCTTGCAGCATGTCCGGGAATGCGGACTCGACCTCGGCAGTCCAGGGGAAATCATCGCGGTGGAAAAACGGGATCGCCGGCAGGCGAGGGAACGGCACCATCAACGGGCGGGCGGTGACGAACGGCCGCCGGCCCGTGACGATGTCGAGGCAATGCTCGAAGCGTTCAACCTCGCGGGGGTTTTGACGGTGTTGTGCCAGGTCCACGCGCTGGGCGAGGAAGGCGTGCAAGTCGGAGTGGTTTTGTTTTATGGCGTCGTGCGCCTGCTTGACCCATTCCTGCGCATGCGGTGAATTTGCGACGGCGTCCGGGATGTAAGCCAGCGCGCTACTCCACGACATCGCCGCCTGGCGCGTGCAACCATCGGCTTCAAGCAGGCGTGCTTTTTCGAAATGAGGCCCCCATGCCGTCGGGTCGGCGGTGATGGCATCCTGGATCGCCTTGAGCGCGGCCCTACGGTCGCCCTGCAGTGAATACATGCGCGACAGATTGGCGTGCGCCATCACGAAATTTGGTTGGCCGGCGATCGCACGGGTGAAGCAGTCGCGTGCGACGGCCAATTCTCCCCGGATCATCGCCTGCGCGCCCAGGTGGTTGAGTGCAGGCGGGAATCCGGGACTGAGGTCGAGCACCTGTTGCCACAGGGATGCAGCCGCCTGGGATTGCCCGCGTGCGGAAAGCTCGTCGGCCTTCACCATCAGGGCGTGGATTGCGTCGGGTGCGGGTGGATTCACGGAAGATCCATTGCGGGCGTGTGGATTGTCACGTCTACTATACGTCCAAAAATAACGGCATCCTGATTGGTTCGCAATGCCAGAATCGACCATCCACCCACCTCGTTTGCGCACGCGAAATCGCTGGCACTGGCTGTGGAAATTGCCGCTGTTGCTGCTGGGCCTGAGCGTGTTGCAGGTGCTGGCGTTGCGCTTCATCGACCCGCCTTTCTCTGCGTTCATGGCCGGTCGCCAGTTCGATGTGTGGGTGGCCGGTGATTGGCGTTTCCGCGTGGCCTACGACTGGCGCGATCTTGATGCCATCGCGCCCAGCCTGCCGGTGTCACTGGTCGCCGCCGAGGACCAGAACTTCGCCAGCCACTCGGGTTTTGATTTCAAGGCCATCGAGAAGGCGCGCACCAACAACGCGCGCGGCCGCAAGGTGCGCGGCGCCAGCACGATCAGCCAGCAGCTGGCCAAGAACCTGTTTTTGTGGAGTGGACGCAGCTGGGTGCGCAAGGGCATCGAGGCCTGGTACACGGTGTTGATCGAGACTTTGTGGCCCAAGCACCGGATCATCGAGGTGTATGCCAACGTCGCTGAATTTGGTGATGGCATCTATGGCGCACAGGCGGCGGCACGCAGTTTCTGGGGCAAGGACGCCGCGCGCCTGTCATCGACGGAAAGCGCGCGCCTGGCGGCGGTGCTGCCCCGCCCCAAACGCTACAGCGCCGCACGACCGGGACCGTACGTGCAGCGGCGCGCGCAGTGGATCGAGCGTAACGTGCGGCGCATAGGCGGCACGGGCTATCTGGACACATTGGAATGAGTACGATGCCGGCATGACTCGCGAACCCTTGACCATCGTGGTGGCGGCCTTCAACGAGGCCGAGGTGCTGCCGTTGCTGCATCCGCGCATTGCCGCGACATTGGACACGCTGCAGGACGAGGTGGACGGCCGCATCGTGTACGTCGATGACGGCAGCGTTGATGCCACCTGGGACGTGTTGCAGGGCATCGCAAACGGCGATGCACGCGTGTCGCTGCTGCGACTGTCGCGAAATTTCGGCAAGGAAGCGGCCTTGACTGCTGGCCTGGACCACGTCGAAAACGGCGCGGCGATGATCCTGGATGCCGATGGCCAGGACCCGCCGGAACTGATTCCCCTGTTTGTCGCCAAGTGGCGTGAAGGGTTTGACGACGTCCACGGCACGCGCATCGAACGCAAGGGCGAGACGTGGCTGAAGATGTTTTCGGCGCGGGCGTTCTACCGGGTGATGCGGCGCTTGTCGAAGACGCCAATTCCCACCGACACCGGCGATTTCCGCCTGCTCTCGCCGCGCTCGCTGGCCGCGTTGCGGCAACTGCGCGAGCGCCATCGTTTCATGAAGGGATTGTTTGGCTGGGTGGGTTTCAGGCAGGTGTCCATTGCCTACGAGCGCGAGGCGCGCCTGGCCGGCACAAGCAAGTTCAGCTTGTGGCGGCTGTGGAATTTCGCACTGGAAGGCATTACCAGTTTTTCCACCGCACCGCTGCGCCTGGCGACGTATCTTGGGGTGATGACGGCGCTGCTGGCCCTCGTGTACGGGGTGTGGATCGTGTTCAAGGCGCTGCTGTGGGGCGACCGCGTCGCGGGTTGGCCGACGATGATGGTGGTGATCCTGTTTCTTGGCAGCGTGCAACTCATCGCGCTGGGCATGATCGGCGAATACCTCGGCCGCCTGTACGTGGAATCCAAACAACGGCCGCTGTACCTCATCGATAGCTGGCGCCCGGCGTTGCAGGTATGCTCGACCCGTGTCCACGGCCAGGGAGAGTCCCATGCGTACGGTACGGCACCTATTGGAAGCGAAGGCGCCTGAAGTCTTTGCGATCGGCCCGGATGATCCGGTGATCGACGCGATCCGGTTGATGGCTGAAAAACGCGTCGGCGCATTGCTGGTGATGCAGGCCGATCAGCTGGTCGGCATCGTTTCCGAGCGCGATTACGCGCGCAAGATCGTGCTGCAGGGGCGATCATCGAAAACAACGCCGGTCCGCGACATCATGACGGCGGACGTCATCAGTGTCGGGCTGGATGACAATACCGACCACTGCATGCAGATCGTCACCGGGCGTCGCGTTCGACACTTGCCGGTACTCGACAACCATGCCGTGCTGGGAGTGATTTCGATCGGCGACCTGGTCAAGGTGGTGATCGAGGACCAGCAGCTGCAGCTGGACCAGTTGCAGCGTTACATCACCTCGTAGCCACGCCGGGCGGTTTGCGGTGCTGCACCGCCACGGCGGCTTCAATCAGGCGTGCACGCCAGCTCGTTGTTTCCAACGTCCTGCGACAGGTAGGCATCGTGGTCGCCGATGGTCAAATACAGGGAGCTTCCGGTAAAAACCGCTGGCGTGCTGCCGACCACCCTGTCGAGATCGATGATCCTGCCATCCGGAAGCGATACCCGTGCACGGCCATCATTCGTGATGGCGACCTTGGTGTCGGCCTGGCAGGAGTAGCGCATGGACACGTCGGCGTCGGATGTGGTCGACGCTGATGGCACGGCCTTGCCTGCAGCCGCGGTGTCGCTATCGGTGCCGGTGCCGGCGTTGTCGTCGCGGGGATTGCATCCGGCCATGCCAATGGCGGCCAGCAGGATCAGCGTAACGATGTGTGCAGCCGGCATCGACGCCGTCGCCAAGACGTGTTGTTTGCCATGCCGGCATCGGTTTGAGCGATGGTGGACAACGCACGACATCGACGCGTCGATGTGGGTGGGTGCCAGGTGATTCCAGTCGCGCCGGCTCATTTTGCCGCCGCCTGGCTGCAGTCGCTGTCCTTGCCGCCACCCAGTTCAAGCGTGGCCAGCAGTGCGGCCGGTGGTGCGATGGTCCCCAGCGCGATTGCCGCCGCTCCGCGCAGGCCGATGCGGGCGTAGTCGGGCTTCAGGTCAGGATTCTTGAAGGTGCCGTCGAGGTACAGCGGCGCGCGCAGCGACAGCAGGCTGCGCACCTTGGGCCGCGGCTTCAGCGTCAGGTCGAGGGTCTCGTCGCGCAGGCTGATGTTGCCCGAACCCAGGATCACCGTATCGGTGGTATCGAAGGCCAGCGCGCGCGCTGCCATCACGCCGTCCTTTACCGCAAAGTCGCCATAGGCGCAGCGGATCAGGATGGGTTTGTCGCCGGCCAGTTTGGTCCGGATCGCGCCGCCGAGGTTCAGCCCGGCCAGTTTCATCAGCAGTTTGCTGACCTGGCCCTTGCCCATGCCCACCGCGATGCTGCCATTTCCATTGCCCAGCATCTTGGCGATCGAGTTGCCGCGCGTGTCCAGCATCACCTTGCCGCCGACCTTGCCGATGGCGTCGTGCGCAAGCTCCACTGCGGGCATCAGCTGCGCCAGGTCCAGGCCGCGCATGCCGATGTCTGCGCGCGTGCGGATGACGGCATTGCGTGCGTCCATTCGGATGGTGGCGCGGATGTCGCCACCGGCCGCGCCGAAATTCAGCGGGTCCAGCCGTAGCAGCCCGTTGTCGAGGAACAGGTGCGCATCCATGTCGTCGATCGGCAGCGACGGCGCATTGATGCGGCGCGCCTTCAACTTCACGTCGGCATCCATCGCCCGCAGCCGGTCGAGCTTGTAGGGCGTATTGGGCAGCAGTTTCGGGCTTGCAGCTTGTTTCGCGGCCAGTGCGGCGAGTTCGGGATTGGTCGACCCCTTGCCTTCGGCCTGCGGCGCGCCGCCGATGAATCCTGCGAGGTCGTCGAAGTCCAGCCGTTTCGAAACCAGGTCAGCCTTGAGCAGCGGCCGCGCGCCGCCGGTGGTCACGTGCGCATAGCCAGCCAGGTCGCTGTTGCCGACCTTGCCGGTGAAATCGTCGTAGCGCCAGGTCTTGCCGACGCGGCGAAGGCGGCCGTCGAGCGCGTACGGAGGCGTGGGGGGCAAGGCGACGCCGATCAGTGGAAACAGATCCTCGAGATTCTTGCCGGAGAGCGCGAATTGCAGGTTGAAGCGTTGCAGCTGGAACGGATTGACGAGGTTGCCGCGCGCGTGCGCGCGGGTCGCACCAGCCGTGGCACGCAGGTTGATGTGGTAGGGCTTGTCGGTGTTTTGCAGCTCGAGCGGCGACTCGGTCCGGCCGCTCAGGGTGAAGCGATTGTTGCTCCATTTGCCGCCGCCATCGACGGTGATCGCGGGCGCGGCGTCCTCGCGTCGCGCCTGCACGCTGGCAACCTTGATATCGATGTCGGTCTTGCCCGGCGCGTCGATGAAACGCAGGCGCCCGTCGTCGATCCAGATGCGTCGCAACTCTGGCATGTCGCCGCCGCTGGATTTACCGAAGACCCAGTTGCCTTCGGCCTTGGGGCCGCCGGTTTCCAGTCGCACGCGCGGCTTGGTCAGCCGCAGCCCGCTGATGCGCACGTCGCGCCTGAAAATCAGCGGCAGCGGCTCGATGCGCAACTCCAGCCGGTCGAGTGCGGCCATCGTCGGCTCCTTCGACCAGCTCGCGTTGCCAAAGGAAAGCGCGTCGGCACGAATGGTGGTGACGCGGCCGAGGTCGACATCCAAGTCGCCGCCAATCTTGAACGTGCGTCCGGTGCGGGCCTGCACCTGGCGTTCGATCGGTCCCTTGAACCAGTTCCAGTCCCAGAACAGGATCAACAGCACCACCGCTATCAGCATCACCCCCAGCACGGTCAGCCAGGGATGACCGGTGACGATGTCAAGTGGGCGTTTGCGTGGTTCGGCTTGTGGGGACATCGCTGCACTCGGTTGGCGTGCGCCCACCATCGCGGTTGGACGGTAAACCGGGAGTGAAATCAGCGTGGCGTGGTGGCAGCCGCGTCAAGGCAGGGTTGCCGGCCTCAGCGTGGCAACACCTGCGCCATCACCGCGATGTAATGGCAGACGCTGCCCGCGACGCAGAACAAATGCCAGATCGCATGCGAGTAACGGATCGATTCGCGATGGTAGAAATACGTGCCAAGCGTGTAGAACAAGCCGCCGCCAATCAGCCAGCCCAACGTCCAGCCGTCGAGTGCAGCCATCACCGGCTTGATTGCCAGCATGATCAACCAACCCATCGCCACGTAGATCAATGTCGACAACAACTTGAACCGGCCGGTATAGAACAGCTTGAACACCACGCCGGCCAGCGCCAGCGTCCAGACCGCCGCGAACAGCGACCAGCCCAGCGTGCCGCGCAGGCCGATCAGGGTGAAGGGTGTGTAGGTCCCGGCGATCAGCAGGTAGATCGCGCAATGGTCGAAGACCTTGAGCCGCGTTTTTGCCACGGGATGGGCAACGGCGTGGTAAAGCGTGGATGCCACGTACAAAAGCAGCAGGCAGATACCAAACACGATTGCCGCCGACAGCTGCCAGCCGGTGCCATCGCGCGCGGCAAGCGCGATCAGCACCGCGCCACCGGCCAACGCGGCCGCAGCGCCGACGCCGTGGGTCAATGCGCTGGCCAGTTCTTCGCGAGGATCGGCGTGCCGGGTTGTTGTTGCCGTCTGCATCACTGCACCTTGCACCGCGTTGGTTGAGCAATTGCTCAGTGTTGCATTTTGATGGTTGGCGGGGCAGGGCCCAGGTTTCGTCCCGTATCACGCGATGCCATCTCGATGGCGGTGCAGACCAAGGCCCTGCATTCGAAAACATCGCCGTAGACCTGAAGCGGCGAACGCTGCGTCCTGCAATCAGCCCGTGCCCACCGAGTGCGCCTGTTCGCGCGTGGCCAGGAAGCGCACACCGGGCGCGCGTTCCTGCGCCAGCTGCAGGTTGATCCGGGTCGGTGCGAGGTAGACCAGTTCGCCGGCGCCGTCGATGGCGAGGTTCATGGCGTTTTTCTCGCGGAATTCCTCGAGTTTGCGGGCGTCGTCGCATTTGATCCAGCGCGTCGTGGCCACCTGCACGTTCTCGAAAATCGCATCGACGCTGTATTCGTCCTTGAGCCGGTAGGCCACCACGTCGAACTGCAGCACGCCGACCGCGCCGAGGATCAGGTCGTTGGACATCAGCGGGCGGAAGAACTGCGTCGCGCCTTCCTCGCTCAGCTGCGCCAGGCCTTTTTGCAGCTGCTTGAGTTTCAAGGGATCACGCAGGCGCGCGCGGCGGAACAACTCCGGGGCAAAGTTGGGGATCCCGGTGAAGGCAATCGCCTCGCCCTCGGTGAAGGTGTCGCCGATCGAAATCGTGCCGTGGTTGTGGATGCCGATCACGTCGCCCGGCCAGGCGGTTTCGGCGATCTCGCGGTCGCTGGCCATGAACGTCAGGGCGTTGGCGAGTTTGGTCTCCTTGCCGCTGCGCACGTGGAAGGCCTTCATGCCCGCGTGGAACTTGCCCGAGCAGATGCGCATGAACGCCACGCGATCACGGTGCATCGGGTCCATGTTGGCCTGGATCTTGAACACGAAGCCGCTGAGCTTGTCTTCGCCGGGATGCACGTCACGCGTGGTGGTGGCGCGCGTGCGCGGCGATGGGGCGTGCCGGATGAAGAAGTCCAGCAACGGCTGCACGCCAAAATTGTTGACCGCGGATCCGAAGAACACCGGCGTCTGCTGCCCGGCCAGGTAAGCCTCGGGATCGAACGCGTGCGAGGCACCCTGCACCAGCTCTAGTTCGTCGCGCAATTCGCGCAGCATGTCGCCGCCGATGCGCGCTTCCAGCTGGGGATCATCGAGCGAGGCGAAGATGGTCGAATCCTGGCGGGTGAAATTGCGCCCGGCTTCGTACAAGTGCACTTCGCCGCTGACCAGGTGCACCACGCCTTTCAATCGCTTGCCCATGCCGATCGGCCAGGTCACCGGCGCGCACTGGATGCCAAGGACGCTTTCAACTTCGTCGAGCAGGTCGATCGGGTCGCGGCCTTCGCGGTCGAGCTTGTTGATGAAGGTCATGATCGGCGTATCGCGCATCCGGCAGACTTCCATCAGCTTGATGGTGCGCTCCTCGACGCCCTTGGCCACGTCGATGACCATCAGCGCCGAATCGACCGCGGTCAGCACGCGATAGGTGTCTTCGCCGAAGTCCGCATGGCCTGGGGTGTCGAGCAGGTTGACCACGCATCCCTCGTACGGGAACTGCATCACCGAACTGGTCACCGAGATGCCGCGCTCTTTTTCCAGCGCCATCCAGTCCGACGTCGCGTGGCGGGTGGTCTTGCGCGATTTCACCGAGCCTGCCATCTGGATCGCACCGCCGAACAGCAGCAGTTTTTCGGTCAGCGTGGTCTTGCCGGCGTCGGGGTGCGAGATGATCGCGAAGGTGCGGCGGCGGGCGGCTTCGGTGGCAACGTCGGGCATGGCAAGGGGCGCCACGGCGGGCGTCTGGTCGAATCGGGAAGGATGCGAATTATACGGGACGCTGCGGCCGTTCCCTTCTTGCGCATCCGCGCCCAAGCCGGCGCTGCAAACGCGATGGGCTATGGAAACAGCTGCGGCGGGGTGGGCGTGGCTTCCGGCGCCTCGCTGAAACGCAGGATGCCGTATGGACTGAACATCTGGAACGGGACTGATTCAAGGCGCATGCCGCGATTGACCTGGACCACGAAATGCAGGTGCGGGCCGCTGCTGAAACCGCTGCTGCCCGAGACTCCGATCGGTTGGCCGCGACGTATGCGCTGGCCCTGTTGCACCAGCACGCCGGCTGCCTGCAGGTGCGCGTACACGGCCATGCTGCCATCGTCGTGGAGGATGCGAATGAAGTTGGCATCGCCGGTTTCCTGGCCGGAGACAGGGGCGCGGTCGACCGCGTGGGCCGGGACGCGTGCAAACGCGTGGTCATCGGCGCCAGGCTGGATCTGCATCACGATGCCCTCGCGCGCGGCGATCACCAAGGTGCCGGTGTCGGCGGCGAAATCGATGGCGTGGTGGTTTTCGGCATCGCCATGGCTGAAGCGTCCGCCCCAGCCCTGTTCGACGCGTGGCTCGCGCGATTGCAGCGGGAAAAGATACTGGTAATCGCGCGCGACCGCATTGACGCTGCCGGGCACGGTGTCCAGGTGCAATGCCGGCAGGCCGCTGGATGTCTTGCCGCTGCGATGCAGGCGCGCGACTAGCACGCTGGCATGTGCAGGCACCGTGGCGCGCGCGGGCAGCTGTGGTTGGCCGAGCACGTCGTGGTTGTCGGACTGCAGCCTCACCTCGACCGGGCCGGAAAGGCGGTTGTCGGCCCAGGCCAGGTAATCGCCGTCCTCGGCCTGCACGCGCAGCTGCACGTCGTCGGACGCTATCGCCAGTGTCGGCAGCGCCATCATGCACAGGCAGGAAAAAAAGTTCGCCATCAGCCGTCGCGCATGCATGCGGGCAGTATGCCTGCGCCACGCGCGATCGGCCGCGATGCCAACGGGGTTCAACTCGCAGGTCATCGACTGGACCGGAGTTCTTCTTGTCGTGGGTTGTTTGTAATCGGTGGGGCACTGCGTTATTGCGCGCAGCGCGGGTCCAGGGCCAGGGCGCGGACGATATCGGCCAGGTCGAACGCGGCCACGGCCTTGTCGTCGTGCACGGCAAACAGTGCACCGGCCGGAAACGTCGCCGAGCTGGCGGCATGCAGGGCGATCCCGTCGGTATGGGCGACCGTCTCGCCGACAAAACCACCGTGCGGAGCCAATGTCTGGCGGTCGAACAGCATGAAATGCGTCAACGGATAGCGCTGGTCGGCCGCGATCCAATAGCCGGCATCGGCGGTGCACGCCCACAGCGCCACGCCTTCGGCTTCGGCCTCGAAACTGTCGATGGGCATCTGCCGACCGGTGGCATGGCCGTCGAAGTCGTATTCGTGCAGGTTGGAGCCACGGCGTCCGCCTTCCCTGGCCGTGGACTCATCGGCGATCAGCAGGCGTTGCTGCGCGGGATCGCCGGCAATCGACTCGACGATACGCAGCGCGGTGAGTTTGCTGGTATCACCGAACGCACCGTCGTCGCGCGCACTGAAGTGGCCCTCGTCATCGAAGTCAACGCGGTAACGGCGCACGCGCTGGTCGAGCTGTTGCAGCGCGGGCACAACGTCGTGGCGATCACCCAGCATGTAACTGTCCGTGACATACACCATGAATTCGTCAGGGCCGGTTTCGTTGATCCACAGCCCGTACGGACTACGCAACTGCGCGGCGCCGAACTCCCCCAGCGGCGTGAAATCCGGCAGTGACAGCACCTGTACGCGATGGTTGTCGCGTTCGACGACAAACACGCGGTCGCCGAACACGGCAATCCCGTTGGGTCGCAGGAACTGTCCGGCCGCTGCGCCCTTGCTGCCGACACTGCGCAGGCGCTCGCCGGTCCGGGCATCGAAGACCACCAGTGAATGGGTGGACTTGGCCGTGGCGATCAGCCACAGGCCGCCGTCCTCGGTGGGCCAGGTTGCCAGCGAGTCGAGTTCGTCGCGGGGGTCGCTGGCCGACACATAGCGCTCCGGGACGATGGTCATCGAGGCCGGGATCGGCGCGACGGTGGGAGCGTCGAGACGGGTGGGCGACGTGGTGCACGCGGCAAGGCACACGGCCGCGCAAAACAGGAGAGCAGGTTTCAGCATTGTGAAAGTATGCGGGAGCCGGCGAAATTATGAACGGGAATGATGTAAATCCCGACACCAGTCAAAAATATATCGCTTCATGCCGATAAAGAGATTGACAGAGAGAAGATTCGCAGGCAACCTGCGCGCTCCATCAAGACCGGCAGAGGGACAGGCCCGACGACGCCGGGGCAACCTCCCCCTTCCTTCCTTCCCTCGCATGCGGGGCAAGCAAGGAAGGGGACTGGTGCCAAGTCCTGCGGGGACCTGCGTGTCCACCGGAAGATGGTTGCGATCTGCCTATCCGTGGCGGAGTCGCATTCGCCGACCGTTGTCGGCGGCTTCCGGCATGCCCCGTGCGCGTTGATGGCCTTCTCCATTTCCGGGAATGCCACCATGAGTTTCGTCGACTGCGCCGCACGCCACAGTGCACATGACAGCGCCCCGCACCACACGCCATCGGCCGCCGCTGCGCAGCACCAGCGACGTGCCAAAGCGCCTGTTCCCTCGTCAGATGCGGCCTCTGCGCCGGCCGTGCGCGGCCATGTCGATCTGGTCCTGCCGATGCGCCATGCCGGCGTGCGCAACGTGCGCATCGCCTTCGAGATCGTTGGTGCAGCACACGCCCCGGTTGTCCTCGTCGCGGGCGGCATCTCGGCGCATCGTCATGTCGCGGCCAACGCGCAGTTCCCGGAAACCGGTTGGGCGAACGAACTCGTCGGCGCTGGTCGCGCGCTGGACCCGTTGAACTACCGCATCCTGGCCTTCGATTACGTCGGCGCCGATGGCAGCCACGATGTGCCGATCGACTCCGCCGACCAGGCCGATGCGATCGTCGGCCTGCTCGACGCCCTCGACATCGATGCGCTGCATGCGCTGGTCGGCTATTCCTATGGCGCGTTGGTCGGGCTGCAGCTTGCCGCACGGCATCCGCAGCGCCTGGGCCAGCTGGTGGCGGTCAGCGGCACCCATCGCGCGCATCCGTATGCGGCGGCGTGGCGTGCGCTGCAACGCAAGGCGGTGGCGCTGGGTCAATTGCAGTGCGCCGATGGCCAGGGCCTGTCGCTGGCGCGCCAGTTCGCGATGCTCAGCTATCGCACCCCGGAAGAGTTCAACCAGCGCTTCGATGCGGCGCCGGAAGTAATCAACGGCCGCGTGCGCGTCGCCGCCGAGGATTACCTCGATGCCGCCGGAGCGCAGTACGTCGGTCGTACGCCGATCAATGCCTACCTTCGGCTTTCCGAATCGATCGACCTGCATCATGTCGATCCGGCCGCGATCTGCGTCCCGACCCTGGTCGTGGCCGCTGAAGGCGATTGCCTCGTGCCGCTATCGGACGCGGTGGCGCTGGTCGAAGGCCTTGGCGCGCTGGGCCAACTGCGCGTGTTGCGGACGACCTACGGGCACGATGCGTTCCTGAAGGAAACCGATCGCATCGACGAGATCCTGGCGGGGGTGCTGTGCACCGATGGGCGCGCGGATTTTCGCCCCGGCACGCAGGGAGAAGCCGCATGAGCCTTGACTATCAGAATGTTGGGCTGGCCGCAGCCACCCGCGCGGTACGCGCCGGCATCGACCGCGACACCGCCTACGGTGCGGTCACGCCGCCGATCGTGCTGTCGAGCAATTTCAGCTTCGCCGGGTTCAATGACAAGCGCCAGTACGATTACACGCGCAGCGGCAATCCCACCCGCGACCTGCTGGGCGAAGCATTGGCCGAACTCGAGGGCGGGGCGGGCGGCGTCATCACCGCCACCGGCATGGCGGCGATCACATTGGTGCTGCACACGTTGCTGCAGCCGGGCGACACGCTGGTGGTGCCGCACGATGGTTACGGCGGCAGCTGGCGCTTGTTCAAGGCGCTGGCCACCAAGGGGTTGTTCAAACTTGTCCTGGCCGACCTCACCGATCCGCGGGCACTGACCGCGGCGCTGGCACCTGATGACAACAACCGGACGCCAAACGTGGTGTGGATCGAGACGCCGTCCAACCCGCTGCTGCGCATCACCGACCTGCGTTTCGTCATCGACGCCGCGCACCGCGTGGGGGCGCTGGCGGTGGTCGACAATACGTTCCTGTCGCCGGCACTGCAGGCGCCGATCGAACATGGCGCCGACGTGGTGGTGCATTCCACGACCAAATACATCAATGGCCACAGCGATGTGGTCGGCGGCGCGGTGGTGGCCAAGACGCAGGAACTGCACGCGCAATTCGCCTGGTGGGCAAATTGCCTGGGCATCACCGGCTCGCCGTTCGACAGTTTCCTCACCCTGCGCGGCCTGCGCACGCTGGATGCACGCCTGCGCGTACACCAGGAAAATGCAGCCGCGATCGCTGAACAACTCGACGCGCATCCGGCGGTGGCGCAGGTGTATTTCCCCGGCCTGGCCTCGCATCCAGGCCATGCCCTGGCGGCGCGGCAGCAGAAGGGATTTGGCGCGATGCTGAGCGTCGAGCTTGATGGCGATGGTGTCGACCAGGAGCAGGTCGTGCGCGCGTTCCTCGACGGCTTGCATTGTTTTACCCTGGCCGAATCGCTGGGCGGCGTGGAAAGCCTGATCGCCCATCCGGCGACGATGACGCACGCGGCGATGTCGGCCGAGGCGCGCGCGGATGCCGGGATTTCCGACGGGCTGTTGCGCCTGTCGATCGGCATCGAAGCACTGGAAGACCTGCAGGCGGATCTGGCTGCAGCGTTGCAGCGCGCGCAGGCCGTGATTGACGCTGGCCAACGTAAATCGTTGCAGCAGGTGGATGCGTGAAAAACGTCGTCGCTGGCATTGCGGCGGCGGCAAACGCGCCGTTCAGGAGCGTCCGGCGATCGCAGCTGGTGTTGCTGGGTACCGGTACGGTTGGCAGCGCCTTCGTCGCACGCTGGCAGCACCTCGCACAGTGCGGACTGGCATTGCCACGCTTTGGCACACTGCTCAATTCGCGGTGCGTGGTGGACTGCGGCAACGACGCGGCGCGCGCGTTGCGCCTGGCCGACGGCGCGCCGCGTGACGATGATGAAGCCGGGACGATCGATGCCACGCACCTGCGCCCGGGCGACATCGTGGTGGACGCCACCGCCAGTGATGCAGTCGCCTCACGCCACGCAGCATGGCTGGCGCGCGGCGTGCATGTGGTGACCGCCAACAAGCTCGGCAATGGCGTGGATTTGTCGCGTGCGCGCGCCATCGCGCGTGCGCAGCGTGAAGGCGACGCGCGTTACGGCGACGCCGCCACCGTCGGCGCCGGACTGCCGGTGTTGCGTTCGATCCGCGAGCTCGTGGCGGGCGGCGATCGCATCCACGCGGTCGAAGGCGTGCTGTCGGGTTCGCTGGCCTGGTTGTTCGACCGATATGACGGGATGCGGCCGTTCTCGGGATTCGTGCGCGAGGCACGCGATGCCGGCTATACCGAACCGGACCCGCGCATCGACCTGTCCGGCGAAGACGTGCGCCGCAAATTGCTCATCCTCGCCCGTGCCGCCGGACTGGCGCTGGAGACACATGATGTGCAGGTTGATTCGCTGGTGCCTGATGCCTTGGCCGCTGTCGAAAACCAGGATATTGATGCGGAATTGACCCAGCTCGATGCACCGCTGCGCGAACACTTCCAGGCCGCATATCGCGATGCGGCATGCCTGCGTTTCGTCGGTCGCGTCGACGCCGGCGTCGATACGGGGGCTGGCAGCGATGCGACCTGCCGCGCCGGCGTCGGCCTGCGCGCGTTGCCCAAGGGCCATGCGCTGTGCGGCGGCAGCGGCACCGATAATCGGGTGGCGATCTTCAGTGACCGCTACCGCACGCAGCCACTGGTCATCCAGGGCCCGGGCGCAGGCGCCGAAGTCACCGCCGCCGCCCTGATCGACGACGTGTTGCGTATCCACGGCGCAATGCCCTCATCTTCGGGGCGGCGCGCCGTCGGGCATTGATATCGTTCGGCGTCAGCTGGCGCTGCAATCCTCGCGCAGCCGCAGCGCCTTGGCGATATCGCGCCAGTCGAATGCGCCCACGGCCATGTCGTCATGCACCGCATAGAACGCGCCGGCCGGGAAGTTGGCGCTAGCGGACTGGTGCAGCCAGACGCCATCGGTATTGCCAATAGTCTTGCCGGCGAATGCGCCGAGGTGTTTGAGCGTCCTGCGGTCGTAGACGTGGAACACGCTGCGGTCCTTGAACTGGTCGGTGGCCAGCCAGTAGCCGCTACCGTCCGCGCATTGCCAAAGCGTGACGCCCTCGGCCTGTGCCTTGAACGTGCCAAGGCCAATCGTGCGTCCACGGAATGCACCGTCGAGCGAGTACTCGCGCAGCGCAGTGCCGGTGGCGGTGTCTTCCTCGGCGACCAGCAGGCGATTGTGCTCGACATCGCCCCAGATGGATTCCGGGATACGGATTGCACCTGCCTGCGTGGTATCTCCAAACGCGCCGATATGCGTCGCGGTGATGCGCTCACCTGCGATGTCCAGCCGGTAGCGCTGCACGCGATGGTCGAGTTGCGCCAGCGGCGGCACGATCTCGTCACCGTTGGCATCCTTGCCAAGCATGTAGGCATCCGTGACCAGTACCTGCCATTGCCCGGGCGCAGTCTCGCTCACCCACAGACCATAGGGCTGCAGCAGTTGCTCCTCACCAAACGTCACCAGCGAGCGCAGCGACGGCAACGCCAACACCTGTACGCGACGGTTGTCGCGTTCGACCACGAACAGCAGGTCGCCATGCACCGCGATGCCATTGGGACGCAGGAACTGCCCGGGAACGGCGCCCCGGCTGCCGACACTACGCAGTGTTCCGCCGCTGTCACCATCGTAGAGCACCAGTTTGCCGCTCTTCTTGCCAGTGGCGAACAGCCAGACCTTGCCGTCGGGGGCGGTCCATGCGGCTGGCGAATCAATGTTGTCATCCGGTGTCGCGGCGGTGATGAAGGATTCGGCGACGACGGCATGGGGCACGCGTGACTGGCTGAGCAGCGGATCGATTTCAGCGACTTCATCGGGCTCGCGGTCGGCATTGCGTGCGTCATGTGTCAGATCGGGAGGCGATGACGCACACGCCGACAACAGCGCGATGACAGCCAACCAGGCGGAGCGACGATGCATGGAGTTTCCAGTAGAAAGCGCGGCAAGTGCGCGGGTTGCCGGCGTTTATAGCGAACGTTCATGTGGATTTGATGACAGCGCGACGCCTGCCATGTCGTTGTCATCGGACTGCCTCGCCAGCGTCATGCCGGTGCCATCTGCGGGATCTACAACGTGTCGTTTGATTGCTCAGGGGAGACAACGATGCGCAAGAACATCCTGGCCGCTGCCGTGGTGACGGCAATGCTGGCGACCAGCACTGCAACGGCTGCTGCAGCGATTGCCGGCGAGGCCGCCGCGGAGACGGCAATGGAGGCCACCGACCTCGACCGCATCGTGGTGCAGGGCGAGATCTTCTATCGCAACCGCACCGATGACATCGCCCCGGTGCTGTCATATGACCTCGAGTACTTCCAGCGTTTCGAACCGCTGACCGTCGGCGACATGCTCAAGCGCGTGCCCAGCGTCGCGTTTGTGTCCGACGTGCTCGAATACGACGGCGCGCGCCTGCGCGGCCTGGATCCTGGCTATACCCAGATCCTGATCAATGGGAAAAAGGTGCCGGGCGCGGGTGACGACCGCAGCTTCTTCGTCGACCGCATCCCGGCCGAATTGGTCGAGCGCATCGAAATCATCCGCAATACCAGCGCCAACCGCTCCGGAGATGCGATGGCCGGCGCGCTCAACATCGTGCTGCGTGACGCCTACCAATTCGACGGTCGCTACGTCCGCGCCGGGGTACTGCATTTCGATGACGGCGAGATCAAGACCACCTATGGCGGCGTCGCCAGCGGCGAATTTGGCGGCGGCCGCCTGCTCGGCGGTTTCAACGTGCAAGGCCGGTACAACCCGAAGCTCAAGAAGAGCATCCGTTTCGAGGAACCCGGCGGCGATTTCGTCGACCGCGAGGACCAGACCGACGTACGCGATGGCACCGATTATTCGGCCAACCTGTCGTACACCCGCGACATCGGCAGCGGACGGCTGTCGATCGACGGCATGTACGTGATGACTGACCGCACCCAGACCGAGCGCTCGGTCGAATACAACCATCCGCAGGCCGTCGGCATCGACCATCGCCTGTCGCTCAACGACCAGGTGGTTGGCATCGAGCAGGACAACATCGCACTATCGGGCAGCTACAAGTTCGACATGGCCGGCGGTCGCACCGACATTGATGTCGGCTATTCCAGCTTTGACGATGCCAGCAGGGACGTCGAGCAGGAAACCAAATGGAAGCTCAAGACACTGCCGCCCAAGTTCAGTAAAACCGAAGGTACGCGCGTGCTTACCGACATCCACGATGATGAAACCACGCTGTCACTGTCCCACCAGCGCGCGTTATCGACCACGACGATGGAGTTTGGTTTCGATTACATGTCCAAGGGTCGCGACACGACGCAATTGACCAGCGAGGTGGAGACCAGGAAGGTCGATGTGCCCCTGCCGGCCCATGGCAACGACGCGCGCGCCACCAGCCAGATCGACGAACGCCGGCTCGATCCCTACCTGATGTTCACCGGTCGCGGCGATGCGTTCGACTGGGAAGCAGGGCTGCGCTACGAAACCACGACCGTCGACGTCGCCAACGGCGTAGACAAGGCCGGCAACGACTACGCGATCCTGCTGCCATCGGCGCACCTGCGCTGGAAGGTCGGCCAGAACGACCGCTTGAGCCTGTCACTGGGACGCAGCGTGCGCAGGCCCAACATCAACCACATCCTGCCGCTGCTGCTGGAAGAAGAATACGGTGACAACGACTTCGTCGGAAACCCGCAGCTTGATCCGGAGTTGGCGTGGGGCATTGACCTGGGTTTCGAACACCGCATCGGCCGTCGCGGCATCGTCGGCGTCAACGTGTTCTACCGCAAGGTCAGTGACCTGATCGAGATCACCAATACCGGGGCACCGAGCGCGACCGCCGTCGGCGACTTTGAAGATAGCGTCGAGGAATTCATCGACGATAATCCGGGCTCCGACGAGAGCACGCCGGGCTATCCGACGTTCAATCCGAGCAGCTTTGTCTACACCGCCTCCAACGTCGGCGATGGCGCGGTGTACGGCATCGAGTTCGATACTTCCACGCCACTGACGGCGTTGGGCCTCGACAGCACCGGGGTGTTCATGAATTATTCGTGGCTCGACAGCAAGGTCGACGACCAATTCGGCGAGCGCACCTTCAACGATCAGGCGCGGCATGTGCTCAATGTCGGTTTCATCCAGGACCTGCCAAAAATAGGCATGGCCTTTGGCGCCAGCTACCGGCGCCAGGGCGATGCGTTCTCGCGGTTGCTGGCCAAGGAAGTCGAGACCCGCTACGGCGCCGACCTGGAGGTGTTTGTCGAGAAGCGTTTTGGCGACAAGCTGTCGATCCGATTGACCGGCTCGAACCTGCTCAACGCCAGCAAGGACGAGACTTTCCACAAGTTTGACGATGCCAGCGCCCAGTTTGGCCGCGACTACAACGAGTACGAACTGGAAAGCGAAACCGCCGGCCCGGTGTATCAGCTGATCGCGCGCTATGCGTTCTGATGTCCTGCGTGTCGGATGTCGCACGAGCGCAGCGGGGCGCAAGGAGGCGTTGGCGGCGCTGGTTCAGCGCTCCCAGATGCGCACATGCGAGAAAAACAATCCGCTCAGCACTCGATGACGTTCACGGCGAGACCGCCGCGGCTGGTTTCCTTGTACTTGTCCTGCATGTCGCGGCCGGTTTCGCGCATGGTCTTGATGACCTTGTCGAGGCTGACCTTGTGCTTGCCGTCGCCGCGCATCGCCATGCGCGAGGCGTTGATGGCCTTGACGGCGCCCATCGCATTGCGCTCGATGCACGGGATCTGCACCAGCCCGCCAATCGGGTCGCACGTCAGGCCGAGGTTGTGTTCCATGCCGATTTCGGCGGCGTTCTCGATCTGGCTTGGCGTACTGCCCAGCGCAGCGGTCAGGCCGGCGGCGGCCATTGAGCAGGCGACGCCGACTTCGCCCTGGCAGCCGACTTCGGCGCCGCTGATGCTGGCGTTTTCCTTGTACAAAATGCCCACTGCCGAGGCGGTCAGCAGGAAGTCGAAGATGCCTTGCTCGTTGCTGTTGGGAATGAAGCGATCGTAGTAATGCAGCACGGCGGGCAGGATGCCGGCGGCGCCATTGGTGGGCGCGGTGACCACGCGGCCGCCCGCGGCATTTTCTTCGTTGACCGCAAGTGCGTACAGGTTGACCCAGTCGAGCGTGGTCAGCGGGTCGCGCATCCCGGCTTCGGGTTTGGAGGACAGTTCTGCATACAGCGCCGGTGCGCGGCGCGAGACATGCAGGCCGCCGGGCAGGGTGCCGGTCTGGCGGATGCCGCGCTGCACGCAGCTTTGCATCGCCGCCCACAACTCAAGCAATCCGGCCTTGATCTGCTCGGGCGTGCGCCACGATTGCTCGTTGGCAAACATCAATTGCGCGATGCTGATGTCGTGCTCGCGCGCCTGCCTGAGCAGCTCGTCGCCGCTGTTGAACGGATACGGCAGCGGCGTGGTGTCGGCGACGATACGGTCTTCCGCGGCTTCGTCCTGGTTGACCACGAAACCTCCGCCGACCGAGTAATAGTCGCGCGTGGCGATGACCTCGTCGTTGGCATCAAAGGCGGTGAAGCGCATGCCGTTGGTGTGGTAGGGAAGCTTCTGGCGCTTGTTCATCACAAGGTCGCGCTTCTCGTCGAAGGCGATGGCGTGGCTGCCGCCGAGTTGCACCTGCTTGTCGCCGCGGATGCGTTCGAGCGCACCGGGGATCATGTCGGGATCGATCTTGTTGGGCCACTGGCCTTCCAGGCCCATCAGCACGGCCTTGTCGGTGCCGTGGCCGCGACCGGTCAATGCCAGCGAACCGAACACTTCGGCGCGCATGCGCGCGACGTCGTGCAGGCGGCCGGGTTCGTCCAGCCAATGCTCGACAAAGCGTGCCGCCGCGCGCATGGGCCCGACGGTATGCGAGGAGCTCGGACCGATGCCGATCTTGTAAAGGTCGAAAGTGCTGACTGCCATGCGGCTATTCTAGGCATACGGCTGCCCCGTGGCACGGTGCCGTCGCGACAATGTCGATAAACCACACCCATATCGGACCAGGTGAGCTGCCCATGCCCCGACTGCAACTGATCCAGCGCGATGACTGCCCGTTGTGCGACCAGGCCCTTGCGGTGCTGGCTGCGGCGCGCGCGCCGGAGTTCACCAGCGTGTGGATCGATGATGACGACGCCCTTGAGAGCAGCTACGGCGCGCGCGTGCCGGTGCTGCGCGACACCGCGAGCGGCGCAGAGCTGGACTGGCCGTTTGATGGCGACCAGGTCCGCACCTGGCTGGCATCGCAATGACCACTTTGTCATGGCGCCATCGCACCCCGCGCACTGCCATGACGCCCCGGCGGCTGCGTGCGTGCAGTCGCGTGGTTCAAGTCGCGTAGTTTAATCGCGTAATTCAAATCGCTTGATTCAAATCGCTTGATTCAAGTCGCTTGATTGAAGTCGCGTCATTCAAGTCGCGTGACTGCATGGAACATTTTGGCGGTGTCCGCGTCCGCCTCGGTCATCGCTGCGCGTAGTCGCCGCGTTAACACGACGATGGGCAGACTGGCCTTTCCACGATGAGCGTTGCATCGCGCCTGGATAACCCCGCCATGCGATCACTTTTTTTTGCATTCCTATTGGGCATGACCACGATGAACAGCAGCCAAGCACACGACCCGATTCATATACCGGCGCCCGGCAGCACGGAACGCCAGGAGGTACTGGACGCGGTGCGCGGGCCGCTGCAGGAAAAACTGGGCAAGCCGGTGCAGTTCGTCGTCCAGCAACTGCGCGTTGGCGATGATTGGGCCTTCCTGTCGGCACACATGCGCGACGCAGATGGCGCCGCGCTGGATTACACCGGCACCTCGTACGCCGAAGCGGCCAGTCAAGGGGTCATGTCCAAGACCTATGCCGCGCTTTTGCAGCGTGTGGGTGGGCGCTGGCAACTGCGCGCCGAAGCAATCGGTCCGACGGACCTGGCCTGGCAGGCATGGCCGCAGCAACACGGCGCGCCAGTGGAGCTGTTCCAGCCCTGACACGTGCAGCCTTGACACGTGCAGCCTGACACGTCGCAACGACATCGCGCCTGTTTGATCTACATCCCTGAAACAACGAACGGCCGCACATCGCGGCCGTTCGTCATTCGCGGCAGGATCCGTTGCCGACGCAGTGGCAACGCGTCATCCAAGCCATCGTCGTGATGCCAGTGGTGGACTCAAGGAGGCGTCAGGTACCAGGCGTTGCCGTAAGGATTGCCGTAACTCACCTGCTGTGAACCGTCGGCATTGATGTTGTTGGAGCCGATCAGCTTGACGTTGCCGCCTGCGTTGCTGGCGACCAGCTCGATGTGGCCACCGTTGTTGAGGATGCACACGTCGCCGGGTTTGGCCTGTGATGCCGGGACCCGCTGCCAGCCCTGCGCCTGCAGGCGGCTGGCGGTACCGGACACGGTGTTGTCGTGGAAGTTGATCAGGCCGGCCTTTTGCAAGACGGCGGTGACGAAGTTGGCGCAATTGACGTCGTTGGGCACCCACGATTCCATCGGCAGCTGGCCGCTGCTCTTCAGGTCGGAGGCGTTTCGGCCGAGAAACTGCTTGGCGATGTCGATGGTCTTGCCGTCGTTGCCCGATGTGGGCGCGCTGGGCGTGGTGGCCTGGACGGGAGTGCCGTCGACCCGTCCGGGGCCACTGCTGCTTGCAGCGCCGGGAACATTCAACTGCTGGCCGGCAAAAATCAGGTTGGCGTTGTGGACCTGCGGATTGGCGTTGACCAGGGCCGACAACGAGATTCCGTTGCGCGCCGCGATGCCCGACATGGTGTCGCCCCCGCGCACGGTATAGCCGTGGGTTGCCGACGTGTTGCCGGTTGCGCCGCCGGACACGTGGATCGTCTGCCCCGGATGGATCAGGTCCGGATTGTGGATCTGCGGGTTGGCGCTGAGCAGTGAATTGAGCGAGACGCCGTAATGCGCCGCGATCTGCGACAGCGTGTCGCCCGGGTTCACCAGGTAGTTTTTCGCGCCGTCATGGCCCGAGGTCGGCGGTGTGGATGGTGCCGGCGCCGATGGAGAACCTGAGCCGTTGCCGGGCGCGCTGTTGCCAAACAACGCTGCTTCGCTTGCGCGGCGCGTCACCAGGCCTTGCATCACATGGCCGCCGGCATGCACGTATTGGCCGAACATCTGCTGTGCACCGGCGTAATCGCCGCCGTTCAACTTCGACAGCAGCCCCGGATAGCCATTCGCGCCCAGGTTGTAGGTCAGGCTGACCAGCGCGTCGAACTGGTTCTGGCTGATTGGCACATCCACTTTGCTGCGCACTGCGTCCTGCGCCCAGGCCAGGTCCTGCTTGAGGAACTGTTCGGCCTGTCCCTTGCTGATCACGTCGCCGGGCTTCACCCCGGCGGTGTGGCCGTAGCCGATCGTCCAGGGCGCGCCGCCGGTACCCGGATCGGGATAGGCATGCGAGCGATAGCCCTCGAAGCCTTCGAGCATCTGCACGCCACGCTGGCTGATGCTGAAATTCGACGCCGCGCGTGAGTCGCCGGATGCGCCATTGGCGGCATCGGCCTGGGTGCTGCCGCCTGCGCCTGACGACGCTTGCCCGGGAATCTCAAGCCGGTCACCGGGGTAAATGACATCGGGATTGCGCACCTGCGGATTGGCCGCCAGCAGTGCGGAAAGCGAAACGCCATGCCGCTGGGCGATCACCGACAGCGCGTCGCCACGCTGGATGGTGTAGCTGGCCTGGGTGTCGCTGGAGGGCGGTGCTTGGCGGGCGTTGGAAACGGCGGAGACAGTCATCGGGGATTCCTTGCGCGTGCAGATCGGAGTGCACAGTGCCCCTGTGCGTGTGCTGGACCGATTGCAACATCGTCCGCCCGCCGTCGCCATCCGGGGGCGTCCCTATCTAGGGTTTTCCTCAGGTAGCGGCACGGGGCGATGTGCACTAGGCGTGCGCGCAGTCAGATCCGGGTTGGGACGGCGCCGCGCGCGGAGGCGGATGCCTGGACGAATTGCGCGTGCAAGGCTGGCCGCGCAACGCTGGCGCGATCGATCGCGCCTGGGATCGCGCCTGGGATCGCGCCGGCGAGCACGCCAGGGATCAAGCCAAGGATCACGTCCGCGATCACTTCACCGGTTTCAACAACACCCGGGTGCTGACGGCGACCTCGTTGGGGATCGTGCCGGTATCGGCCCAGTCGCCGCTGCCCACGCCAAACTCCAGGCGCCTGACGGTGGCCTTGCCCGCCAACACCGGCGCGGTGCCGGCAGTCCAGGTGAAGGTCAGGGTGACCGGTTTGCTGATGCCATGCAGGTTCAACGTGCCGTCGGCGGCGTACTGGTTGCCGCCGAGGCTGCGGAATTTGCTGGCGCTGTAGCGTGCCTGCGCGAATTTTGCGATGTTGAAAAAATCGCCGCCGCGCAGCGTGGAATCACGATCGTCATTGCCGGTCGTAGTGCCGGTGAGTGGAATGGTCACCTCGAGTGTTGCCTCGTCGAGCCTGGCCGGATCAAAGCTGAGCCGGGTCGAGAAGCCCGGGAGCTTTCCGGTGAACACTTCACCGTCGTATTGGCTGGCGAACACCAGCGTGGAACCAGCGGCCTGGACGTAATCGGTGGCGTGGACGGGGGCGGCCATCATCGCGATCAACGCTGTGGCCACGGCGGCCGGGGAAGTGAGTTCATGAGGCATGGTCGGATCCTTCGGGTGTGCGGCGGCGACGGCGCGGCAGCATGCGGGTCAGTGTGGCGTCGTTCTGGAACAGGTGGTGATAGAGCGCGGCTGCCGCGTGCACCGCAACCAGTGCCACCAAGGTCCAGAACAGCCAGATGTGCGCCTGATGTGACCAGTCGCGCAGCGATTGGTTCGGCGCGACCAGTTTTGGCATCGGCAGCAGCCCGAAATAGCGGAACGGACGCAGGCCGCTGGCCGAGTCGTACAGCCAGCCCGACAGCGGCATGGCCAGCACCAGCGCATACAGCAGCCAATGGGTGGCCGATGCGACGCGTTGCTGCCAGCGCGGTGCCGGCAGCGGCTGCGGCGCGCCGGCATGCAGGCGCCAGCCGATCCGCAACAGCACCAGTGCCAGCACGCTGATGCCCAGCGATTTGTGCAATGTGTAGACCCAGAAATATTTCGGCGTCCTGGGCAATTCGCCCATGGTCAGGCCGACGATGGCCAACGCAAGGACCAGCAGCACGATCAGCCAATGAAACCCCTGGCTGACCGCACCCCACTGCTGGTCGGTGTTCTTCCAGGTCACGGCGTGGCGTCCACGGATGGCGGTGTTGGCGGCGCGGCGTCATCGCCTTTTGTCGGTTCCTCGGCGGCCGGCGTTTCGGTGGACGACCTGCCCGCGGGTGCGCGCGTGGCTTCGGCCTCGATACGCAGCTCGACGCGGTCGCCAATCACCGTTGGCCAGGCGTCGATGCCGAACGCCTTGCGGCTGATCGTCGCGGTGGCCGAAAACCCGGCCGTGCGCCGGAAGGGTGGCAACGGATACCGCTTGATGGCGTTGAGGGTCACCTCGAGTGTCACCTCCTGGCTCACCCCGCGCAGGGTGAGGATCCCCGTCACGCTGGCGTGCTGCGCGTCGATCGGCTCGACCCGCGTCGATGTGAATGTCGCGACGGGATGATCCTTGCCGTCCAGCAGGTTGCCGGCCAATGCGGCCTGGTTCCATTTGTCGTCGCCAAGGTCCAGTCGCGTCATCGGCACGCTGACTTGCAGGCGCGCGCTGATCCAGTCGTCGGGATCAAACACCAGCGTGCCGGTGCTGCCCGACACCGTGCCGATCGCCTGCGAGAAGCCGGCATGCGAAATCGCGAACGCCACGCGCGTATGCACCGGATCGAGCGTGTAATGCGTGGATTGGGCGACTGCGGCCTGGCTGAACACCGCGCCCAGCATCAGTACGGCGGCGCAACACGAGGTGATCCATGGCGGGGCGGGTCGCATCATCAGGGGCATCCGAAGGCAATCGGCGCAATTCTATGCGCCCGCGTCGCGCCTTGCGCGCAATGGCGGGCTTGCATGCGCACCGCTGCGTTGCGAGGATTCACGGGCCGTGGGGACGGCGCATCGGGGAAAGGAATCATGTTGCGCACATTGATCGCGTTGCTGTTGTTGTCGCTGTTCGGGAATTTGTCGGCACCGGCGGCGGTGCCGGAAACGCCGCGCTTTCGCATCATCGGCGCGGCGCAAGGCCTGCCCTCGACCGATTTCTATGGCATCGCACGCGACCATGACGGTTACGTGTGGGTCGCCACCGGCGATGGCCTGGCGCGTTACGACGGCCTCGACATGCGCGTGTGGCGCCATCAGCCCGATGATCCCAGCTCGTTGCCCGGCAACAACGTGCAGTTCGTGCACGTCGATGCGCGCGACCGGGTGTGGGTGGCGACCGAAAACGGTGGCTTGAGCGTGCTCGATCGCCAGCGCCGGCATTTCCGCCACATCCGCAAGGCCGACCATCCGCAGATGGGCAACGACGATGTCTTCACCATCGCCAGTCGCGGCGATGAGGTCTGGTTCGGCAATTACGATGGGGGCCTGCATCGCCTGGCCGCGGATGGCCGCATCACCCATTTCGGCCATGACGACGCGGACCCGGGCAGCCTGCCGTCGGACAAGGTCATGTCGCTGGTGTTTGATGCCAGGGGCACGCTATGGATCGGCACCATGGCGGGACTGGCGCGCTGGGACGGACACAACATCCAGCGCGTCGCGGTGCCCGGCGAGGCGTCGCCGACGCTGCTTTCGGTGTCGCTGGTTGGCGACACGCTCTGGCTGGGCGCCACCCAGGGGGTGTATCGACGCGATCCCGACGGGCGCTGGAGCCAGCCCGAGTGGTCGACGATGTTCGAGCGTCCCAATGCGCTGCTGAAAATCGCGCGCGACGAAAACGGCGCGTATTGGCTCGGCAGCCAGCGCGGATTGTGGCGGGTGGCGCCGGGACGCGTCCCGGTGCCGGTGCCGCTTGGCGGGCCGGGCATCGTCAAGCCGATCAGTGCGATGTTGCACCAGCCCGATGGCGCGCTGTGGATGCCGGTGTTTGGCGCCGGACTGGGCTATTTGCGCTCTGATTGGCGACGCATCGCGCAGTTCACCCGCAGCCCGGGCGGGCTGGAGGGCGACATGTATCGCGCGTTGGCGCCGGCGCACGATGGCGGCGTCTGGCTGGGCGGCTACAACGGCGCGGTCGAGCGTCTCGACGGCAAGGGCGCGATCGAACGACTGAGCGATGACGAGCGCGAGCGCCTGAAAGGCACGCGCATGTATTCGATCATTGAAGATGGCGCCGGACGCGTGTGGATGGGCACCAATCGCAACCTGATCCGCGTCGGCATCGATGGCAGCATCGACGCGTGGGCCGAGGACGATGCGGTCGATGCCGCGCTCGATGGCTGGGTCGATCAATTGCGCATCGGCCCGGACGGAAGCCTGTGGTCGTCCAGCCAGGGCGGCGGCGTGCAGCAGCGCGATCCGGCCACCGGCAAGGTCCTTCGGAACATCCTCGCCAGCCCGGACAGCGGATTGGACGCCGGCGAAACCGAAGCAATGGAATTCGCCCCCGATGGCAGCTTGTGGATCGCCGGTGCGACCGGCCTTTCGCGTCTGGATGAGGCGGCCAACCGTTTTATCGCCATGGACGCGATGCGCGGCGAGCGGGTGTTCGGTTTTGATTTTGACGGCAAGGATGCAATCTGGTTGCAACGCATGTCCGGGCTCGAGCGCTATGAGCGCAAGGACGGCGTCTGGCAGGCCAGCGCGCGGGTTGGGGTGAAGGATGGCCTGCCATCGGTCGGTGCTGCCGGGGTGCGGGTGGATCGCCAGCAGCGCGTGTGGGTGTCGACCTCGCGCGGCTTGTTCCGTTGGGCGCCGGTGCAAAAACGGCTGCGCCAATATGGCGTGCAGCAGGGCTTGAGCAGCCAGGAGTTCCTCGACCGCGCCATCATCCTGACCGATGACGGGATGCTGGCCGCCAGCACCGCCGACGGCGCGGTCGTGCTGGTCGATACCGTGGCCGTCGATCCGCCGACATCGACGCCGACCATGCGATTTGATTCGTTCGCGGTGCGTCGTGACGGCCATTGGCAGGACATTGCATTGCAGCGGGCAATGACCGTGTCGGCGGGTGACCACGAGTTCACCGTGCGTGCGCGCCTGCTCGCCTTCGACGACCCCAGCTCCAACCGTTACTGGTCGCGTCTGGATGGATTCGACGACGACTGGGTGCAGCAGGGTGCCAGCGGCGAACGCAGCTTCACTGGCCTGCCATCGGGAAAATACACGTTGCATGTGCGCGCCACCGACGCCAGCGGCAAC
>JBBSST010000042.1:0-23818 GCA_038241735.1 Lysobacterales bacterium
TCAGCGCCGCGGTCAGCGTCGTCTTGCCGTGGTCAACGTGACCGATCGTGCCCACGTTTACGTGGGGCTTGGTGCGCTCGAACTTTCCCTTTGCCATGACTGCTTCTCGCTGAACTGTTGGATGACTGGAGGTTGGAATCTTGTCTGGTGATGGTGCTCACGACTGGAATCGAACCAGTGACCTCCTCCTTACCAAGGAGGTGCTCTACCGACTGAGCTACGTGAGCGTATGACTGTGTGCTGCTACAACAACGGGGATGGAGCGGGAGAAGGGAATCGAACCCTCGTAATCAGTTTGGAAAACTGAGGTTCTACCATTGAACTACTCCCGCACCGCGCAGCGTTGTTGCCGTGGAACATGGGGCTTGGTGGAGGGAGGTGGATTCGAACCACCGAAGGCGTAAGCCAGCAGATTTACAGTCTGCCCCCGTTGGCCGCTTGGGTATCCCTCCGAATTATTGCGCAAACCCGTCAAACAGCCCGCGATTTTGACGTGGACGACAATTCATGTCAACGGGTTGATGAACATATTCTGTTTGGCCGAGCCGCCATCGGATGGTCTCCGACGGCGGATTTGCGGCGTATCTTACGCGCCGCGACGGCCCGGCGCTCGCTCAGTGGACGGTGGACGGCCCGGGCAATGGCAGGGCTTCATCGGCGAACAGCGCGACATGGGGCACCCCATCGGCACCGATCCAGCCGCGCGCCATGCCCTCGGTATTGAACGGCATGGCCACGCCGCCGTCGGCGGCCAGCACGATGGCGCCACCGTCGCCGCCCAGCTTGGGAATGGCCTGGTTGATGACCGCGTCACCCGCCTGGGCCGGGGTCTCCTTAAGGTACGCCATGCGCGCGCAAATCTCATGGGCTGCCGAGACGCGAATATAGAACTCGCCCCATCCGGTCCCGGACACCGCGCACAGCGCATTGGCGTAGGTGCCGGCGCCGATGACCGGTGTATCGCCGATGCGGCCATACCGCTTGTCGGTCATGCCGCCGGTGGAGGTGCCGGCCGCCAGGTGGCCCTGGCTGTCCAGTGCCAGCGCGCCGACGGTGCCGAAATGCTTGGCCGTGGCGACGTCGGCGTGGGCTTGGCCGGCGGCGTCTTCCTTCAAGGCCTTCTGCAGCTGCTGCCAGCGTCGTTCGGTACGGAAATAGGAGGGGTCGACCAGTGCGATGCCCTGCTCCTTGGCAAAAATCTCGGCGCCGTCGCCGGCCATCATCACGTGCGGGGAGTGCTGCATCACCGCGCGCGCCAACAGGATCGGGTTCTTGACATGGTGGACGCCGGCGACCGCGCCGGCCATCAGGGTGGCGCCGTCCATCAGCGACGAGTCGAGTTCGTTCTTGCCATCGTGGGTGAACACCGCGCCCTTGCCGGCGTTGAACTGCGGGTTGTCCTCCAGCACGGTGATCGCGGCCGTCACCGCATCCAGGGCCGGCTTGCCGGCGGCGAGTTGCTCGTGGCCTTTTTGCAGCGCCAGCACCAACGCCGCGCGCATGCTGGCTTCGTCTTGTGCGCTCAGACCCTGGCGCTCGACCCCGGCTCCACCATGGATCACCAGCAGCGGCGTCGGTTTTTGCGCGGCCAACACGGGTGCGGCGGCAAACAGGGACAAGGCGATACAAAACAGCGTGCGCAGCACATTCATGATCGGGTTCCAGTCGGTTGCGAAGGACGATGGATGGAGGAGTCTAGGGAAAGCCCGGGGGCGGCGTCACCCCCGCATTCAGTACCAACAGCGGGCAAGCGGGATTACATCCCGGTCGCAACGTCGGCATCGCGCACGGCCAAGCGACCTGCGCGGACATCGGCGATCTTGCGAAAACTCGGCGCCTCGACGCTGAAGTCCTGCAGTTTCAACCGGCTATCAGGCCCGACGCCGGTCACCCGCACGGCGCGGTAATCCAGCGACCGGCCGGCTTGCACGCGGGTGGCCGGTTGGGTCGGCTGCACCAGCCAGGCATTGCCGTGGTCGCGGGTGAACACCCGTCCGATGCCCGCGCCATCGATACACAGCGCCGTGCCCTCGTCGATGCCGAGCCCGACCACGTCGGCGGCGCCGCGCTGGCGCAGGGTCGCGATGAAGGCGATCAGCCGACCAAGGCGGTTGCGGGCGCCGAAATGGCTGTCGGTGATCACCTGCTGCAGGAACGGCATATGCAGGAAGCCGCCCTCCAGCGTCATTCCCTTGCCGAGCGGGTCGCGCATCGCCACCGCCGAGGTGATGCTGCCGCCATCCATCGCGCCGTACACATGGGCGCCGAGGATTGCCAGGCCAGCGCTGGTGCCACCGATCGGCTTGCCATCGCGCACGTGTCGATCGATCGCCTCGTTCAACGGCGTGCCTTTCCAGTAGCGCACGTAGTTGGCCTGGTCGCCGCCGGCAATGAAGATGCCATCGGCGTGCGCGATCGCGGCGAGCAGCCTGGCATCGCTGGCGCCCTTGCGATCATTGAACACGAACGTCTGCGCCGACATGACGCCGCCGATGTCCTTGTAGAACTCGTCCTGCGCCTCGGCCGCACCCGACGCGCGCAGGATCACGATGTGGCCGTGGCCGGCCCTGTCGATCATCCAGCGAAACGCGTCATACGGCCATTCACCACCACCGACCAGCATCAGGCCGGGCTCGACCCTGGCTGGCGTCGCCACGTCGAGGTCGCCGATCGCGTAGTACTGATAGCCGGTGAGCGCCGATGCGGAAGCGGGCAACGCGGAGTCGGCTGATGCGGAGTCCGGCGATGCGGAGAGCGCGCCGCCCGCCATGCACAAGGCGACGCCGACCAGCGCCGCGACGGTAAACCTGGATAACGCCGGGAATCTTGAAAACAGGGTCATGCCGGTGGAGGTCCTGTGTAGCCAATCTCGAAATCCGCCTGCGGCATCCGCATGCGGTACCCGCCGCCAAACCGGTTCACCCGGTGCAAACCACGCAAACGACGCAAACCGTGGGGCGTGCAGCGCGCCCCACATACCGTATCCATGACGAACGAGCGCGCCCGATCCCGCACGCCCGGCAATCCCGAATTACCTGCATGCCTGCTGCGTTTGTCGTTAGTGTGACGGGATGGACGACTCCCTCGACGCCTGGTTCGCACGCGAAATCCTCGCCCACGAGGATGCCTTGGTGTCCTACCTGCGGCGCAGCTGGGGCAATCGGGACGATATCCACGACCTGCGCCAGGAGACCTACGTCCGCGTTTACGAAGCTGCCGCCCGGATGCGCCCGACAACGCCGAAGTCCTTCATGTTCACCACCGCGCGGCACCTGATGACCGACCGGTTGCGCAGGGGCCGCGTGGTTTCGATCGAGACAGTGGGTGATTTGGACGCCTTGAACGTCTTGGTAGATGAGATATCCCCCGAGCGGCGGCTGGATGCGCGGCAGGTGCTCAAGCGCCTGGCCGATGCCTTCGACCGCCTGCCCGACCGCTGCCGCGAGGTGGTCTGGCTGCGTCGGGTCGAGGAGTTGTCGCAGAAGCAAGTCGCGGCGCGCCTGGGTATTAGCGAGAAGACGGTGGAGAAACACGTCGCCAAGGGTGTCCGGCTGATCGCCGAATACTTCTATGCCAACGAACAAGCACATCGGGGTGGACGTTCCGATGCAACAGGGGCCAAACAGGGAAATGGACATGGCCAGCAGCAGACAGATTGAGCGCACCGCTGCGGCGTGGCTGGCCAGGCGCGATGCTGGCGGCTGGTCTGCAAATGACCAGGCCGAACTCGACGCATGGCTGGCCGCATCCACTGCACACCGCGTCGCCCTGGTGCGACTGGAAGGCGCCTGGCGGGAAAGCGATCGCCTGAAGGCGCTGGGCGCCGGCATGCCGGCCAACGCGGTGCCCACGCGCGGTCAATGGGCGCAACAATTTCCGTTTTTCGGCATGCGCGACACCGCAATCGGATCGTTGCCACGGCAACCGGATTACGGATCGCCAGATGAACCCTCGCCACCGAAGACACCGGCGCCGCCTGACGCGGCAGCCCTGGTGTTCGCGCCGCGTCCGCGCCCTGGAAAGCCGCGTCGGCTCGGCCTTGCCGTCGCCGCGTCGGCCATGGTGCTGACCGCATCGCTGGCCTTGGGCTGGCGCTACTATCCGACGGTGCAACCCGTGACCTACCGCACCGCGGTGGGCAACCTGGAATCCATGCCATTGGCCGATGGCTCCGAAGCCACGCTGAGCAGCAACAGCCGCATCCTGGTCGCCCTGTCGCGCCGCGAGCGCCACATCGAGCTGCAGCAGGGCGAAGCGTTCTTCCATGCCGCGAAGGATCCGGCGCGTCCGTTCGTGGTCGCCGTCGGCGAACGCCGCGTGGTCGCCGTCGGCACGCGCTTCTCGGTCCGTCGCGACGACGCCGGCCTGCGTGTCGTGGTGACCGAAGGCGTGGTGCGACTGGAGTCCGATGCCGGCCCGGACGGTCGTCGCCAACCCACCACGCTGCTGCCTGCAGGCAGCCTGGCGCTGGTCGACAACACGGGAACCCTGGTCCGCTCCGGAACCGTGGAACAGGCCGAGCAATACCTGAGCTGGCGCGAAGGCTACCTCGCCTTCCATGACACCCCGCTGGCCGCTGCCGCCGCTGAATTCAATCGCTACAACGCGCGCAGGATCGTCATCGGCGATCCCGACGTCGCCGCGATGCGGGTCGGGGGAAATTTCCGCTGGTCCAACACCGAGGTATTCGTTCGGCTGCTGGAACAGGGTTTCCCGATCCGGGCCGAGCGCCGTGACGATGCCATCGTGCTGCACAGCCAATAACGTCGCGATCGTGCCCATGGCCTCGAGGAAGAAAGAACGGGGCATGCAGGCAACAGCCAGCGGATGGATGCGCGGACAAGTGCAATTGGCAAACGGCGAGCAACCGGCGGCAAGCGGGCCGGCAGGGGAACCGGCAACGGATGGGTGGGATTTGCGTCGTTCGTTCGTCACATTAATCGGGTAGCGGACGTCATCCGCACCATTGGGGAGGCTCTTTTGTCCAGTCAGAATCGTATTCTTCCACTTGCCATGGCCTGCATGCTCTCGATCGCGGCGCAGGCGCAAGCCGGTCCTGCGCGGCAGGTCGACATCCCGGCCAGCGACCTGGTCACCGCACTGGACACACTGGCCAAACAGTCCGGGGCGCAGTTCATCTATCGCGCGGACCAGCTCAAGGGGCTGCGCACCAATGGCGCCCGTGGCAGCATGACCTCGGAGGCCGCGTTGAGCCGCCTGCTGCAGGGCACGGGCTACGTCACCCACGCCGACCAGTCCGGAGCCGTGGTCATCGTCAAGGCCGACGTACCGGCGCAGCAGGCACCGCCTGCGCGGCAGGCGCCCGCCCCGCCGACTCCCGCCAGCAGCGCCACCGATCGCGAACAATCCCAGGCCACCGAGCTTGCCACCATCCAGGTCACCGGATCGCGCATCCCGCGCGCGCAGATCGAGGGTCCGGCACCGGTCACGGTGATCACGGCCGAGCAGATCCAGTCCGCCGGCTTCACCTCGGTTCCCGACGTGCTCCGCTCCCTCAGCCAGAACGGCGGCAGCACCCAGGGCCAACAGAATACGACCGGCGCCCAGTCCACCCCCGGCGCACAGGCGGTCGATCTGCGCGGCCTTGGACCCAATCACACCCTGGTGCTGGTCAACGGTCGCCGCATTGCCGACTTCCCGCTGCCGCTCAATGGCCGCAGCAACTTCACCGACGTGGGTAACATCCCGCTGGGGATGATCGACCGCGTTGAAGTACTGACCGGCAGCGCCTCGGCCGTCTACGGCTCGGACGCCATGGCCGGCGTGATCAATTTCATCCTCAAGAAGTCCACCGACGGCACCATCATTGACTATCGCCATGGCGATACCAGCCGCGGTGGTGGCCAATCGGACAAGCTGACGCTCACCACCGGCTTCGAGCAGGGCAACTTCAGCGGCATCGTTGGACTGGAGCTGTTGGACAAGCGCCCGCTGTGGGGCACCGAGCGCAACGTCCAGGACTCCACCCTGGATTCGCCGGCGCAACGGCGTCGCCTGCCACGCCTCACCGCGCAACGCTATGACTGGGACGATGACGTCAACATCGCACCGGCCGACGATTGCTCGGCGATGTCAGGCCTCAACGAAGGCACCACGGTGCTGGCCGAAGACCGTTACGGCCAACCCTATTGCGGCAGCGAACGCGCCATTGCGTATCGCACGATCGAAAACCAGCGCAAGGGCGCAACCGCCTATGGCTCGTTCGAATATCGTTTCTCCGACAGCTTGTCCTGGTTTGCGGACGTCCAGCTGGGACATCAGGAGGTCAAGCTGCTGACCGGCACCAATGGCAACGACGTGGCCAGCGACCACATGGGCTGGGAGTTCCATGACCCGGCCTCGACCAACAACTACCGCGACAAGATGTTCTACAACGCCACCAGCGGCCATTACGAAGTCTGGTCGCGGCAGTTCACGCCCGAGGAAGTGGGCGGCCTGAAGAACCGCATGAACACCACCACCCAGAAGACGCTGGCCGTGACCACCGGCCTGAATGGAAGTTTTGCCGATGACTGGAACTGGGAAGCGGCCTACAACCACTCCCAATACAAGGCCGACGTGGATATGCCTCGGATCCGGGCCGGCGCCGCAAACCGCCTGTTCCTAGGCGAACGGCAGGGCTATGACAGCGACGGCTACGCCATCTACAGCCCGGACCCCGCACGGCTTTTCACCCCGCTGACCCCCGCCGAATTCGCCACCATCGGCGCCATGTCCACGTTCCGCCCCGAAGCCAAAAACGACAACGTCAGCTTCACCGCCGATACCTCGTCCCTGTTCTCGATGCCCGCCGGCGACGTCGGCTTTGCCGGCGCGATCGAGTACGGCAAACAGTCCTATCACATCAACCCCGACCCACTGGCATTGACCGAAGACGCCTATTACGGCCCGCGCTATGGCGATGGCGATGGCAGCCGCAACCATTGGAGTGCAGCGGGTGAGGTGCGCGTGCCGGTGGCATCCACCCTGCAGGCCAGCCTTGCAGGTCGCTACGACCGCTACAGCTATGGCAGCAAGAACCCCGGCAAGTTCACCTACAGCCTAGGCCTGGAATGGCGCCCGCTCGACACGCTGCTGTTGCGCAGCTCCTATGGCACCGGCTTCCGCGCACCGGACATGCATTATCTGTTCGCAGGCAATGACTATTACCGTACCCGCTACGCAACGGATTATTACCAGTGCCGAACCGCAGAGCCCGGCGCCAGCGACGCCTTCTGCTACGACGATGGCAGCTACGACGGCAGCACGTTTGATGTCTACAAGGGCAACATGGGCCTGGACGTGGAAACCAGCAAGTCGCTATCGGCGGGTTTTGTCTGGTCGCCGGTGGCCAATTTCGACCTGGCGGTGGACTACTACAAGATCCGCATTTCCAACCAGGTACAGACGCAGGACCGCGAACAGCTGCGAATCGACGAAGCCAATTGCCGTCTCGGCGCCACCGATACCGGTGCAGCGGTCGATATCAATTCGCCGAGCTGCGTCGACGCCTTGGCCCGTGTCGTCCGCGACCAGGGCGGCAACATCACCAGCGTGCTCTTCAGCCCGATCAACATCGCCAACGAAGAGACGTCGGGCATCGATGTAACCGCCAACTACCGCCTGCAGACCGCCAGTGCCGGCAACTTCAATTTCAACGGCAACTACAACTGGACACACCGCCACACGCGCCAGCAGTACCCGGGCGACCCGACGGAGGACATGCTGGATGTGGGCTTCAGCGACACCACCCTTCCACGCACCAAGGCCAACCTGGGGGTGAGTTGGGACAGCGGGGCATGGGGAGCCAGCTTGTTCGGCAACTACCTGGGCCGCGTTGCCAACTACGACAACGATGCATGGACCCGGGCCACCTGGCGCTTCAACGCCGGTGCACGCTACGACATCACCGACCACCTGCGCGTCTCCCTGTCGGTCAACAACCTGCTCGACACGATGCCGCCCAGGGATTCGACCTGGTCGAACTACCCGTACTACGACACGTCCTGGTTCGACTCGATGGGGCGCAGCTATTTCGTGCAGGTCACCTGGAAGCTCGGCGGCAAGGCGCTGTAGCCGTCCGGATCCGGACACAAAAAAACCCTCCCGGCCGGGAGGGTTTTTTTTGCCCGGCGTACGCAGGGCTCAGACGTTGAACAGAAAATGCAAAACGTCGCCTTCCTGGACCAGGTACTCCTTGCCTTCCTTGCGCAGGCGGCCGGCTTCACGCGCGCCGGCTTCGCCCTTGTACTGGATGAAGTCATCAAAGCCGATGGTCTCGGCGCGGATGAAGCCTTTCTCGAAATCGGTGTGGATCACGCCCGCGGCCTGCGGTGCGGTCGAACCGCCCTTGACCGTCCAGGCGCGCACTTCCTTCACCCCGGCGGTGAAATAGGTCTGCAGGCCAAGCAGCTTGTAGGCGGCGCGGATCACCCGGTTGAGGCCGGGTTCGTGCAGCCCGATGCTGGCGAGGAATTCGTCGCGATCGGCATCGTCGAGCTGCGAGAACTCTTCCTCGATCGCTGCGGATACGGGCACCACCTCGGCGCCCTCGCCGGCCGCGCGCGCGCGCACCGCGTCGAGGTGCGGGTTGTCCTCGAAGCCATCCTCGAGCACGTTGGCGACGTACATCACCGGCTTGAGCGTGAGCAGGAACAATTCCCGCACCGCCAGCCTGTCGTCATCCGACAGGCCCAGCGCACGCGCCGGCTTGCCGGCATCCAGGCCGTCGCGCACGCGCGCCAGCACTTCCACCCGCACCTTCGCGTCCTTGTCGCCGGTCTTGGCCGAGCGCTCGGCGCGCTGCAGTGCCTTCTCGACCGAATCCAGGTCAGCCAGCGCAAGTTCGGTATCGATGGTCTCGATATCGGCGATCGGATCGACCTTGTTGTTGACGTGGATGACGTCGTCGTTGTCGAAGCAGCGCACCACGTGGGTGATCGCATCGACCTCGCGGATGTGCGCCAGGAACTTGTTGCCCAGGCCTTCGCCGCTGGCCGCGCCCGCCACCAGACCGGCAATGTCCACGAACTCCACCGCGGTGGGAAGCACCCGCTGCGGCTTGACGATGTCCGCCAGCGCATTGAGCCGCGGATCGGGCACCGGCACGATGCCAACATTGGGTTCGATGGTGCAGAAGGGAAAATTGGCCGCCGCGATACCCGCCTTGGTCAGCGCATTGAAAAGAGTCGACTTGCCGACGTTTGGCAGCCCGACGATGCCGCATTTGATGCCCATATAGATCAATCACTGCAAGTGGGGAGTGGGAAATGGGGCGTGGGAAAACCGGATGGCGGCTCTCCTACTCCCTACTTCCCACTACCAACTCCCGCTGCTGGCGTATGCAGCCGTTTCATCGCCTCGCTGAAATCACCCTGCACTGCGAGCGGCAGCGCGTCGATGGCAGCGTCGATCGCACGTGCGATTTCGATGTCGTCCCCTGCGCAGGCGCGTCCGAGCACCCACGGCGTGACCATGTCCTTGTGGCCGGGATGGCCGATCCCGATGCGCAAGCGATGGAATTTTCCGTGTCCCAACAGGCGCATGGTGTCGCGCAAACCGTTCTGGCCACCGTGGCCGCCATCAAATTTCAAGCGTGCCACGCCCGGTGGCAGGTCCAGCTCGTCGTGCACCAGCAGCGTCTGTTCCGGCTCGATCTTCCAGAACCGCATCGCGGCCAGCACCGACTTGCCGCTGAGGTTCATGAAGGTCGCCGGCTTGAGCAGCCAGACAGGCTGGCCGGCAATGTCGACCTTGGCCGTCTCGCCAAACAATTTCGCATCGATCCTGAAACGCGCCGCGGATTTCTCCGCAAGCACGTCGACAAAACGGAACCCGGCATTGTGCCGGGTCCGTGCATGTTCCGGGCCGGGATTGCCCAGCCCGACGATAAGTCGCAAACCTTCCATCGCAAGACGTTCGCGTACCGCGCCCGACACGGACGCGGTACGCGATGACGACTACTTGTCGTCGTCCTTGGGATCGGCGGCCTTGATGGCCGGGACGGCAACGACCTCTTCGGCTTCTGCCGGCTCTTCCTCGACGCGACCATGGCGTGCCACGACAACGGCGGCATCGTGGTCAGGACCAAGCTTGAGCGCCGGAATCTCGACGCCTTCAGGCAGCTTGATCTGCGACATGTGGATGGTGTCGCCAAGCTTGAGCTCGGATAGGTCGACTTCGAGGTTGGCCGGCAGATCCTTGGGCAGGCAGCTCACTTCAACCTGGGTCAGCTCATGCATGATCACCACGCCTGCGGTCTTGCCTGCCGGCGATTTGTCGGCATTGAGCAGGTGCAGCGGCACGTACGCGCGCAGCGTCTCGTTGGCGTTCACGCGCAGGAAATCCAGGTGCATGATCTGCTGCTTGTACGGATGGCGCTGCATATCGCGCAACAACACCGGCTCGACCTTGCCGTCGATGTCCAGGTCCACGATCGACGAATAGAACCATTCGTGCTGGCTGGCCTGCCAGATCTTCTCGTGTTCGAACTCGATGCTCTGCGGATCGGATTTGCCACCGTAGACGACGGCCGGCAACCGGGCGGCATGACGCAGGCGGCGGCTCGCACCTTTCCCCTCGTCCTTGCGACCGGTGGCCATGAGTTTATGTTCAGACATTTTATTTACTCGCTTTTGTTGCATTGGGTCGCCTCGCGGCGATGGGGAGACTCACCCGCGACCAGGTGAGCCTTTGAAATTGAAGTGGACGCGCGCGAAGTGGAAATTAGCGAGAAGACACACAAGGGTTGCCGGTCTGCTGCTCGCTGACGTCTACTTCCACATGTCAATCCACGTATAGCGAGCTGACCGATTCACCGAATGCGACCCGGCGGATCGTTTCGGCGAGCAACTCGGCGACGCTGAGCTGACGGATCTTGGGGCAGTTGCGGGCGGCTTCGGACAACGGGATCGTGTCGGTGACCACCAGTTGGTCGAGCTGTGATTTATTGACGTTGTCGATCGCCGCGCCCGACAGCACTGCGTGGGTGCAATACGCGACCACCTTGATGGCGCCCTGCGCCTTCAATGCCGCCGCCGCCGCGCACAGCGTGCCAGCGGTGTCGACGATGTCGTCGACCAGCACGCAGGTCTTGCCGGCCACGTCACCGATGATGTTCATCACCGTGGCGACGTTGGCCTTGGGGCGACGTTTGTCGATGATGGCCAGCTCGGCATCGTCCAGGCGCTTGGCGATGGCGCGCGCGCGGACCACGCCGCCGACGTCGGGCGAGACCACGATCAGGTTGTCGGTGCCGTGCGCGCGCCAGATATCGGCAAGCAGCAACGGCGAGGCATAGACGTTGTCGACCGGGATATCGAAGAATCCCTGGATTTGTTCGGCGTGCAGGTCGACCGTCAGCATCTGGTCGGCGCCGGCGGTGGTGAACATCTTCGCTGCGACCTTGGCGGTGATCGCCACGCGCGACGAACGCGGACGACGATCCTGCCGGGCATAGCCAAAATAGGGCACCACGGCGGTAACGCTGGCGGCCGATGCGCGCTTGAGCGCGTCGATCAGCACCAGCAATTCCATGAAATGCTCGGCCGTCGGCGCGCACGTGGGCTGCACCACGAACACATCCTGCCGGCGCACGTTTTCTTCGATCTCGACCTGCACCTCACCGTCGGAGAACGTCGAGACCAGGACCTTGCCGGGGCGCACCCCAAGCTCACGGCATATCGCCAACGCCAACGGCTTGTTCGCGTTTCCGGAGAAGATCAGCAGATTGCTATCTTCTTTCATGGTTGATTGCGCCTGGCGGAGAGAGGGTTGGGGTTGGCAGGGGCGGCAGGATTCGAACCTGCGAATGCCAGGATCAAAACCTGGTGCCTTGGGCCACTTGGCGACGCCCCTGCAGTAAATTGGTGTCAAGCGCATGCAGCAATGGCGAACGCGCCGCGCCTTCCGCCACCCAGGCCTTCAGGCCAGGGGGCAAATGCGCCAGCGCGGCTTGCGCGGATTCGCGGTTGGCGAATTCAACGAAGCAGCCGCTGCCAGAGCCGGTCAAGCGCGGCAAACCAACGTGCGACAGCGCGGCGAACATGGCATCAACCGCCGGTTCGCGGCGCCGCAGCACCGGTTCAAACGCGTTCCCGGACAAAGCACCCGAAACAAAGTCGGCTATTGTCGCGGCCTCGGCATTTCTCGTCAATTCAGCGGCCTGGAATAATTGGGCCGTGGCAACGTGGATGCCCGGGTCGGACAGCACATACCAGGCTGGCGGCAGCGTCATCGGGGTCAACTGCTCGCCGACGCCCTCGGCCCAGGCGTTGTAGCCGCGCACGAACACCGGCACGTCGGCGCCCAGCGCAAGACCCAGCCCTGCCAAGCGGTCCTCGCCAAGATCCAGCGCCCAGATCTGGTCCAGCGCCCGTAGAACGGTGGCGGCATCGGACGAACCGCCACCAAACCCGCCACCGACGGGAATACGCTTTTCGACGATGATGTCGACACCATATGGCGTTTTTGCTTCACGTTGCAGTGATTTCGCCGCACGGACGGTGAGGTCATCGACCTGGGCAACCCCGGCTGCCGATGCTCCATGGCGCGCGATCACCCCATCCAGGCGGGGCCGCAAACGGATCGTGTCGCCCCATTCCAGCAACCGGAACACGGTCTGCAGCCGGTGATAGCCATCGGCGCGACGACCGACGATGTTCAGGCACAAGTTGAGCTTGGCCGGCGCCGGCCAGTTCGACCAGTCGCCGTGGGCCAGCGGGCCAGCTGCGGGATCTGGTGGGCGCTTGAGATCGGACTCTGGACCAGGCTCTGAACGGGGCTCTGAACGGGGCTCGGGACCAGGCTCGGGACCAGGATCATTCGTCGCGCCAACCGCTGTCACGGCATGTCCGGCAGCAACGACCAGGCGTCGATCGCCAGCTTTACCTTGGCAGGCGCACGCTGTGCATCGACGCGGTCTGGCACCCACAGCGGCTGGCCGCTGCCGTCCGCCACCTCCTGCCAGCCAAGATAATCAATGCGCCAGCCGTCCTGTTCGATCCGCGCCAGCCGACCATCGGCGCCAAATTCCAATTGCGCGGGGCCAAATCGCGCGACATCCGCGCGCGCCCCACCCACCCACGCCGCCAGTGCGCCGACCGGCACATCCAGGCCCGTGGTGTCGCGCAGCAGCTGCTCGACGTCCGCGCCGGCCCGCGGACCGCCCTGGATGCCTTCGATGCGCGCGGCGTTTGCATTGCCGCTCAGCTTCCAGCTTTGCCGGGTCACCGGCGCGGCCAGCGTTACCGTGTAATCGTCGCCCGATTGCTGCCATTCGATGCGGCCGCTGCCGCCGTTGCCGCCGTTGGACAACGCCACGCGGCCAGAAAACCCCAGCACCGGCACTGCACGCAGGCGCTGTTCGCGCACATCCTGTCGCGCCATCGCCGCAATTTTCGCCTCGGCCGAGAGCGCGCCGATCGCCACGCCCTTGCGCGCAGGCACCGAGACGCACGCCGCCAGCGCGGCCATGCACATCAGCAGCACGCCGATGCGCAAAACGCTCACGCGCCGGTTTTCTCGAGCGCGCGCAGCAGCGAGCGGTTCTCGGGGTCGAGCTTGCGCGCTTCATCGAAATACTTGCGCGCCTCGTCCCTGTTGCCGGTCACCCACAGCACCTCGCCAAGATGGGCGGCGATTTCGGCATCCTTTTGCAGGGTGAACGCGCGACGCAACTGCACCAGCGCCTCGTCCGTGCGGCCGATCCGGTACAACACCCAGCCGTGGCTGTCGATGATCGCGGGGTTACCGGGATCGGCAACGCGGGCGCGATCGATCAGCTGCAGGGCTTCGGCATAGCGCGTGGTGCGGTCGGCCAGGGTGTAGCCCAGCGCGTTGAGCGCGGCGATGTTTTCCGGGTCGGCGACCAGGATCTTGCGCAGGTCCGCTTCAGCGCGCGCGACGTCGTCGCGTCGCTCCCACGACAGGCCGCGTGCATACAGCAACTCGGGCTCGTCGGGATAAGCCGCCAGGCCGTTGGCATAGGCGGCCAGCTCACCGTCGAGGTCTTTGTCGTCGCTGCGCAATTCGGCTTCGAGCAGATAGGCGCTGCGACGCGCCTCGTCGTCGACCGACGCGTCCGATTGCAGCGCGCGCAGCGCGGCATAGGCATCGTCGCCACGCTTGAGGTCGTGAAGTACCTTGGCGATGCGCAATCGTGCCTGCGCACGCGGCGGGCCGCCGGCGACGGAGCGATACCAGTCGAGGGCTTCCTGGTGGCGGTCGAGGAACTCCGCCGTCTGTCCCAGCAGCAGGCGACGCGATGGGTCGGGATTGGCGGAGTCACGCTTGAGTTCGTCATACAGCGTGGTGAGCGACGCTTTGTCGTCGGCCTTGGCCAACAGCGAGGCGCGCAGGCGATAGCTCTGGTCGTCCTGAGGGCCGCGCCCCATCACCGCGGCGGCGGCCCGGGCATCACCGAGGGCGTCGTATTCGGCGGCGATCGACAGGCGCATGTCCGGTCCCAGCTGCGCGCTGCCCTGCATTGCCGCGAGCGCCTTTTGGGCTTCGTCGACCCGACCCGATTCACGCAACTGGCTGGCCCGCAACAACGCCACGCGCGGCTCGCCGGGAAGCGCTTGATCACGTCGTCGACAATCTGTTCGGCCAATGCATCCTGGCCCAGCCGCTGCGCCATGCCACCAAATGCCAGCCACGGCTGCAGCAGGTTGGGGATGGCATTGGCATCGACCAGTTGGCCGAGCAGCTGCGCGGTGATCTCCTGGTCCTTGGCACCGCTGCCCAGCGCGGCGAGGGCATAGCGCCAGCCGTCCGGATCGGCATCGCGCAGCAGCGCTTCAAGTTCGCGGCGCGCTGCGCGCACATTGCCTTTGCGCAGCGACAGTGTCGCCTCGGCCGCGCGCATCGCCAGCGAACGCGGCGCGCGGGCGCGCCATAGCCCCAATGCTTGCGTGCTGCGCAGGTTGTCGTTGGCCAGCAGCGAAATGCGCGTGGCGCGTTCGGCAAGGCCGGCATCACCATCGGCGCTGCGCGCGGCTTGCAGGTACCAATCGCTGGCCTCGTCCAGGCGGCCGGCCTGCAAGGCGTATTCGCCGGCCATGGTGGCGGTGAGAGTGTCTGCAGGCGGCGCTGCAGGCGACTTGGCCAGGCCCGCAAACGGCGCAAGACTTGCGGCAAACAACACAATCGTGGCGAAAAAACGGGGAATGACGGGCATCTGGCGCAACCCGGCCGTAAAATGTCGGCCTCTCACCATGAGCTTATCGCAAGCGCCTGAATGGATCAGCGTCTGACCGCGCATCCACGACCGGCCCGCCAGCCTTCCATGAGCCTGTTCGTCCTCGGTATCAACCACCAGACCGCACCGGTCGCCCTGCGCGAGCGCGTGGCCTTCAGCAACGACGCCGTGCCCTCGGCGCTGGCTGCGCTGCGCGCGCTGCCGCCGGTGCGCGAGGTGGCCTTGCTGTCGACCTGCAACCGCACCGAGCTGTATTCGGTGACCGATGACGATGGCCAGGCATTGACCCACTGGCTGGCCACGCACCCGGACCAGGGTAGTGACCTGCAGGCGTACCTGTATCGCCATCACGGTGGTGAAGCGGTGCGACATTTGTTCCGCGTCGCCACCGGGCTGGATTCGCTGGTGCTGGGCGAGCCGCAGATCCTCGGCCAGGTGAAGCAGGCCTGGGCCGCCGCACGCGGCGCCGGCACGCTGGGCGGGCAGCTCGACCGCCTGTTCCAGCACGCGTTTGCCACCGCCAAGCGCGCGCGCACCGAAACCCGTATCGGCAACAGCCCGGTGTCGGTGGCGTCGATGGCGGTGCGGCTGGCACAGGAATCATTCGCCCGCTTGTCGGACTCCACGGTGCTGCTGATCGGCGCCGGTGAGACCATCGAACTGGCCGCGCGCCATCTCGCCCAGGCCAACGTGAAGCAGCTGCTGGTCGCCAACCGCACTTACCTGCACGCGCAGGAACTCGCCGCCCGACACGGCGGCGTGGCCTTGCCTCTGGACGAACTCGACCGCCATCTGTTCTTGGCCGACATCGTGTTTTCCGCCACCGCCGCGCGCCAGCCGATCCTGTCGCGCGCGCAGGTCGCCGCCGCGCTCGCCGCGCGCAAACAACGGCCAATGCTGCTGATGGACCTTGCCGTACCGCGCGACATCGCCCCGGACGTGGCCGATCTCAAGGATGCGTTCTTGTACACGGTCGACGACCTCGAGCGCGCCGTCGAAGACAATCGCCGCGGCCGCCGCGATGCCGCCGAAGCCGCCGAAGCCATCATCGAGCTGCAGGTCGCGCGCTACACCGAGGTGCTGGTCGCCGGCTCGCGCAACGCTCCGCTCAAGCGCCTGCGCGCGCAGGGCGAAGCCGCCCGCATCGAGGTGCTGGCAAAGGCCCGGCAACAGCTTGCCGCCGGCCAGTCAGCGGATGCGGTGCTGGATTTCCTCGCCCACACGCTCACCAACCGCCTGCTGCACGCACCGACCATGGCCCTGCGCGAGGCCGCCATCACCGGCGATACCGAGCTGCTGCACACGGTCGACCGCTTGATGATGCACGGCACCCACGAGGACGACGATGCTGCCGACCCTGCGCCGTAAGCTGGAGGCCTTGTCGGAGCGTCGCGACGAACTCGAACGCCTGCTCGCCGATCCCGGCGTGCTGGCCGACCAGAACCGTTTCCGGGCGTTTTCACGCGAGTTCTCGCAGCTTGAGCCGGTCGCCGCCGCGCTGGCCGACGAACAGCGCGCGCGCGCCGACCTCGCCGCCGCGCAGGCCATGCGCACTGACCATGAGTTGCACGAACTGGCCGAAGAGGAAATCGCCGCGGTCAACGCGCGCCTGGTCGAACTCGACGACACCCTGATGGCCCTGCTGGTGCCCAGGGACGCGCGCGACGATGGCGACATCTATCTTGAGGTGCGCGCAGGCACCGGCGGCGACGAAGCGGCGATCTTCGCCGGCGACCTGCTGCGCATGTACGCGCGCTATGCCGAACGCCAGGGTTGGCGCATCGAGATCGAATCGGCAAGCACCGGCGAGCACGGCGGCTTCCGCGAAGTCATCGCCCGCGTCGAGGGGCGCGGCGCGTATGCAGGCCTGAAGTTCGAATCGGGCACCCACCGCGTCCAGCGCGTGCCGGAAACCGAATCGCAGGGCCGCATCCACACTTCCGCGGCGACAGTGGCGATCATTCCGGTGGAAGAGGAAGGCGAACCCATCGTCATCAATCCCGCCGACCTCAAGGTCGACACCTTCCGCTCGTCGGGCGCCGGCGGCCAGCACGTCAACAAGACCGAGTCGGCAATCCGCATCACCCACGTGCCCAGCGGCCTGGTGGTCGAGTCGCAGACCGAGCGCTCGCAGCACGCCAACCGCGACAAGGCGATGAAGCGGCTCAAGGCCATGCTGGTCGATGCCGAAGCCGTGAAACAGGCCGCCGCCACCGCCGAAACACGCCGCCTGCAGGTCGGCAGCGGCGACCGCAGCCAGCGCATCCGCACCTACAACTATCCACAGGGTCGCATTACCGACCATCGCGTCGAAGGACTCACGCTGTACGACCTGCCCAACGTGCTCGAAGGCGCGCTGGATCCGCTGATCGAACGCTTGTCGCGCGAACACCAGGCCGATGAACTCGCGCGACTGACGCAAGCACCATGACCGCGAAGCGCTCCCAGTCATCATCTCCCCACGGGTAGAGGTGCTTTGCAACAGCGAAGCCGGACAGCTCGACGAGCTTCGCATTTGCCTGGGTCGCAGCAACGTCGCACCCACTGGACCGAGCGCTGCCCGACTGGGTGCGGACGCGCGGTGGCGTGACCGGAGGCGTTGGCGGATAGATCGCCTCGAACCCCGCAGCAGCGCCAACGGGCACGCCGGCTCGATTGGTCGCGGCACCGCATCCATCGGGCGCTCCTGCACAGCGCCGAGCTGTTGCGCTAGGCTTCGTCCATGACCACGACCATTGCATCGACCGCCCTCAATCTGTGCGTAATGACGGTGTCTGACTCGCGCACCCTGGCGCAGGACAGTTCGGGCGATTACCTGATCGCCGCACTGCAATCCGATGGACACCGCCTGCACGAGCGCGCGCTGCTGCCCGACGATCGATACCAGTTGCGCGCGTTGGTCTCGCGCTGGATCGCCGATGCCGCCGTCGACGGCGTGCTGGTGACCGGCGGCACCGGCTTTACCGGCCGCGATTCCACCCCCGAGGCATTGCTGCCGCTGCTCGACAAACAAATGCCCGGCTTCGGCGAATTGTTCCGCGCGATCAGCTTCGAAGAAATCGGCACATCGTCGCTGCAATCGCGCGCATTTGCCGGCGTGGCCAACGCAACATTCGTGTTCTGCCTGCCCGGCTCGACCTCGGCATGCCGCACGGGCTGGGAAAAGATCATCCGCGCGCAGCTCGATGCGCGCACCAAGCCCTGCAACCTTGCCGCGCTGCGCCCACGTTTGCTGGAAAACCCGCACATCGACCCACAGGCGCGGGGGCCGTCGCCAGATCCAGGACGTTCCACCCAGGAGTAACCATGCCGATCGCCACCACGCTGCGTTTGCTCGCCAAGGCCCGCGGCCTGAGCGCCACTGACATCGCCACGGCGATTCCGCGCGTGGGCGTCGCAACGGTGGCCGCCTGGATGCGCGGCGACGCATTGCCGGGCAAGGATCAACTCGACGCACTTGCACGCACGTTCGGCGTTCCGGCCGGCGCGCTGCTGGCGGAACTTGCGGGCGCGCTGGATCCCGCGCGCACCAAGGGCGAGCACGGACTGCTCGCCGCGTATCGCGCGCTCAACACCCGACAACAGGGTGCGTTGCTTGAAGTCGCCCGCGGCATGGCGGGGCATACGAGGGGAAAACGATGAAAAAGCTCAAGCGCAAGGAATACGAAAAACAGCTCGAACCAATGCAGCTAGAGCTGGTGGCGATGGCGCGCTGGCTGGCACAGTCAGGCAAGCGTGTCCTGGTGGTCATGGAAGGCCGCGACACCGCCGGCAAGGGCGGCGCGATCGGCGCGATCTCCGACCACATCAATCCGCGTCAATGCCGCATCGTCGCCTTGCCAAAACCCAATGATCGCGAAAGCACGCAGTGGTATTTCCAGCGCTACGTGCCGCACCTGCCGGCGGCCGGCGAGCTCGTGTTGTTCGACCGCAGCTGGTACAACCGCGCCGGCGTCGAAAAGGTGATGGGGTTTGCCAGCGACGCGCAGGTCAAGGCGTTCCTGCGCCAGGCGCCGACCTTCGAAAAATTGCTGGTCGACGACGGCATCATGTTGTTCAAATATTGGCTGTGCACCGACCAGGCGCAGCAGGAAGAACGCTTCGCCGAGCGTCTCGAGGATCCTCTCAAACGCTGGAAACTCTCACCCATCGACCTCACGGCGCGCACGTCCTACGCGCAGTACACCCGTGCGCGCGAAGCGATGCTCAAGGCCACGCACAATCAACACGCACCGTGGACACTGGTTGATTTCAACGACCAGAAACGTGGCCGCCTGACCCTGATCCGCGACCTGCTCGACCGTTTGCCTGACACCAGGCTGCCGGACATCGAGATCGAATTTCCGCCACTGGTCGGCAAGCCGCTGAAGGAACGTTACAGCGTGTTGAAGCCGATCCCGACATACGAGGATTGAAGGCCGCGTCGCTCGCGTGCGCGCCGGAATGATCGCGGCGCGTTGCGTTCGTGATCGCTGGATCACCCCGTCTTCGAATTGCCTGCCTTCGCCGCACCGGACGTGGCAATCGCCGCCTCGATATCCTTGGCCGTCACCGGCCCGAGGAACTGCTTGGCAACCTTGCCGTCCGGGGCGATGAGATAGGTCATCGGCAAGCCGCGCGGCGTGGCGAAATCAGCCGGCGGGTTGTACACGTCGACGATGGCAACCGGATAGACCACCGGATGCGTCTTGAGGAAGGCCTGCATGTCCGCCGCTTCAATGTCCTCGTAGGCCAGGCCGATGACGTCGATGTTTTCGCGCATCGCGTCGAGGGCAGACAGCTCCGGCATTTCCTTCAGGCAGGGGCCGCACCAGGTTGCCCAGAAATTCACCACCACCCAGTTGCCGCGATGCGCGGCGAGATCGTAGGGCTTGCCATCGATGGTGGCGATGCGCAGCGTCGGGATTTCGGGTTTGGCGATGACATCGGCCGCAGGTGCCACGTCAGTGTTGCCTGCAGCCGCCGCAGGCGTTTGGGTGTGCGCAGCCTCGGGTTTCGCCGCCGGGGCCTGCTCCACCGGCTTCTTGCAGGCCACGAGCATGGCCGCGACCATACACAACACGAGAAGATGGCGATGATTCATGGTAATTCCCTTGGAATATCGTAAAGACTGGAGACACGGCGCTTGAGCAGTTCGCGCAAGGGGATGCGCAATTCATCAAGTGTTCGGATTGCGTTGATGCCGAGCGCGTCGTCGCGACACGGCAGGTGCGCTTCGCTGATCGGGATGCGCAGGTTGCATGCCTCATAGAGTTCGGCCAGCGACAGGTCATCGAGATCGCGCGCCAGCAACCATTCACCGGATTCGGCGCGGCTGACCACGCCGATCTCACACAGCTGCGCCAGCATCTGCTGCACCAGTGCGTCGGTCAGCATCGGCTCCAGCGCCTGTATTTCGTCGCTATGCAGGCCCTTGCCTTGCTGGCGCTGCATCGCGAAGCGTCCAAGCATGCGCAGCAGGCCGTAGATCTCGTGGCCCAGCGGCAGGCGCATTGCAGCCGGCTGGTAGCGGAATGCGGAGACCGATGACGCAAACGAGGCGCCGAGCAGTATCGAGATCCAGCCAAAATAAACCCACAGCAGGAAGATCGGGACGTAAGCCAGCTTCTGGTAAATCTTCTCGTAGGCACCAAAGCTGCCAAGGTACAGGCCGATGCCCCACTTCACCGATTCCAGCAGCAACACCGCAAGCGCGGCGCCGGCGATGGCATGCCGCCACTGCACGGTCCGGTGCGGGACGACGCGATAGATCGCCGCAAATGCGATCCACTCGATCATCATCGGTGCCAGCCGCAGCATCATGCCTTCGAGCCACTGCCCGGACGTGGTCTTGAAGATTTCCAGCGCAAAAAACCGCGTCGACAGGGCCAGGCTGGCCGTGGCAACCAGCGCACCGAGCGTAAGCACGGTCCAGTACACGAGGAAGCGGCTGAACTTCGGACGCGCGGTCTTGACCCGCCAGATCTTGTTGAACGTGGCCTCGACGCTGACCAAGGTGATCAGCAGCGATACAACCAGAGTAATGACGCCGATGACGGTGAGTTGGCCGGTGTTATTCGAAGACTGGCGCAGGAAGATTTCAATCGAACTGGCCGCCGTTGGCACGAAATTGGAAAACACGTAGGTGCTGAGCTGGTCACTCCACTTGTTGAACACCGGAAATGCCGACAGCACGCCGAACACCACCATCGACAACGGCACCAGGGCAAACACCGTGGTAAACGACAGCGCGCCGGCGGATTCAAACAGGCGGTCGTCAAGGAATCGGCGCCAGAGGAACCGCAGGAACGTGCCATTGCGCGCGCGATCTCGCAGGCGGTCGCTCCAGTGATACAAGGTGTCGAGGGGTTCCATCGGCGAAGGGTAGCAAAGGCGGCGTTGCGCGGTGGCGGCAGCCGCATGTCGCCCGGCTGGTCCTTCCCGCACAGGCCGGAGCCGGGCTGCTAGCAAGCCGATGCCTGGGACGAAATGTGCAAGCAAACGCCCGATGATGATGAGGTTCCAGCCATGCCCCGCGTTTGCGCAGGATCCACCGCAACGCCCGCATCAAAAGCACAGCGTCGTCCCTGCGCATGCGGAAACTGTCAAAATGCCCGTCCATCGTTTTTACCTGAGCCCGCATGTCCGACATCCTGGTGCTGTATTACAGTCGCGGCGGTTCGGTCGCCAAGCTCGCGCGGCAGATCGCGCGTGGCGTCGGTGAGGTCGATGGCATGGCCGCACGCGTGCGCACGGTGCCGCCGGTCGCGGCCACGACGCTGGTCGCATCGCCATCGGTCCCCGAAGACGGCGCGCCGTATGTGTGCGCACAGGACCTGGACGAATGCTCGGGCGTGATCCTCGGCAGTCCGACCCGGTTCGGCAACATGGCCGCGCCGCTCAAGCATTTCATCGACGGCCTCGGCGCGCATTGGGCCAGCGGCACCCTGGTCGGAAAACCGGCGGCGGTGTTCACCTCCACCTCGACCATGCACGGCGGCCAGGAGTCGACGCTGCTGTCGATGATGATCCCGCTGCTGCACCATGGCTGCCTGATCGTCGGCATTCCGTTTACCGAGCCTGCGCTCAACACCACCCGCAGCGGCGGCACGCCCTATGGTGCCAGCCATGTCTCGGGCATGTCCGACGACCCGCATCCCAGCGATGACGAAGCCGTGCTGGCACGTGCGCTGGGGCGCCGCGTCGCGCAGATCGCGGCGAAGCTGGCATGACGCGCTCGCCTTCACGACGGGTATTGGCCGCAGCGTTGCTGGCGTTGTCGCTGTTGTTCGTGATGTGGTTTCACGATGATCGACAGCGTCTGGCGGCCTTGCTTGTGTTTGCATTGCCGCCCCTGCTGGCGATGCTCGCGGTGCTGCGCGACCGCGTCACGGCCGCATTCTGGTCAGGCCTGCTGGGATTGTTCTGGTTTTGCCAGGGCGTGATGGCTGCATGGGGTCCGCCCGCGCATCGCCACTATGGCTGGGGTGAAATCATCCTGGCGGTGATCATCGTGGTCTCGGCCAGCTGGCCTGGCCTGAAGGCGCGTTTTCGCAAGTAGAATTCATTTGGCGGACGCGCTCGTGCACGATGTGGCTTTGCTGGCAAAGCTCCACCACGCCCAGGTGCGCTGTCGCGGACATCATGCAATACACGGAGCAGGCACTATGGACGAGCTTCTCGTCGTCACCACCGGCGGCACCATCGACAAGGTGTATTTCGATGACAAGTCCGACTACCAGGTCGGCGAGCCGCAGATCGGCCGCATCCTCGAAGAACTCGGCGTCGCGTTCCGCTTCCGCGTGATCCCGATCCTGCGCAAGGATTCACTGCACATCAACGACGCCGACCGACAACTGCTGCGCGCTACCATTGCCGCGCAATCGGCCACGCACGTTTTGATTACCCATGGCACCGACAGCATGGTCGCCACTGCCAAGGTCCTGTCCAGCATCGAAAACAAGACCATCGTGCTGACCGGCGCATTGAACCCGGCGCGCTTCCGCGGCTCGGATGCCGAGTTCAACATCGGTTGCGCGGTCGGCGCGGTGCAGTCGTTGCCTGCGGGCGTGTACATCGCCATGAACGGACGCATCTGGGATCCGCTGAAAGTACGCAAGAACGTCGACGCGAATCGTTTCGAGGCGCTCTGACACGCGCAGCCCGCCAGCCCACCGCAACGCGGCCAACAATCTGCGCACGGACACGTGCATCAACTCGCTGCAACGACGAGTGCACCCTGTCATTGCGCGCGCGACATCTTGAAAGAGGTCGATTTCGCTGCACTGACAGTGTCACCAAAAAAGAACCCCGGCTTGCACCGGGGTCCTGCTTTCTTCCATGAAGGCCTGGATCAGATGAAAGTCAGCATCAGAACGTGACGCTCCAGCTGTTGATGTAGCCAACGTCGCCGCGGTAGGCGTCGTTCACGCGCAGCTTCCAGGCGCCGTTGAGCGCTTCGGACGACAGGTTCACCCCATAGGTCTTGAGGATGTTGTCGGCGCTGCCGCCCGAACGGTTGTGCAGCACGTAAACGCTGCCGTCCGGCGCGACCAGGTCCACCTTCAGGTCACCGATGTAGGTGTGCCGGATGTCCACTTGCACCTGGGTGCTGGCCGAGGCGTTGCCGCTGCGACCCGA
>JBBSST010000043.1:0-22816 GCA_038241735.1 Lysobacterales bacterium
CGTGGAATACATCGATCCGTAGGTCGGGCCCACGCCCCCGACGCTTCTGGCCGGTTTCGGCCTCGAAGTCGTGGAATACATCGATCCGTAGGTCGGGCCCACGCCCCCGACGCTTCTGGCCGGTTTCGGCCTCGAAGTCGTCGAATACATCGATCCGTAGGTCGGGGCCACGTCCCTGATGCCCCGGAACCCCGGGCCACCGGTCATGTTTCCCACCGAGCCTGCATCCACGTGGGTGTCCGTTGACCGCGCGTCGGAGGCGTGGCCCCGACCCGCGTGGCCCGACCCACGCAGGTCGCGGGGTAAACTGGACGCCCTTTTTCGCAAGTCCCCCGCATGACCCACCACGAAGGCGACCTGCACGCACCTGACGGTGCGCGTTTCGCGATCATCGCCAGCCGCTGGAACTCGCGCATCACCGATACCTTGGTGGCCGGCGCGCGCAAGACGTTTGCCGAACATGGCGTCGCCGAAGACGCGATCGACGTGATTCGCGTGCCCGGGGCTTGGGAAATCCCGCTGGCCGCCGCGCGCGTCGCCGCAGCCAGCGCGCACCATGCCATCGTCGCGCTGGGTTGCGTGGTGCGCGGTGACACCCGGCATTACGAACACGTCGCCGATCGCTGCGCCGACGGCCTGATGCGCGTGGCTCTGGACTACGGCCTCCCGGTCGCCAATGGCGTGCTCGCGGTCGAAGACGCCGCCGATGCGGAAAACCGCGCCGGCGGCAGCCATGGCAACAAGGGCGAGGAGTGCGCGCTTGTGGTGATCGAGATGGCCAACCTGATGGGCAAGCTGCGATGAGCGGCCCAGGCCATCGTCGCAAGGGCGGCATGGATCCGGTGGCGCGTTCGCGCTCGCGACGCCGCGCGTTGCAGGCGGTGTATGCGATGCAACTCTCCGGCGCCGACGCCACCAATGCGATCGCGCAATTTGCCCACGAGCAGGCACACGAAGTCGCCGACCTCGAATACTTCGAGGACCTGGTGCGCGGGGTCGACACGCATTACCGCGAGCTCGACGTTGCGCTGCGACCGTTCCTGGATCGCGGGATCGAGGAAGTTGATCCCATCGAGCGCGCCATGCTGCGCATCGCCGCCTACGAACTGCACCATCGCCTCGACGTGCCGTATCGGGTGATCATCGACGAGGCATTGAACGTGGTGAAGCGGTTTGGTTCCGAATATGGCCACACCTATGTCAACGGCGTGCTCGATCATGCCGCCGCGCAGTGGCGGGCGCTCGAGATCAGTGGGACGCGTGTGTAGCCACGCCTGTAGGCGCGATCACGCCAGGCGGCGTGGCCGCGCTGCGACGTTGTCGTGCCGATGCGAGGCAGGGGCGTGATGGGCGCACGGAACCTGGGTGTCCATGGCGTCGCCCATCGAAGTTGGTGGCGCACCGCGTCGCGTGGGCAGGCGTGATGAGCACAGGGCCGCGCGACCAAACCGAATTCGACCTGATCGCACGCATCCGTGCACGCGCAGGCACGACGCGCGACGACGTCATCCTTGGCATTGGCGATGACGCCGCCGTGCTGCAGGTGCCCGCCGGCAAGCAACTGGTCGTGACGATGGACGCACTCAATGCGGGGGTGCATTTCCCGCTGGATACCGCGCCGTCGGATATTGGCTGGAAGGCATTGGCGGTGAATCTTTCCGACCTTGCCGCGATGGGCGCGCAGCCGGCGTGGTGCACCTTGGCGCTGTCGCTGCCGGCATCGAACACGCCGTGGATCGACGCCTTCCTCGATGGCTTCCTTGCCCTGGCGCGGCGACATGACGTGGCCCTGATCGGCGGCGATACCACGCGCGGCCCGCTGTCGATCTGCGTGACCGCGCATGGATTCGTGGATCCGGGCAAGGCCCTGCGCCGCGATGGCGCGCAGGTGGGCGACGACATCTGGGTGGCCGGCACGCTGGGCGAGGCGGCGGCGGCATTGGCACTGCTTGACGCGCCCGCATCCGCCGCGCGCGAGCAAGGATTGAACGCATTGCGCGGATGTCTCGACCGGCCGGTCCCGCGCATCGAGGCGGGTCGCGCGATCGTGGACATCGCACAGGCGTGCATCGATGTCTCCGATGGCCTGTTCGCCGATCTCGATCATGTCTGCCAGGCAAGCCGGGTGGGCGCCGAATTCAATGTCGACGCGCTGCCAGCGTCGACGGCATTCCAGGCGATGTTCGACCTCACTGCACGGCGTGCATGGCAGGCAGGTGGCGGCGATGATTACGCGCTGTGCTTCACCGCGCAGCCGCAAACGCGCGATGCCGTCTTGAACGCGGCAGCAATCGCCGACACCCCGATGACGCGCATCGGTCGCGTGGTCGAAGGTCGCGAGGTGCGTGCACTGGATGCCGACGGCCAGGCGTGGCAGCCGCCGCGGCGCGGCTACCAGCATTTTTCCTAGGGCGGTGCGGGCGTCTTGCTGCGTGCGTGCGACGCGAATGCAGCTGGGGCAGTGCAACAGGAACAGTGCAGCAGGAGCAGTGCAGCGGTGGATCAGGACTGGCCTGCGCAATGATCGGCGGGCTCAGCTGTCGTCGGCGCGGAAAGCGTCGCGCAGCCAGGTGATGGCCGGGGCGTCGGGATCACCGCTGGCATCGATCACGTCGAAGCGGCAGGGCGCATTGGCATAAATGCGATGCGCGCAAAGAAACGCCTGCGCCGCGCGCACCAGTTTGCGGCGCTTGCCTGCATCGATGGAGGCCGCGCCGCCGCCAAAACCGGCATCGCGTCGATAACGCACCTCGATGAAGACCAAGGTGCGGCCATGGCGCCCATCCTTGGCGTGCACGCCATCGTTGGGCCTGCTCTCGTTGAACCTGCTCTCGTTGAGCCTGCTCTCGTGGAATCTGCTCTCGTCGAGTGGGTCCTCGTCCAGCATGACCAGGTCGAGTTCGCCAAAACGGTAATTTGCATTCGCGGCAACTTCGCGCAATCCGGCGCGCAGCAGGTAGACACGTGCGGCGTTTTCGATCTCCGCGCCGCGTTGACGCGTGTTGGTCAACCGCCCGAACCCGTACCCAGTGCCATCACATGGCCGCCGTTGAAGGTCGACCATGCCGGCGTGCGCTGCACGTTGCCATCGGGATCGATGCGCAACACGCCGGTGGCGCCCGGTACGCTGCTGTCGGCAGACAGCGCGAGGTGCTGCAGATAACCGGTCAACAGCCAGGCGTCGTAACCGAAGGCGAACAGCTTGGCCGCAGGCCCGCGCGCCGTCGCCAGCGATTGGCCGGTGACAGCGGCATTGGGCAAGCCGTTCACCGACATCACGCCCCAGCGCTCGGTCGGGAACACGATGCCGTCCAGGACGCGGTCGTCTTCGGCCTTGCCGGTCCCTGAAAGCAGCTGTGAGGTGGCCACGCGCGGTTTTGCCGCCAGCCCCGCCAGCGCAAGCTGCGGAGCAATCGCGCGCGTCTGGCTGCCACGCAAGGCGATGAAGACGGCATCGACGCCACCTTCGCGCGTGGCGGCGGACTGCAACAGCGCGGTCATGTTGGCAGGTTTTTCACCCACCACCGCCAGTGTCTGCACGACGTTGCCACCCTGCGCGACCAGTTGCCTGGCAAACGCGGCCACGCTGCGGCGCGCGTAATCGTCGCCAGAACTCAACACCAGCACGTTGCGCAGCTTGAGCGAGGCGAGGTATTGGGCTGCGGCGCTGCCGTCGTCCTCGGGCGCCAGCGCATAACTTGCGCTGTTGATCGGCGGCGCGACGCTGCCATGGTTCAAGGCAATCACCGGCACGGCCGGCTGCGCCTGGCGGAAAATCGCATCCACGCCATCGCGAGCCAGCGGCCCCAATACCTGGTCGGCGCCCTCGGCCACGGCCTTGGCATACGCGGCGACCGCGCCGCCGGTGGTGCCGGCGGTGTCGTAGAAGCGAATCTCAGGACGCCGGCGTTGTTCGCCGTAGTAGCCGGCCAGCAGCCCATCGCGCACGGAAGCGGCGGGGGCGGCCAGGCTGCCTGTCAAGGGCAGCAACACGGCCAGCGTCTGCGGCGGTCGGTAGCCATCGCGCTCCGCGGGCGGACGACTGCCGGCATCGAACTGCCAATGCGCGTTGCGCACACTGGTGTCGGCCGGCGCCTCGGCTTTGGCCGTGGGTTGGCTGACCTGCACGGTCGCGCAGCCCGCAGCGAGGGCTGCGGATAGCGAGACGACGAAGATTCCTTTCAGCGAATGACGCATGGATGCCGGACCGGATGCGAGAACGGCTAGGATTCTACCGTTCCGTGCGTGGAGAGACGATGCCAACCCCCAGCCAACCCGCCCCCGCCAACCCCACTGCCGCCGGAACGCTGCATGTGGTGGCCACGCCGATCGGCAACCTGGCCGATTTGAGTGCGCGCGCGCTGGGCACGCTGCGCGCGGTCGCCGCGATCTGCGCCGAGGACACCCGCCACACGCGCCAGCTGTTGGCGCATTTCGGTGTTGAAAAGCCGCTGTTGGCGCTGCATGAACACAACGAGGACGACATTGCCGACAAATTGGTGGCGCGCATGCGGGCCGGCGACTCGCTGGCGCTGGTGTCCGATGCGGGCACGCCGCTGATCAGCGATCCCGGTTTTCGGCTGGTGCGCGCGGCGCGCGCGGCTGGCATCCGGGTCAGCCCGGTGCCTGGCGCAAGCGCCTTGGTCGCGGCCCTGAGCGTGGCCGGACTGCCCAGCGACCGCTTCGTATTCGAGGGCTTCCTGCCGGCCAAGGCCGGCGCGCGTCGGGAGCGCCTGGCGGCGCTGGCGGGCGAAACCCGAACCCTGATCTTCTATGAATCCGCGCACCGCATCGAGGAGGCGCTCGCCGATGGCGTCATCGCCTTTGGCGGCGATCGACCGGCCGTGATTGCCCGGGAGCTGACTAAATTATTTGAGACGGTGCTCGACGGCAGCCTCGCGCAGTTGCAGGCGCGGGTGGCCGGCGATGCCAACCAGCGCAAGGGCGAGTTCGTGTGGCTGGTGCAGGGGGCTGGCGACGATGCCGACGCGCGATTGGCCGAGGGTCGTCGTGTTTACGCGCTGCTAAACAAACATTTGCCGCCATCGGCGGCGGCCAAGCTGGCCGCCGACATCACCGGGGCGCCGCGCAAGGCGTTGTATGGGGGTGGTGTTGGCCAGGAGTGATTGGCTTCAATGTTTGTTTTGCATCAGCAATATCAACAGCAACAGCAACAGCAACGGCTTTCGCCACAGGCGAAAGCACTGCCGTTGCCTACGTGCATGTAGATCGCAAGTTAGCGCCGTTGGCGTGCACTCCCATTACCCAAACCCCGCCAAACCGCGAACCCCACAAGCGGGAAAAGAGGTTGATGTGCAAGGAAGGGCGGATTGGTCACACCGTGCGACAATGCGCGCGGCGGAGTCGGCCAGACAGTCGCGTCATTGGCTTCCATTTCGGTGGTTGTCGATGCCGAGGAAAGTCCGGGCTCCACAGGGCACGGTGCCAGGTAACGCCTGGGCGGCGCGAGCCGACGGAAAGTGCAACAGAAAGATACCGCCGATGGCCCTCGCATCTTCGGATGCGCCGGGATCAGGCAAGGGTGAAATGGTGCGGTAAGAGCGCACCGCGAGCCTGGTAACAGGCCGGCACGGCAAACCCCACCGGGAGCAAGGCCAAATAGGGAGACGATGCCGTGGCCCGCGGTGTCTCCGGGTAGGCTGCTTGAGCGTAGCGGTGACGCTGCGCCTAGAGGAATGACTGTCCACGACAGGACCCGGCTTATCGGCCGGCTCCGCCACTTTTCAACCACACGGACACGTGGCCCGGCTGACGCGACCGCGGCAGGCTGTTTGCGGGCCACGCGGCCCGAAATGTCCGGTGAAGCTGCGACTATCCCAGCCAATGATGCCTCGCATCGTTTTAATGCCGATTGCAAACACCAACAGAACAGCGCGCACTTCGCGGCGATGGGGCGTGGCGATGGATCCGGTTTCGACGGTTCGCCGAACCTCGTTCAGACTGAGACCGGTGCCGCAAATCTCAAAATTTGAGACGAATCAGTTGCTTGTGGATAAAGCTTGAACAAGTCTCTCAAGAGTCTCGCAAGTCATTGACCGCATTGATGAAAATAAGCCCCGGACCTGTTGACAACCCTCTGGGCGACTCCTAAGGTGGCGACTCGTGGGGAAACTTGGAAATTAGTGGTTTTCCCTCGCTGAAGTCCGCCGCAGACGGACATGACCAGGTCAGGGCTGTTGTGTTCCAGGGCGAGACTGCTATCACGATCGACGACAAGGGCCGGCTGGCGATCCCGACCGGCTATCGCGATGTCGTCGCGCGCGAATGTGGCAGCCACCTGGTCCTGACCTACAACCCGTTTGAAGACGGCTGCCTGTACCTGTATCCGCAGCCCAAATGGGAGCACGTCCGCGACCAGGTCAATGCGTTGCCGCGAACCAAGAAGCTGAGCCGCCTGATGCAGTTGAAGCTGGTGGGCGCGGCGACCTTCGTCGAACCCGACGGCAGCGGCCGTATCAGCATCCCGGCGACCCAGCGCAATACCACCGGCATCGAGAAGAGAGCCGTGCTGGTCGGCATGGGCGACAAATTCGAGTTGTGGAGCGAGCAAGCGCATCTCGCGCAGATCAGGCAGACGCTGGGCGATGCCGATCTGGGTGAAGACCTGCTCGATTTGCAGCTGTGATGGCCGGTGGCGCGGACGCCCGGTCCGCCCACCGTCCTGTGCAGCACGTGCCGGTGATGTACGCGCAGGTCATGGAAGGGCTGCAGGTAGTGGAGGACGGCACGTATCTGGATGGCACGTTCGGTCGCGGCGGTCATGCGCGCGGCGTGCTGCAACGGTTGGGGACAGGAGGACGACTGCTGCTGATGGACAAGGATCCCGAAGCGATCGCGGCGGCCGGACACGAGTTCGGCACGGATCCACGCGTGGCGATCCACCGCGGCAGCTTCATCGACCTCGCCCATTGGGATGCGGCATCGCAAGGGCTGGATGGCGTGCTGTTCGATCTTGGCGTGTCGTCGCCGCAGATCGACGTGGCCGGACGCGGTTTCAGTTTTGGCAAGGATGGCCCGCTGGACATGCGCATGGATCCCGACAGCGGGCAAAGCGCCGCGCAATGGCTGGCGCATGCGTCCGAACAAGCGATCGCCGATGTGCTGTGGACCCATGGCGAGGAGCGCATGAGTCGGCGCATCGCGCGCGTGATCGTCGCCCAGCGCGCCGAACACCCATTGACCCGAACCGCGCAACTGGCCGAGCTGATTGCCTCGGTGATGCCGCGTGGCAAGCCGGCCGGCGGCAAGCAGCCGATCCATCCGGCGACGCGCTCGTTCCAGGCGATCCGCATCCACGTCAATCGCGAACTCGATGATCTTGAAACCGGCCTTGATGCCGCGCTCGTCGCGCTCAAGCCCGGCGGCCGACTGGCGGTGATCAGCTTCCACTCGCTGGAAGATCGCATGGTCAAGCGTTTCATTGCCCGCCATGCGAAGGCGCCCGCGGGCAACCGTCGCCTGCCGGACATGCAGGATTTCGTGCCGACGCTGCGTGCGATCGGCGCGGCGCAAAAAGCCGACTCCACCGAGCTTGTCGGCAATCCGCGCGCGCGCAGTGCGGTGCTGCGGGTTGCCGAGAAGCTCGACGTCCGGCCGGAGCTGCGGCCATGACCCTGCGCCTGGTCCTGGCCGTGCTGATCATCGCCAACATCGTCACCGCCATTGGTGTGGTCAATGCGCGCCACCAGCATCGCCAGCTGTTCGTGCAGCTGACGCGGCTAGAACGCGCGCGCGATGAACTCAACGTGGATTTCGGCCGCCTGCAGCTTGAACAGGCCACCTGGGCGGAAGCCAACCGCATCGACCAGATCGCGCGCAGCAAGCTGGGGATGAAGTTCCCCGAGAGCGCCGACATCGTGGTGATTCGACCATGATCGGCCAGCGCAGGACATCCGCCAGCAGCCGCTCGGCAAAGCCCGGCAAGTCGCGCAATCGCGCGCAGTTCAATTTGCGTGGCCGGCTCAAGGTGGTGGTTGGCACGCTGGCGCTGTGTGCGGTGGCGCTGATCGGGCGCGCGGTGGACCTGCAGCTGGTCGACAACGATTTCTACCAGCGCAAGGCCGATGCGCGGATCCTGCGCGAGATCCCGATCCCGACCTCGCGCGGCATGATCACCGACCGCAACGGCGAGCCGCTGGCGGTGTCCACGCCCGTCGCATCGCTGTGGGCCAACCCGCAGGAACTGAGCAAGTATCCAGACCGCCTGCCGGAGCTGGCCCGGGCGACCGACCTGCCGCTGGATTACCTGACGCGCTACGTGTCGCAGCGCGCGACCAAGGAGTTCATGTATATCCCGCGCCATCGCCGGATCAGCCCGGGTGCGGCGCGCAAGATATTGGCGCTGAACATTCCAGGGGTGTTTTCGCAGCGCGAATACCGTCGTTTTTATCCGCAGGGCGAGGCGCTTGCGCACATCCTGGGGTTCACCAACATCGACGACGAAGGACAGGAGGGCATCGAGCTGGCCTTCGATGACTGGTTGCGCGGCAAGCCCGGCATCGAGAAGGTGATCCGCGATCGTCGCGGACGCATCGTCGAGAACGTCGACCTGGTGCGTGCCGCCGAACAGGGCAAGGACCTCACGCTCAGCATCGATCGCCGCATCCAGTACCTCACCTATCGCGAGCTGAAGAACGCGCTGCTGGAAAGCGGCGGCAGCAGCGCGTCGGCGGTGGTGCTGGATATCAGCACCGGCGAAGTGCTGGCGATGGCCAACCTGCCGTCGTTCAACCCCAACGCGGTCGAGGCGGGCAAGCGCGACGCGCATCGCAACCGCGCGGTGACCGACCTGATCGAGCCCGGTTCGACCATGAAGCCGTTGACCGTGGCCGCGGCGCTCGAGGAAGGCGTGGTCACGCCCAACACGATGATCGACACCAACCCGGGCTGGATGCCCAACGGTCGCTATCGCACCACCGACACGAGCAACCACGGCGTGCTGACCGTCACGGGCGTGATCACCAAGAGTTCCAACGTGGGCGTGTCCAAGATCGTGGCGAAGATCTCGGACCAGGATTTCTACGCATTCCTGCGTCGCTTCGGCTATGGCCAGAGCACGGGCAGCGGTTTTCCCGGCGAGGCGGCAGGCCTGTTCCCGCCACCGGCGCGCTGGAGCGGCACCAGCAAGCAGACGATGTCGTATGGCTACGGCATTTCCGTGACGCCACTGCAGATCGCACACGCCTACGCCGCGCTCGCCAATGGCGGCAAATTGAACGAACCGACCTTCGTCAAGGGCCAGCCGGTGAAAAGCACGCAGGTGCTGGACCCGGCCATCGCGCACGAAGTGCTGAAGATGATGCAGACCGTGACCGAACCCGGCGGCACCGCCAAGCAGGCGGCGATCCTGGGCTACCACGTCGCCGGCAAGACGGGCACCGCGCGCATCGCCAGCGGCGGTGGATATTCGCGGCGTTACTCGGCGTTTTTCGCCGGCGTCGTGCCGGTCGACAACCCGCGTTTCTCGATGGCCGTGGTGATCATGGATCCCGATCCCAGCCGCCGCGGCTACTACGGCGGCTCGGTGTCCGGCCCGGTGTTCCACAACGTGATGGAAGGCGCGCTGCGCCTGATGGACGTGCCGCCGGACGATATCGAAACCTGGCTTGCCGCGCAGGCGGCGGCAGACAAGAAATCCGCGAAAAGCGCACCGTCCAAGACCACATTGGTGGAACCGGCACTGATGAAGCCGGCCGTAGCGACCAACGCGCTGCCCGCCGCGCTGCCAGTCGCGTTGCCAGTCGCGTTGCCAGAGCCCGGAGCGCTGCAATGACCGCGCGCGCAATGCTGCTGGCGGAATTGTTGCCCGATGTGGCCGCCGTGTCGCCGACCCTGGCGATCACCGGCCTGGTGCAGGACAGCCGCGCGATCGCGCCGGGCGATGCGTTTGTTGCCATCGGCGGATTTGGCACGCACGGCCTGCATTTCGTCGAACAGGCGCGCGCCGCCAGCGCCGGTGCGATCCTGTTCGAACCACCGGCGCCCGATGACGCGCCCGCGCCCGACGACGCCATCGCGGTGCCAGGCCTGCGCGCGCGCATGGGTGCAATGGCCGATGCCTTCCATGGCCAGCCGTCGCGGGCAATGACGATGGTCGGCGTCACCGGAACCAGCGGCAAGACGTCCACCGTGCAGCTGCTGGCGCAGGCGTGGACCCTGCTGGGCACGCGCAGCGGAACCGTCGGCACGCTGGGTGCCGGTTTGTACGGCGCAGCGGTGGCGACCGGTTTCACCACGCCGCTGGTGCTGCAGATGCATGCCCTGCTTGCAGGGATGCACGATGCCGGTGCGCAAGCGGTGGCGATGGAAGTCAGTTCGCATGCGCTCGACCAGGGCCGCGTCGATAACGTGCATTACGACATCGCCGTGTTCACCAACCTCACCCGCGACCACCTCGATTACCACGGTGACATGGCCAGCTACGGCGCGGCCAAGGCAAAGCTGTTCACGCGCGACGGCCTGGGCGCTGCGGTGCTCAACCTCGATGACGTCCTCGGCAAGACCTTGCATGCACGCATCCCGTCGACGCTGCGCAAACTCGGCACCAGCGCGCGTGGCGATGCGCAGGCCGATGTGCGTGCGAGCGACGTCGCGCTCGACGCATCCGGCATTGCCTTCGAACTGCAGCTGGGTGATGTCCACATCGCGGTGCGCTCGCCGCTGTTGGGCCGCTTCAACGTCGACAACCTGCTTGCCGTGGCCGCCGTGCTGCTGGTGCAAGGACACACGCCGCAGGCGATCGCGGCCACGTTGGCGCGCTTGCAGCCAATCCCCGGGCGCATGAACCGCCTCGGCGGCGACGGCGTGCTGCCGCTGGTGGTGATCGACTATTCGCACAAGCCTGATCCGCTTGAACAGGCGCTGGCGTCGCTGCGCGGGCACGTGCGGGGGCGGCTGCTGTGCGTGCTGGGTTGCGGTGGCGAACGCGACACCGGCAAGCGCGCGCAAATGGCGGCAATCGCCGAGGCAAACGCCGACCTGGTCTTTGTCACCGACGACAATCCGCGCGGCGAAGATGGCGATGCGATCGTCGCCCAGATCATGGCCGGCTTCGCGAATGCGGGCGCGGTGGTGGTCGAGCGCGATCGTCGACGCGCGATTGCGCGCGCGATTGGCCAGGCCGGCGCCGATGACATCGTGCTGATTGCCGGCAAGGGCCATGAGACCTACCAGGAAATCAATGGCGTTCGCCATCCGTTTGACGACCGCCAGGTCGCGGGCGAAATACTCGAGGGCAGGGCATGAACCCGCTGCCGCTCTCACGTATCGCGCAATGGACCGGTGGCCACCTGCAGGGCGTCGACGTGCTGGTCGATGCCGTCGCCACCGATACCCGTGTTCTGGATGCCAGCGACGGTCGCGCGGTCGTGTTTGTCGCGCTGAAGGGTGAGCGCTTCGATGGTCACGACCACGTCGCTGCCGCGGCCAGGCTGGGCGCATGCGCGGTGCTGGTCTCGCGCACCCTCGACCTGCCAGTGCCGCAGGTGGTCGTGGCCGATACCCAGCGTGCATTGGCATCGCTGGCCGCGGCGATGCAGCATTCGCGCACCAGCAAGGTCATCGCAATTACCGGCAGCAACGGCAAGACCAGCGTCAAGACGCTGCTGCTGTCGATCCTGCAATCTGCCGCCGCGGCGGATGGTCGGGTGGCCTATGCCAACCCCGGCAATCACAACAACGAGATCGGCCTGCCGCTGGCGGTGATCGCCGCGCCCGATGATGCGGCGTTCGCGATCTACGAAATGGGCGCCGGCAAGCCCGGCGACATCGCCTGGCTCACTACGGTAGTGCGCCCCGACGTGGCGCTGGTCAACAACATCGCGCCTGCGCACCTGGAGCGCATGGGCAGCCTGCTTGGTATCGCCGACACCAAGGCGGCGATCTACGACGCCCTGCCGGCCGATGGCGTGGCGGTGATCAATGCTGACGATGCGTTTGCCCCTTACTTTTCCGAACGCACGCACGGTCGCCGGCTGATCCGGTTTGGCTTCAACGCCGGCGCCGATGTCAGCGCGCATGAACTGCAGCTCCTCGATGACCACAGCGTTTTCCGACTGGTGATGCCGGACGGTGAGGCGGTCGCGATGGTGCCGATGCCCGGACGCCACAGCGTCGCCAATGCCCTGGCTGCGGCTGCGCTTGCCCATGCGTGCGGAGTCGCGCTGGCGACCATCGTCGAAGGGTTGCGCACTGCGCAAGCAGTGGCAGGACGGCTGGTGCGCCATCGCCTGGCCAACGGCGTGGTGTTGATCGATGACAGCTACAACGCCAATCCAGGCTCGCTCAACGCCGCCATCGACACCTTGGCCAGCGCAAACAGCGACGCCTGGCTGGTGCTGGGCGACATGCGTGAACTGGGCGCCGATGCGCAGGCCCTGCACGAGGCCGCCGGTCGTCGTGCGCGCGAGGCAGGCATCACGCGGCTGTATGCGCTGGGCCCGTTGAGCGCACATGCCGCGCAGGCCTTCGGCGCCGATGCGCGCGTGTTCGACAGCCACGAAGCCCTGGCCAAGGCGCTGGGCGATGACCTGATCGCGGCAACAGATGCCAAGGCAGGCGGCGCCGCGACTGCGCTCGCGCTGGCGGTCCTGGTGAAAGGTTCGCGCGGGAGTGCGATGGATCGCATCGTCGCGGCGCTGTTGCCGCAGGAAGACCACACGCATGCGCGGGCCGCCGACGGCACTCCGCGCGCGCAACAACGCCCGACCGGGCACGGGGACGCGCCGCATGCTGCTTGAACTCACACGCTGGCTGCAGCAACTCGAAGGCCTGTTCGGACTGTTCGGCTATCTCACGTTCCGCGGCATCCTCAGCGCGTTGACCGCGTTGGCATTGTCGCTGTGGTGGGGGCCTGCGGTGATCCGCAAGCTGGCCCAGTACAAGGGTGGCCAGCCGATCCGCAGCGACGGCCCGCAGACGCATTTTTCCAAGGCCGGCACGCCGACCATGGGTGGCCTGCTGATCCTGCTCACGGTGCTGGCGTCGGTGCTGCTGTGGGGCGACCTTCGCAACCGCTATGTGTGGCTGGTGTTGGCGGTGATGCTCGCGTTCGGTGCGATCGGCTGGTACGACGACTGGATCAAGATCGTCCGTCGTGATCCCAACGGCCTCAAGTCGCGCTGGAAATACCTGCTGCAATCGATATTCGGGCTTGCCGCCGGCGTGTTCCTGTACATGACCGCCGATCCGACCGTGCCAGCCGCCACCACGTTCTTCGTGCCGCTGCTCAAGAACGTCGCGATTCCGCTGGGCGGAATGTTCGTGGTGGTCGCTTATTTCTGGATCGTTGGATTCTCCAACGCCGTCAACCTGACCGATGGCCTCGATGGCCTGGCGATCATGCCCACGGTGCTGGTGGCGTGTGCGCTGGGCGTGTTCGCGTACACATCGGGCAACGCGGTGTTCTCAAGCTACCTGCAGATCCCGCAAATCCCCGGCGCCGGTGAACTGGTCATCATTTGCGCCGCGATTGCCGGCGCTGGGCTGGGCTTCCTGTGGTTCAACACGTATCCGGCGATGGTGTTCATGGGCGACATCGGCGCGCTGGCGCTGGGTGCGGTGCTGGGCTGCATCGCGGTGATCGTGCGCCAGGAGCTGGTGCTGGTGATCATGGGCGGCGTGTTCGTGATCGAAACACTCTCGGTGATGATCCAGGTGGCGTCGTTCAAGCTCACCGGCAAGCGCGTGTTCCGGATGGCGCCGATCCACCACCATTTCGAACTGAAGGGCTGGCCGGAGCCGCGCGTGATCGTGCGCTTCTGGATCATCTCGGTCATCCTGGTGCTGGTCGGCCTTGCCACGTTGAAGGTGCGCTGATGGCCGTCGCCTCCTACATGGGTGCTACCCACCAGGCCACGCGGCTTGAGTCACTCCCGGGCCGCTACGATCCGTGGCTGCTCGGTGCGTGCATCGCCCTGGCCAGCCTGGGCGTGGTGATGGTGGCATCGAGTTCGATCGCCATAGGCGAAGGCCTGGATGTCGGCCCGTTCCATTTCCTCATCCGCCACCTGGTGTTCCTGACGGGCGGCATCGCGTTGGCGGTGTGGGCAATGCGCACCGAGTTGAAGACGGTCGAGCATTACAACCAGCTGCTATTGCTGGGCTGCTTCGTGCTGCTGTTGGCCGTATTCGTGCCCGGCGTGGGCAGCAGCGTCAATGGCGCCAAGCGCTGGATCAACCTGGGCATCTCCAGTTTCCAGGCGGTGGAGGCGGTGAAACTGCTCTATATCGTCTGGCTGTCGAGCTACCTCGTGCGCTTTCGCGAGGACGTCAACGCAACGTGGCCGGCCATGCTCAAGCCATTGGGCATCGCGGGATTGCTGGTGATCCTGCTGCTGCTGCAGCCGGACTTTGGTTCGTCGTCGCTGCTGCTGGCGATCACCGCCGGGATGCTGGTGCTGGGCGGGGTCAACCTGCCGCGCATGTCGCTGCCGATCGTGATCGGCCTGCCGATCTTCGCGTTCATCGCGATCCTCGAACCGTATCGCGTGCGTCGCTTCACCTCGTTCCTGGATCCCTGGGCTGACCAGCTGGGCTCCGGCTACCAGCTCAGCAATGCACTGATGGCGGTGGGTCGCGGTGAATGGTTTGGCGTTGGCCTTGGCGCATCGGTGCAGAAGCTCTCCTACCTGCCCGAAGCGCATACCGATTTCATCTTCTCCGTGATCGCCGAGGAACTCGGGTTTGCCGGCGTGTGCCTGGTGATCGGCCTGTACGTGTTGCTGGTGGGCCGCGCGTTCTGGCTGGGCTATCGCTGCGTGGGCATGCGTCGCCATTTCGCCGGCTACTGCGCCTTCGGCGTGGCGCTGTGGATCAGCCTTCAGAGTTTCGTGTCGATTGGCGTCAATCTCGGCATCCTGCCGACCAAGGGGTTGACGTTGCCGCTGGTGTCGTCGGGCGGTTCCAGCGTGCTGATGACCTGCGCCGCGCTGGGCCTGCTGCTGCGCGTGTCGTATGAACTCGACCGCGCCGAGCGCCAGGTCGCACGTCTGCGTGGTGAGGCCAGCCCGGGACTGGGCGATCCCTCCGGCCAGCCGTCGTCTCGCGACCTGCCGCCAAGAACGTACGGCACGCCTCCCGCGTCCGCACAAGCCCCTGCGCCCAGCGCCCATCCTGCCGCCATGCGCGGCACCAGCCGCCTGCGCAAGCGCGTCGAACCAACATTGGGATACCGCGCATGATTCGCCGCCTGTTCGATACCAAGGCCGTTGCCCCGGGCGATTTCGCCAAGCGCTATTCGCGCGTGCATTTTGTCGGCATCGGCGGCGTCGGCATGAGCGGCATTGCCGAAGTGCTGTGCACGCTGGGCTACCAGGTGTCGGGTTCGGACATGGCCGATAGCGCGGTGACGCGGCGTTTGTCGCAACTGGGCGCCAAGGTCCATCGTGGCCACGCCGCGGCCAACGTGCTGGGCACCGATTGCGTGGTGGTGTCGAGCGCAATCAAGCACGACAACCCTGAGCTGATGGAAGCGCGAGCGCAGCGGATCCCGATCGTGCCGCGCGCCGAAATGCTGGCCGAGCTGATGCGTTTCCGCCGCGGCATTGCCGTCGCCGGCACCCACGGCAAGACCACGACGACCTCGCTGCTGGCCAGCGTGCTGGCCGAGGGCGGGCTTGATCCCACGTTCGTCATCGGTGGCCAGCTGCTTGCCGCCGGCGCCAATGCACGGCTGGGCAGCGGCGACTGGCTGGTGGCCGAGGCCGACGAAAGCGACGGCAGCTTCCTGCGCCTGAATCCACTGATGGCGATCATCACCAACATCGATGCCGATCACCTGGAAAACTACGGTGGCGACTTCGCCCGCGTGCGCGCGGCGTTCCTCGAGTTCCTGCATCGGCTGCCGTTCTACGGTGTCGCCGTGCTGTGCATCGACGATGCCGAAGTGGCCGAGCTTGCGCTCAACACCCCGCGCCACGTCATGACCTACGGCTTCGATGACAAGGCCGAAGTGCGCGCCGACGATGTCCGCCAGGATGCCGCGCGGATGCACTTCATGCTCTGCCTGCCTGATGCGTCGCGCACGCCGGTGACATTGGCCCTGCCGGGACGCCACAACGTGCAAAACGCATTGGCCGCCGCCGCCGTGGCGTGGCAACTGGGCGTGCCGGCCGAGGCGATCGCATCGGCGCTGGAAAAATTCGAAGGTATCGGCCGCCGTTTCAACCTGCTTGCGCAGCTGCGCACCGCGCAGGGGGCGAGCGTGCAGCTGGTCGACGACTACGGCCACCACCCGAAGGAGCTCGCGGCCGTGTTCGCCGCTGCGCGCGGCGGCTGGCCGGACAAGCGCCTGGTGGTTGCGTTCCAGCCGCACCGCTACAGCCGCACGCGCGACCTGTTCGACGACTTTGCAGCGGTGTTGTCGGATGTCGACGCGCTGGTGCTGACCGAGGTTTATCCCGCTGGTGAAGCGCCGATTGCCGGTGCCGATGCGCGCTCGTTGGCGCGCGCGATCCGCGTGCGCGGTCGCATCGATCCTGTGGTCGTCAACAGCCCGCTGGAACTGCGCGAGGTATTGCCCGATGTGCTGCGCGACGGCGACCTGCTGCTGCTGATGGGCGCGGGCGACATCGGCGCGGCTGCGCAACAACTCGCCGCGCACGGGTTTGAAGGAGAAGCCGCATGAGCTTCGTGTTGCCGCCGCCGCGCTTCGATGACCCCGCCGTATTCGGGCGCGTTGCCGTGCTGATGGGCGGGACCAGCTCCGAGCGCGAGGTGTCGCTGGATTCAGGCCGCAATGTGCTGGAGGCCCTGCGTGCGCGCGGCATCGATGCCAACGCCGTCGATGGCGTGCCCAACCTGATCCGCGAGCTGCGTGACAGGCAGTTCGGACACGCGTCGTTCGACCGCGTGTTCAACATCCTGCATGGCGGCGCCGGTGAAAGCGGCGTGCTGCAAGGCCTGCTGGAATCGCTGGAGGTGCCGTACACCGGTTCGGGCGTGCTGGGCAGCGCGTTGTCGCTCGACAAGATCCGCACCAAGCAGGTGTGGAGCGCGATTGGCCTGCCGACGCCGCGTTTCCTGCGCATTGCCGGTTCCGGGGCAGGCGGCAGCGACGATGTGCATGCGGCCGCGCGCGAACTGGGCTTGCCGGTGATCATCAAGCCGTCGCTGGAGGGCTCCAGCGTTGGCATCAGTCGCGTGTATGGCGACGCCGATCTGGATGCTGCGATCGAACTGGCCGAGCGCTACCCCGGTGAGTTGCTGATGGAGCAGCTGATCGAATCGGGCGAGGGCGAGGGCGGCGAATACACCATCGGCGTGCTCGACGGCCGTGCGCTGGCCAGCATCCACATCGTGCCGGCCGGCGAGTACTACGACTACCACGCCAAGTACGTCGCCGAGGACACGCAGTACATTTGTCCCGGCCTGGACGAAGCCGGCGAGACACAGGCGCGCGAACAGGCCGAACGCGCATTCGCGGCGCTGGGCCTGCGCGGCTGGGCGCGCGTGGATTTCATGCGTGATCGCAACGGCCAGAACTGGCTGCTGGAAGCCAACACCGCGCCGGGCATGACCAGCCATTCGCTGATGCCAAAGTCAGCTGCGGCCTTCGGGGTGTCGTTCGAGGAACTGTGCTGGCGGATCCTCGAAACCTCGGTATCCGGGGTAGCGAAATGAACGCCGCCCTGCACGCCGGCCTGCGCGTCGCGACCTGGACGCTGGCCCTGGCGCTGGTGGCCCTGCCGGTGGTCGCCGTGCTCAACGGCTGGATCGGTACCGAGCGCTGGCCGCTGCGCACGCTGCGCATCGGCGATGACCTGCAGCGCGTCGATGCGCAGAAGCTGCGCGCGACCGTGCTGCCGTTTGCACGCAAGGGCTTTTTCGCGGTGCGGCTTGAAGACGCGCAAAAGGCCGTGGCGACATTGCCGTGGGTCGAACACGCCGAGGTGCGCAAGCGCTGGCCGGACGTGATCGAGGTGCGCATCGTCGAGCACAAGCCGTTTGCGCAGTGGGGCAAGGACCGCCTGTTGTCGGAGGCTGGCACGTTGTTCCCGATCGCCGGCGTGGAAGTGCCCAAGGGCTTGCCGCGCTTCGACGTGGATGCCTCCGAAACGCGCATCGCCGACGTGGTCGCCATGTACAACCAGGCGCGCGAACTGTTCGCTCCCGAAGGCAAGGTGGTGCAGGTGGTCTCGCTGGATCGTCGCGGCAGCTGGGCGCTGACATTGTCGAGCGGCACGCAGGTGATGATCGGCAGCCAGGAAGCACGCCTGCGACTGGCGCGCTTTGCGCGCCTGTTGCCGCAGTTGCTGGTGCAAAAACCCCTGCTGCTGGCGCGCGCCGACCTGCGTTACACCAATGGGTTTGCGCTGACGTGGGCGGCCGCGGACGCCGCGCCCGCCGCCGTGCCAACCGAGGCGAGCGCCCGCCTGGCAATCGCGAGCGTGGCAAGCGCGAGCGTCTTGAGCATTGAACACGACGCAACTGCCGCTGTGGAGACCCACCGCCCGGCGCCGGCTACTTATTCCCGTCGATACGACGGAACCGCTTTGATGCAGGGAAACACATGAACCGCAAAGGCGACAAGGCCCTCATCGTCGGGCTCGACATCGGCACCTCGAAAGTGGTGGCGCTGGTCGGTGAATATTCGCCCGGCAATCCGATCGAGGTGATCGGTATCGGCTCGCATGAGTCACGCGGGCTCAAGCGCGGCGTGGTGATCGACATCGAGTCGACGGTGCAATCGATCCAGCGCGCCGTCGAAGAGGCCGAATTGATGGCCGGCTGCGAAGTAAGATCGGTGTACGCGTCGATCTCCGGCAACCACGTGCAATGCCGCAACTCGCCGGGCATCGTCCCGATCCGCGATGGCGAGGTGACCTACGCCGACCTGGAGCGCGTGCTCGATGCCGCCAAGGCCGTGGCCATTCCCGCCGACCAGAAAATCCTGCATGCAATCCCGCGCGAGTACGTGCTCGATGATTCGCAGGAAGGCATCCGCAACCCGGTCGGCATGACCGGCGTGCGCCTGGAGGTGCACGCGCACCTGGTGGTGTGCGCGCAATCGGCGGCCGCCAACATCAGCAAATGCGTGGCGCGCTGCGGATTGCAGATCGACGATTTGATCCTGTCGTCGCTGGCCTCCAGCACCGCGGTGCTGACCAATGACGAACGCGAACTGGGCGTGGTGCTGGTCGATATCGGCGCCGGCACCACCGATCTTGCGGTGTTCGTGCAGGGCGCGATCTGCCACACCTCGTCGCTGCCGATTGCCGGCGACAAGGTTACCGAAGACATTGCGCACATGCTGCGTACGCCGACGCCGGAAGCCGAGCAGATCAAGGTGCGCTACGCCTGCGCGCTGGCGCAATTGGCGACCTCGGAAGAATCCATCCAGGTGCCCAGCGTTGGCGACCGTGCCCCGCGACGCCTGCCACGGCAGTCGCTGGCGCAGGCGGTGCAGGCGCGCTACGAGGAAATTTTCGAGATGGTGCAGGCCGAATTGCGGCGCTCGGGATTCGAGCAGCACGTGCGCGCCGGCATGGTGCTGACCGGCGGCGCGTCGAAGATGGAAGGCGTGGTCGAACTGGCCGAGGAAATGCTGCAGATGCCGGTGCGCGTGGGCATCCCGCAACACGTCACCGGCCTTGGCGAGGTGGTCGGAAATCCCGTCCATGCCACTGGCGTGGGCCTGCTGCTGATGGGCAGCCAGATTGAAAACCCGCGGCGTCCGGTGATTGCCACCGGCCGCGCCGGGACGATCTTCAACAAGTTGAAGAACTGGTATCGGGGGGAATTCTGATGGAAGCATCCGGCCACCACGCACCGATATTTGCGGCCACGCGCACAGCGCTGGCACGACACACGATCAAACGACGACGAAGACAACGAAGACAAGCAACCGCAGCAACAACTTCAACACCTGGCAACACACATAACTAATTAGAGAGGACACGGACATGGCGCATTTCGAACTGGTGGAAAAGATGGCACCCAACGCCAACATCAAGGTGGTGGGCGTGGGCGGCGGCGGCGGCAACGCGGTCGCGCACATGGTCAATAGCAGCGTCGAGGGGGTGGAGTTCATCACCGCCAACACCGACGCGCAGGCGATCAAGAACTGCGGCTCCAAGCTGCAGCTGCAACTGGGCACCAATGTCACCAAGGGCCTGGGTGCAGGCGCGAATCCGGAAGTCGGCCGCCAGGCCGCGCTGGAAGACCGCGAAATGATCATGGACGCGCTGCAGGGCGCCGACATGGTGTTCATCACCGCTGGCATGGGTGGCGGCACCGGCACGGGCGCCGCGCCCGTGGTCGCGCAGCTGGCCAAGGAGATGGGCATCCTGACCGTCGCCGTGGTCACCAAGCCATTCCCGTTCGAAGGCCGTCGCCGCATGCAGGTGGCGCTCAAGGGCATCGAGGAGCTGAGCCAGCACGTCGACTCGCTGATCACCATTCCCAATGAAAAGCTGATCACCGTACTGGGCCGCAACGCCACCATGGTCCAGGCGTTCCGCGCTGCCAACGACGTGCTGCTCGGCGCCGTGCAGGGCATCGCCGATTTGATCGTGCGTCCGGGCCTGATCAACGTCGATTTTGCCGACGTGCGCACCGTGATGAGCGAAATGGGCCTGGCGATGATGGGCACCGGCACCGCACGCGGCGACGATCGCGCGCAAGCCGCCGCCGAAGCGGCGATCCAGAATCCGCTGCTCGACGACGTCAACCTTGCCGGCGCCAACGGCATCCTGGTCAATATCACCGCCGGCCCGGATTTCACCATGGCCGAGTTCGACGAGGTCGGCCGCACGATCGAGAACTTCGGCAGCGAGGACGCCACCATCGTCATCGGCACCGTGCTCGACCCGGACATGCAGGACGAAGTCCGCGTCACCGTCGTGGCCACCGGCCTCAACCGCAACGCCAGCCGCCAGGGCGTGCGCCACGAGGACCGCGGCTATGGCCAACAAGACGTCGTGCGCAAGCCGCAGGTCGAACTGGTGCGCTCGCAGGCCAAGCGTGACGGCACCACCGGCATGTTCATCGACGACGCCGCCACGGCCAGCTTCAATCCAAATCCCGGCCACAGGAGCATCGCGTCCACCCTGCGTGGCAACGGCAACGGCAGCGCCAGCAGCGAACCAGCGGCGCCGCAGGTGGCGGATTTCGGCAGCGACAACGGCAGCTACCTGGACATCCCGGCATTCCTGCGCCGCCAGGCGGACTGATTGCGTGACGGTGGCCGGTGGGCCCTGAAAGCCCCCGGTCACCCCCCGTAGGAGCGCCCCATGGGCGCGATGGAGCTCGACTGATACATCCATCGCGCCCAAATGGCGTGCTCCATGGACTCCCATGAAGCTGCTCCTGCGGAACGTGTCCTCTTTACCCACCGGGCCTGCGCCGGCCCGGTGGTCTTTTCACGATATGCCCTGCGCGGCCAAGCGCTTGATCCGGCTGGGATTCAGCGACGCGACGGACGCCGGAATCGCGGCAGAAGACAGTCTCGCTTTCGTTCAGGTTCAGTATCGTGCGTGCTAATCTTCCGTGGATTCCGTATCCGCGGCGGCTCCACAACCGGCGCCCCACACCATGCTGCAGCAACGCACCATCAAGAACGTCATCCGCGCCACTGGCGTGGGGCTGCACAGTGGCGAGAAGGTCTACCTGACCTTGCGCCCGGCGGCCATCGACACCGGCATCGTGTTCCGGCGCACCGATCTCGACCCGATCGTCGAGATTCCCGCCAACGCCGAACTGGTCAGCGAAACCACCCTGTGCACCGGCCTGTCGCGCGATGGCGCCAAAGTCCAGACCGTCGAGCACCTGATGTCGGCGCTGGCCGGCCTTGGCATCGACAACGCCTGCATTGATTTGTCCGCCGCCGAGGTGCCGATCATGGATGGCTCGGCTGGGCCGTTCGTGTTCCTGCTGCAGTCTGGCGGGATCGTCGAACAAAACGCCGCCAAGCGCTTCATCCGCATCAAGCGTCCGCTGGAAGTGCGCGACGGCGACAAGATCGCGCGGCTCGAGCCGCATGACGGTTTCCGCCTCGGCTTCACCATCGATTTCGACCACCCGATGATCCCGACCGCGCAATCGCGCGCCGTGGTTGATTTCTCCACCGACGCTTACATCCGCGAAGTCAGCCGCGCCCGCACCTTCGGGTTCATGCGCGACCTGGAATACATGCGCGAGCGCAACCTCGGGCTGGGCGGCTCGATGGACAACGCCATCGTCCTGGACGAATTCCGCGTCCTCAACGATGACGGCCTGCGCTACGGCAACGAGTTCGTCCGCCACAAGATCCTCGATGCCGTCGGCGACCTGTACCTGGCCGGCCACGCCATCATCGGCGCCTTTGAAGGCTACAAATCCGGCCACGCCCTCAACAACACGCTCGTGCGCGCCCTGCTGGCGGAGCGATCAGCCTGGGAAGAGGTCAGCTTTCCTGAACAGGCCAACGCCCCGGCCGGCTACGCCGCCCCGCTGCCCGCCTGAACCAGCCCGTGTTGCGTAGGAGCGCCCCATCGGCGCGATGGCCTCAGCGCTGCGGGGCTCGGGAAGCGCCAGCCCGTGTTTCGTAGGAGCGCCCCATGGGCGCGATGGCCTTAGCGCTGCGGGAGTCGGGAAGCGCCAGCCCGTGTTTCGTAGGAGCGCCCCATGGGCGCGATGGCCTCAGCGCTGCGGGAGTCAGGAAGCGCCAGCCCGGCCTGCAAGCCGATTGTAGGAGCGGGCCCAGGGGGGGGGGGGCGGTTCCGATAAGGGCCTAGCGCCCCATGGGCGGGCGGACGAAAACGAGGGCGGGGCGGCCCCCCGGCCGGGCCTTGGGCCACACGGGCGCGGGTGTACGGAA
>JBBSST010000044.1:0-20673 GCA_038241735.1 Lysobacterales bacterium
CGCCAGTTGGAAGGTGGGTTAAACAAGAGCCGTCGGGGGCGTGGCCCCGACCTACGCGCTGGACCGGCTGTACAAACAAGAGCCGTCGGCGGCGTGGCCCCGACCTACGCGCGCTGCAGCAGGCGCAGGCCGAACCAGTCCTTGGGATCGTTCCATGCGCGTACGACTTTCAAACCCACCTGCCCGGCCAGCGCGGCCAGCATCGCGTCGGTGTACTTCTGGCTGTACTCGACCTGCATCGCTTCTCTGGCGGCGAAATGGAACGGCCGGCCGTCGACCATCACGGTCTGCTCGCGGCGGCTCACCAGGAAGGTTTCGATGCGCCCCACATCCTCGACGTAATCGGCGCGATGCTCGAAACCATCGAGGTCGAAATCACTGCCGATGTCGCGATTGAGCCGCGCCAGCAGGTTGAGCGTGAACTTCGCGGTGACGCCGTTGGCATCGTTGTAGGCCGGCTCGATGATCTCCGGCGACTTCTGCAGGTCGATGCCGAGCAGCGCGCCACCGCGATCGCCCATCGTCTCGTGCATCGCGCGCAGCAAGCGCACCGCTTCGGCATCGGTGAAATTTCCCAGGGTCGAACCTGGGAAGAACACCAGCGCGTGGTCGGCCTTGCGGCTCGGCTGCGGCAGTGGCACCGGCTGGGTGAAATCGGCGCACACCGCAAGCACCTCGACGTCGTCGAATTCACGGTCGAGGCGTTCAACGCTGGCCAGCAGCGCGCTGCGCGAGATCTCGATCGGCGTGTAGGCAACCGGGTCGTCAAGCGCATCAAGCAACAGCCGCGTCTTGCGCCCGCTTCCGCTGCCGTATTCGACCACGTGCGCATGCGGCCCGACCGCGTCGGAGATTTCCGCCGCACTGGCTGCGAGCAGCGCCAGTTCGATCCGCGTCAGGTAGTACTCGGGCTGGCGCGTGATCTCCTCGAACAGCTCCGAGCCGCGACGATCATAAAAATATTTTGACGGCAGCTGCTTGGGCGTGCGCGACAGACCTGCGAGTACGTCGCCGAGGATGTCATCCGGGGTCGGCTGCAGGTCGGTCAGCTTGAGGACGGCATTCACGCAGGATCCCTGGCGAGGCGCAGGCCGGAAAACTGCCAGCGCGCGGCCGGCGGAAAGAAATTTCGATAGCTGGCGCGCACGTGGTCGCGCGGCGTCGCGCAGCTGCCGCCGCGCAGGATGCACTGCCCGCTCATGAACTTGCCGTTGTATTCGCCGAGCGATCCCGGCAGCGGCCGGAAGCCCGGATACGGGGTGTAGGCCGATGACGTCCACTCCCAGACATCGCCGAACATCTGCTGCAGGCCGACGTCATTGGCCTCGACGGACTGCGGATGCAGGATGCCGGCTTCGACAAAATTGTCCTCGACGGCGACGCCGGCCGCAGCCTGCTTCGATGCGGCCTGCTTCGAAGCGGTCTGCTTGCACGCGGCCTGCTCCCACTCGGCCTCGGTCGGCAGGCGCGCGCCGGCCCAGCGTGCGAATGCATCGGCTTCGTAGTAGCTGAGATGGCAGGCCGGCGCATGCGGATCGCGTTCACGCCAGCCGGCCAGGGTGAACTCGCGCTCGCCGTCTTGGTGCCAGTACATCGGTCGCCGCCACTGTTTGGCCTGCAGCAGCGCCCAGCCGTCACTGAGCCACAGCTCGGCATTCGCGTAGCCGCCATCGGCGACGAACTCGGCAAATTCGGCGTTGCTCACCGGCCTGTTCGCCAACGCGTGTGCGGCAACCAGCACGCGATGGCGCGGCGACTCGTTGTCGTAGGCGAAGGCGTCGGCCTGCGGCCATGCGGCGGCGCCGACTTCGGTAATCGACTCGTCATTGGCGATCCAGCGCAGCGGGGTTGTCCGGCCTGTGCGTGCACACAGGTCCTCGCGATATGCGGGCGCCAGCGGATTGCACCAGAACGCGTGTTTGATGTCGGTCAGCAGCAGCTCCTGGTGCTGCTGTTCGTGATGCGTGCCGAGCAGCAGCACCCGCGCGACCTGGGTATCGAGGTCGTCGGCTGCAAAGCGTTCCGCCATGCGCGCGTCGACCTCGGCGCGATACTCCAGCACCTCGATCAACGACGGCCGCGACACCACGCCGCGCCGAGGCCTCGCATGCATCGGGCCGACGCTGTTGTAGTAGCTGTTGAACAGGTAGTTCCACTGCGCATCGACCGGCACGTAGCCGGGCTGCGCGCCAAGCACGAATCGCTCGAAGAACCACGTGGTGTGCGCAAGATGCCATTTTGCCGGGCTGGCGTCGGGCATGCTCTGCACCATCGCATCTTCCGCCGATAGCGGCGCGGCCAATGCGAGGCTGTGCGCGCGCACGGCGCGGTAACGCTCACTGGGCGAAGACGTGGACTGATGATCACCGCGGTCTGCGATGAGAGAGGCGGTGGGCGCGGACATGGGTCGCAGGATACGGTCGCGAGGCGAAGGCAGGGTGACGAATCCATCGACATGTTCCAGCGCTTCCGCCTCGGCGCGCGCGTGTACACATTCGCCGCGCGACCGCGTCAAGTAAAGTAGCGCAATGCAAGCGACGCATCCCATCGACGAACCGGGACACGGGCCCAGCGCCGATCTTGCGCTTGCAGATGCAGCATTCATGCCGTTCGACGATGTCCTGTATCTGGACTGTGCAGCGCAGGCCCCGCGCCTGCGTGCGGTGCTCGCCGCAGCACATGCGACGCTCGACAGCTACGCAGCGCCATGGCGCATGTCATTCAATGCCCAGGAGGCGCAGACCGAAGCACTGCGTGCGAGCGTCGCGGAAACACTGTTCGACGGAGACCGCGACGGCGTGGCATTGGTGCCGTCGGCGGCGTACGGACTCTCGACCGCTGCGCGCAACCTCGCACTGGATGCAGGCGATGCGGTGCTGGTACTCGACGGTCAGTTTCCATCCAACCTGATGCCCTGGCAGCAACGATGTTTCGAACGCGATGCACGCCTGCTCGCGGTGCACCGCGACGATGGCGAAGACTGGACCACGGCAATCCTTACCGCGCTCGACAGCGAGCCACGCATCCGCATCGCGGCGCTGCCGCAGGTGCGCTGGGACGACGGCGCATTGCTCGACCTCGATCCAATCGCGGCACGTGTGCACGCGCTCGGCGCTGCATTGGTATTGGATCTAAGCCAGAGCCTCGGTGCACTGCCGGCCGACCTTGCCCGCTGGCAACCCGATTTCGTGGTGTCGGTCGGCTACAAGTGGCTGTTTGGTCCGATCGGCCTGGCGTGGATGTGGGCATCACCGCGCTGGCGCGAACAAGGCATCGCAATCGAACAGCACTGGTCGGCGCGGGATGCCGGCGCGGATTGGCGTTTTTCGACCGACGTTGCCCCGCCCTATCGCAAGGGCGCACGTCGCTTCGACGCCGGCGGCCTCGCCGATCCAGTGAAGCTGGCAATGGCGCACGCCGGGCTCGCGCAGGTGCGGGCATGGGGCGTGGCTCGAATCTCCGAAGCGCTTGGCCAGCGCACAATCGCGCTCGACGCGGCGCTGGACGCCCACGACCTGTCGCACTGGAAGACCCCGGGCCACGCGCCACATCTCACCGCGCTGCGCCCACCTGCTGCCCTGCTTGATGCGGTGTTCGATGCCTTCCGCCGCGAACGCATCGTCTGCACGCGCCGCTATGGATTGCTGCGGATTGCACCGCACCTGCATGTCGATGCGGATGACCTGCAGCGCGTAGCCGGGATCGCCGCGAACGCGCACTGAAGGACGAACGCGCCCCGTAGGAGCGGCTTCAGCCGCGAGCTCCTGGCTTTGTAGCCTGCATCTATCCCGCAAAATGATCGCGGCTAAAGCCGCTCCTACGAATGCGGGGTATTCAGGCGCTGCGGATTGCGCGGCACCTGTGTGTCGATACGGATGGCTTGCAGCGCGCAGCCGGGATCACGCAAACGCACGCTGAAAGTCACGAGCAGCAAATTTGCATTCGTAGGAGCGGCTTTAGCCGCGAGCTTCTGGCTTGGTTGCCTGCATCTACTCCGCAAGAAGGATCGCGGCTAAAGCCGCTCCTACAAGGACGGGTATTCAGGCGCGCGCGACGATGCGCAATCCACGCGGTGTCAGCACGCGTTCGATGATCTCGAACACGCCCTGCACCAGCAACGCCAGCACCGCTGCCGGCACTGCGCCTTCGAGGATCAAACCGATATCGTCGAGGCGGATGCCGGCCAGGATCGGCTGGCCATAGCCACCCGCGCCGATCAACGCGCCCAGGGTCGCGGTGCCGACGTTGATCACCGCAGCGGTCTTGATTCCGGCGAGGATCGTACGCAGCGCCAGCGGCAGTTCGATCCGCCACAGGCGCGTGCGCGGCGGCAGGCCGATCGCGGCCGCGGTTTCGCGCAGCTCCAGCGGGATGCCGGTAATGCCAGCATGGGTGTTGCGCACGATCGGCAGCAGGCTGTACAGGAACAGCGCGGCGATCGCCGGCTTTGCACCGATGCCGAACAGCGGGATCATGAACACGAACACCGCCAGCGACGGCAGGGTCTGCAGCACGCCGGTCGCCGACAGCACCACCTGCCCGAGCCGCGGCCGGCGCGCGGCGAAGATGCCCAGCGGCAACGCGACCAGCAGGGCGAGTCCAAGCGAAATCCCGACCAGCGCCAGGTGCTCGATCGTGCGCTGCCAGATGCGCGCGGCGCGACTGCCGGATGCGGGTTCATCGACTCCCAGCCAGTCGGCGGCGACCTCTGCTTCGCGTTCGTGATCCAGCTTCACCCGCGCATTGAGCCGTTGCATCGTGGTCGCATCGATGCGACCCGCCATGCCCCGCAGTGCGGCAACCCACGCCGGTGCGCGCTGAGCAAGATCGGCGCGATACAGGTACACCGCCTCATACGATGGAAAATAATGGCGGTCGTCGTCGAGCACCACCAGTTTGTAGTACGGGATTTCCGCGTCGGTGCTGTATAGATCGGTTACGTCGATCGCGCCGCTCGCCAGCGCGCGATAGGCGAGGTCGTGGTCCAGGCCATCGGGGGTGTGCGGCAAGCCGTAGGCATCGCGCAATCCCGGCCAGCCATCGGCGCGCTGCATGAACTCGTTGCTCAGGCCCAGTTTGAGCGCGGGATGCGCGCGCAGGTCCGACAACGTGGCGATGCCCAGCGCGTGCGCGCGTTCGCCGCGCATACCGAGTGCATAAGTGTTGTCGAAACCCAGCGGATCGGTCATCGCCAACCCGCGCTGCGCCAGCGCCTTGCGCAGTGCCTCGCGACTTGCACCGGGCATCTGCAACAACTCCTCGGCCAGGGTGCCGGTGTACTCGGCGTAGGCGTCGATCGCGCCATCCTCCAGCGCGCGCCACAGGATGCGGGTGCCACCGAGCTGGCGCTTGTGTTCCACGTCCAGTCCCTGCGTGCGCGCCAAGCCCGCGCCGATCTCGCCAAGAATCACCGCTTCGGTGAAGTTCTTGGAACCGATGACAACCGGCTTCCCCGATTCGGCGTGCGGCTGCGCGGGCGTCGATGCAACCGGCGTGCCGGCCATCGCGATTCCAGGCGTGCAAACCATCGCCGACACGACCGCAACCAGGAGCAGGGCCACGGTTCGTTTGATCGCCGCGGCGCGCCTCATGCGCGATCCCCGACGCTGCGCTGCGCGGTCATGAACGCCTGCACGAAAGGATCCGCCGGCGCATCGAGCAGTTCGCGCGCACTGCCCTGTTGCAGCACGCAGCCGGCCTGCATCAGCACCAGCGTGTCGCCGAGCCACGCCGCTTCGGCTACGTCATGCGTCACCAGCACCACGGTCTTGTCGAGCTGCTCGAAGAGCGCGCGCATCTGCGTCTGCAGCTCGTGGCGCACGATTGGGTCGAGTGCGCCCAACGGTTCGTCCAGCAGCAGCACTGGCGGGTCCAGCATCAATGCACGGATCAGGCCGACCCGCTGGCGCTGCCCGCCGGAGAGTTCGGCCGGATAGCGCGACAACACATCGAACGGCAGCTGGCAGAGTTCCGCCAGCGCGCGCAGCCGCGTGCCGATGCGTTGCGCATCCCAACCCAGCGTGCGTGCCAGCAGCGCGGCATTGCCGCCACCGGTGAGGTGTGGAAACAGCCCGCCTTCCTGGATCACGTAGCCGATGCGGCGGCGTTGTTCGAGCAAATTCCCGCGACGCAGCGGCTGCTGGTCGAACCACACCTCACCGCTGTCAGGCCACTCCAGGCCAGCCAGCATCCGCAGCACGCTCGACTTGCCGGCGCCGCTGGGGCCGATCAACGCGGTGGTCTTGCCCGCAGCGATCGACAGGTCCAGCGCATCGAGCGCGATCGTCGGGCCGTAGCGTTTCGAGACCTTGCGCAATTCGAACATCGGGCGAGGATAGCGCAGGGTTATGGAGTGACGGCTGGATGTTCGCGTAGGCGCGCTGCATGGGCGCGATTAGGCGTTGTCGGTGAAGCGATCGCGCCCGTGGGGCGCTCCTACAAGAGCGATCCGGCGCGGTGTCGTGATGCGAGAACGAAGAGGGCGTCGGGGGTATGACCCCGACCTACCTGGGTTGCAACATCTGCGACAGGCGATCCGGGGTGCCGGGAATGCGTTCGAGCTGCGGATATCGCACGCCATCTTGGTAGTCGATGCGATGGGTGCTGAAGCTGTCGCCCTGTCGCAGCAATAGTTCAATCGGTTGCTTCGTGTCTTTGGCCGCGATCAGCGCCTGCTGCAGTCGCGCCGCGGTGTACGCGGTGCCGGACACCGCGATCACCTGCATGTCGCGCGCGAGACCGGCCTTGAACGCCGGGCCGTCCCACATGACGTCCTCGACCTTGCCGCCGTCGCGCGCAATCTTCAGTCCCAGCGAGAAACGGAAATCGTCGTTGCCATCGGCGTCTTCGGAAGCGGCAATCGCGGCGTTCGGTGCATCGTTCCAGGCCAGTCGCCAACCGCTGCGCACGAAGCCGTCGAGCGGCGCCGGGGTGGCATCGAGGCGTTCGCGCAGGAATGCCGCCCAATCAAACGGCTGCACCGCAGCCAGCGCCGCGATCACGTCGTCGAAGGTGTAGGTGGACACCTGCGCGCGTCCGTGCGAGCCACTGAAGAACGCGTGCGCGAAATCATCCAGCGAGCGTTTTTCCTTCGACAGCTCGCGCAGCTTGCCGTCGACATCCAGCCACAGCAGCGCGCCGCCGCCGTAGAAGTCATACGCGCGCTGCCAGCTCTCCCAGGCCTGCGGCGCATCGTTGAACTCGATGATCCCCTGGCTCACGGTGTCCTGCAGGTTGCGCCAGTCGCGTCCACGCCGCAGCGTTTGCGTCGCCAGCAGCTCGGCGAGTACTGCATGCGCCTGTTCGTTGTTCCACAGGCCCGCGCGCGCCGCCAGCACCATCGCCCAGTAATTGGTCTGGCCCTCGTACAGCCACAGCAGATCACCCCGCATCGGCGTGTTGAAGTGCGGCGTCCACGAAGGCGCCGGGCGCCGGTACTTGCCGTTCCACGCATGCGAATACTCGTGCGGCAACAGGTCGTTGCCGGTGAACGGCGCATCGCCGCGCAGGTAGCCCGGATATGTGCCGTTCTCGCTGGACTGGTGGTGTTCCAGGCCGATGCCACTGAACTGATCGGACAGCGCCAGCAGGAAATCGTAATGCGCAAACGGGCGCGCGCCGAACACCCGATCGGACTGACGCACCAGGGCGCGATGCGCGTCGAGCATCGCGGGCGTTGCATCCAGCAGCTCAGGCGCGTCGGCCATCACGTCGAGGTGTACCGGCTGCTTCGCCCCCGGGTCCAGGTCGAATCGCTTGAACCAGCGACCTGCATACAGCGGCGAATCGACCAGGTCGACCAGTGCCAGCGGCTTGAAATGCAGGGTGTCGACGTCTCGCGAGGCCACGTCCAGCGCACTGCCGGACTGCCATCCCGCCGGGACCGTCAGGCTCGGCGCAAAACGGATCCGACGCGCGTCGAAACCGGCCGGATACAGCAGAACCCGATGCCACTGCACCGCCAGCATCGCCGGCGTCATCGCCACCCGGCCCTGGTCGCTTGCGGTGGGCGACAGGTACTGGAACTCGATGTCGAGCGCATCCACGCCAGCGGGTACATCGAGATGGAAGGCATACATGTCGACCGCATCGCGCCGCCACGCAATGCGCGCGCCATTGCCAGTGATGGTCAGGCCGGCCAGCTGGTTGATCGGCCCGGTGGGCGCGTGGTGGCCGGGAATCCACCGTGGATACCACAGCGTCAGCGGTCCCGGCTGCTGGACGGGGATGCGCTCGCGCACGCGCTGGATGCGTCGCGACACATCGCTGGCATCGACGTTGAGGGTGATGGTGCCGGGCCAGTCGGCCTGGGCGACCTGCGCGCCAACATGCGCCGCGTCCTGCACGGCATCCTGCGCTGCGGCTTGCACTGCGGCTTGCACTGATGCCGCGCCGGCGTTGTCGCGCGCCGATGCGCCGCAGGGCAGCGACAGGCTGCAGGCGAGTACCAACACCATCATGAGGCAACGCATCTGTGCCATCCGCAAGTCGTGGACCAACCGGCATCCTACGCTGGCGACAGCACCTGTCGTTGCCAGACCACGCAACGATTGTTGGCCGGCATCGCCACGTTGGCGATCCGTCGCAGGCCGATCGCGCGCGCCAGTGCATCAACCGCTTCGATATCGCGAATCCCCGAACGCGGATCGCGCGCCTTCAGCCACGCATCAAACTCGCGATTGCTGTCGCTGCTGTAGATGCCGCTGTCGTTGAACGGCCCGTACGCCACCAGCGTGCCGACCGGGCCCTGTACCAGCACCTCACCGACGCAGGCGAAAAACGCCTCCACCTGCGTCCATCCCATGATGTGCAATGTGTTGGCGGTGAACACGGCATCGACGCCCGCCGCGCCGTTGCTCCCGACGTTTTCGCGATGCAGCGCAGGCGGCAACACAGGGGTTGCGCCCGATAATTCCAGCTCGACCACCGGCGGCGTGTTGGGCAACGCGGCCTCGTCCAGCCACTGCGTAATCCCCGGCAGGTAGTCCGCGCGATCGGAGCATTGCCACGTCAGCCACGGCATCGCCTCTGCAAAATGCACCGCGTGCTGGCCGGTGCCGCTGCCGATCTCCAGCACATGGCGACTCGCGGCGAACCGATCGCGCAAGACCGCCAGGATCGGATCGCGATTGCGCTCGCACGACGGTGAAAACGGTTTGTCGTCCATCACGATGCGCTCATGCCAGAAAACTCAGCGCCACCGCTTCGGCGGCCTTGATGCCATCGACCGCCGCCGACAGGATCCCGCCTGCATAGCCCGCGCCTTCACCACCGGGGAACAGGCCGCGCGTGTTGAGGCTGTGGCCATCGACGCCGCGGGTGATGCGCAGCGGCGACGACGTGCGTGTCTCGACGCCGGTCAGCAGCGCGTCGTGCATCGCAAAGCCACGAATCTTTGTGTCGAACGCCGGCAAGGCTTCGCGGATCGCAGCGATGGCGTACTCCGGCAATGCGGTGGACAGGTCGCCAAGGCGCACGCCGGGCGTGTACGACGGCTGCACCGCGCCCATTGCATTCGACGAGCGCCCGGCAATGAAATCGCCCACCAGTTGCGCCGGCGCCTCGTACTCGCCGCCGCCCAGCGCAAACGCGTGCGCCTCCCAATGTCGCTGCAGGGCGATGCCGGCGAGCGGCCCGCCCTGCGGGTGGTACGGCAGGTAGTCCTGCGGGGTGATGCCGACCACGATGGCCGCATTGGCGTTGCGCTCGTTGCGCGAATACTGGCTCATGCCGTTGGTCACCACGTGCCCCGGCTCGCTGGCCGCAGCCACCACGGTGCCGCCCGGACACATGCAGAAACTGTAGACCGAACGACCGTTGCCGCTGTGGTGCACCAGCTTGTAATCCGCCGCTCCCAGCAGCGGATGCCCGGCCTGCGGTCCAAACCGAGCCTGGTCGATCAGTGACTGCGGATGCTCGACGCGAAACCCGATCGAAAATGGTTTCGCTTCAAGGAACACCCCGCGCGCATGCAGCATTTCAAACGTGTCGCGCGCGCTGTGGCCCAGCGCCATGACCACGTGGTCGGTGCGGATCTCCTCGCCGCAGGCCAGCACCACGCCGCGCACGTGGCGCACGCCGGCGGCATCGTCTTCGACGCGCAGATCATCGACGCGGCTGGAAAACCGGATCTCGCCGCCCAGCGACTCAATGGTTGCGCGCATGTGCTCGACCATCGACACCAGCCGGAACGTGCCGATGTGCGGCTTGCTGACGTACAAAATTTCCTCCGGCGCGCCGGCAGCGACGAATTCGGTCAGCACCTTGCGGCCGTGGTGGAGCTTGTCGCTGATCTGGCTATACAGCTTGCCATCTGAAAACGTGCCCGCGCCGCCCTCGCCAAACTGCACGTTGGATTCGGGGTTGAGGATTTTCTTGCGCCACAGGCCGAAGGTATCCACCGTGCGCTCGCGCACCGCCTTGCCGCGCTCCAGGATGATCGGCGCAAAGCCCATCTGCGCCAGCAACAGTCCCGCGAACAAGCCGCAGGGCCCGGTGCCGATCACCACCGGGCGCAGCGGCACGTGATCGGGGGCGCGCGCAACGAATCGGTACGTGGTGTCCGGTGTCGGCATCACCTTGGCCATCGCCGCCGAGGCGTGTGCCGTCTTCTTCCTGCCGGCGCGCGGCGCGTGCGTACTTGTTGATGGTGCAGGACCCGCGCCACCGGCTTGCAGCTGCAGGCGTCGCAACAGCTCCGCCTCGCGCGGCGTTTCCACGTCGACCGAATAGATCAGCACGATCGCGCCACGCTTGCGTGCGTCGTAGCTGCGCTTGGCAACGGTGTAGCCGGTCAACGCATCGGCACCGATGCCAAGACGCGCCTGGATCGCCTCGGCAAGCGCCGAATCGGCATGATCCAGCGGCAGGTGGATGTCGGTCAGTCGGAGCATGCGGGGACGAGTACCCAAGCCAGGGATGATGTCCCCTCACGTGCGGTCAGTTTAGGGCCCGCTGCCGATTGCGTCGTGCACGCCTCGTTCGCGCGGTGCACACCCCGGCCATCGCTACCCTGTGCGCTTGCCTGGAGCCCTGATGACCCGCCAACGCAATCTCACCGAAGGACCGATCGGCCGCACCCTGTTCGTGTTCGCCCTGCCGATCCTCGGCGGCAACGTGCTGCAATCGCTCAACGGCTCGGTCAACGCGGTGTGGGTCGGCCGCTTCCTGGGCGAGGAAGCGCTGACGGCGATCGCCAACGCCAACAACATCATGTTCCTGCTGTTGGGCGGGATCTTCGGCTTCGGCATGGCCTCGACCATCCTGGTCGGCCAGGCGATGGGGCGGCACGACCTGGTCGGCGCGCGCAAGGTGATCGGCACCGCGGCGACGTTTTTCCTTGCCATCTCCGTCGGGCTGGCCGCGATCGGCCTGCCGCTGTCCCGCCATGTGCTGGTCTGGATGTCGACCCCCGAAGCCGCGCTGCCGCTGGCCGATGCCTACCTCAAGGTGATCTTCCTGGCGCTGCCGTTCCTGTACGCGTTCGCGTTCCTGTCGGCGATCCTGCGCGGCGCCGGCGACACCCGCACGCCATTCGTGTTCCTGCTGGTGGCGGTGCTGTTCGACATCGTGCTGGTGCCGCTGCTGATGTTCGGCGTCGGCCCGCTGCCAGAGCTGGGCATGGCCGGCAGTGCGTTGGCCACGCTGATCGCCAACGTCATCGCCCTGTCGGCGATGCTGGCGTGGCTGCGGCACAAGCGTCATCCGCTGTGGATCAGCCGGCACGAGCGCCACCTGTTCAAACCCGACTGGATCATCGTCCGCACGCTGGTGGTCAAGGGCGTGCCGATGGGCCTGCAGATGGTGCTGATTTCGATGGCGATGATCGCGATGATCACCATGGTCAACCAGTACGGCACCCACACCACCGCCGCCTACGGCGCCGCGCTGCAGCTGTGGACCTACGTGCAGATGCCGGCGATGGCGATCGGCGCGGCGTGCTCGTCGATGGCCGCGCAGAACGTCGGCGCCGGTCACTGGAACCGGGTCGAGCAGACCACCCGCGCCGGCGTCGGCTTCAACTTCCTGCTAACCGGCGCGCTGATCGTGCCGCTGATCCTGCTGGACCGCTTCACCCTGTCGATGTTCATGCCCGACGGCAGCGCCGCGCTGGAAATCGCGCGCCACCTCAACCACATCGCGGTGTGGTCGTTCCTGTTTTTCGGGGTGACCTTCGTGGTCGCCGGCGTGGTCCGCTCCACCGGCGCGGTGGTGCCGCCGCTGCTGATCCTGGGCTTTGCCCTGTGGGGCGTCCGCGTGCCGTTCGCCAACTGGCTGCAGCCCGAGTTTGGCGTCGATGCGATCTGGTGGAGCTTCCCGGTCAGCGCCTTCGTATCGATGGTGCTGTCGCTGGCCTATTACAAATGGGGCCGCTGGCGCGAGGCGAAGATGCTACCGACTGGACCGGATGCAATTGCGGTGCCGTCGGAAGTCCCGGGACAGGTGCCATCGCCGGTCGCCGATACCGGCGCGCGCTGCGAGGACGACAACGCCGGCGAGGTAGCGCTGCCGAGGTGACCGGTCGTGTGCACGCCACACCCACGGCGGCCGCGTCGGCCGGCGGCTACGCCGCGTCCAGCGCGCCAGCCCGCCGCTCGTCGCGACGCGCCCATGCGTAGACCAGCAGACCGCCCAGCGCCGTCGCGGCGCCGACGTAACCGGTCGAGGTCCAGCCAAAACCGGCGCTGATCGCCATCCCGCCGAGCCACGGCCCCAGCGCATTGGCGGCGTTGAACGCGGCGTGGTTGGAGGCGGCGGCAAGGGTTTGCGCTTCGCCGGCCACGTCCATCAGCCGGGTCTGCAGCACCGGCGCCAGCGCGCCCATGGTGCCCACCGCAAGCACCGCGGGCAGCATCGTCCACAGCGATCCGGCCGCGACGGGGTAGATCAACAGCACCAGCGCCGACCACGCCAGGATCACCGCGGCGGCGCGGAAGTGCAGGCGGTCGACCAGCCAGCCGCCGGCGAGGTTGCCAATGATCGACCCGACACCGAACACGCCCATCGCAATCGGGATCCAGCCGTCGGACGTCCCGGTGACCTCGGTCAAGGTGGGCGCGAGGTAGCTGAAGGCGCAGAACATGCCGGCGAAGCCGACCGCGCCGATCAGCAGGGTCAGCCACACCTGCGAGGTGTTGAACGCACGCATCTCGCGCAGCGGCGTCTGCCGGGGCTCGGACGGATCATGGGCAAGCCAGCGCGCGACCAGCGCGACCGTCAACAGCGCGACCGCCGCCACCAGTGCGAACGTGTAGCGCCAGGTCAGCGCCTGACCCAGCCACGTGGCGAGCGGATTGCCCACCAGGATCGCGATCGACAGGCCCAGCATCACCCGGCTGATCGCCGCGCCGCGCTGGCCGGGACCGCTGATGGAGGCGGCGACCAGCATCGCCACGCCGAAGTACGCCCCGTGCGGCAATCCGGCGATGAAGCGGAACGCCAGCATCGCGTGGTAGCTGGGCGCGAATGCGGTCGCCAGGTTGGCCAGCGCGTAGAAGCCCATCAGCGCCAGCAGCAGCGAGCGCCGCGGCAGGCGCGCGCCCAGGATCGCCAGCAGCGGCGCGCCGACCACCACGCCGAGCGCGTAGGCGCTGATCAGGTGCCCGACCTGCGGCTCGGTGATGCCGAAGCCTTCGACCAGGCTGGGCATCAGCCCCATCATCGCGAACTCGCTGGTGCCGATCGCAAACCCGCCCGTCGCCAATGCGAAGAGGATCAGCGCGTAATTGCGCTGGTTGCGTTGATGGATGGTCAGGGAGGGGGCGTCCGACAAGCCGGGATCCTTGCGGGAAATGGGTCGCGTATTGTGCGCCGCAGCAAGAGGCCGTTGCGGTACCGGTGGTGAGACAGGCCGTTGCAGCACTCGCGTCGCCGTTCGACTATCCCTGCAGCCGAAACGCCGCCTCGACGATCGCCTTCGCCCAGTCCGGCGTGTGGCGCAGTCGCGACGCCGCCGGTGCGACGATCCGCCCCTCGCGCCAATGCAGCACCAACGACGGATTCGCCGCTGCGGCGCCATCGGGTTGATCGTGGCTGTTGTCATACACCCGCAGCTCGAACAGGCGCGGCAGCAGAACCATCAGGTTGCGGCGGGCGCTGTCCCAGCGGGCGCGGATCTTGTCTGCGGGGATGTCGTGGCCGCCCGCCGCCACGCGCAACGCGACCCGCGCGATGTGCCGTTCGGGACTGTCCAGGCCCACGAACCAGCAGGTGACGTCGTGGCTGTCGCAGGCGCGGGCGACCAGCGCCGGGATGGTGTTGCCGCCCAGGGTGGTCTCGAAGGCGAAGTTACGCCGCTGCGCGATCGCCGCTTCAAGCGCCCGCCGGCCCTGTTGCCAGGCGTTTGCGTTGGCCTCGCCTGCGACGATGCCGGCAGCGCGCAGCCGCGCGGTCTCCTCGTCGGGGTTGTAGTAGTCCAGGCCCTGACTGCGCAGCGATGCGCCGGCCACCGAGCTTTTGCCGGCGCCATTCACGCCGGCCAGTACCAACAGGGTGGGACGCACGGATGCCTGACTCCCCGTCCCCGGGGCACGCTTCATCGGCCTGCGAGCCCGCCGTCCTTGCGGCGCCTGGCCGGACTGACGATGCCGCCGGCGGCCGCGCGACGCAGGCGGCTGGCCCCGGCCGGCGTGTCCAGCGTGGCGAACCTGCGGTCGAACTCGGCCGCAAGCAGATCAAGAGGATCGCTGGCCTGCGCACGACGCACCAGGTCTGCGTAAGCCTCCACATCCACCACCACCGCCTGCGGCCGCCCATGGTGGGTCACGATCACCTCACCGTGGCGTGCCACCTCGCGGACGATCCCGCTCCAGCCGCTCTTTACCTCCGACGCGGAGCGAACCGGGGTGTCATCGCCGGCGAGCCGACGGACGCTGTCGAGGGTCGAGAGGGGCTGCATCGCGGACTCCGCTGCACTTGGCGTGGAGGGCCACTTTAGTCCAAATTGTCCAATTTTGCCATTTAGGACGGTTTTGATTTTTACTGGTGGTTCGGGTGACGCCGTGCGTCGCGGCGGCGTGCCATCGAATTTCCACGACGCCTGCTGCTCATTGTTCTAGCGGACACACGAAGCGCATCGGCCAACGTGTCCGTCTCCATGCACGGCGGCGTCGCGCTATGGTCCGACACCGGGGAACGGGGGATGTCGCATGGGACGCAAACGACGCAGCACGATGGACGATTTTGCCGCACTGCCGTGGCCAGTCGGAATTGCCGTCGGCGTGGCGGGATATTTTTTCCTCCGCCACGGTATTCCGGCCTAGCTCGCTCGACAGGACGGGCCGCTCGCGCAGGCGATCGCACAGCAGTCGGCCGCGCTCGCACCCATCGCATGGATGGTCCTGACGCCGTGCATACTCGCCGCCGCGGCCTCCTTCTTCCGCGCACGCCACCGCCGTCGCCTTCTTGATACGCAGAGCGGCCTCGACAGCATCGCCGCAATGGGCTGGCGCGACTTCGAGCGCCTCGTCGGCGAAGCCTTCCGTCGCCAGGGTTACATAGTCGAGGAAACGGGTCTGGGCGGTGAAGACGGCGACATCGACCTGTCTCCACCCCCCGCTCTCTGCGTGCTGCGTTGGTTCCGTTAGTTGCCAGAGAGAAAACGGAAGATCATGATCGTTTTCATTGGTAACGGGGGAAGCGCATGAGAACAAACTTAGCGGGAATATTTGTTACGACGCTGTTCGTTTGCATCGGTGCGCAGGCACAAGATGTAGAACTAACTGCTGTCGAAATTCCACAAGTGGAATCCACGAATTCAGCCTGTCATTACTTCGACAATGAGTCGGCGCGGCTGAACTGCGAACGCGAATATCGTCTATCCCACGAAATAATCAGGTGTGATCTTGATGGTGATTCTTGGCAGGTTCGTCGAAAAGTCGATCCAATCACGGATAAGATGTCGTGCTCTGTAAACTTTGCTGGCAGGAACGCGACAAAAGGGGGGCCTGCTTTCTTTGTCTTGGCGTCCGGAATTTCGTTCTCGATACTCGGTGATTCTTACCCGGGCGAGCCGATGAGCATCCGAGTTGACAAACAACCCGCACACACGTTCAACGATGCCCTCACGGGAAGTGAGGCCACGAAGCTGCGCACTGAGATCGAGCATGGTCAACTCATTAGAACTCGTTACAACGAATGGCCATCTCACGTAAATCGCGATGCTTCTTTTCCGATCTGTGACCTGCCCGCCAAGATGAGACAGTGCTTGTGACCGGAACGAATTCGTTTATTAAAGAATCTACTCGATGCTGAAGATGACCGAATGATCCACGAGATAGAAGACCGCTAGCAGCGCTTTGATTGCAGGGTCAGAGTGGAGCGCCCCGGGTTCCTCGGACAGTAGACCTAAGGCGCATACCTCAGGCGGTTGTGCTGCCCTTCGTATTGAGCGGGCAATTGATAATCAAGGGCCGAGTTCATATGCGTGCGGTTGTAGAAGGCATCAATGTAATCGAAAACCGCGTGCCGAGCATTTTCCTGTGACACGAAGGCCTTGTCCGGAGAACGGTGTCCGTCAGATTAACGGCCATCAGCGGCGTCTTTTGTGCGATCTTCGCAGAGGGAAATATGGAATTGGCAGTCGTTTGTGCTGACATCGGCTCTGTGAAAAATGGTGGATTTGGATGGTGGTCTACGGCAGGTGAAGAGTGCGGCAGAAAGCCGTCCGAACTTGTTGATCACGTTTCTCATCTGCTCTCATCGGGAAGGAAGGTTGCCCTTGGTTTCGAGGCACCATTGTTTGTGCCGGTCTGGAAAGACGAAGACGGCCTGACCAAAGCGCGGCCGGGAGAGAAGTCCCACCCGTGGAGTGCCGGCGCAGGTTCCATTTCACTCGCAATTGCGATTCCACAAACGGCATGGATTCTCAGGGAGATCCGGATTCGAACTTCTGGCCTTGAGATTTCGGCGTTTCTCAAGTGGAAAGATTTCCAGGAAGCCCGCAGAGGGCTTTTTCTGTGGGAGGCATTCGTAACTGGACATTCAAAGGCCGATTACTGCAAAAAAAATTCGGGCGCTGCGAGACCCAAACACAAGAATGGATGCAAATGCCATGTCAAAGATGCAGAAACTGGTGCGCATGCGTTTCAGCATGCAAGGGATTTCGGCTCCCTGACGACATCATTCGACTCCCGAGCCATGTTCGAAGCAGGAGAGTGCCTATCTCTAATAGGTGCATCGCTTCTGTGGTCAGGATGGCGTCACAGCTCAAGCTGCTTGTCTGAGCCATGTGTAGTGGTGGCCGCGTCTTAAACCCGTTCTAAGTAAGCCACGGAAAGAAAGGAAAGCTGGGGTCCGGTTCATTTTTTTACTGTCGCTGGCATACGATCGTTAGTGCGCGCGCGCAACGCAAAGCCGCTGCCGACTGGACCGCCTGCGCTTGCGGTATTAGTCGACGTGGGCGTCGAACTCGGCGATGCGACCGGACTGATCGACAACAAAGTCGCCGATGCCATCCGCAACACGACGTCTGTAGTTTCGAGCACTGGATTCGCGGTCCGAAATCGGTCGCACGGTCGCCGTTCCGTATCGCACTCGCAACGCTTCCCGGCACGGCGACATCGGCCTGCTGGTCCCTCGCAACAATTCCTCACAAGCGTGCGCCTATGGTGATGCTCCCCACACCCGGAGCACTTTCATGGCCATGATGAAAGCGGCGATTTTCGTCGAGCCCAACCGCATCGTGCTGGACGACAAGCCCATTCCCGAGGTGGGGCCGCTGGATGCGCTGATGCGGGTGACGACGACCACCATCTGCGGGACCGACGTGCATATCCTCAAGGGCGAGTATCCGGTCGCGCGCGGCCTGACCATCGGCCATGAGCCTGTGGGCGTGATCGAGAAGCTCGGCTCCGCGGTCACCGGCTACCGCGAAGGCCAGCGGGTGATCGCCGGGGCCATCACGCCCAGCGGCTGGAGCAATGCCTGCCTGCGCGGCCAGCATTCGCAGGACGGCGCCGGCACCGAGCACGGCTGGAAGGCGGTCGGGGGCTGGAAGTTCGGCAACACCATCGACGGCTGCCAGGCCGAATACGTGCTGGTGCCCGATGCGATGGTCAACCTGGCGCCGGTGCCCGAGGGGCTGAGCGACGAACAGGTGCTGATGTGCCCGGACATCATGTCCACCGGCTTCAGCGGTGCGGAGAACGGCAACGTCCGCATCGGCGACACCGTGGCGGTGTTCGCGCAGGGGCCGATCGGCCTGTGTGCCACCTCCGGGGCCCGGCTCAGTGGCGCCAGCCTGGTGATCGGCGTGGACATGCTGCCCGGACGGCTGGAGATGGCGCGCAAGCTGGGCGCCGATCACGTCGTCGATGCCAGCAAGGGCGATGTTGTCGAACAGATCATGCAGTTGACCCAGGGGCGCGGCGTGGACGTGGCCATCGAGGCGCTGGGCACCCAGAAGACCTTTGAAGCGGCGCTGCGGGTGCTGCGCCCGGGCGGCACATTGTCCAGCCTGGGCGTGTATTCCAGCGACCTGACCATTCCGCTGGACGCGTTCGCCGCTGGCCTGGGCGACCATCGCATCGTCACCGGCCTGTGCCCGGGCGGCAAGGAGCGCATGCGCCGGCTGATGGCGCTGATCGCAAGCGGTCGCGTCGACCTGGGCGCGATGGTGACCCACCGTTACACGCTGGACGACATCGAAGCGGCCTACGACCTTTTCAGCCACCAGCGCGATGGGGTGCTGAAGGTGGCGATCACGCCCTGAGGCGCGAACGCACGCAATATCGGCGCGTCGGGCAGTCGCGCGCATTCAATGGCGGGGCTGCTTCATGCGTTGACCAGGCTGTAAAAAAAAGCGGTTCAATTTCATCGGTTCAAGAAAATACCCCGAACCCGCTTCACCACGTCAGGTCGTCGGGCACCTTGAACCGGGCGTAGTACGCATCGTCGTCCGAGCTTGAGTCGGCGGGCGTGGCGTCCGATTGCTTGCCATGATCGAGCACGATCATGCCGGGGTCGCGCTCGCGCACCTTGTCGGCAGCCGCGCGCGGCAAGAGTTCGTAGCGATCGCCGAGTCGGGCGATCACCAGTGCGCCGGAAGACAGCTGTTTGCGCAGGTCTTCGTTGACCAGAAGGGTGCGGATGGCGCCATCAACGGTGAATCGGTATTCCAGTTCGCCCGCGCGCGGCACTTTTTTGTCGTCGATGATCTGCCGCGCCTGGCTGGCACCTTCGGCAATGCGCGTTTTGGCCTTGTGTTCGGCGGCCAGCGCGCGGTCGCGTTCGGCTTTCTCGGCGCGCGCATGCTCGACGTCGCGCTGGATGTCGCTGGGTTTCGACGGCCCCTTGCCATGCCGGGCCTTGATCTGCTCGCGCGCCACCTCGGCCACCTTGGCCTTCTTGACCAGGCCGGCCTTGAGCAATTGTTCCTGGAGTGGATTCGCCTTCGCCATGTCCTGCGTCTTGTCGGGGGCCCGGCCACATCATGCCGCACGCGCGCGGCGCGCACACCGGCAACAACGGAACCGGCTTCACTGAAGCAGCTCGTCGGCAACCGGGACATTGAATGCAAGCGGGCGGATACCGGATCGGCCTCGCGTTTGCGCATCGACGCGGCAGCGCACCCTTGGCTTATCGGTACGCTCCCGGCCCGCTCCACACCACTTCGCCCAGCTTGTAGACCCGCTGCATGTTGATGACCCGGCGAGCGTCGCCGATGGCCTTGAGTTCCGGCGAGTCCGGTTCGACCAAGCGGCATTTGCCCGAATCGCGCCGCAACGCGATTTCCAGCGGACACACCATATATCGCCGCGTGCCCGGGAGCGGCAGAAAAAGCTCGGTCATGCCCTCATCTCGCCACGCGCGCAATCGGGCTTCGTCGACCAGGTCGTAGTACACCTGATAGCCGCCCACCTCCATGCCCGGTCCGGCGGAGGATGCGTCGTTGCTGCGGCCGCGATTGACCGCGGAGCTGCGCGCAGGCCCCGCGTTGGCGGGGGCGGGATTGGCCGGCAGCATGCCCGGGGGCTGCCCCCACATCCGTGCCGGGCGCTGCGTGGCGGCGGCGGGAACATCCGGTGGCGATGCCGGCACGCTCGGGTCCGGCTCGGTGACGGGTGGTGTCGTCGGACTGTCCGACTCAGCGGCCGCGTCGAGCGACACTGGAGCGTCGGCCTGCATCACCAGCGTGGACTGGAGGCGCGAGGCCGCGGGCGATTTTTTGGCCGACGCCTTGGATGTCGCCGTGCGCTTGGCTGGCGCACGCGCCGGTGGCGGGGGCTGGAGCGACTCGTCGATGTAGGTGACTTGCAGGCTGCTGCTGCCAGCGGCGGCGCCTTGCGGCGTCGTCACGATGACCGGGGGCGACAACGTCGCCAGGAACAGCAGCAGCACGTGCAGCAGCGCAGTCAGCAGCGCGGCGGTCCAGGCTTGCAAACGCTCGGTCCGGTCGCGAACCCCGACATCCGCTCGGCGCGAGGGCTTGCTCATGCCGCCGCAGGTGTGTCGGAGTGGCGGGCCTTCATTGTTTTTCGACAGCGTGCGACATGGGGTGCGGCATCGTAACGCGCTTGAAAAAATGCGTCAGGCTGAGATGGCCCGGGTTTGACGGACACCTTTGAACGGGGACAATCCCCCAAGAGGTGTCAGATGGTCAAGCGTCAACGATTCACGGCAGAGTTCAAGCGCGAAGCAGTCAGATTGCTCGATGCAGGCGAGCGGCCAGCGTCC
>JBBSST010000045.1:0-20645 GCA_038241735.1 Lysobacterales bacterium
CACCGGAGCCGCCATCGCCAACCCCACGCCCGTGCAGTTCGGCGTTTTGCAGTACGTGAGCGTCGATTTCAGCATAGACAACAAAATGCTCAACGGGCAGAACCAGTTCCCCGTGGCCGTGGGTCGCGGCAAGGGCAAGATCAACGGCAAGGCCAAATTCGCCCAGGTCAACGGTGCCGCCTACAACTCGCTGTTTTTCGGTCAGTCGCTGTCGAATGGGATCGTGGCCGCGCAGAACGATTTGATCGGCATTCCCATCCCACCCACACCGTTCACCATCACCCTGGGCGCCACCGATTCGGCGGTAGCACGCAAGATCCCCAATGGCGGCACGTTCGTGCGCGACCTGGGCGTGCGTGACGCCAACGGCGTGCCACTGACGCGCGTGACCTCAAGCCCGACGACGGGGCAGTACACGGTCAGCGGCGTTGGCGTCTACGTGTTTTCCACCGCCGATGCGACCACCACCGTGTACATCAATTACGAGTACACGGCGACCAGCACCAGCGCGAAGAACTTCACCCTGATCAATCAGGCGATGGGCTACGCGCCGACCTTCATGTGCGTGCTGTCGCAGCCGTTCAACGGGAAGAATTTCCACGTGCGTCTGAACCAGTGCATCAGTTCCAAGCTGTCGTTCGCGAGCAAGAACGACGACTTCACCATTCCCGAAATCGACTTCGATGCCTTTGCTGACACGCAGGGCAACGTTGCCGTGATCGGCTTGAGCGAGTAACCCATGACCGAGATCGTGAAAGTAAAGGGAATCCCCGTCGATTTTTGCGGAACAACCCGGATCGTGCCGCCTCTTTCCCTTGGGGCGTTGGAGCAACTGCAGGATCGGCTCGGTGCGTTCACCGGGGACGTTGCAGATGGAAGCCAGGTGTCGACGGTGATCGATTCGGCGTTCGCTGCACTGCGTCGCAACTATCCGCAGATCACGCGGGAGGAGGTTGCCGACAGCATCGGTCTTGAAAACATGACTGACGTGATGGCGGCCGTGATGGATGTGGCCGGGCTGAAGCGCAAATCATTGGAGGCCGAAGCCGCGCCGGGGGAAGCCCACCCAGCCGGCTAGATTTCGGAGAGGTTATTTCCCACGTCTGTGCCAGCACCGGCTGGACGTGGGATTACGTCTCCGAGCATATCGATCTACCCCGGCTGGAATCGCTCAATGCGTATTGGGCGACGCAACCACCGCTGCACATCATGGTCGCCGCTTATTTCGGCATCGATCAGAAGAAAAAGCCCGTTGCATCGAGCGAACAGGATTACACCGAACTGTTCCAAAACCTGCCGTTCGTTGAAGGACCTCTGACATGGCCATCGAAGTAAGAATCAAAGCGGTCTATGAGGAGTTCCTAACCTCGACGAAGCTGATGGGCAGCCTGTTCGGCGGCGTCATGGACGGCATGAAGTCCGAGCTCAAGAGCATGAGCGACCAGGCTAAGACCGACCTGAAGGGGCACGAGAGCGCGACCGAGCAATTCGCGAGCGTGGTGAAGTCGAATTTCAAGGGCGTGAACGGCGCCATCGAGGGCGTCAAGATTGCCTGGGCGCAGCTTGCGGTCGTGATTGGCGCCGGTGCGATGTTGAAGGGCGCAATCACCGACACGGTGAAGTGGACGGATGACTCGCAGGCACTGGGCCGTGCATTGGGCGTGAGTGCCACGCAAGCGAGCATTTTGAAAGTCGCAATTCAGGGCATCGGGGGCACGACGGCCGATTACCTCGCCCTGTCCAAGGGCTTGACCAACGAGCTGGCGCGGCACGAACTGGCGATGAACAAGGCGGGGCTGGCGACGCGTGATTCCAGCGGGCACCTGAAGGATCAGCAGACGTTGGTCCTGGATGCGATGCAGACGCTGCGGACATACAAGGAGGGCACCGACCGGAACATTGTCGCGCAGACGCTGTTTGGGCGCAGTGTCAATACCAGCAGCGAAGTCCTGCAGTTGAACAAGCAGGCGATGGAGGATGCAGCGGCCGAAGCTGCCGGCTTGAACCTGATCGTCGGAAAGGAAGGGTCGCAAGCGGTCGAGGAATACAAGAAGGCGATGGCAGGTCTCGACGGCATCATGCTCGGGATGAAGATCACGATCGTCGAGGCCTTGATGCCTTCGCTGAACGACACGTCGAACTGGTTCCGGGAGAGTGGCCCGAACGCCATCATCGGATTCAAGGCCGCACTGAACACGGTACTGATGCTGATTCACGGACTGGTGTTTGCGGCCAAGATCATGGTCGAGGTCTTCAAAGCCGCGTTCAACAGTTTGCTTGAGGATGGCGGACAGTTCGCCCGGGTCTTCGGGATGCTGATCTCGGGGAACTTCGCTGGCGCGGCTGTCGCCCTTGAGACACAGACGAAATCAACGCAACAGAATTTCACCACGATGTTCAACAATATCGTGAACGACGCGGAGAGCACCAACGCATCGCTGACGGCGTTGTGGAAGAACCTCGATCCGAAGCCCGTCACTGACAGCGGGACCAGTGGCGGCGGCACGGGTACGGTTGAGCCTCCCGAGGCCAAGGCAAGCAACGGCGCTGCACGTCGCGCCGCAGCCGAGGCAAAGCGTCGACTGAAGGAAGCCTACGACGCCCAGATGGAGGCGTACAGGGGCGAAGAGCAGGCCGCGAAAGGGCATTTCGACACGATCCTAGAAATCCAGCGAAAGGAGCTCGCCGCTGCAATTGGCATGTACGGCGAAAAGTCGAAACAGGCGCAGGCAGTCGAGAACCGCATTGCGGAGACCCAACGCCAAGCGGCAGAACAACAGGACCGTCTGAATGCAATGCGGGCCGAGTCCGATCGCAACCTGGCGCTCGCCCGAATCGACGTTGAAGAACGACTGTCGTCAACACGTCAGCAGATTGGCGCCATCACGATCGAACAGTTGCTTGCGCTGGAAGTAGGCTACGAGGCGCGGCGCTACGAGATCAAGATGCAAGGTCTACAAGACGACCTAGTCGCCAACACGAAACGCGTTGAAGAACACGCACAGACGCTGATCAAGATGAAGGCGCTGGACGCGGCGCACCAAGCCAACATCGCTGAAATCGGTAATCAAGCAACGATTGCGGCTGCGAACCAGCAGGAGCAGCAGGCACAGATGCTCGGGCAGGCGTTCGACAATTCGATCAACGGGATGATTTCCAAGACGATTACACTGCAACAGGCCCTGGCGCAGATATTCATTCGGATCGCGCAAAGTTTCATCCAGCAGGAGGGGCTGAAACTGGCGCGATTCCTCACGGGGCAGACCGCGATGACCGGCGCGAACCTGGCGGGTAATGGGGTTCGCGTGGCAGCCGATATCACGGCGGCGAAAATGTCCGGCTCCGCGAGCGCGCAGACCGCCACCAAGAGCATTTTGAACAGCGCCGCATCGGTGTTCGGCAAGGTCTACGACGCGATCGCGGGCATTCCCTACGTCGGGCCGTTTCTCGCGCCAGTGATGGCGATTGCCGCGACGGGCGCAGTCGTGGGCTATGTCAGCAAAGTGGCATCGGCGGAAGGCGGATTCGATATTCCCGCAGGTGTTAACCCGATGACGCAACTGCACGAGAAGGAAATGGTCTTGCCGGCGAAGCACGCCGATGTGATCCGCGGTATGGCCAATGAGGAAGGCACGCAAAAGCAAGGCGACCAGCACTTCCATGTGCACGCCACCGATACCCGTGGGTTCGAGAAGCTGCTGCGTGACAACGCGGCGACGCTGACGAAAGTCCTGCGCCAACAACACGCGAACGGCTGACATGTCGAATCTGGTATTCCCCAACTATCCCGGCCTCGCATACGGCATCCACCGCAAGCCCTTGTGGAAGACGAAGGTGCAGGAATCGGCATCCGGCAATGAAATCGCCATCGGGTACATGAGCTACCCGCGCTATCAATGGCGCATGGACTTCGCGGTTCTGCGATCGACGCTGGCGCTGCCGGAACTGGCCGGACTGCAGGGATTCTTCAATCAGTTGCGCGGTCGTGTCGACACGTTCCTGTTCACGGATCCCGAAGACAACAGCGCCACGAACCAAAACATCGGAACTGGCAACGGCAGCAACAAGGCATTTCAGCTCAAGCGCGCGCTGGGTGGGTTCACCGAGCCGGTGACTGCGCCCAATGGCGCGCAGGTGATCAAGGTCGCTGGCGTCACCAAGACCGCCGGCACGGATTATTCCATCGGGCCGACCGGGATCGTCCTGTTTGGCGTGGCCCCTGCCAATGGCACAGCCGTCACGTGGAGTGGCCCGTTCTATTACCGCTGCCGATTCTTGAAAGATGACGCCTTGGACCTGGTGTTGCAGTACCTCAACATCTGGGAAGCCAAGGGCGTCGAGTTCCGTTCGGTGAAAGGCTGATGCGCAGCGCAAGCGCGGCCACGCTGGCCATCCTCAACGGGACGGCAATGATCCTGCGCGCCGACCTATACACGATCACGTTGGTCAACGGACTGGTGTTGCGATTCACGGATGCTGACATTCCTCTGACGGTCGCCGGCCAGACGTATCTCAAGGGGCCGGTGATCACACGATCGTCAACGAAGCAAAGCATCGGCATTGCGGTGGATTCGGTGACCGTCACGATCGGCGACGACGGATCGACGCTGGTCTCGGGGCTGCCCATCATCCAGCAGATCGCAAAAGGCCTGTTCCGCGGCGCGAAGGTGGAGGTGGCAAAGCTGTTCCTGGCATCGTTTGACGACACCAGTCCGGGCGCGGTGCCGTGGTTCACCGGCATGGTGTCCGAAACGGAGGCGGAATTCGGATCCGCCGAGCTGACCGTGAATTCGGTTACCGAACTGTTGAACCAGCAGATGCCGCGCGAGAGCTATCAGCCGACCTGCAACAACACCCTGTTCGATTCGAGTTGCGGTCTGTCGCGTGCTGCTTACACCACGACGGCGACGGTGACGGCAGGGTTCACCCCGACCACCACCAAATTCAAGCACAGCGGCACGCTGCAGGCGAACACCTATTTCGCGCTGGGCAAGGCGACGTTCACCACCGGCGCGAATGCGGGGCAGGCGCGCACGATCAAGAGCTACACCAGCGGCGTGGTCGAATTCTTCTACCCGCTGGCCGTGGCGCCTGCGCTGGCGGACGCGGTCACGATCGTGCCTGGCTGCGACAAGCTCGACGCTACCTGCACCACAAAGTTCAACAACCGCGCACGGCTCAAGGCCACGCCGTACGTGCCCGTCCCGGAGACAGCGGTTGGTTCCAGCACCAGTGCGGGCGTAATCGGCTCACCGGGCGGCACGGGAAGCGGCAGCAGCGGTTCCGTGTCCACGTCGGTGCGCGGCGCCGGGAAATACGTGGCATGACCGCAACACGCGATGACGTGGTCAACGAGGCCCATGCCTGGCTTCGAACGCCCTACCTGCATCAAGGCATGGTCAAGGGCGAAGCGGGCGGCGTGGACTGCGCGATGATCCTGGTCGCGGTGTATTGCGGGCTTGGACTGGTCCCGTGGTTCGATCCGCGCCCATACGCGAAAGACTGGCACTTGCACCGCGATGAAGAGCGGTATCTCGATGGCTTTATCAAATACGCACGCAAGGTCAACACGCCCCAGCCGGCGGACGTGGTCCTGTTCCGCGTGGGCCGCACCGTGTCGCACAGCGGCATCGTTGTCGACGAGAACATGATGATCCACGCCCACCACATGGACGGCTGCACCTTGGCCGAGATCCATCCGCTCGCCGAACGCATCGACAGTTACTGGAGCGTGTTTCCGTGAGCATGTCCAGCGGCAAGAAGCCGCAAGCCCAGAAGCAAGGCCCCATCGGGGCGCTGAACGTCCAGACCTCTGTACTGGGCGCGCCGTGGGCGCTGATCTACGGCAAGACGCGCGTTCCCGTCAACCTGTTGCACTTCAAGAATTTCAAGGCAACGGCGCACAACGATCCGCAGAAAAGCGGCGGCAAGGGTGGCGGCGGAAAGCCGGCAGCCAACGTGTCCTATACCTACAGCGCAGCGGTCGCGATGGCGATCGGCGTGGGCCAGGTCGCCGGTGTCGGGCAGGTTTGGAAGGATCAGGAAAAGACAACGCTTGCCGCCGCTGGCCTGACGCTGTTCAGCGGTGCGATCGGACAGACCCCGTGGTCCTACCTGACGACGTATTTCCCCGCAGAGGCCGTGCCGTATTCCGGCCTCGCCTATATCGCGTCCGCATCCCTCGATTTCGGTTCGTCCGCATCGATGGCGAACTGGAATGTCGAGGCCAAGGGGTTGCTGCCCTACAGTGCAGGGACGATCGATGATGCGGAGCCGTCGGCGATCATCACCGACTACCTGACCGACGCCTATCACGGTGCAGGCTTCGGCGCGTACCTGGGTAGCCTGACGCTGTTCCAAACCTACTGCCGGGCGCGAGGTCTGTTCATTTCGCCGTCTGAAGACAACCAGCGAAACGCTGGCGGGTTCGTCGAGGATATCGCCAATCTGTGCAACTCCGCCGTGGTGTGGGCGAACGGTCAACTGACGCTGATCCCCTACGGCGACACGACGATCACCGGCAACGGGGCCACCTACACGCCCGACTTGATTCCGAAATACGATCTGACCGAAGACGATTTCCAGGCAATCGCGGGACAGCCGCTGGTCCGCCAGCGCAGCAAGCCATCGTCCACCGCGTTCAACCATGTGCGGCTGGAATACTTGGATCGGGGCTACGACTACAACCCCGTGCCGGTCGAGGTGAAAGACCAGGCGTCGATCGATGACATTGGCCTGCGCTCGCGCGAGGTCATCCAGGCGCATGCAATCACATCGGCGGATGTTGCGCGTGACGTTGCGCAGTTGCAGATGCAACGCGACCTGTACGTGAACGATACGTTCGAGTTCACCCTGCCGGTTCGATTCTCCCTGCTTGACCTGTGCGACCTGGTCACCCTGACCGAGCCGTCGCTGGGACTTGACCGGCAGTTGGTTCGCATCATCTCCGTGTCCGAAAAAGATGACGAGCTGGAATTCGTTGCCGAAGAAATGAACGTCGGCACCGCGCATGCGCCCGCATATCAGACCGGCACGCCCAGCGGCTATAACGCCGACTACGCAGTCACGCCGGGCGCGATTGCGGCGCCCATCATCATGAATGCCCCAGGTCTGCTGACGGCGACCGGTTATGAGATGTGGATTGGCGCCGCCGGCACGGGTGCGTTCTGGGGCGGCTGTTCGGTGTGGGTCAGCGTCGACAACGTGAATTACAAGCACGTGGGCGAGATGCTGGCGCCATCGCGCTACGGGACGCTGCAGGCGGTCTATGCCAGTGGCGCCGCCTACGACACGACGAACACCCTCGATGTGAACCTGGTCCGTGGCGCGATCCTTTCCGCCAGCCAGGCGGACTGCGACAACTGGCGCGCCCTGTGCTTTGTCGATGGGGAGTGGGTGAGCTTCCGGGATTCCACGCTGGTGTCCGGTACGCGCTTTCAGCTCAAGCCCAACCAGCGCGGTGGCTACGGCTCGACGATTGCATCCCACGCCTCGGGATCAGTGTTCGCGCGCATCGATGAGAGCATATTCAAACTGCCGTACGACAAGGGCATGGTCGGGCAGACCATGTATTTCAAGTTTCCCTCGTTCAACGTGTACGGCGCGGGCGCGGAAGACATTGCAGGCTGCCCGGTCTACTCGCACGTCGTGGGCGCGTCGTCGGCGGTGGCTCCCCTTTACATCGACGATATCAGCGACAGCCTCACTGGCAGCGGCAACCTGATCGGCAATGCCGATTTCTCTGATGGCTCGAACGGGTTTACTGCACTGGGGGGTGGCGTCACGGTCACTCTTGTGTTCTATGCAGGTGGCAGCTATGCCTATGCGCCGCCTGGCGTGAATATATTGGGTCTGTGGAATGGCGGCGGCGTGGCGCTGTCCGGCGCGCAGTACATCGAATGCAGGGTGTCTGATCTGCCGGTAGAACCGGGAAAGAGTTACATCGCGAGTGCTTATCTTGGCGCCCATCGTTGCGACGCACGCATCTACATCCGGTGGTATGACTCAACCGGAACATTCATCAGCAGCAGCGTAGGCAGCCCTGCGACGACGGCCAGCGGTGGGGCGAGCCTCGCCGACTACGCACGCAATGCAACGATCAACAGCCTCGCTCCCGCCGGCGCAGCAACTGCGCAAGTGTGGATTCGTGGAGCGGCAAATGCCTCAACTGGCATTCAGAGCTATCTGTTCGTCGCGCGGCCAATGTTCGAAGAGGTGACTGCGGCACAGACGAAGCCGTCGCCGTGGTCATTGAGTGCAATGGGGATCACCGCAAAGGCATTGCTCGCGATCGCAAACGCAGCCAGTGCACAAGCCACAGCAGACGGAAAAATCGATTCGTTCTACCAAACCAGCCCGCCGACGATCGGCAGCGGCCCCAGCGATGCAAAGCTCGGGGATATTTGGTTCGACACCGACGACGGCAACAAGATATACACCGTGGTGTCTGGATCCTGGGTCGCTACGCCGGACAGTCGAATTGCCCAGGCGATCAACGATGCTGCCGGCGCGCAATCCACAGCGGACGGCAAGGTCAAGACGTTTTTTCAGTCGACACCGACCCCGACTGCGAGTGGCGTTGGGGACCTTTGGTTCAACACCGTCACCCGTGTTCTGACTCGATGGAACGGCACGTCATGGGCTGAAGCTGGATCAACGCCAGCGCCTAGTCAATTCACCAACGGGGTGATGAACGACAAGTCGTATGGCAACAACCTAATCACCAACCCGAGCTTCGCGGACAACATCGGGGGCTACGCAGTCGATGTGGATCGGCCCGCTGGCAGCATGCTATTTGATGGATGGATTGCCCTCGTAAATGATGTAACGCGAGGCACATTATTCGGGGAGACCGATCAAGCCGATGGTCCAAACCTGTTCATGCAGTGGAAATCGGGCACCGCGATTTCCAACGGCGCCGGCTATACGATGCTCGCATCAGCGATGTCTAACAACTTCATCCAGATCGTGTCTGGAAAATCGTACTTCATGCGTCGTCGGTTGAGGGTGCTGCGCAACATCACCCCGCCTGCGGGAGTTGACTGGATCGCGCGCACGTATGTCAAGTGGTTCGACTATCTTAAGAACGAAATTTCTCCTGTGACGTATTGGGATTGGGTAACCATCTCTGCTTACGACGATGCCGGCAAGGTGTACGCCGCTCCTGGTAATGCTTGCTATGCAAAAGTGATCTTTACTTTGTTTGCCCGCAACACGACCGGATCGACATACACCCCCGCTGGGCTGGTCTGCGACATGCGGGTCTACAACTGCGGGCTGCACCAGGTCTCCGACCTGGATAACGACGTGCTGGACGGGACCAACTACGGGCGACTGTCCAACAACGATTTGTACCCGTCGGGCGGCTTCAATCGACTTGGCTTGCGCATCGGTGGCTCCGGTCATCGCATCGGCAGCCAGAGGAACAACGTCCGCAGCGGGACCAGTGCGTACGGCATGGTGCGCAGCACGACGGCATTGAGTGCGACCAGTGCGGGCGCGATCAGCGTCAATGCTCATTCGGTGCGCTACGGCTCTTTCAGCATCTCCTATTCCGCAGTCACAAATGCGGTCACTGGCCTAACCCAATCGACGACCTATTGCGTGTATTGCACCGATCCTGATTTGACCGGCGGCACGAAAACCTACTCGGTTGCGGCCAACCCTGATGCGGCGATGCAGATCAGTGACGACATTTACATCGTTGGGCAGATCATGATTCCGACCTCCGGCAGCTCATCGGGCGGTGGTGGTGGCGGTGGCGGTGATCCTGGCGATTGGTGCGTGGATGCCGATAGTTTCCTGCCAGACGGAACGCGCGCCGGAGACCTTGCCGAGGGAGCGGCGCTGCCCTGCTACAACAACCTGCCGGACGCGCCTGGCATCGTCGACCTTCCGGTGCAACGCAATGCGATCGGAGAGTCCGAGTGCCTACGCATGACCACCGAAAGCGGGGCGTCGATCGTGGCCAGCGTGACCACGCCGATGACCCTGCGTGACGGCAGCCTGGTGATGCTGCCCGAGATGCTCGGCCGGCAAGCAATCGTCTATCGGCCCGATGGTTCATTCCTCTGGGAGATCGTCGTGGAACTGCAGCCCGGTGGCGTTCGCCGCGTGGCAAAGATCAGCGTGCGCGACCAGTGCTATTTCGCAGGGGAAACCCAAGCCGCGTTCATCGCAACGCACAACATCGGCCAAATCAAACCGTAGGAGTTACACCATGTTCGAGAAAATCGAGATCGAGGGATTCACGTCGCCACGCGCGACGCACTATGCGCTGGCCGATGGACTGTTCTGCAGAATCGTTCTGATCCCGCAGGAATCCAAGCCGGATCGTTTCGTGATCGAGGCACAGGCGTTCGAGATTGATGCCGATGGAACGCTGATCGCTGGGCCTGACGGCATTGCCTCGCGCACGCCCGGCACATCGCACACGATCGCGCGTTCTGCACTGGGCGACACCTGCACCATCCAGCCGGGCTGGGTGCGGGTCGTGGGCGATTACGACGCGGGCACCGTGGGTGATGATTTCGATCTCGTCACTGTGGTTCCGGCTGAAAAGAACACCGCCGGCAAGGTCTACAACACCGTCACCGGCATCGCATACCGCTGGGACGAAGGCTGCCTGGAAAGGATCCGGCAGGGCAAAGCAAAGGAACTGCAGGACTTATTGCTGCAGCAAGCCGACGCACTGCAGGAACTCGGCCTGTAATTCAACCATCGGCGGCGACCGCTGCCCATCATCGGGAGTTTCACCATGGCAGTTTTCAACAAGTTCAATTCATTCGTGGAAGCCTTGGCGGAAAAGGTGCATAACCTTGGAAGCGACCAGCTTGCCGTCGCACTGACCAACACCGCGCCAGTCGCGGGCAACACCGTGCTGGCCAACCTGACGCAGGTTGCGTACACCAACCTTTCAGCTCGCAACATCACGACCACGGCATCGGCGCAGACCTCGGGCACCTACGCGCTGGTGTGTACTGACCTGGTGTTGTCGGCGACTGGCGCTGTCGGCCCGTTCCGGTACGTCGCGCTTTACAACGACACAGCAACCAGCAAAGAGCTGATCGGCTGGTATGACTACGGTTCTTCCGTGACGATGGCCAACGGTGAAACGTTCACCGTCGACTTCGGTGCAAACGTGCTGACGCTGGCGTAAAGCGACCGTGGCAACGTTTGGCAATACTGCAGCGGGAGACAACGATTTCCCGTGTGACAACGGACGCGCCCTGATCAGCCTCTTTGTGCTGACCGAAGATGCCGAGGTGACCGCCATATCGTTCCGGCTTGGCCCGGATGGTAGCGGATCGTTGAACATGCGCGGCATTGTGTTGACTGACAGCGCAGGTAGCCCGGGCGCTGTCATTGCCGTGAGTGCCGCCACTGCGGTCACCACCCCGATTCCAGCCGCGAACACGGTCTATGAAATACCGATGACGGCTACGTTGGCTGCAGGCTCGTACTGGCTTGGCGTGGTTGCAAACAATTATCCCGCCACGATCAGTGTCAAAAATGGCTACCCGGCAAACAGCGCGAGAATGGCCAACGGCACATTCTCCGAGTCGTCGCCGCCTGCGACGTGGCCTGGCACTGACGCCGGATATGGCACGCAGGTGTGCGTGTGGCTGACGTACACGGCCGGCGGCGCATCCACGGCGTACACGCTTGCGGCGGATGGCGGTGCGTTTGGCGTCAGCGGTGCGGATGGCGGGCTGAACTTCGGGCGCAAGGTTGCGGCAGCGGCAGGAACCTATGCGCTCACCGGTGCGGCGGCGAACCGGCTGCGGGGATATTCACTGCTGGCTGCGACGCGGGCATTTGTCCGCACCGGTGCTGCCGCTGGATTGCTGTTCAAGCGCGCAATGCCGGCCGCATCCGGAACTCTCGCGATCACGGGCGCCGACGCCACGCTGACGTATGCGACAGCCGGCATCTATAGCCTCGATGCCGGCGCGGGGTCATTCGCGGCGACAGGGGCTGCGGCTTCATTGCTCGCTGGGCGTGCGTTGGCTGCCGGCGCTGGCGCCCACGCACTCACGCCGGCAGATGCCGGCCTGCGGCTTGCGCGGGTTCTGGATGCCGCAGCAGGGGCCTACGGCGCAACGGGAGCCGATGCGGGTCTTCGATCGGATCGCCGCTTGCAAGCCGATGCCGGCGCCGCGGCGTTGGCTGGATCGGACCTCGGCCTGCTGTACGCCCAGGCGGGCGCCTATGTTCTGACCGCCGGCACGGGTGCGTTCGCGTGGACGGGCACCGACGCCGCGCTTGGGTACACGCAGGCCACCGGCTACAGGCTGGACGCAGGGGCAGCCAATTACGCCCTGTCCGGCGCGCAGATCACGTGGCAGCGCAGCTCCCGCTTATTCGCCGACGCAGGCGCTGTGGCGCTTTACGGGGTCGATGCGGCCCTGTTCTACAGCGGCGCCCTGATTCCTTCGATCGCAGTCGTGCCGATCCGCATCCCGCGCACGACCACGGGCGTGGTCATGGCCCCAACGATCACCGCCGCGCGCATGCCGGCTGTTCCTTCCCGCATCAGCATCCCCAAGGGGTAAGCCATGTCCACCGTTCAATGGAAGCCAGGTCTTGCGATTGCGCAGGACCCGGACGCTGTGCGCGACTACGCGATCGACTTCGCTGAATTTCTTGAGGGCGAAACGCTGGCGAGCGTGGTCGTCACGCCGACAGCTTGCACCGCAACGAAGCAATCGAGCGATGACGCCTCGGTCAAGGTTCGCGTGAGCGCAGTCACTGCCGGCGCGAGCGTCACGATCCACATCACGACCAGCAGCGGCCAGGTCGACGACCGCACGATCAATTTCACCCCGGCGCAGTTGTAGCGCCATCCCCCAAGGAATCCCCATGTCCCTGATCCTCACCCGCAAAGGCAAGTACCGACTCACCCGGGCCGACGGTTCGCTGGTGTCGCAGCACAACTACCTTGAGGAAGCCATCGAGAGTGCGGCGAAGGCCAGTGGCACCTATTCGCTGACGCCGCCGTCGACGACGATCGAAGTTACCGGAGTCGCTACGCCGCCTGTCAACCCTCCCGTGGATCCGCCCGTGGATCCGCCGGCCAATCCCACCGGCACGCTGGCGATTGATTACAGCTACGTGGACAAGGCTTCGCCCGAATATGCGGCACTGATTGCCCTGGTCGAAAGTGAGCTTGCCAATGGCCGCAACTACGGCTTCCAGATACAGGACGCGGCCGTTGCCTACAAACTCACGGGCAATGAGCCATACCGGCAGCTCGCGCTGACGATGGCAGAGGCGCAAGTCGCCGCGGCCGAAGCGGCGATCGCTGCGGGCAACAAGCCGGCCGTTGCCGGCGACAGCTATCTTGAAATCGGACCAATGATTTCCGGGCTCGCCATGGCCTATGCGTGGTGCACGCCGACGCAGTCGCAGCGCACGCGCTGGCGCACCTACGCCGATCGGGCGATCAGCAACGTGTGGGATTTTGCCAATGCCAAATGGGGCGACAAGGCATATCCCGGCAACGGCTGGGGCGCCAACGATCCGGGCAACAACTACTACTACAGCTTTTGCAGCGCCACGATCCACTGGGGTCTGGCGACCAACAACACGGCGCAGCTTGATTACATGCGCAACGATCGCCTTGTGCTGCTGTCGACGTACTTTGACAACCTGGCCGGCGGTGGCAGCCGCGAGGGCACGGGCTACGGCCTGTCTGCCAAGGTGGTGTTCGAGTTCATGGCGGCGTGGCGCGACAGCGGTCATGCGGTGCCTGCAAGCATCGCCCGCCATGCCCGCGACTCGGTGACGTTCTGGACCCACGCGACCATGCCCGGGCACGACCGCTATGCACCCATCGGGGACCTTGCGCGCGAGTCCACGCCGTACCTGATGGAATACCACCGGGAGCTGATCATGCGCGGCGCCTGGCTGGCGGGCGACCTGCCCACACGCCAGCTCGCCGGCCTCTGGGCGCTGACCGCAAAGCAGACGCCTGACTACAATCGCACCTGGGCGCGACGCAATGCGTTGTTCTCGGCCACGCCCGGCGGCACTGACCCGGCGGCGCTGACCTATCTTGCCGCTGGCACCGGCAACCTGTTCTCGCGCACCGGATGGGATGCGCAGGCCAAGGCGGTGCACGTGATTGCCGGCCCGTTTGATCAGTCGCACGCGCATGAAGAGCAGGGCGGGTTTACGTTCTACGCCGGTGGTTTCCAGACGGTGACCGCCAATATCTTCTCGCGCAGCGGCATCAACCAGGCGGTGACCGCACACAACGTCCTGCGCTTCGATCGGGGCGGCAGCGCCCTCCGCCAGAAACGCGTAGACGGTGCAGGCTGCACGTTGCAGATCTCGACCGTCGGCTCCGGTGGCGAGTTCACGGCCAGCACCAACATCAAACCGGTCTATCCCGATGCCAGCATCACCGCCTACCGCCGCGGCTTTGATTTCAGCGGCGGCGCGCTGACGGTCACGGACGATTTCGCGATCGCCAGCGGTACCGCGGCCACATTCCAGGTCTGCACCCCGGGCAAGCCGGTCATCGCCGGCAACGTGGCCACGGCCGGCAAGCTCAAGATTACGGTGCTCGAACCGGCCGGCGCCGTGCTGACGGTCAACGCCGACCCCAACAGTGGCGACGTGACCACGCCCAGCTATCGCCTGGACGTTGCCGGCGGCGCTACCCGTTACAAGGTGCGGATCGAGGGGTAGGAATAGCCCTACAGGACACGCCCAAGTAGCCTGATGGTCACGTCGTGCGGTTGCCGGCAATCTAGCCCTGCCAGCAACGTGCGACACCTCGGGGTCAGTGGCAACTCTCCGGCGAGGTCATCCAGCGCACGGGCCTTCGCAGGGATGCGGGGCTGCTGGCGACTCCACTGCCTGAACAGGACAGTTGTTGCCCTTTCAACGGGCCGCCCGTATCATTCGCGACCTGAACGCGGCAGCCGGATCCAGATGGGATCAGGCAGATAGGGCACGTATCCTGCCCCCGCTACCAGCTTTTCGCAGGCAACGAAAAGCCTCCAAGGAGGCTTTTTTCAGTTGCGAAGAGTCGGGCTTTGCCGAGGCGCGGTATGCGCAGCGGCACCGAAATCCAGTGGTATCGGACAAGGGGCCCATCGGGCCCCTTTTCGTTTTTGCAAACCGAGGACCAGGTGACAGACAAAGCTGTCCAGATCGCGAAGTTGCTGGCGCCGACAATCGAGTCCCTGGGACTTGAATTGCTTGGTGTCGAATACCTGTCGTCGCCCGGCAACGCCGTGCTGCGCTTGTATATCGACATGCCTGCCACGACCGACGAGGATGCGCGCGCCGTCGGCATCGAGGATTGCCAGGCGGTGAGCCGCGAGGTGTCCGCGCAGCTCGACGTCGAAGATCCGATCAGCGACAACTACACGCTCGAAGTGTCATCGCCCGGACTGGATCGCCCGCTGTTCACCGCCGCACAATTCGCGCGGTTTGCCGGCGAACAGGTCAAGGTGACCTTGAAGCTGCCGCAGGACGGTCGTCGCAGGCTGCAGGCCACCATTGCCAGCGTCGAGGACGATCGCATCCATCTTGACCTGGATGGCATCGTCTTCGTGGTGGGTGTGGACAATATCGAGAAAGCGCGATTGGTCCCGGACTGGATCGCGCTGGGCCTGGCGCCCGCACAGGACAAGTCGGGGCGCGATGCGCGTCCCGGCAAGCAAGCCAAGAAAAAACCCACAGACAAACGAACCAACAAGCCGACGGCCGACCAGCCGTCCCGAGCGGAGTGAGGAAGAGATGAGCAAGGAACTTCTGCTGGTCGTGGACGCGGTCGCCAATGAAAAGGGCGTGCCGGAATCCGTGATCCTCGAGGCGATCGAAGCGGCGCTGGCCACGGCTGCAAAGAAGCGCTACTTCGAACAGGACGTGCTGACCCGCGTCGTCATCGACCCCAATGACGGCGAATACCAGACGTTCCGGCGTTGGGAAGTGGTGGCCGACGACGTGGTGATGGAGTCGCCGGATCGGCAGATCCGCCTGATGGACGCAGTCGATGAAAGCGATGGCGCCGAGGTGGGTGATTACATCGAAGAACAGATCGACAACGTCGATTTCGGCCGGATCGCCGCGCAAGCCGCCAAGCAGGTCATCGTCCAGCGCGTGCGCGAGGCTGAGCGTGCGCAGGTCGTGGACGCGTGGAAGGATCGCATCGGCGAACTCGTCACCGGCATCGTCAAGCGCGTGGAGCGCGGCAATGTGTTCGTCGACCTGGGCGGCAATGCCGAGGCGTTCATCCCCAAGGACAAGGCGATCCCGCGCGACGTCGTGCGCGCCGGCGACCGCATCCGCGGCTACCTGTTCGACGTGCGTACCGAGCCACGCGGCCCGCAGTTGTTCATCAGCCGCGCCGCCCCCGAATTCATGATGGAGTTGTTCAAGCTTGAAGTGCCGGAAGTAGGCCAGGGCCTGGTCGACATCAAGGCGTGCGCGCGCGATCCCGGCGACCGCGCCAAGATTGCCGTGCTCGCCTATGACACGCGCACCGATCCGATCGGCGCCTGTATCGGCATGCGTGGTTCGCGCGTGCAGGCGGTGTCCAACGAGCTCAACGGCGAGCGCGTTGACATCGTGCTGTGGTCGGACAATCCCGCGCAGTTCGTGATCAACGCGATGGCGCCGGCTGAAGTGCAGTCGATCATCGTCGACGAAGAAAAGCATTCGATGGACCTTGCCGTGGCCGAGGACCGACTGGCCCAGGCAATCGGCAAGGGCGGCCAGAACGTGCGCCTGGCCAGCCGTCTGTCTGGCTGGCAGCTCAATGTGATGACCCAGGACCAGGTGGCCGAGAAGTCCGAGGCCGAACAGGCCGGGGCGCGTGCGCTGTTCCAGGAAAAGCTGGAGGTCGACGAGGAAATCGCCGCCATCCTGGTCACCGAAGGTTTCAGCACGATCGAGGAGATCGCCTACGTCCCGGTTGGCGAACTGCTTGCAGTCGAGGGTTTCGACGAGGACATCGTCGAGGAGCTGCGCGGCCGCGCGCGTGATTCATTGCTCAACGACGCGCTGGCGGTTGAAGAAGGCCTCGACGAGGATGCGCCGGCCGACGACCTGCTTGCCCTTGAAGGCATGGATGAACAGACCGCGCTTGCACTCGTCGCGCATGGCGTGCGTACCAGCGAAGACCTGTCCGACCTGGGCGCCGACGAGGTCGTCGAGTTCGGTATCGAGGGGCTGGACGAATCGCGCGCCGCAGGCTTGATTCTCGCCGCGCGTGCCGAGGAAATCGCGCGCCTGGAGCGGGAAGTGTGAGTGGCCGCGCCTGACGGGGCCTTCAAGGCGCCTGCCGTGGTCGAAAAACGATCCGGCAAGGCACCTGTCTGGCCATGGATGGCGCATTGAAACACGCGATGCTGGGCAGACTCACTTGATCGCGGGCAGGAGGTAGCGGAATCGGAAAGCGCGTCGCCGTTGGTGCCGCATCCGACCCGAAACCTCCATCGCAGTAGAATCGATCCATCAAGCGCTGGCCAAGGCCAGCGCAAAAGGACACGGAAACCGAATGTCGCAGCAAACCACCATCCGCAAGCTGGCCGAACTGGTCAACGCACCGGTCGAGAAACTGTTGGAGCAACTGGCCGAGGCCGGGATGAGCTTCAACGATCCCGACCAGGTCGTGACCAGCACCGAGAAGGTCAAGCTTCTGGGATTCCTGCGTCGCACCCATGGCAAGGCCGACAAGCCTGCCGAGGATGCGGCTGCACCGAAGAAGATCACCCTCAACCGCAGCCGCAAGCAGGAGCTGACCGTTGGCGGCGGCAAGAACCGCGCCACGGTCGAGGTGGTGGTGCGCAAGAAGGTCACGATGCTCAAGCCTGGCGAAGCCGGTGCTGCGCAGCCGTCGCCGGCGGATGAGCACGCCGAGATCCTGCGCAAGCTGGAGGAATCCAGGCAGCGCAACCTGTCCGAGCAGCAGCGCCTGGCAGAGGGCGACAAGCAGCGCGCCGATGAGGCCATCGAGAAAAAACGCAAGGAAGATGCCGAGGCCGAGCGCCTGCGGGCGGCGGCCGAAATCGCCACGGCGGCGGCGGTCGCGTCTGGCGACGACGACGAAGGCGCCACGCGCAAGCCGGCCGTGCATGGCCATGGCCATCCCAAGCCGGCCCCGCCGCGCGTGGAGGATCGCGCCAGCGCGCCCAAGCACAAGACGCGTGGTTCGCACGCGATGGTCGCGGGTGTCGAGGATGACGACGGCGCTGCCGCTCGTTTTGCCGGCAAATTGCATCTGAGTCCCGCGGATCGTGCGCGTCGCACCACCGTGCGGCCCAAGGCCCGCAACCAGCGTTCGTCGAAAGACCAGAGCCGGACCGGTACCGGCTTCACCAAGCCGACCGCGCCGATCGTGCGCGAAGTGGCGATTGGCGATGCGATCACCGTGGCAGACCTGGCGTCGAAGCTCGCGCTCAAGGGCGGCGACGTGGTCAAGGCGCTGTTCAAGATGGGCGTGATGGCCACCATCACCCAGAGCATCGACCATGACACGGCGGCACTTGTCGTCGAGGAGCTTGGCCACACGGTCGTGCACGCCAATGCAGGCGATGCCGAGACCGTGCTGCTGGCGCGGGTCGAGGAGATGCAGGGCGAAAAGCAGGTGCGTCCGCCCGTGGTCACGATCATGGGTCACGTCGATCACGGCAAGACGTCGCTGCTCGATTACATCCGTCGCACCAAGGTCGCCACCGGCGAGGCGGGTGGCATCACCCAGCACATCGGCGCGTACCACGTGGCCACCGACAAGGGCGTCATCAGCTTCCTCGATACCCCGGGCCACGCCGCATTCACCTCGATGCGCGCGCGCGGCGCCAAGCTCACTGATATCGTGGTGCTGGTGGTGGCGGCCGATGACGGCGTCATGCCGCAGACGATCGAAGCCGTGCAACATGCCAGGGCCGCCGGCGTGCCGCTGATTGTCGCCATCAACAAGATCGACAAGTCGGCCGCCGATCCAAGCCGGGTCAAGAACGAACTGCTCACCCAGAACGTGGTAGCCGAGGAGTTCGGCGGCGACACGCAGATGGTTGAACTGTCGGCCAAGACCGGGCAGGGCGTCGATACCCTGCTTGACGCGATCTCGCTGCAGGCCGAAGTGCTCGAGCTGCGCGCCGTGGCCGAAGGCCGCGCTACCGGCGTGGTGATCGAATCCTCGCTCGACAAGGGTCGTGGCCCGGTCGCAACCGTGTTGGTACAGCAGGGTTTGCTGCAAAAGGGCGATTACCTGGTCTGCGGCGTTCAATACGGCCGTGTGCGCGTGCTGTTCGACGAGGCCGGCGAACAGGTCGCCAGCGCCGGTCCATCGATTCCGGTGCAGGTGCTTGGGCTTTCGGGCGTGCCCGATGCCGGCGATGATTTCGTCGTGGTCCAGGACGAGCGCCTGGCCAAGGATGTCGCCCAGCAGCGCGATGCCAAGCGTCGTGAATCGCGCCTGGTGCAGGCTGCGGGCAACCGCATGGAAGACATCATGGCGCAGATGGGCAAGAGCGAGGCGCAGCTTAGCCTCAACCTGGTCATCAAGGCCGACGTGCAGGGTTCGGTGGAAGCACTGCGCCAGGCACTCACCGGCTTGTCGAACGAGCAGATCCGCATCAACGCCATCATCTCCGGCGTTGGCGGCATCAACGAGTCCGATGCCAATTCGGCGATGACCTCCGGTGCGACCATCATCGGCTTCAACGTGCGCGCCGACGCGTCGGCACGCAAGGTGATCGAGGCCAACAAGCTCGACCTGCGCTACTTCTCGATCATCTATGACGTGATCGACCAGGTGAAACAGGTGGCGTCGGGCTTGCTGGGCGTCGAGATCCGCGAAGAAATCATCGGTACCGCCGAAGTGCGCGACGTGTTCCGCAGCTCCAAGTTCGGTGCGGTGGCCGGTTGCATGGTCATCGAGGGCGTGGTCAAGCGCCACAAGCCGATCCGCGTACTGCGCGACAACACCGTGGTGTTCGAGGGCGAACTCGAATCGCTGCGCCGCTTCAAGGAAAACGTCGACGAAGTGCGCAACGGCACCGAGTGCGGCATTGGCGTGAAGCAGTACAACGACGTGCAGCCGGGCGACCAGATCGAATGCTTCGAGCGCATTGAAGTACAGCGCACGTTGTAAGGCGGAAGTGGGGCTGGGAGCGGCACAGCTCTTGCTCCAGGTTTTCCCACTTCCAGTTTCCTGATTTCAAGTTTCCTGATTTCCAATCCCAGGTTTTCATTCCACAAATACTTATGGCGCAAAAATCCTTCCATCGCACCGATCGCGTTTCTGCCCAGCTCCGCCGAGAGTTGGGCACGCTGGTGCGCGAAGCGGTGCAAGAGCACGGACTGCCTTCGATCAGCGTGTCGGATGTCGAAGTCACGCGTGACCTGGCCCATGCCAAGGTGTTCGTCACTGCGCTGCAGCCAGAACGTGCCGAGGAAGCGATGAAGGGGTTGAAGGCAGTCGCGGTGGAAGTGCGCTATCGGCTTGCGCGCGCGGTAAACCTGCGCCACGTGCCGGAACTGCATTTCCATTACGACGATTCGGTCGACCGTGGCGAGCGCATCGACAACCTGTTGCGCGAAGCGTTGCCGGGCGAAGGCGACAGCTGACGGTTTCTCCTGTTGTTGTAGGAGCGGCTTCAGCCGCGAGCTTTTACCGAAGACCC
>JBBSST010000046.1:0-20384 GCA_038241735.1 Lysobacterales bacterium
TCGGTCGCTTCCACAAAGCCATCGCCTACCCGATTAAGAGCTCGCGGCTGAAGCCGCTCCTACGAAACATGTCGCACTACCGGGCTTCGCGATATCAGATGAAGAGCTCGCGGCTGAAGCCGCTCCTACGAAGCATGTCTCACCACCGGGCTTCGCGATATCAGATGAAGAGCTCGCGGCTGAAGCCGCTCCTACGAAACATGTCGCACTACCGGGCTTCGCGATATCAGCAGCGCCAGCACGAAGTTTCCGAACACGCCAATCGCCACCGTGCTGCCGATCGCTCGCAGCACCGGGATCGACGACAGGGCCAGCAGCGTGAACACCAGCAGGGTCATCAGGCTGCAAACGATCATCGCGTGCAGGGTGCGCAGCTGGTCGGCGTAATCATCGCCGGCGTAATCGAAGAACAGTGCGTAATCCAGGCCCAGTCCAGCGGCGAGGATCAAGGCGACCAGGTGGAACAAGGTCAGCTCGACGCCGCACAGGCGCAGGATCGCCAGGATTGCCAGAGTGGTCAGCGCCATCGGCAGCAACACCCGCCACACCCGACGCGGCGAACGCAGGGCGATCCACACCGTCGCGGCCAGCAGCAACGCGGCGATGCCAAGCGCGGCCAGCACGCGGCTGCGATAGGCGACCACCAGCGATTCCGAAGCGGCTTTCATGTCAAGCACTTGCGCGCCATTGGCCTGGGCGGTGCGTGCGACGGCGGCGGCATCGTGCAGTCCGTTGAGCGACACCAAGGCAGTGGCATGGCCATCGCCGGTGCGCAACAGGCCGTCGACGCTGCTGGCCAGCGGCGTTCCGGCAAGGTCATCGCGGCTCAGCGGCGGCGCCTGTCGCGCAGTGGCGACATCAGCGATGAAATCACCGAACACATCGGCACGGAAGGCACTCGCAGCGACCGCGCGATCCAGCGCATCGTGCAGCGTGGCGGCATCGGGCAAACGTTGCTGGCGCGCACGCTGCACCGCCGCGCTGGGCAGGTAGCGCGCGGCCATGTCGTAGCCGGCGATGGCGCGCTCGGCGACGAGGCCATCGAGCGCCGGGCGCAGGCGTTCGCTGGCTTGCAGCACGGTCTCGGCATCGCGTCCGGACAGGGTCATGACGTAGCGCACGTCGGGCGCGCCGAGTTCACCGCGCAGGTCAGCGTCCTGGGCTAATGACTTCGGCGGCACCGGGGTGAGTTTCGACAGGTCGTTTTGCCAGAATTCGCCGGGCGCCAGGAAAATCCCGGCCACCGCGAGGATCGCGAAGACCAGCAACGACCAGCGCGGACGTGGCAGGCGTTCGAGCCACGTCCACGTCTTGACCAGCAGGCGTGAATCGGCGACATCACGCGGCGCCGGGTCGATCAATGGCGGCAACAGGTATCGGGTCGACAGCGCCGCGACCGCCAATCCGGCGATGGTGAACACCGCCAGCTGCTGCAAGCCATCGACGCCGGAAAACAGGAAGGTGACGTAGGCGATGCAGGTCGACACCACGCCCACCGCCAGCGTCGGCCACAGCGCTCGCGCGTTGTCTTGCGGCGACACGCCCGGACGCTGGTGGCTGAACAAATGGATCGGGTAATCCTGCACCACGCCAATCAAGGTGAAGCCAAATGCGACGGTGATCCCGTGCACGCCATCGAACAACAGCGCCACCGCCCCAAGACCCGCCAGTCCAGCGCTGGCAAGCGGCAACACGCCGAGCAGCGGGATCTTCCAGCTGCGATACGCGACGATCAGCAGCAGGATCAATCCGATCGTATCGAGGCTGCCGATCCACTGCGCCTCGGCCTGGGTGCGCCCGCCGATCTCGACCGAAAACGCGCCCGGGCCGGTGAGCAGCATCGAGGTGCCGGAGTCGCCGCGCACATGGTCAAACGCGGCATGGATTGCATCGACGGCGAATTTTTGTCCATTGGGGTCAAACCCGGCAGCGTTGGTTTGCGCGACCAGCAGCGCGCGTCGGCCGGCCTTGTCGAACCACACCCCATGCAGGCGCTGCGGTGCGTTCCTGGGCTGCAGGGCCTCGGCGACCTTGAGCGTTTCCAGGGTCGGATCGCTGCCGACCAGCGGCTCGATCAGTTCGCCTGCGGGCGAGCCGAGATCCTGCAGGCGCGCGTCGAGCTCCTCGGACAGATAGGCGCTGTCGAAGCGCTGCGTATCGAGCGTTGGCGACAGCAGGTACCGATACGGACGCAGGCGCTCGGGGATCGCCTCCAGGCCGGTATCGCCATTGGCCACCAGCGAGAACTTGTCGTCGCGCGCCAGGGCGGCGCGCAGTGCCTGTGATTGCGCGGCCAGCGTTTGTGGATCGGCCCCGGACAGCGCCACCAGCAGCAGGCGCGAGCCCGGACCTTCGCCGAGCTCATCGATCAGCAATTTCTGCGCGGGGGTTTCCGCGTCGGGCATGAATTTGCGCAGGTCTCCGCTGAGATGCAGATGCGGGCCGATCCAGCAGCCTGCAATGGCCAGCAGCGCCAGCCACAGCAGCGCCAGCGCCATGCGTTTGGTCGATGTCATCGCAGCGCGTTGCTTTTGGACGTGGTGCTTTTGGGCGCGGTGCCAGGAGGCGTGGTGCCTTGAGGTGCGCTGTTTTGGGGCGAGCTGCTGTCGCCGCGGCAGAGCGCGACCAGCTTGTCGGCGCCGGCGATGTCATGGGCCGCGCGCGCCGCGCTTGCAAGCAGGGTGCGCTGCACGTCGCCCTTGCGCGGACGCGTTTCGATGCAGCGCAGTTCGATGCCCTGTCCGTACAGCTTGATATCGCGCACCTTGTCGGCCAGCTGCGCGGACCTGGGTGACAGCGTCATCGTCCATTGCCGGCGCACGCCTTCGGTGTCGATGCGGTAATAGTGCTCGAGCATGGCGCGGTCACCCGACAGCAGGGCACCGAAACTGGCCTGCAACCCCGCCAATTCCGGGGCGCGCGACAGCGAAAACGTGCGGCCTGGCTTGCCGGCGCGGGCAATCGTTGCCTGGCCCACGCCGGTGGGATCTGCAGCGGTCTTGCCGCTGGTGATCGTCGTGGTTTCGACATATGGCGCGCGCACCTGGCGCACCAGCGTGGCCTCGTCGGGACGCTGGTATTCGCCGGACAGGCGCAGCGGCTCCTTCAACAGGCGCGAGGCGCGGAACTCGACGAAGTTGGTGCGCATCGGTGCCGGCCGCGCGAGGATGCGCAGCACCCAGTCGCTGTCGATCCTGGCGCCTGGATCGGCGGCCTGGACGTTGAGGACAGGCGTCTCATTGGCCTGCGGTTGGGGGGCCGCCCAGGTCGGCGCCGCCAGGCACAGCAGCAGCAGGGGCAGCAGCTTGGTTGGCAACGTCGGGCGCGGCATGCAGGGGGTCATGGGCGTTGTTCCAGAAATCATAGAAATTGAACCAGTTGTATGGCGCGTTACGCGCGTGATGCTCCAGCCGCGAGGCATAGCGCTGGACAAGCGCGGCGACTCCGGCCGCACGCTGCGGGCGAGGCAGCACGATGCCCTCGTCGCTGAAGGTTTCAAACACCAGATCGTAGCGGTTGCCGCCACGATACAGGCCAAAGCCCAGTGATACCGGCAGCTTCAACACGGCCGCCATCAGCCAGGGGGCGGATGGGAATTGCGCCGGCGCGCCAAAGAACATCGCAGGCTGGCTGGGCGCGCCGGGCTGGGTGCGATCGACCAGCAGTGCGACCAACGCACCTTCGTCGGCGGCCTGCTTGATCGCCAGCATCAGCGTTGGACCGTCCTGGCTGGCGTCGATCACGCCCTTGGCGATCTGCGGGTTGAGCGTATCGAGCAGTTGCGTCATCGCCGGGTTGTGCGCCTTGTCGAGCACCACCCGGATCGTATAGTCCGGGCGCTGCTGCGCCAGCACCCGCAGCACCTCGAAACTGCCCAGGTGCGAGCCGTAAAGCAGCACGCCGCGGCCGCGGTCGATCTGCGCGTGCAGCGCCGGCAGTCCCTGCACGCTGACCTCGAAACGGCTGGTTTCACCGCCCAGCAGGAACACCCGGTCCAGGATGGTGGCGGCAAAGGTATGGATGTGGCGCGCGACTTCAAGCAGGGTCGCCCGTCGGCCCAGCACGCGGCCCAGGTACGCGCGCGAATCGCGGCGTTCATCACCACGACGCAGCAGGAAATACGCCGTGATCGGATACAGCCACAGCCGCGCAAACCCGCGCCCGCCGTAACGACCGATCGCGCGGATCAGCCACAGCGCCAGCGGGCTTCCACCTTCGCGCCGTTGTTTCCAGTCGGCCTTGCTGTCGCCGAGCTTGCTGGCGTCGGCACTCATGCCGGCACTACCTCGCCACTGGCCAACAGCTGGGCATCGCGCAACACGCGAAAACGCCAGCGTAGCGCACGCTGATTTCCGGCGGATTTCGCGCCGACGTCCCGCGCGATGTCATCCGGTGCGATCGCATCCGATGCGATGGCATCGGGCGCGATGACGTCGGTGGTGATGACGTCCAGTTCAATGCGCGCGACCTGTCCGGGCAGCAGCGGCTGCACGAATTTAACCCGCGGCAACCGCAGCCCGGCGAGCGGCCCATGCACCGATTCGATCGCCGCCAGCACGTGGTCGAGGATCACCACGCCCGGCACGATGGGATGTCCCGGGAAATGCCCCGGCAGCGCCGGGTGATCGGCGGCAATACAAAATTCCATGCTCATGCGCGCGCGTCATCCGCCCGCGCCAGCATGGCAAGCACCGAGGCATGCGCCTGGCGGGCCAACACCTGTCGGTCGGCCGGGCCGGTCGCGGTGCGCGTGGCCAGCGGGGAGCCGAAGCTCACCCGGATCGTGCCCGGCCGCACGCAGAAGACTCCTTGCGCGGGCAGCACCTTGCCCGAGCCGTGGATCGCCACCGGCACGACCTCGGCGCCGGCATCGATCGCCACCTGGAAGGCGCCGTGCTTGAATTCACCCACCTCGCCGTTCCGGCTGCGCGTGCCCTCGGGAAAGATGCACAGGTTTGCGCCATCGCGGACCAATCGCGCCGATTGCCGCAGGAACGCCCTGGCCGCGCGCCGATCGCTGCGGTCGATGAAGACCATGCCCATCGCCTTGGCATACGCACCCACCAGTGGCATCAGGGTCATCTCCTGCTTGAGCAGGAAATGCAGCGGTACCGGCACCGCGCGGAACAGCGCACAGATGTCGATGATCGACTGGTGGTTGGCGACAAAAACATGGTTGCGCGACCAGTCGACGCGTTCAAGCCCATCGATGCGCAGGCGTGCGCCGGCGCCCCACAGCAACCCCGGCGCCCAGCAACGCGACGCCATGCGCAGCAACCGGCGGCGATTGCGCGTGGCGACAAACAGCAGCATCGCCACGCCCATCAGCCCGGCCGTCCACAGCGCGGTGAAGCAAAATTGCGCGGCATTGAACGCCATCCACGCGTAGCGCATCGCCTCCCGCCGACGGGGCGGTGACGATGGCAGGTCGATGGGGTGGGCGGAAGGCTGCACGCTGCAAAGAATACCCAAGCGGTGATGCGAGATGGTCAGAAGCCTTCGCCGATGCACTGATCGACGCTGCCGAACACGCCGCAAAACGGCGCGCACCCGCGATCTCAGCGCAGGAAATCCTTCCAGAACGCCGGCCCCAGGCTGGCCAGGCTGCGCAGGAAATCGAAGAAATTGCGGTAGCGTCCGGGAAATCGGCGCTTGCGCGTGTGGTATTCGATGAAGAAAAACCCGCCCACGATGCCGTAGTTGCATAAATTGGCAAACCACGACCACTGCGTCTGCGTGACCGTCAGCGGCGCATGCCAGCCCAATTGCGCCAGCAAGCCATCAGGCACTGCGATCAACGCCAGCGCCAGGTTCACCAGCGCCAAGGCTGCCAGCAGCCATGCCCACGCCGCCGTCAACTTGCGGGTGTAATCGCGCAAATCCGTGGCCATCATCGGCGCCGGGGTGTGTTCAATTTCGGCGACGATGCGGGTGATCAAAGGCACCTGCCCGGCGCGCAGGCTGCGGCCAAACCACCACGACACCATCGCCACGAACGCCACCGGCACCAGCAGTACCGGCACTGCCACCGGTCCGGCGCGGTACACCACGACCACCCCGGCCAGCAACAGCGGCAGCAGCGCGAACGCCCACGCACGCCGTCGCGCCATCGGCGCCACAGTCAGCATCACCGCCAGCACCACCAGCGCGGCCGCGGCGATGCGCTCGTCATCGCGCGCGCTGGCGGTATGCGCCAGCACCGTGTAGGCCAGCGCCAGCAGCGCCTGGACGGCGAGGATCAAGCGCCGACTTTATTTTGCTGGACGTGCGCCGACAGCGCGCGCAGCGAGGCGAAGATCGTGCGGTTCTCGTCGTTGTCCGAGCGCAGCTGGAAGCCGTATTGCGTGCTGATCGCCAGCGCCAGTTCAAGCGCATCGATCGAATCCAGGCCCAGCCCGGTGTTGAACAACGGCGCCTCCGGATCGATCTGGTCGGCAGCGACATCCTCCAGGTTCAGGCTTTCGACCAGCAATTGGGCAAGTTCGCGCTCGGCATCGGTTTGCAACGGCATCAGGGCTTCTCTGGTCATGGTCGTGGTCTTCCGGCGGCCTGGCGGCAGCGCGGGGACAGTACGGGGGTAGCGGGAAAAATGAAAATGAACCGGTCGCGGCAAGGCGAGACAACGCAGCGGACCGATACAACCTGCCGCAACGATCCAGCATCACGGCGCTGCACGCAACTGGCGTCGGGGCAGCGGCTAGAATATCGGGTTTTCCACCATCAGGATCCGCAATCAGGATGACAACGAATCCCGCCGCCCGACAGGCGACTATCGGCACGACCATCCCACCGGCGGTGGTCGACACCGACGTGCTGGTGATCGGTGGCGGCCCGGCCGGCAGCACCATCGCCACCCTGCTGGTGCGCCGGGGTTGGCGGGTGACGATGCTGGAAAAAGACCGGCACCCACGTTTCCACATCGGCGAATCGCTGTTGCCGATGAACATGCCGATCCTCGAGCGCCTGGGCGTGCTCGACAAGGTCCACGCGATCGGCGTGCTCAAGCGCGGCGCCGATTTCCCGCGTGAAGAGGGCGGTTACAACACCTTTGATTTCACCCGCGCGTTCGAGGTCAAGTTTCCGCACGCCTACCACGTCAAGCGCGAACAGTTCGACCAGATGCTGTTCGAGCACGCCCGCGAGCATGGCGTGGATGCACGCGAGAACGTCAGGGTCGAGCGCATCGAGTTCGATGCCACGGGCCGTCCAGGCACCGTGCATGCGAGCAGCGCGGAGGGGGCGCTGGTGTTTCGCCCGCGCTACGTGGTCGATGCCAGCGGCCGCGATGCCTTCCTTGGCGGCAAGCTCAAGCTCAAGCGCAAGAACCCGCGCCACCAGTCGGCGGCGGTGTTCAGCCACTACCGCGGCGTGCAGCGACGGCCCGGCAACGACGCCGGCAACGTCAGCATCTATCGCCACGCGCAGGGCTGGATCTGGCTGATCCCGATGCCCGATGCCGAAATGAGCGTCGGCGCGGTGTGTTATCCGGAGCACCTGAAGACCCGCAACGGTGACAGCGAGGGTTTCCTGCTGCGCACGCTGGCCGACGTGCCGGAGATCGTCGAGCGCATGGCCGGCGCCCAGCGCGTCGCGCCCATCCACGTCACCGGCAATTACGCGTACGAATGCACGCGCATGGCCGGGCCGGGCTGGCTGATGGTCGGCGACGCCTACAATTTCGTGGACCCGATGTTCTCGTCGGGGGTGTATCTGGGCATGCACAGCGCCGAGCAGGGCGCTGCGGCGGTGGATGGGGCGTTGCGCGATCCCGCCCGCGAAACCAGCCTGCAGCGCGCCATGGAGCGCAAGCTCAACCGTGGCCTGGACGTATTCAAGTGGTTCATCTATCGCTTCACTTCGCCGACCATGAAACATCTGTTCGCCAATCCCAAGAATTACCTGCAAATCGAGGAAGCCGTGGTCGCCATGCTGGCCGGTGATGTGTTCGATTCCCCGGGCGTGCGTCGCCGCCTGCGCGTGTTTCGCGTGATCTACGCCGCCACCGCCGTGGGCATGGCGCCCCGCGCGCTGCGCAGCTGGTGGCTGCGCCGACGCCAAATGCGCCAGGGCTTCGAGGGCGAAACCCTGCACGCGGGCAAGCCATGAGCCGCCCCGCATCCTCCCCACCCACGCATGGCGCCCCGCCGCCGCGCTTGCAGGTGGACTACGTGCACGCCGCATCGCCGGCATCGCTGCTGGCCAAAGACGACGTCCTGGCGGTACTCGGTTTCGGCGACGCGCCGCACTGCGACGATCCGCGCTACCTGCGCGTGCCGCTGCAACCGCACCGGGATGCATCGACCGACACCTCGCCGTATGAAGTCTGGTCCGCCAATGCGCCGGTGTGCAGCGGCCGCGACGAGGGCATCTGCTGGTCGACCGACGGGCAACTGATGTTCGGGGCGATCGAAGTCGACGAGACACCGTTCACGATCAACGGCACGTCCGGCATCGAGGACGCTGCCGCCCATGCCTACGCGAGAATGGTCGACTTCATCGATGGTAGCGATACCCCGCATTTGCTGCGCATCTGGAACTACCTCGACGCGATCACCCTGGGCCAGGGCGACAGTGAACGCTATCGCGAATTCTGCGTCGGCCGCGCGCGCGGGCTGGGTGATTTCGATGCACAGACGCTGCCAGCCGCCACGGCCATCGGCCGCTGCGACGACGCCCGCGTGATCCAGGTGTACTGGCTGGCGGCGCGTACACCGGGCGTGCCGGTCGAGAACCCGCGTCAGGTCAGCGCCTACCGCTACCCGCGCCAGTACGGCCGGCAGCAACCCAGCTTTGCCCGCGCCATGCTGCCGCCGCCCGGCAGCGCCATGCCGCTGCTGCTGTCGGGCACCGCCAGCGTGGTCGGCCACGCCTCGCAGCACGACGGCGAACTGCTTGCACAGCTCGACGAGACCTTCGCCAATTTCGACGCCCTGATCGGCGCGGCGCGCGCGCAGCAACCGGCGCTGCCAGCGCAGTTCGGTCCGGGGACGCGGCTGAAAGTCTATGTCCGCGACCACGCCGACATGGCCATCGTCGCCGAAGCCCTCGACCGTCGCCTCGGCAGCGACGTGCCGCGCGTGTTGCTGCACGCGGCGATTTGTCGACGCGAGCTGGCGGTGGAAATCGATGGCGTGCATGGCGCGGTTTGAGTGCATGGCCCGCGACCCGCGCCTTGTTCGTGTTGACGACGCTCAAACCAGACCCGGGCGCTTGAACCTGCGCAGCGCCGCCCACATCCTGTGGTCACGGACACCCTCGTCCGCACCTGTTCCGGGAGAGCTTGCATGGGATTGATCAGCCTGCTGTGGGGCATCGTGGCGATGATCTGGATGGTCGTGGCCCTTATTCCATTGCTCGGTTGGGGCAACTGGTTCCTGATCCCGTTTGCCGCCGTCGGCGCGGTCATCGCCGCGATCGGCATCGCCCTGACCTCGCCCGTCAACCGCGGCCGCGCCAAGACCGGCCTGCTGCTCAATGGACTGGTGATCGTGGTTGCGGTCGCCCGCCTGACCCTGGGTGGCGGCATCATCTGAGCGAACCCGCGCGGCAGGTCGTGGCTGCGCGCAGCACGCCCGGCGCATCGCGCGCCGGGTTTCAAACCGGCGCCACCTGCGGGCAGGCCACGCTGGCGACGGCGTCCAGGCACGCGGCGCGGCGCAGGTGCCCAATTGCAGGGCGTATCATGACCCCATGAGTTATCCCTACGTGCGCCCGCGACGGATGCGTCGCGATGAGTTCTCGCGGCGGCTGATGCGCGAGTCCGTCCTCACCACTAATGACCTGATCTACCCGGTCTTCGTGCACGAACCGGCCGGCCGCGTCGCGGTGTCCTCGATGCCCGGCGTGGAGCGCGTGTCGATCGACGAACTGCTGCGTATCGGCGAGGCCGCCAGCGAGCTGCGCATCCCCGCACTGGCGCTGTTCCCGGTTACCGCACCGGGGGCCAAATCGCTCGATGCCCGTGCGGCCTGGGACGACGACGGCCTGTGCCAGCGCGCAGTCCGCGCCTTGAAATCGCGCTTCCCCGAACTCGGCGTGATCACCGATGTGGCGCTCGATCCGTACACCACGCACGGCCAGGACGGCCTGATCGACGACAGCGGTTACGTCATCAATGACGAAACCGTCGAGGCGCTGGTGCAGCAGGCACTCAGCCACGCCCGCGCCGGCGTCGACGTGGTCGCGCCCAGCGACATGATGGACGGGCGCATCGGCGCGATCCGCAGCGCGCTGGAGCAGGACGGTTTCATCCACACCCGCATCCTCGCTTACGCCGCCAAATACGCCAGCGCCTTCTACGGCCCGTTCCGCGACGCGGTCGGCAGCGCCAGCGCATTGGGCAAGGCCGATAAAGCGACCTACCAGATGGACCCGGCCAATTCCGACGAGGCGCTGCGCGAAGTCGCACTCGACCTGGAGGAAGGCGCCGACATGGTGATGGTGAAGCCGGGCATGCCGTACCTGGACGTGGTGCGCCGGGTCAAGGACGAATTCGGCGTGCCGACGTTCGTCTACCAGGTCAGCGGCGAGTACGCGATGCTGAAAGCCGCGTCCGCCAATGGCTGGCTCGACGAGCGCAAATGCACGCTGGAAGCGCTGACCGGCTTCAAGCGCGCCGGCGCCGATGGCGTGCTGACCTACTTCGCGCTCGATGCAGCCCGCTGGCTGCGCGACGCGTAAGCACCGCGCGGAATCCGCGGCGTCGGGGGCGTAGCCCCGACCTACGGTTTTGTAGGAGCGCCCCATGGGCGCGATGGCTTTACCGGTAATGCTTCATCGCGCCCACGCCCTTATCAAGCGACAGCGCTGCTACAGGCAGCCGGGTTTACCGGTCACCGTCGGCGCACGCATGCGGTAGATATCCAGCTTGCCGGCCCTGGGTGATTTCGCCGAACCGCTGACCATCAGTTCGCTCGGTTTCGACAGGTCCACGACCGGGCCAAGCGTCGTGCCATCGGCGGTGTTGAACGACAGCAGCAGCGGCTGCGCATCCGTGTACGCCTCGCCATTGCATTGCGCCAACATCAGCCGGATCGGTGCCTTCCCGACATCGGTGGAGCGCGCGAACACGATCGCTTTGCCGTCGCCAAGCCAGGCGGCGTCGAACTCGTCATCGACCGTGTTGATGCCCGGCACCGGCTGCGGGTCGACGAATGCCTGTCCATCCCAGTGCGCGACAAACAGGTCGTGGCGGCCGGCACCGCCAAAACTGTTGCTGGAGAACATCAGCTGCGTGCCGTCGGCGCTGGGCGTCGGCGCCCATTCGTCGCCGCTGCCGTTGACCCCCGCGCCGAGGTGCTGCGGCACGCCGAAACCGCCGTCAACCAGAACCTGCGCGCGATACAGGTCATCGCCGCCGATTCCGCCGTCGCGATTGGAGAAAAAATACAGCCAGTGGCCATCGGCGCTGAACACCGGATCGAAGTCATTGGCCGCGGAGTTGATCGACAGCGGCTGCGGATCGGACCAGCGCGCATCGTGCAAGCTGGCCTGCCACAGGTCCCACGCGCCTGCGCCGCCCGCGCGGTCGGTGCTGCCCCAGACGATGCGCTGGCCATCGCGACTCACGCTGGCACGCACTTCGTTGTTCGGCGTCGACACCACGGCCATGCCCTCGATACCGAATTCCGACAACGCAGCGCATGCAGCGCCGCAGAGTAGACTCGCCATCAGTGCCATTGCGCATCGATTCCGCGTTCGAGATTGCATCGTTCGCGCCTCCTTATTCCGCACGCAGTCTAGTCGAGGTGTCCATGTCCACTACCAGCATCGCCCATCATGCCGTGTTCGGTCATCCCGTTGCACATTCGCTGTCGCCGCGCATCCACGCACGCTTCGGCAAGCAGGCCGGCATCGCGCTGGACTACGTGGCCATCGACACCAGGCCGGAGGATTTCGCCGCCTCGCTGCAACGCTTCGGCGATGACGGCGGCAGCGGCGCCAACGTCACCCTGCCCCTGAAAGAAGCCGCGATGGCCCTGTGCACGAGCATCGGCGACCGCGCCCGGCGTGCCGGCGTGGTCAACACCCTGATCCGCGACGGCGATGGCTGGCGCGGCGACAACACCGATGGCATCGGCTTGATGCGCGACCTGACCGATCGCCACAGCCTGGACCTGCGCGAACGTCGCACGCTGCTGCTCGGCGCTGGCGGCGGCGCGCGCGGCATTGCGCCCGCGTTGCTGGATGCCGGGATCGGTGCGTTGTTCATCGTCAACCGCAATGGCGCGCGCGCCGACGCACTGGTGGACACCCTCGGCCTGCCCAAGCAGGTGCGCTCACGTTATTTCGATGACCTGCCCGCGCTTGGCGAGTTCGACCTGATCATCAACGCCACCTCGGCTGCGCGCCACGGCGGCCTGCCAACGCTGCCAACCTCGCTGGTCGGCCCACGCACGGCCTGCGTGGACCTGAGCTACGGCGAGGCGGCAATCCCGTTCCTGGCGTGGGCGCGCGCTGCGCAGGCGCGCGAGGCCATCGATGGCCTTGGCATGCTGGTCGAACAGGCCGCTGAAAGTTTCGAGCTCTGGCACGGCGTGCGTCCACACACCGGCGACGCCTATGCAGCGCTGCGCGACCGCGACGCACTGCTGGTGACAGCGGACTGATCGAGGCAGCCTGCTTTTGCGGGAGCGGCTGCAGCGGACTGCTCCTGGTTTCTTCTTGGGACACGAAAACGCTCGCGGCTGAAGCCGCTCCTACGATGTGGCTTCGGCGGCCTGCTGCTGATTTCTTCTTGGGACACGAAAACGCTCGCGGCTTAAGCCGCTCCTACGATGTGGCTGCAGCGGGCTGCTGCTGGTTTCTTCTTGGGACACGAAAACGCTCGCGGCTGAAGCCGCTCCTACGATGTGGCTTCGGCGGCCTGCTCCTGGTTTCTCCTGGGGACACGAAAACGCTCGCGGCTTAAGCCGCTCCTACGATGTGGCTTCGGCGGGCTGCTGCTGGTTTCTTCCTGGGACGCGAAAACGCTCGCGGCTGAAGCCGCTCTTACGATGTGTGGGGAAGGCCGTCGGCGACGTCGCCCCGGGCTACAGCATTCCGTCGCGCTTGATCGCCAGGTAACGCTCGACCAGCGCCGCGGGCAACTGCTCACAGGTCACGTCGAGCACCATCACGCGGTGGTTGCGCAAGGCATCGTGGACGGCGGCGCGCTGGCCGAGGTAGCGCGCCGCGGCGCTGGCGCGCAGCGCATCGGTGAGGCCATCGACAGGGCCATCGAGGGCTTCGTCGATGGCGCGCTCGCGCAAGCTGGCCACCACGACAAGATGCCGCCGTTGCAACATCCGCACGGCGGCCAGCAAATCCTCGCTGTCCTCGTCGCGCAAATTGGTGACCAGCATCAGCAGCCCGCGCCGACGCTGGCGCCGCGACAGTTCGGTGGCGGCGGCCAGGTAATCGGTCGCCACCGGCGAGGGCTGCAGGTCGTAGCTCGCGCGCAGCAAGGTGTCGATCGCGCCCAGGCTGCGTTGCGGGGCGACCCAGCGCTGCTCGCCGCCGGTCGCGAACAAACCCACCGCGTCGCCCTGGCGCAGCGCCAAATACGACACCAGCAACGATGCGTCCAGCGCATGATCAAAATGCGCGAGCGCACCGTCACGCGCCAACATGCGCCGGCCGGTATCAAGCACCACGATCAGCTGCTGGTTTTTTTCGTCCTGGTACTCGCGCGAGATCAGCTTGCGGGCGCGCGCGGTGGCCTTCCAGTCGATCTGGCGCAGGCTGTCGCCGACGCGGTATTCGCGCATCTGGTGGAAGTCGGTGCCTTCGCCGCGGCGGCGCTTGATGTGCGCGCCGACCATGCGCGAGGCCTGCTCCGCGCTGAGCAACGCAAAGCGTGTCAACGGCGCGAAATTGGGGAACACGCGCACCCGCTGCGGCACCCCGGCAATACGTGATTGCCGCCACAGGCGCAGCGGCGACAGCAGGCGCAGCTGCACGCCCTCGAACGAAAAATCACCGCGCGCCGTCGGACGCAGCCGATAGCGCACGCTTGATACGGTCCGCGCGGGCAGCTGCAGTCGTCGCGGCAGGCCTTGCGCCTCCCAGCCACCGGGATACAGATCGCATACGTCGACGCGCTGGCGATGCGGGCCCGATTCCAGATGCAGGCTGACATCGCGCTCGATGCCGATCGGCAGGGCTTCGGGGATTTCGCGCACGATCTCCGGCGTCGCGCGCCGGCGCAGTCGCCAATGGTCGATGATCGCCAGCAAGGCGATCGCCGCGCCGAACATCGACCATGTCGACATCGGCAATCGATCGAAACTCGCCGCCACGCCCACGCCACCCCACAGCACCAACACCGCCACCAGCGTGGGTGCCGGTCGCGGCTGCGTGTTGCGCTGGACGACGACGGCGCTCACTGTCGCGGCGCTTCCACCTTGGCCAGCAAGGCGTGCAACACCTGGTCGGCATCCTGGCCTTCGATCTGCAGTTCCGGCGCCAGGGCGATGCGATGACGCAAGGCCGGTTTGGCGATATCGCGCAGGTCGTCGGGGGTGACGAAATCGCGGCCCATCAGCACCGCCTGCGCGCGGCCCGCACGGATCAGGGCCAGGCTGCCACGCGGGCCTGCGCCCAGTGCGATGCCCGGCCATTTACGCGTCGCCGCGACGATGCGCACCGCGTATTTGACCACCGCATCATCGACGGTGACCGCGGCGGTGCCGAGCTGCATCGCCACGATGTCGTCGTTGGACAACACCTGTGCGACCTGGGACAGGTCGAAGTCGGCAGCGGTGCGTCCGGCAATGACGGCGGCGACCATGCGCGCCTCGTCGGCCTGCGATGGATAATCGATCAGGACCTTGAGCAGGAAACGATCCAGCTGCGCTTCGGGCAGCGGATACGTGCCTTCCTGTTCAATCGGGTTTTGCGTGGCCAGCGCCATGAACGGCGGCGGCAGGATGAAGCTGGCACCCTCGATGGTGACCTGGCGCTCCTGCATCACTTCCAGCAGCGCCGACTGCGTTTTCGCCGGCGCGCGATTGATCTCGTCGGCCAGCAGCAGGTTGGTGAACACCGGTCCGCGCCGCACCACGAACGCCTCGGTCTTGGGGTCGTAGACGGCATGGCCGCTGACATCGCTGGGCATCAGGTCAGGGGTGAACTGCACGCGCGCAAACTGGCATCCCAAGGCCTGTGCCAGGGCGCGTACCAGCAGCGTCTTGCCAAGCCCGGGCACGCCTTCGATCAGCACATGGCCGCCGGCGAGCAACGCCACGAGGATCTGGTCGAGCACGTCGGCTTGGCCGATGAAGGCCTTGCCGACTTCATCGCGCACCAGGGCAATGCGCGTGGCGAGGGCGTCGCCGGTGATCGGGGCGGGCAGCGCTGCCGTTGCCGTTGCCGGCGATGGCGATGGCGATGGCGATGGCGATGGCGTGGGCGTGGGCGTGGGCGTGGATGGCGTGGTCATAGTCGTTGTCTCAACTGGAGAAGTGTGGCGATGCGGGACACAAAATCCTTGCCGTCACCGGGCCTTGGCGTTTGCAGGGCGCGCGCAACCTCGGCCACGCCAACACCGGTGCGTTGGGCGATGGCGCTGGCCTGCGCGGCGCCATCGAGGACAGCGGCGAGCGGATCGCGGCGGCGCAGTCGCGCCATGAACACCTCGCGCACGGCCATGTACAAACTTGCTGCGCGGCCGTAGCGCCACAGGTGTTCGCCGCTGGCCTGGACGTGTTCGAGCAGCGCACGGCGTGCGGGTTCGGGCGATGGCAGGCGTGGCCCGAATCGCTGCATGCGCATCCACAGCCACGCGCACAGGCCCAGCAACCACGGCAGCCACGCCATCCAGGCGTTGTCCAGCACCAGCCGCCACAGCGCAGGCATGCTGGCCGCGTAGACCAGGTGCACGTTGCCAGCGCGCCAGCCGGGCTGCAGCAACTGCCGGGCCAATGCGCGCGACGCGGGTTGCTGGAGTTGCGCATTGCCGATGAAATCGAAATCCGCCAGCACATCGACCGTGCCCATGCCATGCGCCAACCGTGCATGGACATAGCCGTTGCCCAGATCGCCCCATGACTGCAGGGGTTCGACGCCGAGCATGGTGAAACGCGCACCCTGGCAAAACATCGCCTGCGCGTGGGTCTTGCGATCGTTTTCCCGGCTGCCGGCAGCCGCGCCGGGCGCCAGCCACAGGCAACTCGAACGCGGCAATGGACGCAGTTTCAGTGCTTCCAGCAGCACGCCCGCCCGCACCGACTTGCCGCGTTCGCGTGGCGGCGTGCGCACCAGCAGGTGCCCGCCGCGTTGCACCCACTGCAGCAGGCCATCGACATCGCCCTGCGACAGCGTGCGCGGATCGTTGAGGATCAGCACGGTGTCGCGCGCGCCCAATGCAACCTGGTCCCACTGCAGGCGCTGCCGCGATTGCGCCTGCACGCCGTCGGCCAGCAGGGCGAGCTTCAGCGCATACAGCGGGTTGTAGCTGGCCTCGCCGCGCGGCGGCAGGTCAACCGTGCGCTCGACGCGCTCGAAGCGATGCGTCCACCACGCCACGAACAGTGCGATGGCGATGACGGCCAGTGCGGACAGCATCAGGTTGCGCGATAGCGGCTTCATGGCACGGCCTGCATCGTCCAGCCGAAGCGTCGCGAAAGATCGCCGAGCAGCGATTCGAACTCGCCGTCGGCAGGCAGGCGCTGCGCATAGGCCGCGTATTGCCAGGTGCGGACGATGTGCGCAAAGACCTCGCGATCGCCGGCATCGGGCATGCGCCGCGAGGCGCGCAGGCATTCGGATTCGGTCGCGCCCGGCACCAGCACCACATCGGCGCGCGCGGTCATCGCCTCGACGCTGGCGCGATACAGCAATGCCAGTGCGCGGCGCGGCCGGCCTTCACGCCACAGCCTGCGCGCCGCGTCGGCAATGTCGCCGGGCATGACGTCAGGCAAGCTGGCGTCGGCGATCTGCACCGCAGCTTCGCCAGGCGGCGTGCGTACGCTGCTGCGCAGCCACGGCCACCAGCGATTGGCGGTCATCGCCAGCACCACCAGCAGGGTGATCAGCAGCAGCCACAGGCCGAATTCACTGATGAAACCAAGCGCCGCCACGAGCCATGGAAACGGACTGGCGCTGGGCAATGGCCTGCTGGTCTTGTCGCGCAGTTGCCACTGCATCTGCTTGCGTTTGGGCCGCAACAACGGATCCCGGTACGCGCGTTCGACGGCCTTGTCGAACGCGGGATCATCGATGCGTGCGTCACCGAAGACTTCGTCGAGGGTTGTCGCGTTCGCGCGGTTCCAGGACACCTCGCCCACAGGAGTGTCTGCAGGAGTGTCTGCAGTCACGTCAGCACGGTTCGGCGTCGACGGGCGCTGTCTTTCGAAGCCTGGTTGCTGGTCCTGCGCGGCAGGCCGGGCGGCCTGTGCCAACGATGGCAGCGGCAACATCAAGAAGGCCACGCCGACCACCAGCAGCATCGCGGCCGTGGCCGAAGCCAGGCGCGTGCGCATCCGGCGCAGGGCGATTTCCACGTCCCACGCCTCGATCTGGGTGCGGCGGTTGAGGTACAGGCCAAAACCGGCGCCAATGTAGAACGGTTCGATCACGCTGGTCGCGCCCCAAACCACCGCATGCAGCAGCACTTGCGCCCACGCCGGCGGTTGCACGGTCAGCAGCGACCACGTCGCGCGCGCCGACTCGCTCAGGAACTCCCACGGCACGAACAACAGCCCCAGCGACAGCGCCGACAACGACAGGGCGACGATGAAAAGCACGCAGGTCACGGTCAGCAGCGCGGTGTGGCCGCGCACTGCATTTCCCAGCACGCGGCGGCGCTCGCGCAGGCGTGCGGGATCGGCCTCTTCAAGCAGGTCGATGGGCAGGTTGAGCGCGCGGCCCAGGCCGATGCGCCGCCACGTCAGGTGTTGGCCCATCGCGCGCCAGCCCCAGCTGCGTTGCGCGGCCAGCGTCTGCCACGTGGTCGGCGTATCGCCGAACACCGCGCGCGAAACCACGAACAGCGGAACGCGGTCGAACAGCGGCTTCAGCCACCACATCAGCAGCCATGCCAGCCAGATGCGATCCAGCGCGAGCGCGGCGACATCGACCAGGACGAACACCGGCAGCGTCAGCAGCAGCCACGGTTTCCAGATCGCGGCGGCGTTGTGGCGCACCAGCGCGGCGCCCAGCTCGACCGCTTCCCATGGCGAGCGCGGCCGCAATTCAACGCGCAGGGATTCAAGCTGCATTGCGCGCCCCGTCTTGCCGCATCGCGCGCACGGATTCGCCACGGCCGCCGAATCCCAGCCACGCCAGCACCAGCGTCCACAGCACGCCGCCAACGGAGAACTTCACCACCGCCGGCAGCCAGCCGATCGACGACCAGAACGCCTCGACGAACGCTGCAAACAACAGCATCGCAAAGATGCCGATGCACAGCCTGCCACCCACCTTGCCGCCTTCAACCAGGGCGTCGAGGCGCGTGCGCTGGCCGGGCGCGACCAGGTCCAGGCCCAGCCGCAATCCCGCCGCGCCAGCGATCACGATCGCGGTCAGTTCCGGCGCCGCGTGGCCCACCACGAATCGCCAGAACGGATCGCCGTGGCCGATGCCCTGCAGGTGCGCGGCGACGCCGCCAAATACCAGCCCGTTGAACACCAGTACCAGCAGCGAGCCGACCCCGGCCAGCAAGCCGCTGGCAAACGTGCGGAAGCCGATGCCGATGTTGTTGGCGATGTAGTAGCCGAACATGGCAAGGTCGCTGCCGCTGTCGCGACCGAGCCTGGCGTGCGGCGCGGCCGGGTCGTACATCGATTCGATTTCGGCGAGCTTGACCGGGTCGAACAGGCTGTGGATCAGTTCCGGTCGGTAGGTCACGGCCAGGTACATAGCCACGGTCGACAGCACGAACAACGTCGCCGATGCCCACAGGCAGCCGCGTTGCGCGCGCACCAGTCGCGGAAAATCGGCCAGCAGGAATTCCAGTGCCCGGCCCCAGCGCGGCGCGGCCGGGCGATACAACGCATTGTGGCCGCGCTGCATCAAATCCTGCAGGCGCATGGTCACCGCGGGGCTGTAGCCACGGCGGCGCGCCAGGGCGAGTTGCTGGCACAGTCGCCGATATTTCGCCGGCACGTCCTCGTCGCGCATGCCCTGCCAGCCGCGCGCGACGCGGGCACGACGCGGACTGTCGGCGCGCACGTCGAGCCATTGCCCGAAGGCATCCCATTCGCGCTCGTGGCGGGCGACGAAATGTGTCTGCCGCACTGTCATCGGCGTCCCAGCAATCCGTTGGCGATGCCCAGCAACCGGGTCACACCCAACACGCCGCGCGCGCCGGTGACCGGTTCGGCGATGTCGGCGAGTTCCTGCTGGCGCTCGGGCGTCAACGTCGCCGCGCGCTCGGCAAACGCGATCACGGCCATTTGTTCGGCAGGCCGCAATGGGTGCGCGGGCGCATGCGTGTCGACGATGGGCGCCCTCGCCTGTGCGCGCAGGCGCGGTGCGTGGATGACCAGCGTGCCGGCGACCAGGTCACCCAGGCGTCGACCAAACGGATCCGACAGGCTGGTCACCAGGCCGAACGCGTAACCGACTGGCAACGCGTCCACGGTACGCATCAGGTTGCGCACGAACGACGCCAGCCAGCCCACCGGCGCGCCGTCGGCCGACACCACGCGCAGTTCCATCGCGCGCTTGCCCGGCGTCTGGCCGTCGAACATCGCCTCGCATACCACTGGATACGCCCACAGCATCACGAACATGAGGATGAAATACGCGCCCATGCCGGCCTTGCCGAGCACGCCCAGCAGCGCTGTCGAGACACTGAGCACGCCCAGGCGGATACCCAGGTCGATCAACCACGCCAGCGCACGCGGCACCGGGCCGGCGGCGGGCAGGTGCAGGGCCACGCCCTCGGGCGTGTGGACTTCGAGGAAAGTGTCGAGCATCAGGTGTCGCGCGCCCGGCCCGCCATGAAATCGTCCATGTCTCGCTTATCCAGGCATGAGCCGAATGTAGTCCCCGGCGCTACTCTACCGGCTCACCCTGCCTGCGCCAAAACTTTCCGGGCGCCCGAGCCAACCTTCCGCTATGTCCACGACGCAGTGCCGTGACGGCTGCGGCGCCTGCTGCATCGCGCCGTCGATCACCTCCCCGATTCCCGGCATGCCGCATGGCAAACCCGCCGGGATGCCGTGCGTGCAGCTCGATGACGATCATCGCTGCCGCCTGTTCGGCAGGCCCGAACGGCCTGCATTCTGCGCGTCGCTGCGGCCGTCGCCGGACATGTGCGGCGTGGATCGCGATGACGCACTGGATACCCTGCGCCTGCTGGAGCTGGCGACGGCACCGTGATGCACGGCCGCGCCCCGATCCTGTAGGAGCGCCCCATGGGCGCGATGGGGCCTTTGCGGAAAGCCTCAGCGCGCCCA
>JBBSST010000047.1:0-20251 GCA_038241735.1 Lysobacterales bacterium
CCCGGCGAGGTGTCAGGACCCCGCCGAACCTCGAGTCGATATCTTCAGGCGTTGCGCGAAGCCGCGTCTTCCTGCGAATTGCCGGCCACGTCATCGGCGCTGCTGTCCTTGGCGGCGGCAGCAGGTTCCTGTTGGGACGGCTGTCCCACCGGTGCCGGATGCGCGCTGTGGTCAAACAACCCGGCCATGCGGTTGTCGGCGGCAGGCGCAATCACAGGTTCCGGCGCGAGGAGGGGCGCGGTGGTGACCGCCACGATCTCGGGAGCAGGCTGGGTATCGATATCCACGACCAGCGGCGACTCCACCACGATCGGTGCCTGTACTGCCACCACGGCAGGGGGCTCGACGGAAATCACAGGCGACTCTTCGGCCACGAGGTCGGCGTTGCCATGCACGATGATCGAGGCGGGGGTCGGGGCGACTGGCTCGGCAGCTTGTGCGGGCGTGCTGGCCACCACGACATCCATCTGCCGGATTTCCCGAGCTGCAGGTTCGACTGATTCAACGACCGGCGATGTGGCAGGTACAGAGGCTTCGATGTCCGTTCCGACCTGGCGCGTCGCAGGTTTGCCTTGGGCAACCCTGGGCGACGGCGTTGCAGCGGGCTGCGACTCCGGTGCGTCGTCGTCGAACTCAAATTCGGGCTGCGAACGATCGGCGGCCAAAGTGCTGTCGTCATCCATGACAGGGCTGCCGTCGGCGTTGATTTCGGCATCGGCCGTCTCACTGTTGCCGCGACGACGGCGACGACCGCCGCGACGACCGCGACGACGACGACTTCCGGCTTCGCCGTCCTCGGCTTTCTGGTCGTCGGTTTCAGGATTTTCCGTGGTTTGCGATGGGCTCGCCGCCACGACGTCATGCTGCTCGCTCAGCGAAGCGTCGGCGGTTGCCGGTGCTGCGATGGTGGCTGCAACGGCTGCCGGGATCGCCTCGCCGACCGAGAGGTTTTTCTCGATCGCAGCCGCGTCAGGCGAATGGGCCATGGCGGCGCTTTGCGCAGTATTGCCATGGCGCTGGTCATCGTCCTGCTTTGGCTTCGCATTTTGCTGGCGCGGCTGGTTCTGCGGCTGAGCTTGCGACTGTCCATTTTGCTGACGCGGCGGCCTCGGCTGCCGCGGTTGGCGGCCCGGTTGCTGGCCTTGGCCGGCCTGTGGCTGCTGGGCATTCTGGTTTTGCTGGCGCGGGGATTCGCTGCGGGGTTCGTCGCGGCGGCTGCGGTCACGGCCCTGACCCTGGCCCTGCTTGCCGCCACGACCGTCACGACGCTGGCCGTTGCGGTCATTGCGCTCGCTGCGCCCGCCGCGGTCTTCCTGCGCACGTTCGCGCTGGACAGGCGCACTGGCGGCGGCATCGTTGCCAAACAGGCCTTTCAACCAGCCAATCACACCTGTGCTGGCGGCGACGGGGGCAACCACGGCGCGTGCAACAGCGATTGGCGCCGGCGCGACTTCCGGACGCGGTTCGCGCTGTGGCGCGGGTTGTGCCGGGCGCACGTTGGTGACGGCAGGTGCGACTGGAACGTTGAGGTTGGCCTTGGTCAGCGCAATGGTCGCCAGCTTGCGCGGCGTGCCACGGCGATAACTCGGCTTGCTGGACTCCTCGTCGAGTTCGTTGTCGCGGATGCGCGTGACTTCGTAGTGCGGCGTCTGCAACTGTTCATCGCCAACGATGACGATGGGTGCGTCGTGGCGTTGTTCGATTTCACTCAACGCGCGGCGCTTTTCATTGAGCAGGTAGTTGGCGATTTCCACCGGCGCCTGTACCAGCACTTGCCCGGTGTTCTCCTTCATCGCGTGTTCTTCGGCGACGCGAATGATCGACAGCGACAGCGATTCGACGCTGCGCATGCGGCCATGGCCTTCGCAGCGCGGGCAGACGAGCTGGCTGGATTCACCGAGCGATGCGCGCAGGCGCTGGCGCGACATTTCCATCAGGCCAAACTTGGAAATGCGGCCCAGCTGCACGCGGGCGCGGTCGAACTTCAGCGCGTTCTGCAGCTTGTGCTCGACATCGCGCTGGTGCTTGCTGGAACCCATGTCGATGAAGTCGATCACCACCAGCCCGCCAAGGTCGCGCAGGCGCATCTGTCGCGCGACTTCCTCGGCTGCCTCCAGGTTGGTGTTGAACGCGGTTTCCTCGATGTCGCCGCCCTTGGTGGCGCGCGCCGAGTTGACGTCGATCGCGGTCAGCGCTTCGGTCTGGTCGATCACCAGCGCGCCGCCTGACGGCAGGCGCACGGTGCGCTCGTAGGCGTTTTCGATCTGCGACTCGATCTGGAAGCGATTGAACAGCGGGGTGTCGTCGGTGTACATCTTCAGCTTGCGCAGGTTGTGCGGCATGACCTGCTCGACGAACTCGCGCGCCTCGGTGTACAGCTCATCGGTGTCGACGAGGATCTCGGCGATGTCGGCGCGCATGTAGTCGCGCAGCGCACGAATGATCAATCGCGATTCCTGGTAGATCAGGAACGGCGCGGGCTTGGTCAATGCGGCTTCGGCGACCGCCTTCCACACGCTGAGCAGGTAGTCGAGGTCCCACTGCAGTTCTTCGGCATCACGGCCGACGCCGGCAGTGCGGATGATCACGCCCATGTCGTCGGGGATCGCCAGCGAATCCATCGCCTGCTTGAGCGCAGCGCGGTCGTCACCCTCGATGCGGCGCGAAACGCCGCCGGCGGTGGGCGAATTGGGCATCAGCACCATGTAGCGGCCGGCCAGCGAGATGAACGTGGTCAGCGCGGCGCCTTTGTTGCCGCGCTCGTCCTTGTCGACCTGTACCACCACTTCCTGGCCTTCGCGCAGCAGTTCCTTGATCGTCGCCTTGTTGTGGTCGACGCCGGACTGGAAGTAGTCGCGGGAGATTTCCTTCAGCGGCAGGAAGCCGTGGCGCTCGCCGCCGTATTCGATGAACGCAGCTTCCAGCGAGGGCTCAAGCCGGGTGATGCGGCCTTTGTAGATGTTGGATTTTTTCTGTTCTTTCGACGGTTGTTCGATGTCGATGTCGTAGAGCGTTTGTCCATCGACGATGGCGACGCGGAGTTCTTCTGCCTGCGTCGCGTTGATCAGCATGCGTTTCATGTTGCGTTCCTCGCGCGCTCTCGCACGCGGAACGCCGGGGCGTTTCGCCTCTGGATTACCGCCAGCTGCGCCCGCGCGGGGAGATTTCCCCTGCAGGATGGGCGGGCCCATCCTGCGCGCGCGGCGCGGCTCGAGTGTTCCAGCGCTACAACACCACGGCGGGCCGCGGGAGCGCTTGTTGCTTGTATGACAGTGGGACCGGCGACTGCTTGGACCTTGCCTTGGCAAGGCGTCCGCGTCGCTCGGGACATGTTCAGCTCCGACGTCTGACACACCGGGCGATGTCCGGACTTGCCGATCAGCCGTTAACATGGCCGTCCCGGGGACGGTGGTCACGAACTGCGTCGGGTATCGCGGGGAGACAGGCTTCTGGCCCGGGTAACTCCCAGCGAAATCAAACCTTTATCTCGCCCGCCGAGTGTAGCAGACCAAGAGTGCCCGATGACCCATCCTGATCCACGCCCACCGATGTCCACCGCAGCCCGTACGGTCCGTATCACCGAGGACCGCGAAGGGCAGCGACTCGACAATTTTCTGCTCAATTTGCTTAAAGGCGCCCCGCGCAGCCTGGTCTATAAGCTGGTGCGCAGTGGCCAGGTGCGGATCAACGGCGGCCGCGTGCGCGCCGATCGCCGGCTGGAGGAAGGCGACGAAGTCCGCATTCCACCGGTCCGTGTCGACGAACCGGGCGACAAGGGTACCCCGGCCAAGGGCCTGCTGGAGGCGCTGGAGGCCAGCATCGTGTTCGAGGATGCGCGCTTGCTGGCGATCAGCAAGCCGTCCGGGGTGGCCAGCCATGGTGGCAGCGGGATCAGCTTTGGCGTGATCGAGACCCTGCGGGCGCTGCGCCCGCTGCAGACGCTGGAACTGGTCCACCGGCTCGATCGCGACACCTCCGGCCTGATGCTGGTGGCCAAGAAGCGCTCAGCGTTGACCGAGATGCAGGCATTGATGCGCGAGGACACGCGCGGCGCCGCCGGTGGAATCCGCAAGCGCTACCTGGCCTTGCTGGCCGGCCGCATGCCCGATGGCGTGATGAGCGTCGACGCGCCGCTGCATGTCGGCCTGCGCCAGGGCGGTGAGCGCCACGTCCAGGTCCATGCCAACGGCAAGGCGTCGCTGAGTCATTTCAAGGTACTGGAACGCCGCGGCGGGCAGTCGTATTGCGAAGTGCGCATCGAAACCGGGCGCACCCACCAGATTCGCGTGCATGCCCAGCACATCGGCCATGCGGTGGCGGGCGACGACAAATACGGCGACCCGGCGGTCAACAAGCGCTTGCGCGAACAGGTCGGGCTGAAGCGGCTGTTCCTGCATGCCGCTTCGCTGGAGTTTGCGCTCGACGACGGCAAGACGCCCTATGTATTGAATGCGCCGCTGGTTCCGGAACTGATGGACGTGCTCGACCGGCTGGCGTGATTTTCGAAGTTCACGGCCTGCGAGCGTCGGGACGCCCGGCGCACGCACGGCGTCGGGGTGTCTTTGATGCCGCCCCGGGAAGGGGCGCAATATCGACGTGCGTCTCCGGGCCACACGGCCCGGACGTGGTGCGCTGGCTCGATTGGCCGGCTAGGGGTCGAGGCTGTCGGCCTTGGCCGCGCAGATGAAATCGTTCTCGCTCAGGCCACCGACATCGTGGGTGGAATAGCGCACCACGCAGCGGTCGTAATGCACGCCCAGGTCGGGGTGATGGTCTTCGCCATTGGCCATGTGGGCAAGCGCGTTGACGAATGACATGGTGTGGTAATAGTCCTTGAACTTGAACGTGCGCGTCAGCGCATGGTTGTCCTCGGCCAGGGCCCACCGTGGCACCTGCGGCAGCAATTCGTGCAGGCGGGCTTCACTCAATTTGTGTTCGCTTCCCTTGCGGGGGATGCAATGGGCCTGGGATAGCGGCTTGAGGTCGGACATGTCGGCGCTCCTGTCGATGTACGGTGCCTGCCGGCGACGACAAGCATGAATGGGAAACGCCCACGACTGCGTTTTTACGCAGGCGCAACGAACGCGATTGGGCGAGACGGCTAGAATACGCCCATGTTGCGGATTCCCGGATGCGCGCACGACGCGCGTGCTGGCAACTCACTGATCCAATTCCACATGGCACGCAGGCAATGATCAATATCTCCGAATCGGCGCAGACCCATTTCCGCAAGTTGATCGAACGCGAGGCAGTGACCGGCATGGGCGTGCGGCTGGCCGCAATGGATCCGGGCACCTCGAAAGCCGACGTGCGGCTCGAATTCGCCGAACCGCAGGATTTGCAGGGCGATGAATGGGCGATTGATTGCGAAGGCTTCACGCTATGGCTGGATGCAGCCAGCGTGACGTTCCTGGATGGCGCGGAAATCGACTACACCGCGCAGGCCACCGGCGGCCAGTTGCAGATCCGCGCACCCAAGATCAAGGGCGAGGTGCCTGCTGAGTCGGCATCGCTGGTCGAACGCGTGCACTGGATCGTCGAGCATGAAATCAATCCGCAGCTGGCCGAACATCGTGGCCATGTCGATGTCCAAGAAGTCACCGCGCAAGGCGTGGTTGTACTGCGGTTTGGCGGCGGTTGCCACGGCTGCGGCATGGCCGATGTCACATTGAAACAGGGCATCGAGAAGACCTTGCTGAGCAAGGTGCCAGGTGTGACGGCGGTGCGCGATGCGACCGATCACGACACCGGCGATGCGCCTTACATGCCGCGCGGCACCGCGTAACCCGGCGTCTGCGCGCGCGGCCCCCGGATGACGTTTACTTCCGTCGAACTCATTGAGGCGCTGCGGCGTCGAACGCGCAAGTCGCTGCGCCCGGAGCAGGCGGCCGACGGATTCCCGCCGGGCTGGGTGGCATGGTTTTCCGCGATGCGCGAGCGCGTCGGCGCGGTTACCGGCGCCAGCGCGGACGCAATCATTGCGATCTTCCTGGCGCGTGAGCCGAAGTTGCCGCCACGTGCGGGGCCGGAGCTCAATGGCTGGCAATCATTCACGACCTTGTGGCGCCAGCAATGGCAGCCAGCGAGCGCCGATGAGCGCGGGCTGCGCATCGTCGGCAGCGTCGTCACGTTGCTGGTGCACCTGCTGTTGGCGATCTTCCTGGTGTACGTGGCCTACGTCCGTTTCATGGGGATTCCACAGCCGGCACCGGAAGGTGAAGAAGTCATCCAGGTGGAATACATCGGCGACGGTACGCCGGACGAAGAGGGCGGAGGTGCGCCGCAGGCGGAGCTGAACCTGCAGGTCGTGCCGGAAGCCGCATCGGCCAAGGCCACGGCGTCGCCGGCGCCGGTGCAGCAGGTCGCGCAACAGCCCCCAACGCCGCAGGCCGCGCCTGCCAGCAGCACCGAAGCCGCGACGACCCCGCCAGCACAGTCGACGCCTGCGCCGCCGGTCGACCAGCCATTGCAGGTTACCGAGAAGGCGGCTCCGGACGCGATATTCACGCTGCCGCCGGTGCGCATGGTCGAGATCCCTGCGCTGAAAATGGACACGCCTGACCTGGGTGCCCCGGCCCCGGCGATCAAGGTTGCCGACGTGCCATCGCCGAAGCCGCGCGTCACCCTGCCTGACATCGCCCCGCGCGCAATCGCAACGCCGCAACTGAAACGGTTGCCCACCGAGGTGGCCGTGCGCGACATCCCAGCGCCGTTGGCACGGGTGCAACTGCATGACGTGCCGGCGATGGCAACGCCAACGCCGCAACTGAAAGCCAGTGCCCCGACCATCGCCACGCGTGATATCCCGATGCCGCCGGGCGCATCGGCGCCAACGCAGGGCAGTGCAACATCTGCGGCGCAGCCGGCATCGGGCACATCGCACGCCGCCAGCGCGAAGCCCGCCGGTGGCGCGAAAATCGCCGGCAGCGGCACGCAGGCCGCGCGTTCGGCGACCGGGGGTGGCAAGACGGCATCTCCGCGCCCGGGCGCGGTGCCATCGCCCAAACGTGGCGACGACTGGGGCGCGTCGGATCGCAATCGTCCCGGAGGGCAGGCGGGCAAACCGGGTGGCTTGTTCAATGCCGACGGCACGCCGAAACTGGCGGCGGGCGATGGCAAGGTCGGTGGCGGCTTGCCACCGGGCACGATCACCGAGGATTTTGCCAAGATCGACCGCAACGGCACCTGGCTCAAGCGCCCGCCGACCGATTACGCGCCCACCAGTTTCGACAAGTTCTGGGTGCCCAGCGAGACGCTGCTGCAGGAATGGGTGCGCCGCAGCATCAAGGAAGTGTTGATCCCCATTCCCGGCACATCCAAGTCGATCAAGTGTTCCGTGGTGCTGCTTGCCCTGGGCGGCGCTTGCGGCATCACCGATCCCAACCTTCAGGATGTCGAGGCGACTGCGCGCAAGCCGCCGGACATTCCGTTCAAGCCGGAGTTGCAGGAAGACCAGGGCAGCCTGGCAAAACCCGCGGTCACGCCATGAAAAAAGCCCGCGTCATGCGGGCTTTTTGTCGACGATCAACGCGTGCCGGATCGCACCACTGGGCGCCTGGATTGCAAGCGCGGCATTTACAGGCCGTGCAAATCCTTCAGGTGGGTGGGGCGGGAGCCGAAGTACGCGGCGAGATCGGAGATCTGCTGGTCGGTCAGTTCCTTGGCCTGTTGCGCCATCAGGACATGATCGCGATCGCCATCGCGGTACATCTCAAGCGAATGCGCAAGATAGTCGTGGTACTGGCCGCCGAGCTTGGGATAGCTGGGGTCGATCGGTGCATTGCCTTCGGCGCCATGACAGTCCACGCAGGATTGCCCGGTGGCCTTGCCCTTGGTGTGTGCGAGTTTGTCGCCGGCGTCGATATGCCCGGCCGGCAAGCCCGAGGAGGACTTGGTGTGGCCTGCAGCGCGGTCGGCGGCGGAGTGTTCGGCGGGCGTATCGCCACCGGAACACGCGGCCAGGACAAGGCTGGCGGCGAGCGTGATGGCGAGGCGTGAACGGCAGGGGATCGTCATGGCGCGGCTCACTGCTTGAACTCCGAAAGATAGATCGCGATGTCGGCGATGTCCTGCTCCGAGAAGCTTTGGGCCTGCGCCTGCATGGTCGGATGCTTGCGCGCGCCCTTGCGGTACTCGGTCAATGCATTGGTCAGGTATTGCTCGGACTGCCCGCCGATGCGCGGCACGTGGTAGTTCGGATAGGCATTCTTATAGCCGGTGATGCCGTGGCAGCCCTGGCAGGTGTAGGTCAGCTGCTTGCCGCGTTCGGCCGAACCGGTGATCGCAGCCGGCGTCGGTGCAGCCGCCACCGCTTGGACAGGCGCTTCGACAGGCGCCGGCGCGGTTTCGGGCGCGGCGGCAGGAGTGGTTTGGGCATTGGCCGCAAAACAGGCGGCGGCAATGGCAATGCAGGCGGCGATCGGCAACACACGCGTCATGTCGGGTATCCGCAATTCTTGAATGGCTGAATGGAACTGGCTGGTGTGTCCGCGCCAACGTTGCCGACGCGAAATCGCGACAGTATAGCGGCAGCTTGAGACCAACCCAAAATGCCCTCAAGATTCGCGCCCGCGCCCTGCGCCGCCGCCAGTCACCATGACCTCTGGCGGATGCGGGCGGGCGAACGGGTGATATACCTTGCTACAACACCGTAGGGGCGACCTCAGAACATGTACAAGAAACGTGCGAAACCGGAATTTCGTCGAGCGCTGCTGGCCGCGCTGCTGTTGGCCGTCGTCGCCACGCTGGGCGCCTGCAAGGGCAGCAATGGAGTCGATGCCGAGGCCAAGACCCCTGATGGCAAGGACAAACCCGCCGAAGCGATTCCCGTAGAAGCCGTAGCGGTGTCGCATCGCGCGATTGCCGCCAGCTATACCGGAACCGCGCCGCTGGAACCGCGGGCCGAATCTCAGGTCGTGTCCAAGACCTCGGGCGTGGCGTTGAGCGTGCTTGCCGAAGAAGGCCAGCACGTCAGGGCGGGCCAGGTGCTGGTCAGGCTGGATTCGGATCGTGCGCGCCTGCAAGCCGCGCAGAGTTCGGCGCTGATGCACAAGCTGGAAGCCAGCTACAAGCGCTCGCAGCAGCTTGCCGCGCAACAGCTGATCAGCGCCAACGACATCGACCAGCTCAAGTACGACCTGGAGAATGCGCGCGCGGTGAACAACATGGCCAACCTCGAGTTGTCATATTCCAGCGTCGTCGCGCCGATTTCCGGGGTGATCGCGTCGCGTTCGATCAAGACGGGCAACTTCGTGCAGATCAACACGCCAATTTTCCGCATCGTTGATGATTCACGCCTGGAGGCCACGTTGAATGTGCCCGAGCGCGAACTCGCCACGCTCAAGGCCGGTCAGCCGGTGACATTGCAAGTCGACGCGTTGCCCGGTCGGCGTTTTGCCGGGACCGTCGATCGCGTCGCGCCGGTGGTGGATTCGGGCAGCGGTACATTCCGCGTGATTTGCGCATTTGCAGGCGGCGGCGAATTGCAGCCCGGCATGTTTGGTCGCATCCAGATCGATTACGACCAGCGCGCCGATGCCCTGGTGATCCCGCGCATTGCCTTGCTCGACGACCAAGGCGAACCTGCGGTGTATGCGATCCGCGGCGGCAAGGCCGTGCGCGTGCCGATCAAGACCGGTTACACCGATGACGAGTGGACCGAGGTGCGCGGCGGCCTGAAGCTGGGTGAGCAGGTCGTCACTGCTGGCAAGGTCGCCTTGCGCGATGGCAGCGCGGTGCAGGTCATCAGCAAGACAGCCACCAACAAGGCAACCGCCGGCAAGGCGCCTGCCAAAGCGGGCACGAAACAATGAGTCGCGACGCCGACGACCACGTCGCATCCGAGACGCCGCCGTCGCCACTGTTGCCCGGCGAAAGTGGCGGGCTGGTCGGATTCTCGACGCGCCGCCGCGTCACCGTGGCGATGTTCTGGATCACCATGCTGTTGTTCGGCGGTATCGCGCTGTCGGCGCTCAAAGTCAACCTGTTGCCTGACCTGAGCTATCCCACGCTGACCGTGCGTACCGAATATACCGGTGCGGCGCCGTCGGAAATCGAAACGCTGATCACCGAGCCGGTCGAGGAAGCCGTCGGCGTGGTCAAGAGCCTGCGCACGATGAAATCCGTCTCGCGTACAGGGCAAAGCGATGTCGTGCTGGAGTTTGCCTGGGGTACCAACATGGACCAGGCCGGGCTGGAGGTGCGCGACAAGATGGAAGTGCTGCAACTGCCGCTGGAAGCCAAGGCGCCGGTGCTGTTGCGTTTCAATCCATCGACCCAGCCAATCCTGCGGCTGGCCTTGTCCAGCAAGGACAAACCGGCGTCCGACAGCGAGGCGATCCGCCAGCTCACCGAGTTGCGCCGCTATGCCGATGACGACTTGAAGAAGAAGCTGGAGCCGGTCGAAGGCGTGGCCGCGGTGAAGGTGGGCGGTGGCCTGGAGGACGAGATCCAGGTCGATATCGACCAGCAGAAGCTCGCCCAACTGCACTTGCCGATCGAAACGGTGATCCAGCGATTGCAGCAGGAAAACATCAATATTTCCGGCGGTCGCCTGGAGCAGGGGACGCAGCGCTTCCTGGTGCGCACCGTGAACCAGTTTGCGACTGTCGACGAAATCGCCAACATGCTGGTCACCACGCAGGGCGCCGGTGGCGGCGATGCCGAAAGCGCGGCGCAGCAGATGGCGCGCGTGGCCGCAGCAAGCGGCGATGCAAGTGCGATGGCGGCGGCGGCGTCGGTGCAGAGCGCGTCGTCGGCCAGTTCCAGCGCGATTGCCGGCGGCGTGCCGGTGCGGCTGCGCGATGTCGCCACCGTTCGCCAGGGCTACAAGGAGCGCGAGGCGATCATCCGCATGGGCGGAAATGAAGCAGTCGAACTTGCCATCTACAAGGAAGGCGACGCCAACACCGTGGCCACTGCAGACGCGATCCAGAAGCGCCTGGCGCAGATCAAGACGCAGATCCCCCCCGACACCGTGCTGACCACCATCGATGACCAGTCGAGCTTCATCCGCAACGCCATCCATGACGTGAAGGTGGATGCCGTGATCGGCGGCCTGCTGGCGATCCTGATCATCTTCCTGTTCCTGCGCGATGGCTGGAGTACGTTCGTGGTGGCGCTATCGCTGCCGGTGTCGATCGTCACCACGTTTTTCTTCATGGACCAGTTGGGATTGAGCCTCAACGTGATGTCGCTCGGCGGCTTGGCGCTGGCCACTGGCCTGGTGGTCGATGATTCGATCGTGGTGCTGGAGAGTATTGCCAAGGCGCGCGAACGCGGCCTGGGCATCCTGCAGGCGGCGGTGGTCGGCACGCGCGAGGTCAGCATGGCCGTCGTCGCCTCCACCCTCACCACCATTGCGGTTTTCCTGCCGCTGGTGTTTGTCGAAGGTATCGCTGGCCAGCTGTTCCGCGACCAGGCGCTGACGGTCGCGATCGCGATCGCGATTTCGCTGGTGGTGGCGATGACCCTGATCCCGATGCTCAGCGCGTTGAAGGGGCGACCGCCGATGGCGTTTCCCGAAGAGGCGCCGCATCCGCGGTGGCAACCCGGAAAATCCTGGCAAAAGCCGGTGGCCGCAACCGGTCGCGGCATTGGCGTCGGCACGCGCGGATTTTTCTTCGGCATCGCATGGGTGTTCGTGCGCGTCTGGCGCGGTCTTTGCGCGGTGATTGGTCCGGTCATGCGCAAGGCCAGCGATCTTGCGATGGCGCCCTACAACCGCGCGGAGCGCGGTTACCTCAAGCTTCTTCCCGGCGCGCTGCGTCGGCCGTGGCTGGTCGTGGCCTTTGCCACGGTTGCCTTTGCACTGACCCTGGCGGCCATTCCGTTGCTGGGAGCGGACCTGATTCCGCAGCTGGCGCAGGATCGTTTCGAGATGACGGTGAAGTTGCCACCCGGCACGCCGCTGCGTGAAACCGATCAACTGATCCGCGATTTGCAGGGCCAGCACGACAACGACGAGGGCATCCGCACGCTTTACGGCGTCAGCGGCAGCGGTACGCGACTGGATGCCAATCCGACTGAAAGCGGCGAGAACATCGGCAAGCTCACCGTGGTGATGGCCGATGGCGGCAGCAAGCAGGTGGAAGCAGCAGAAACCGAAAAACTGCGTGCTTCGATGAAGCAGCATCCCAATGCGCAGGTCGATTTCGGCCGACCGGAACTTTTCAGTTTTTCGCCGCCGCTGGAAATCGAACTGCGTGGGCAGGACCTGCAGGTGATCGAGGAGGCTGGCCGCAAACTGGCCGTGCTGATGCGCGGCAATCCGCACTACGCCGACGTGAAGTCGACGGTGGAGCAGGGCTTCCCGGAAATCCAGATCCGCTTCGACCAGCAGCGTGCCGGCGCGCTGGGACTGACCACGCGCCAGATCGCCGACGTTGTGGTGAAGAAGGTGCGCGGCGATGTTGCCACGCGTTACAGCTTTCGCGACCGCAAGATCGACGTCCTGGTGCGTGCGCAGGTCAGCGATCGCGCAACCGTGGACGACATCCGCCATCTGATCGTCAATCCGGGCAGCGCGCGGCCGGTGACATTGGGTTCGGTCGCCGACGTGGTGGAAACCACCGGTCCCAGCGAAATCCATCGCGCCGACCAGGTGCGCGTGGCGATCGTCTCGGCCAACCTGCGTGACATCGACCTGGGCGCGGCGGTGCGCGAGGTCGAGCAACTGGTGCACGACAATCCGGTGGGTGCCGGTGTCGGCCTGCATATCGGCGGGCAGGGCGAGGAACTGTCGAACTCGATCCGTTCGCTGTTGATGGCGTTCGGGTTGGCGATCTTCCTGGTCTACCTGGTGATGGCGTCGCAGTTCGAATCCTTGCTGCATCCCTTCGTGATCCTGTTCACCATCCCGCTGGCCCTGGTCGGCGCGGTGCTGGCCCTGCTGCTGACGCGCTCGCCGGTATCGGTGGTGGTGTTCATCGGGCTGATCCTGCTGGTCGGGCTGGTGGTGAAAAACGCCATCATCCTGATCGACAAGGTCAATCAGTTGCGCGAGGCCGGCGTCGCCAAGCGCGACGCGTTGGTGGAGGGCGCGCGTTCGCGCCTGCGTCCGATCGTGATGACCACGATGTGCACGTTGTTCGGCTTCCTGCCGCTGGCTTTGGCGTTTGGCGAAGGCGCGGAAGTGCGCTCGCCAATGGCGATCACGGTGATCGGCGGATTGCTGGTGTCGACGTTGCTGACCTTGCTGGTGATCCCGGTGGTCTACGACCTGCTGGATCGTCGCCCCGACGGCTATTACGCCGAACGCGCCCATCGCACGCGCGCCGATGCCCGTGCCGCGCGCAATGCCATCCACAGCCACGGTGACCCGGCATGAGCGGGCACCGCGCATGAGCATCGCCGAGTTCAGCATCCGGCGGCCGATCACCACGATCATGTTTTTCGTGTCGCTGTGCGTGATCGGCCTGATCGCCGCCGTGCGGCTGCCTTTGGAGGCGTTCCCGGAAGTCTCGCCGCCCTTCATCTTCGTGTCGTTGCCGTACACCGGCTCGACGCCCGAGGAAGTCGAGCGCACCGTGCTGCGGCCGACGGAAGAGGCGTTGTCCACGCTGACAGGCATCAAGCGCATGGACTCGCGTGCGCGCGCCGATGGTGCGCAGGTGTTCATCCAGTTCAGTGACTGGAGCACGGACGTGGCGATCGCCGCGTCCGAGGCGCGCGAGCGCATCGATGCGATCCGCGCCGAACTGCCCGACGACCTGCAGCGTTATTTCGTCATGAAATTTTCCACCACCGACCAGCCGGTGCTGCGCGTCCGCCTGGCGGCTGGAAACGGCACCGACCTGAGCACCAACTACGACCTGATCGACCGTGATTTCAAGCGTCGTCTCGAACGCATCGATGGCGTCGCCAAGGTCGAGGTATCCGGCGCGTCGCCCAACGAGGTCGAGATCGCGATCGCACCCGATCGACTCACCGCGCACGGCCTGGGCCTCAACGACCTCACCACGCGCCTGCAGGCGGTCAATTTCTCGGTGTCCGCCGGTGAAATCGAGGACGGTGGCCAGCGACTGCGCGTGCAGCCGATCGGTGAGTTGACCGACCTGCAACAGCTGCGCGACCTGGTCATCGATGCCAAGGGCTTGCGCCTGGGTGATGTCGCCGATGTGCACTTGCAGCCGGCTCGTATCGACATGGGGCGCCGCCTGGACGGATTTCCCGCAGTGGGCCTGGATGTTTTCAAGGAGCGTAACGCCAACCTGGTGGATGTCTCGCGGCGCGTGCTGCAGGAAGTGGAGGTGATCCGCAAGGAGTCGGCGCTCAACGACATCCAGGTCACGATCATCAGCGACCTGGGCAAGGACGTGACCAGTTCGCTGATGAGCCTGGCCGAAGCCGGTGGGATTGGCCTGCTGCTTTCGATCGCGGTGCTGTTTTTCTTCCTGCGGCATTGGCCGTCGACGCTGATGGTGACGCTTGCGATCCCGATCTGCTTCGTGATGACGCTGGGCTTCATGTATTTCGTCGGCGTCACGCTCAATATCCTGACGATGATGGGCCTGTTGCTGGCGGTCGGCATGCTGGTCGACAACGCCGTGGTGGTGGTGGAAAGCATCTACCAGGAACGCGAGAAACTGCCGGGGCAACCGCGCCTGGCATCGATCATCGGCACCCGCCACGTCGCCATCGCGCTGACCGCGGGCACGTTGTGCCATTGCATCGTGTTTGTCCCCAACCTGTTTGGCGAACGCAACTTCCTCAGCATCTACCTGTCGCAGATCGCCATCACCATTTCGGTGTCATTGCTGGCCTCGTGGCTGGTGGCGGTGAGCCTCATCCCGATGCTGTCGGCGCGCCTGAAAACACCGCCCGCGGTGCAGAAGACAGACGGCGTCATCGCGCGCCTGCAACGCCGCTATGCCGGCCTGCTGCGCTGGACGCTCGAGCATCGTGGCTGGAGCGTACTTGGCATCGTGATGATCATCGCGATCAGCATCGTGCCGGTGGCGTTGACCAAGACCAACATGTTTGGCGGCGACGGTGGCGACCAGGTCAACCTGTATTACAAGTGGAAGGGCTCGTACACGGTTGCGCAGATGTCCGACGAAGTGGGGCGTGTCGAGCATTTCCTCGATGCCAATCGCAAGAAATTCCACATCAAGCAGATCTATTCCTGGTTCAGCGAGCAGGGTGATGCGGGCACGGCGGTGACCTTCGATACTTCCGATGCGGCCCAGGTCAAGCCGCTCAGCGATGCGATCAGCAAGGCCTTGCCCAAATCCGCGCGCGCCGATATCGGCATCGGCAACGGCGGTGGCGGCCCTGGTGGCGACGGCGGGCCTGGCAAGAACGTGGAGGTGCAGCTGGTCGGCGACTCCTCGCAGACCCTGGCCGAGCTTGGCAAGGACATCGTGCCGATCCTGTCCCGACGCTCGGAATTGCGCGATGTCCGTGTCGATGCCGGCGACCAGAACAGTGAACTCAACGTGCGTGTCGATCGTGAGCGTGCGGCCGCATTCGGCTTCAGTGCCGAGGAGGTCTCGCGTTTCGTTGGGCTTGCCTTGCGCGGCGCGCCGCTGCGCGAGTTCCGTCGCGGTGACAACGAAGTGCCGGTGTGGGTGCGCTTTGCCGGCGCACAGAATTACGGCATGGCCGACATCGCCACCTTCATGGTGCGCGCGCCCGATGGCCGCACCGTGCCGTTGCTGAGCATGGTCGACATGTCGGTCCGTCCGTCGTCCACGCAGGTGCAGCGATCCAACCGCCAGACCACGCTGACGATCCAGGCCAACCTTGCCGACAAGATCACGGTGCCTGACGCGCGCAAGGCGATGGAGGATGCGCTGAAGACGATCGCGTTCCCGGCCGGCTATTCCTATTCCTTCGACGGCGGTGCATTCCAGGACGAGGACGAAGCCCAGGGCCAGATGATGTTCAACCTGCTGATTGCCCTGGTGATGATCTACATCGTGATGGCGGCGGTGTTCGAGTCGCTGCTGTTCCCCGCGGCGATCATGAGCGGCGTGTTGTTTTCAGTGTTCGGCGTGTTCTGGTTGTTCTGGCTGACCGGTACCGAGTTCAACATCATGGCGTTCATCGGAATTCTGGTGCTGATGGGCGTGGTGGTGAACAACGGCATCGTCATGATCGAGCACATCAACAACCTGCGCCGTAATGGCAGGAGCCGCACCGATGCACTGGTGGAAGGCAGTCGCGAGCGACTGCGCCCGATCCTGATGACGATGGGCACGGCGATCCTGGCGATGGTGCCGATCGCGCTGTCGACCAGCAACACCGGCGACGACATGCCGGCGTATTACCCGATGGCACGCGCCATCGCCGGGGGGCTGGCGTTCTCGACCATCGTCAGCCTGCTGTTCCTGCCGACGATCTACGCGATGCTCGATGACCTGCATCACGGCAGTACGCGGCTGATCACGCGTGCTCGGGGATTGGCGGCAGCGCCTGCGCACGCGGGCGTCGTGGTGGCCACGCAAGCGGAATGATGCCGGGCGCAATGATGCCGGGGCGTGGGTCGCCCCGGGCGGGCGATCCAGCAGGCAGGGCACGCACGGCGACGCCCTGCGCGGCGTTGCGGGTACCGGATGGCGGCAAGTACACGTCATTTGCGCGCAAGCCATTGAATCTGCCATAATTTCCGGCTCCCGCGTGCCGGGAGACCTTGCTCCACCGCGCCCGACCTGGGTGATCGGGGGGCTGTCCGGGTCGGCGATTGCAATCCCGCCGACCCACCATCCACAAGGAAAAACAGATGCGTCACTACGAAGTCGTGTTCATGGTCCATCCGGACCAGAGCGAGCAGGTCGCTGCCATGATCGAGCGTTACAAGACGCTGATCGAAGCTGGCAACGGCAAGATCCACCGCCTCGAGGATTGGGGTCGCCGCCAGTTGGCCTACCCGATCAACAACCTGGTCAAGGCCCATTACGTCCTGCTCAACATCGAAGTCGATCAAGCCGCGCTTGACGAACTGGTCGAGGGTTTCCGCTTCAATGACGCGGTGCTGCGCCACCTGGTGATCCGCCGCGATGCGGCCGACACCGAGCAGTCGCTGATCATGAAGAACAAGGATGAGAAGGGTGACAAGCCCGAGCGTGGCGAACGCCGCCGCCGTGACGAAGACGAAGGCGAGACGAACGGCAGCGACAACGCCGAAGAAACCACCGCAGCCCCCGGCGATACCGCCGAAGCTGCCTGAGGAGCACCGACATGTCCAAGTTCTTCCGCCGCCGCAAGTTCTGCAAGTTCACCGCCGAAGGCGTGATCGAGATCGATTACAAGGATCTCAACACCCTGCGCCAGAACGTCACCGAGAACGGCAAGATCGTTCCCAGTCGCGTCACCGGCACGAAGTCCAAGTACCAGCGCCAGCTCGCGACCGCTGTCAAGCGCGCGCGTTTCCTGGCCCTGATCCCGTACACCGACAACCACAACATCTGACCCACACCTTCACCCGTGCGCGGGTGAAGGCTGGGGCGATGTCGTCTCATCTCCACCGTCCATTCGGACAGCCACCAGTTGCGGCGCAAAGCGCTGCTAACGAATACGGAAACCATCATGCAACTGATCCTCCTGCAGAAAGTCACCAACCTTGGCAACCTCGGCGACAAGGTCGACGTCAAGCCGGGTTACGGGCGTAATTTCCTCGTTCCGCAAGGCAAGGCCGTGCCGGCCACCGCCACCAACGTCGCCGAGTTCGAAGCCAAGCGTGCCGATTACGAAGCCAAGGCCGATGCCATCCATGCCCAGGCCAGTGCCCGCATCACCAAGCTCGAAGGCGCCAGCGTCACCATCCATGTCAACGCATCGGCGGAAGGCAAGCTGTACGGCTCGGTCGGCCCGCGCGAGATCGCCGACGCCATGACCAAGGCCGGCATGCCGGTGGAGAAGTCCGAAGTGGTGCTGGGCGAAGGCGCATTCCGCAACATCGGCGAATTCGAAGTCATCGTGCACCTGCACGCCGACGTCGAGACCCCGGTCAAGGTGATCATCGCCCCTGAAGCAGCGTAAGCACTGTTGCAAGTTTCACCACGGGCGCCTTCGGGCGCCCGTTTTGTTTGGGCAGTCCCCGGCCGCCATCGGCCGGGTCGGTATCCAGACGCAGCTTGTCTTGCGCGCAGGCGTACGCCTGTTTGCTTGGCTGCGGCTGCGGCTGCGGCTGTGGCTGTCGAAGGAAAGCGCAAAGGCAAGGCAAAAGAATGCAAGCGTTTCACGCAGGTAAAGCGATTGCTGTTTGCGCCAAGGTACAAGACCTACCTCCCTGGTCGCGCCACGTGAGACACCCATCCGCTAAAAAATCTGTCTTATCCACAGGTTGTTCCATCGCGAACCCACAGGCCGAGCGCCTACGATGCCTGATCGTTCCCACTACCTGATTGCGCGCGGCGACTTGGCCACGCAGGAGCCCGTCATCTCGATGTCCGCACGTCCCCGATTCGGGCAACATTCCGGTAACGAGTCACGCAATGACAGTCGTATCGACCAGTTGCGCATACCGCCGCAATCGGTGGAAGCCGAGCAGGCCGTGCTTGGCGGATTGATGCTGGCGCCCGACGCCTACGACCGCATCGCCGATCAGTTGGTCGACCAGGATTTCTATCGTCGCGACCACCAGTTGATCTACCGTGCGATCCGCGAACTTGCAGAAAAAAGCCGGCCCTACGATGCCGTGACACTGGGCGAATGGTTTGAGTCGCAGGGCCTGATCGAACACGTCGCCGGCGGCGCCTACCTGATCGAACTGGCCAGCACGACGCCATCGGCGGCCAACATCGTGGCCTACGCCGAAATCGTCCGCGACAAAGCGGTGTTGCGGCAGTTGATCGAGGTCGGTACCGGCATCGTCAACGACGGTTTCCAGACCGAAGGACGCGACAGCAGCGAGATCCTCGCCAACGCCGAGCAGCAGGTGTTAAAGATTGCCGAGGCCGGCGCGCGTGGCCGTACCGATTTCACCCCCGTCAACAAGGCGATGGCCGAAGCCTTCGATGTCTTGCAGACGCGCTACGCCAATGGCGGCGGCATTACCGGGCTGCCGACCGGCTACACCGAGTTCGACGAGATGACGGCCGGCTTGCAGCCGACCGACCTGCTGATCCTTGCCGCGCGTCCGGCGATGGGCAAGACCACGCTGGCGCTGAACATGGCCGAGTACGCCGCGATCAAGACCAAGAAGGCGGTGGCGGTCTTTTCAATGGAAATGTCGGCCAGCCAGCTTGCGTTGCGCCTGATCTCGGCCAATGGCCGCGTCAATGCCACGCGCCTGCGTACCGGCCAACTGGAGGACGAGGATTGGAGCCGCGTCAGCAGCGCGATCCGCATGCTCAAGGAAACCAAGATATTCATCGATGACACCCCGGCGCTGTCACCCGACGTGCTGCGTGCCAAGGCGCGTCGCCTCAAGCGCGAGCACGACCTGGGCTTGATCGTGATCGACTACCTGCAGTTGATGGCCGTACCGGGCAACAGCGAGAACCGCGCCACCGAGATCTCCGAGATATCGCGATCGCTCAAGGGATTGGCCAAGGAGCTCAACGTGCCGGTGCTGGCACTGTCGCAGCTCAACCGCTCGCTGGAAACCCGTACCGACAAACGCCCGGTGATGGCCGACCTGCGTGAATCGGGCGCCATCGAGCAGGACGCCGACGTCATCGTGTTCATCTACCGCGACGAGTACTACAACAAGGAAAGCTCGCCCGACAAGGGCCTGGCCGAGATCATCATCGGCAAGCAGCGAAACGGCCCAACCGGTTCGCTCAAGCTGAAGTTCTTCGGTGAGTACACCCGTTTCGACAACCTGTCGCACGATTCGGTGGGCAGTTTTGAATAACGGCCCGATCGCGCGGGCATTTTTGCGGGTGCGCTTCCAGCCGCGATGGGCCGGAACCTGTGAGTGACCGGAAAATCCGCTCCAGGATCACTCCACACCCAGTTTGATCCGCTTGGTCTCACGCGGATAATTTCCCGCACGTGATTTCCCAGGCCTGATCTCCAAGCCTGATCTCCAAGCTTGATTTCCCGCAGCTGGCGCGTTTTGGCAAGCTGACTGACGCCACGCCCACATCTCCGGGAGATACTGCGGGCATGCCCAATGCACTGATCTGGTTTCGCAACGACCTGCGCCTGGCCGACAACCCGGCGCTGCAAGCGGCGCTTGACCACGGTTACACACCGATCTGCGTGTACGTGCATGCGCCGGCCGAAGAGGGTGCGTGGGCACCGGGCGCCGCCTCCAATGCCTGGCGACATCGATCACTGGCGGCGCTGGATGCGGGGCTGC
>JBBSST010000048.1:0-19735 GCA_038241735.1 Lysobacterales bacterium
AGCCGCGGGATATTCGACCGAAACGATCACGAACCGGCGCGTCCCGCCCGGCAATTGCGCATCGAATTCATCATCGACGTGTTTTTTCAGCATCGCCCGCGCCAGTGGTGAATCGATGCTGATCCAGCCCAGTTTGGCGTCGGTTTCATCGGGACCAACGATGCGGTGGCGGACCGATTGGCCAGTGGCGATGTCTTCGACGTCCACCATTGCCCCGAAGAACACCGCCGTGCGGTCGCTTGGCGGCGCATCGACCACGCGCAAGGTTTCCAGCCGCTTCGACAGGTAACGCACGCGCCGGTCGATCTCGCCAAGCTGCTTCTTGCGATAGGTATATTCAGCGTTCTCCGAGCGGTCGCCTTCGGCCGCAGCGGCGGCCAGGGCCTTCACCACCTCCGGGCGCCGGACGCGCCACAGATCATCAAGCTCGGCCTTCAACCGCGCATGACCTTCGGACGTGATCAGCGCGGTGCTTGCTGCGGACGGTGGCCGCCAGCGTCCCAATTATTTCGCGACGCCCGCGCGCTTGAGACTGCCATCAGCGCCGCTTTGCGCGGGCGCGCCGTCCATGTCGAGCAGCTGCAACTCGGCAGTGGAGACCACGCCGTACAGATGGTCGGTGTCGGTCTTGCTGTTGGGGTCGAGGCGGATCTTCTTGCCGTTGTCCTCGGCGGTCCAGGTGCCGTCGCTGTCGAGCGTGGTGTTCTTCTCGTCCTGGTAGGTCTCGTGCAATGCGTAGCTGCCGTCGGCCTTGAGATCCAGCGTGGTGTCGATGCCCGCGCACGAAGCGCAGGGCAGGGTGCCCTTGAAGCTGCCGGCAAATGCCCTGGCATCGAAATCAGCAGGTGCGCTGGCGTTGTCGACTTCGCTGATCACGTCGGTGGAATGGGCGTCGCCTGCGGATTGCACGGCGGCGTTTGCGGCCGGCGCGGCAGGTTCGCCAGGCGTGGCGGTGTCGGATGCAGGCTTGCAGGACGCCAGGGCGAGCATGCAGGCACACAGGGCGGTGGTGATCAGGATGCGATGGGGCATTGGATATTCCATTGAGTGGAAAGGGGTTGAAAGCGGCCTAGCGTTTGCCGCCGAAGATGCCGCCCAGCACGCCGCGCAGGATCTGCCGTCCAAGCTGGCTACCGACGGTGCGCGAGGCCTGCTTGGCCATGGTCTCGACCATGCCCTGGCGGCGTTTGGTGCCGAACAATGCGTCCTTGATCGATTGGCCCACGCCGCCGTTGTCGTCCTCCGGGGCCGGCGTGGCCTTGCCGCGCGCCGCCGTGGTCGCCACGGCGGCGCCTTCGGCAACCCGCGCGGCGAGGATTTCGGCGGCCGACTGGCGATTGATCGAGGTGTCGTATTTCAGGCCGACTGCGCTGCCGGCACGCACCTGCGCGCGCTCGGCGTCAGTGATCGAGCCCATGCGACAGCGTGGCGGTGCGATCAGGGTCTTTTCGACCGGCATCGGCACGCCCTTGTCTTGCAGCGTCGACACCAGCGCCTCGCCGGTGCCGAGCTGGCCAATGGCCGTGGCGACATCAAGCGCCGGATTGGCCACGAACGTCTGCGCAGCGGTCCTCACCGCCTTCTGGTCGCGCGGGGTGAACGCGCGCAAGGCATGTTGCACGCGGTTGCCCAGCTGGCCGAGGATGTTGTCGGGCACGTCGTCGGGAAACTGCGAGCAGAAATACACGCCGACGCCCTTGGAGCGGATCAGCCGCACGACTTGCTCGATGCGTTGCTGCAGCGCCGGCGGCGCATCGCCAAACAGCAGGTGCGCCTCGTCGAACACGAACACCAGCTTGGGTTTGTCGAGGTCGCCGACCTCAGGCAGTTTCTCGAACAGCTCCGACAGCAGCCACAGCAGGAAGCTCGAGTACAGGCGCGGCTTCATGATTAACTGGTCGGCGGCGAGGATTCCGATCACGCCGCGGCCGTCGGTCGTGGTGCGCATGATGTCGGCCAGTTCCAGCGCGGGCTCGCCGAAGAACAGGTTGCCGCCTTGCTGCTCGATTTGCAGGATCGCGCGTTGGATCGCACCGATCGACGGACTGCTGATCAGGCCGTATTTCTGCGAAATGTCCTTGCGGTTGTCGCCGGCGTGGCTGAGCAGCGCGCGCAGGTCGTCCAGGTCGAGCAGCAGCCAACCGTTGTCGTCGGCAAGCTTGAAGACGATTTCAAGGACGCCGGACTGGGTGTCGTTGAGCTCGAAGATGCGCGCCAGCAGCGTGGGGCCGACTTCACTGATCGTGCTGCGCACCGGATGGCCGGTCTTGCCGTACAGGTCCCAGAAGATCACCGGATTGGCTTCGTTGCGATAATCGGTGATGCCGATTTCGCGGATGCGTGATTGCAACTTGTCGCTGCTGGTGCCGGCGACGGCAAGGCCGGCGACATCACCCTTCACGTCGGCCATGAACACCGGCACGCCGATGCGCGAGAAGCCCTCGGCCACGGTCATCAGGGTCACGGTCTTGCCGGTGCCGGTCGCACCGGCGACCAGGCCATGGCGATTGCCGAACTGTGGCTGCAGCCAGACCAGGCCGCTGTCCGGCGTAGTGACGGCCTTGCCAATGAGGATGGGGTCCATGGGTTGCTCTCCGGGCGTTGCCGGAATTCTATGCGATCACGCCGGATCCAATCACATCGAGGTTGCCGCGCTTCACGCGTGCGGGCTACCCTGCGACTTGTTTTCGTTGAATCACTGCACTCCATGCCTGTCTCTGCCGTTGTTTTTGCCCGCTGGGCCGCGTTTGTCGTTGCCATCGTGCTGGTCTTCTCGTCCGCGGATGCCCTGGCCTTGTCCAAACGTGATGAAGCCAAGGTCGAGGCGATCAACCAGCGCATGGCGGCTGCCGAGCAGGGGTATCGCGATGCCATGGTGAAGGTCGGCAACAACGATCCGTCCGGCGTCGAGCAGAGCAATGCCGCGATCGAGGACATGGAGGACGTGATCGATGCCTGCCTGAAGCAGAAGGGTTGCCAGATCGGCCAGCAAATCACCGTCTACAAGCGCCTGCTCAAACTCAATGCCGACGCCGATGCGCAGGCCGCCGATGTCGATCACGGCGATGACCCGATGGATCCGGACCCCGACCATGCTGGCGATGTTGGCCTGGCGTCCGATGTGCCGGAAGCGGCGCGTGCCGCGACCCTGCTCGATGATCGCGGCCACCGCTTCGACAAGATGGTGCAGTACAACCCGGCGGTGCAGGCCGGCATCCGTCGCTGGCTGACCGACATGCGCGGCTCGCTGATCAGCACCTACGAAAACTACGAATACATGCGCCCGCTGATGTGGCCCTCGTATGAGCGCGCCGGGCTGCCGGAAGCCCTGTTGTTTGGCATCATGGCCAAGGAGTCCAACGGCAAGGTGCACGCCACGTCGCGCGCCGGAGCGGCCGGGCCGATGCAGTTCATGTACGCCACCGGGAAACGGTTTGGCCTGGGCGATGATGGCACCGGTTTTGATACGCGCTACGACCCGCATGCGGCGGGCGAAGCCAGCGCGGCGTATCTCAATGAACGCATGGGCCAGCTCAACAACAGCATCGAGATGGCGCTGGCGGCCTACAACGGCGGCGAGGGCCGTGCACTGCGCGTTTACCAGGCCAGCAACGGCCGCAATTTCTGGGAATCCGATGTCTACAACCAGTTCCCGGCGGAAACCCGCGACTATGTGCCGATGGTGATTGCCGCCGCGTGGCTGTTCCTGCATCCCAAGCAATACGGGTTGAACTTCCCGCGCGTGCAGACCAAGGCGGCGATGCTGCAGCTGGAAAAGCCCGCGTCGATCTACGAACTGACCATCTGCCTGGGCAATGCCGGTACCCGCGAAGGTTTCATGCGCGCGTTGCGCAACTTGAACCCGCGCTACCAGGCCGACAGCTGGTTGCCGGCCGGGACCAACCTGCGTGCGACCACCCAGATCGTCGGTTTGTATAACCGCTACTGCGTGCGGGGGCCGCGGGCAGCACTGGCGCAGACACTGGTGATGAGTGACCCGCGCTCGGCGATCGTCAACGTCGGCACGCTCACCCCTGTCGTGATGCCGCTCGCGACGCCGGCCAGCCGCGTGCCGACCACCGTCGCCAGCGGCGTGCCAACGGCGGCAAAAAAGACGCGCGAACATCGCGTCACCCGCGGCGACACGCTGGTGGGCATCGCCCAGAAATATGCCTGCGATACCAAATCACTGGCCAAGGCCAACAACCTCAAGGCGCCGCGTTACGCGATCCGTCCGGGGCAGCGCCTGACGCTCGCGGGGTGTTCGAAATAGGCCCCTGAGTCAATCCACACGACCCACGCGCGCGCGGCTCACGTCGACGCGTGCGACGCGGCTCAGGATTCGATGCACACGCAGTTGCGACCTTCGCTCTTGGCGCGATACAGCGCGGCATCGGCAGCGGCCATCATGCGGTTACGGGTATCGCGATCGGCCGACAGTGCGGCGATGCCGATACTGATGGTGATCCGCTGCGGTTGGCCGCCCGGCGTGAACACGGCGTTGGCCACGGCCGCGCGCAGGCGTTCGGCGAATCCATAGGCCGCGTTCTCGTCGCATTCGGGCAACAGCACGGCGAATTCCTCGCCGCCAATGCGCGCGGCGACATCCTCGTTGCGCACATGCCGGCGCATCAGCGCGGCAATCTGGCGCAGCACCTCGTCGCCGGAAATATGGCCAAAACGATCATTGACCGGCTTGAACAGGTCGACGTCGATGATGCACAGCGTCAACGGCCGCTCGTGGCGCATCGCGCGGGCGATTTCCTTCTCCATCATCTCGATGAAATGGCGACGGTTGTACAGGTCGGTCAGCGCATCGTGGGTGGCGAGCTGGTAGATCTCCTCGTGGTACTGCGCCTCGGCACTACTGTGGCTGATGAACTTGAGGATGCTCTCGCCGATGGTGACGTGGTCGCCGTCGACGATCGCGATTTCGGAAACCACCTGGTCGTTGACGCGGGTGGGATTGGTCGCGCCGAGGTCGCGGATTCGGTAGTCGTCGCCGTCGCGCCAGATGTGGCAGTGCTCGCGCGACACGCTCTTGTGCGCGATGCACAGGTCGGCTTCCTGCGAGCGGCCGACCAGCACCTGCGCGGCATCGATGTCGGCGCGACGGCCGAGGCCTTCGCCGTGGATCACCACCACGCAGGCCGAGCGCGGCGCGGCGTCGCGCGGGCCGGTGCTGAGCAGCGTGCGTTGGGTGGTTTCGGACTTGCCCATGGCGCGGATGATGGCCGTAAACGTGGCTGGCCAGTGTAGCTGCAATCGCGCAGCGCGCCCCGGGACATCCAGTAACATGGGCGCGCTGCCAACGGGGGGAGCATTGATGAGTACGCAAGACGCCGGGCATGACCCGGACCGCACGCAATTGCTGGCGACGCGCACATCGTCCACGGTGGCGCCGATCGGTGATGCACTCACGCCCGGCGAACGGCTGGGACGTTATCGCATCGAGGCCATGTTGGGCCGTGGCGGCATGGGCGAGGTGTATCGCGCCGAGCAACTCGAACCGGTGCGTCGTACCGTCGCGCTCAAGTTGTTGCGCTCGCGGCGACTGGATGCACGGCATCTGGCGCATTTTGAAATCGAGCGGCAATTGCTGGCGCAGATGCGGCATCCGGCGATCGCCCAGATCTACGACGCCGATACCACGGCCGACGGTTGCCCGTTTTTTGCGATGGAGTTCATTGCCGGCAGTCCGCTGACCCAATTCTGCGACGAACACGCGCTGTCGCTGCGACAACGCATCGAACTGCTTATCCGCATCTGCGAAGGCGTGCAGCACGCGCACCAGAAGGGCGTGATCCACCGCGACCTCAAGCCAGGCAACCTGCTGGTGGATCAAGTCGATGGTCGCGCGCTGCCGAAGATCATCGATTTCGGCATCGCCACCGCATCGTCGATGACCCAGGACCGTGAAATCGCCGGTACGCCCGATTACATGAGCCCGGAGCAGGCCGGCGGCGATCCGTCGCGGGTCGATACGCGCAGCGACGTGTATTCGTTGGGCGTGGTGCTGCATGAAGTGTTGACCGGGCAGCGACCGGACGCCGTTGGCGAGACGCAGACCGCCGATACGCGCACGCTGCGACTGCCGTCGCAACAATTGGCGACGTTGTCGCCGGCTGACGCCAGCCAGGTCGCACGCCGGCAGGGCCTGCGCGTTGCCAGCATGCAACGCCTGTTGCGCCATGAACTCGACTGGATCGTGGCCAAGGCAATGCGGCACGATCGCAGCGACCGCTATGCCTCGGCGGCGGCGTTGGCCGAGGACCTGCAGCGCTTTCTCGATGGCAAGCCCGTGCAGGCGGTGCCGTCCACGCGCGTTTACGTCTGGGGCAAGTTCATGCGCCGGCATCGCGTCGCCCTGCTGGCGGCATCCTTCGCGCTGCTGGCACTGCTGGCGGGCCTGGCGGTGTCGGTGTACGGGCTGATGCAAGCCCGTGCGCAGCGCGCGATTGCCGAACAACGCAGCGGCGAACTCGAAAAAGTCGCTGCGTTCCAGCAATCGATGTTGCAGGGCGTGGATATCGAGGCGATGGGTATCGGCATGGCCGAAGGATTGCACCAGCAATTGCTCAAGGCCACGCCGGCCGATCGCGCCGCGTTGACGCAGGTGCTTGGCCACGTCAGCACCGCCGACATCGCGCGCGGCTTGATCGACCGCAATATCCTCACCAGTGCGGAGGCAGCGATCGAGCGCGATTTCAGCGGCGAACCGGGCCTTGCGGCCGACCTGCGTGAGTCGGTGGCGCGCGTGCGCAGTGGGTTGGGCCTGGATGAAGCGGCCGCTGTCGGCTTTGGCCAGGTCGCCGATTACCGAAGCGGCGCGCTGGGCAAGACCGCTCCGGCAACGCTGCGTGCGCGCCAGCAGCAGGCCAGCGCGCTGCTGTTGGCAGCGCAACCCAAGCCGGCCCTGGCACTCTTGCAACGTAGCTTGCAAGATGCCGCTGCATTGGCACCCGATGACCCGCTGCGCATCAAGCTGCAGATGCATGAAGCCGAAGCCATCGCCGGATTGGGCGATCGCCAACGCGCGCGGAAAATGCTCGAAGCCTTGACCACGCGCAGCACCGCATTGCGGGGCGAACGCGACCCGACCACGATGGACGTGGTCAACAGCCTGGCGATCCTGCTCGGGCGCATGGGTGAGGCCAAACTGGGCCGCCGATACATGGAGCGTTTAATGCCGGCGCGCTCGGCGGTGCTGGGCGCCGAGCATGACGACACCCTGGACGCCATCGGCAACCTGGCGGTGATGCGGGTGATGACCGGCGATGTCGAGGGCGCACTGCTGCTGCAACGACGCCTGGTCGGGATCCACCAGCGTCGCCTTGGCAAGGAACATCCCAAAACCCTGGGCGACCTGGGCAACCTGGCCAACATGCTGACCGATGCCGGCGAGCTGCAGGAATCGCTTGAGATTTCATTGTCGGTATTGGAAGCGCGCACGCGTGTGCTGGGCATCGACCATCCGCAGACCCTGCGCAGCAAGCTCAACCTGTCCACGCTGTATGCGCGCCTGCACCAATTCGACAAGACCTTGCCGCTGCAGCGCGAGGTGATCGAGGCGCGCACGCGCCTGCTGGGCGCGCGTCATCCGGACACGCTGTACATCCTGATCAACCATGCCGGCTCCCTCGCCCAGGCCGGACAATTCAAAGACTCGCTGGCGCTGGCCAGCAGGATCCTGCCGCAGGCGGTGGCCGTGCTGGGTGCACACCATCCGCAGACGCTGGCGGCAATGCAGATCATCGCCGATGACGCCAGTGACTTGGGCGACACGGCGTTTGCGCTGGCGAGCTACCAGCGACTGCTCGATGCCCGTGAAAACGCCATGCGTGGCGAGGGCCAGGCAATGGATGCCAGGGTGATCGATGCGGCCTGGCAAATGGAAGGCCTGCTGCGAGAGCGCAATCGCAGTGCCGAAGCGGATGCCATGCGCACGCGTTACGTCACGCCGCTGCTGACGGCGCGTGCCGACGCACTGTCGCCGAGCCTGGTGCGGATGGCCGAGAATATCCGCGAGACAGAGCGCAGGGAAAACCAGGACGCTGCTCGACGGTCTCGTTGAGTGGTGGCGGCATCGCACGGCAGGCAGCGCGCACTGCCTGCAGGCAGTGTCATGCAAACAATGGTCGTCCCGCGCAATGGCTGGCCCGCTTATTCGCCAGGCTTGACCGCTTCCATGGGTGCGTTGGTGGCGGCGCGACGTGCCAACTGCACTTCGCGATGGGCAATGTAGACGTTGGCTGCGAAGATGATCCCGGCGCCCAGCACGGTCCAGCGACTGGGATCTTCGTCGAACAACAGCCACGCCGCCACGGTCACCAGCGGCAGCTGCATGAAGCTGATCGGCGTCAATGCCGATACGTCGCCGAGCTTCAATGCGCGCGTCCACAGCAACTGTCCGCCGGTGCCGAAGATGCCGATGATCACCACCCACACCCATGCAATGCCCTGCGGCCATTGCCAAGCGAACAGTGCAGGGACCAGCGACAGCGGCACCCAGAACAGGTAGGTGTACAGGACGATCGTGTCGGCCGGATCGATGCGCGAAAGCTGCTTGATCTGGATCGCCACGATGCTGCTGAGCACGGCCGCCGACAGCGCCACCAGCGTGCCGCCACTGAATGTCGTGCTGCCCGGTTGCACGATCACCAGCACGCCGATGAAACCAACGACCACTGCGCTCCAGCGGCGCATGCGGACTTTCTCGTGCAGGAAGATCACCGCGGCGATGGTGACGAACAGCGGCGTCGAGTACGACAGCGAGATCGCCTGCGCCATCGGCAGGTGGCCGATCGCCCAGAATGCGCACAGCATCGATGCCACGCCGATCGCACTGCGCAGCAGGTAGCGCGGCAGTTGCTGCGTCTTGAACACGCCCCAGCCGCTTCGCCACAAGAACGGCATCAGTGCGATCAAGCCGAAGAAATTGCGGTAGAACGCGATCTGGTAGGTCGACAGCGTTTCCGAAGCAATGCGGATCGTGACCGCCATCGCACCGAAGAACAGGGTGCTGCCAAACATCAGCAGCGCGGCACGCAGGTGCGGATTCTGGACGCTCACCAACGCGCGCCAATGATGCGGGGCTCCGGCTCCAGCCGTACGCCAAAGCGCGCCTGCACCGATGTCGCAATGCGGTGGGCGAGGTCGAGCAGCTGCATGCCGCTGGCACGGCCGTGGTTGACCAGCACCAGCGCGTGTTCGGCTGAGACGCCGGCATCGCCTTCGCGATGGCCTTTCCAGCCGCAGGTGTCGATCAACCAGGCCGCCGAGAGTTTGCGCGTCGCCGGCGAATCACCGCGGAACATGGGCAATGCGCGGTGGCTTGCCTGCAGGGCGTCGGCCTGGGCCAGGGGCACGATGGGATTCTTGAAAAAGCTGCCGGCGTTGCCGAGCACGGCGGGGTCGGGCAGCTTGCGGCGGCGGATGCGGATCACCGCATCGGCGATCGTGCGCGCATCGGGCGCGGTGACCCGCATCGCGGCGAGTTCATCGCGCAGTCCTGCGTAATCAATCGTCGGGGTGGACGTGCGCGACAGCGCGAACTCGACGGCCGTGACGATCCAGCGGTCCGGCGAACGCTTGAACGCGCTGTCGCGATAAGCGAACGCACATTCGTCGCGCGACAGGCGTCGTGTTTGTGCGCTGGCGCGCTCAAAAACTTCAACGGCATGGATGTGTTCGCAAACCTCCACGCCATAGGCGCCGATATTCTGGATCGGCGCGGCGCCGACGGTGCCGGGGATCAGCGCCAGGTTCTCCAATCCGCACAGGCCTTGCGCAAGCGTGTGCATCACGAAAGCATGCCAGGGCACTCCGGCATCGGCGCGGACCACCACGCGGCTGCCCTCTTCGCTGCGGATGGCGATCTGTTTCGCGGTCAGCGCAAGCACCGGCCCCGGATGGTCGCCGGCAAACAGCAGGTTGCTGCCACCGCCGAGGACCAGCAGCGATGTATGCGCAGCGCCATCGGCATGCAGGTTGGCCTGCGCGTGGGTAAGTTCTGGCGTGGGTGCAGCCGCGAGTTCGTGTGCAAACAGATGCGGCAGTGCATCGACGTCATCGACTTCGACCAGCAGCGGCGTGCGCGCCGCCACGCCAAAGGTATTGCGCATCGTCAGGTCGGCGTTCTCGACCAACCGATAGCCGTCGCTCATCGTCCGCTCACACCGTACTCATGGGTTGGGCAGGTTGCCGCGGCTGGGGGCTTCCTTGCGGCGGCGGATCGCCTCGACGCACTCGCCGATCAACGCCGGCCCGCGATAGACCAGCCCGGTGTAGCACTGCACCAGCGTTGCGCCCGCAGCCATTTTCTTGGCGGCATCCGCGCCCGACAGGATGCCGCCGACGCCGATCAGCGGGATGGCGTCGGGCAGGCGCGTGCGCATCATGCGCAGCACCGCGGTGGACTTGTTCATCAGCGGCTCGCCGGAAAGTCCGCCGGTTTCGCGCGCCAGTGGATGCTCCTGCACGGCAATGCGCGAGACCGTGGTGTTGGTGGCGATCACGCCATCGACCTGCAGGTCGCCGAGCACGCGCGCGGCCGCATCGATGTCGTCGTCGGACAGATCCGGCGCCACCATGACCAGCATCGGCACGCGCCTGCCGTGTTGCGCGCCCAGCCGCTCCTGTTCTTCGCGCAGGGTGCCAATCAATCGACGCAGGGCTTGCTCTTCCTGCAGTTCGCGCAGGCCGGCGGTGTTGGGCGACGAGATGTTGACGGTGATGTAGTCGGCCAGGGGATACACGCGTTCCAGGCAAAACAGGTAATCCGCGCCGGCAAGCTCGTTGGGGGTGTCCTTGTTCTTGCCGATGTTGATGCCCAGCAGCCCATGCTGGCGCCGCGCGCGCGCGACGTTGCGCACCAGGGCCTCGACGCCATCGTTGTTGAACCCAAGCCGGTTGATGACGGCGCGATGCTGCGGCAGGCGGAACATGCGCGGCTTCGGATTGCCCACCTGCGGTTCCGGCGTCACCGTGCCGACTACGACAAAACCAAAGCCCAGCGAAAGCAGTGCATCAATGTGCGTGCCGTTCTTGTCGAGCCCTGCGGCCAGCCCGACCGGATTGGGGAACGTCAGGCCAAAAGCCCTGGTCGGCAAGGGCTTGGCGTGGCGCGCCAGCAGCGGACTGAGCCCGCTGCGCCAGGCCGCCTCCAATGCGGACAGCCCAACCCCGTGCGCGCGTTCCGCGTCGAGGCCGAACAGGAACGGGCGAACGAGTCCGTACATCACTCAGCCGTTCAAATACGCAAGCCAGGCCAGCCCGCCGAAGAACAGCAGGAATGCCAACACCACGAACGCTGCCATGGCGATGCCCAGATAGCCGAGCACCAGCCCGCCCACGGCCAGGCCGTCACCCTCCAGTCGCTCACGGTCGCGGCGGATCTCGCTGCGCGCGAGATGACCGGTGACGATCGCCACCAGCGAGCCCAGCAGCGGAACCAGCGTCCAGCCCAGGATGCCGGAAACAAGGCTGATGATCGCAAGCGTGCTGGTGGTGCGCAGCCCGACTCCACCTGGATTTGGCATGTTCATCGATGGCCACCGAAGATGAAATAGAACATCGCGATGGCGATCGCTCCGCCAACCAGCAGCCGGACGATGTTCGGAATCGCCCAAGCGGCTCCGGCGATGCCTGCCACCCTGGTCAGGTCCGATGCGTTCGATCGCGCTGGCGCGATCGGGTAGCCGCAGCCCGGGCAGGCAAGCGCCCGGTCGGACACCTGGCGGGCGCATTCGGGACAGGAGATCAGGGGCATCGTGTCATCTCGGCGGGTTCCTGCGAACAATTGTGTCAGATGTCGAACTTGATGCCTTGCGCCAGCGGCAGCGCGTCGGAATAGTTGATGGTATTGGTTTGCCGGCGCATGTAGACCTTCCATGCATCCGAACCCGATTCGCGACCGCCACCAGTTTCCTTCTCGCCGCCAAATGCACCGCCGATTTCGGCGCCGCTGGTGCCGATGTTGACATTGGCGATGCCGCAATCGGAGCCTGACGCGGCCAGGAAGCGTTCGGCTGCCTTGAGGTTGGTGGTGAAGATCGACGAGGACAGTCCCTGCGGCACCGCGTTTTGCAACTCAATGGCTTCATCGAGCTTGGAATATTTCATCACGTACAGGATCGGTGCAAAGGTTTCGGTCTGCACGACTTCGGCGTGGTTTTCCAGGCCGCTGACGATCGCCGGCAGCACGAAGTTGCCCTTGCGGTCGGTGAGTGCCGTGCCGCCGCTTTCAATGATGCCGCCCGACGCCTTGGCCTTGTGGATGGCGGCCAGGTAGCCCTGTACCGCGTCCTGGCTGTTGAGCGGGCCCATCAGGTTGGCCGGGTCGGTCGGGTCGCCGATCTTCTTCTCGACCTGTGCGTAGGCGGTCTTGAGCTTTGCCAGCACGTCGTCGTAGACGGCTTCGTGCACGAACAGGCGGCGCGTGCTGGTGCAACGCTGGCCGGCCGTGCCGACCGCGCCGAACACGATGGCCGGGATCGCGAGTTTCATCTCGGCGGTTTCGTCAACGATGATCGCGTTGTTGCCGCCCAGTTCCAGCAGCGAACGGCCCATGCGCTGGGCGACGCGTTCACCGACGTTGCGGCCGACCTTGGTCGAACCGGTAAAGCTGACCAGCGCGACGCGCTTGTCGTCGACGAACGATGATGCCAAATCCGTGCCGGCGTCGTTGAACAGGAAGAACAGGTCGGGGAAGCCGGCTTTCTTCAGCGCTGCGTTGCAGACCTTCATCGAGGCGATCGCCGACAGTGGCGTCTTGGGCGATGGTTTCCAGATCGTGATGTCGCCGCACACCGCGGCGACGAATGAATTCCACGCCCACACCGCAACCGGGAAGTTGAACGCCGAGATCACGCCGACCAGGCCGATCGGATGCCACTGCTCATACATGCGGTGGCCGGGACGTTCGCTGTGCATGGTCAGGCCGTAAAGCTGGCGCGACAGGCCGACGGCAAATTCGCCGATATCGATCATCTCCTGCACTTCGCCATCGCCTTCGGGCTTGCTCTTGCCCATTTCCAGGGCGACCAGCGAACCCAGCGCATCCTTGTGCGTGCGCAGGGCATCGGCGCACAGCCGGATTGCCTCGCCGCGACGCGGCGCCGGGGTCGTGCGCCAGACCTTGAAGGCAGCCTGCGCGCGTTCGACGATCAACTGGTAATCAGCCTGCGACGAGGCCTGCACCTTGGCCAGCACCGAGCCATCGCTTGGATTGACCGGCTCCAGCACGCCTGCATCGGCGGTCTTCGACCATTCGCCGTTGCCAAGATAGGTGCCGGATTCGTTGTCGGTCAGGCCGAGTGCGGTGAGGACGGGGTGGGTCATTACGGGAACTCCTGGGGGTAAGGCGGGGTAGGTCGACCACGTCATGGCGTCGAAAAACAGAGGCTGGATGGCCCGCGCAGACGTGTGCGGTGCCGATCACTGGTGCCCCCGGCGCGATTCGAACGCACGACCTTCCCCTTAGGAGGGGGACGCTCTATCCAGCTGAGCTACGGGGGCTTGAGGCGGCAATTTTCGCACGAACCCCTGCCTTTCACGAATCCGCGGTGCCGCTGCGCGAACGTTCGAGCCACCACAGTGCGGCAGTCAGCAACATCCAGCCGAGGAACCACGGCCAGCGCGGGCCGGGCATCGATGACACCGCACGCCGCGCCGGACTGCTGCCGCCGGCAAGTCGCTGCGTGGCCTCGCGTATTGCAGTGGCCTGCAGGCCGCGGGCGTCGCCCGCGGCGCGGACATGGAAGACGCTGCGCTGGCTGCCGTCGCGCAGGACATGCCAGCCGGAGACGCGCGGCCAGAATCCGGCACAGGCGCGGATGCCGCTGCCCGGATCGACGCGCAGGGCGACAGCGCGCTGGCCGGTGGCATCGATTTTGGCGCCGTCGTGCAGGCCGCACAGCACCGTGCGCTGGTCGATGCGCGGGTCGTCTTCGATGCTGGCGGCAGGCGTGCCGCGCGCGCGGGCGAGGCTGGAAAACAGGCTGCCCCAGAGTTCGCCATGTGCCTGCTGATGGCCGCCGAGCACCAGCCGGAAACTGTCGTCCAACGTAATGATGCCAATGCGGCCGACGCCTGGCGCGCGCCAGTTGGCCAGTGCAACGCCGTCGGCATCGTGCAGGGCCACGCGGCCATCGATTGCGGTGATCCGCTGCGCGCCGCGCGTCAGCGCTGGCAGCGATTCGGAGGGGCTGGCATCACTTCCGCCATCGGCATCGCGGCCGGCAAACCCGGCAGGCAGGTGGACATCGCGCGGGGCATTGGCGCTGGTCGCCGTGAAACCAAGCCGGCGCAGCTGCGCGGCGTCATTGCCGGCCAGGCGACCGGGCAGCCGCAGCAACAGGCCGAGGCCGTCGTGGACCGCAGTGTCCAGCTGTGCACGGCGCGCATCGCCGAGGGCTTGCCAGGCGCGCTGGTCGAGTACGAGCAGGTCGAACCTGGCAAGGCTGGCTGGATCAAACGCCGCGGACGCATCGCCGATCTGCATGCCGCCACCGAGGCTGATCCGGCTGTCGATCCGCAGTCCGGCGTCCGTCGCCCAGCGCCGCAGGTATTTCAGCTCCGGGGTCGGCGCGCCGGCCAGCATCAGCACGCGCAACGCGCTGCCGGGCTGCACGTCGAAGGGCAGGGTGGTTTGCTCGACCACGGACTTGTCGCGGCTGCGCAGGCGCAGTTGCCAGGTCGCCGGTCCTGCGCTGCGCGGGGTGTCGGCAAGCTTGAAATCCCCGTTCGCGCCGATGGCGCTGCGGTCGACGACACGGTTGCCCGGATCCAGCAATTCGACGCTGCCGCCCTCCAGGTCATGGGCGTGCCCACCGACGGTGAACATGCGGCCCGCCTGCACGTGTCGCGGAGGCCACAGCCCGATCAGTCCGCGCGGCAAGGGTGCTGGCACGAAATCCAGTGCGCGGTTTTTCACGGCGTCCTGGTCGCGTGCGGTCAGTCCCGCGCCGATCACGCGGATCCGCGCCGTGGCTGGATAGCGGCGCAACGCGGTGGCGAGATCCGGCATGCGTTCGGCATCGTGCAATGCGGGAGCTTCCGGCAGCGCGACCAGATGGTCACCGACGGGCAATCCGTCGATGCGGGTCGCGTCTGCGCGGGCCGTCGCGACTACCAGGGTGCCGGCTTCGCCATCGATGGCCGGTGGGAACAGTGCGCAGTACAGCAGCGCCGCGCTGGCCGCCTGCGCGGACAACAGCGCCACGACACGCCACACACGCGGTCGTTGCCCCGGATTGCCACGGCGGAGCTGCCACAGCATCCGCACGCTTGCCGCGATGACCGCCAAGGCAAGCAGCCAGGCAATGAGGTTGGCCAGCGATGTCGTCATCGCGAGCCCTCGCTGCCCAGCGCATCGAGGTAGGCGCGGCCTGCGGCGTCGGCGCGTTGGCGTTCGCCCGTGGTTGCCGTGGATCGTGGCAGCAGCGGCCACAGGGCACGCCGCAAGCGTTCGCGGCAGGGCGCGCAGGCCGGGTCGCGGCGGGCGGCATCGATGGCCACGAACAGCGCGAGCGGATCCGTGGCGTGCGCGGTATGCGCGCGTGCCCAGCGTTCGAGCGCGCCGTAATCAAGCGCGGCGCGATCGGGCGAGGCGCGATCGGTTGGTGGCAGTTCCTGCAAGGCGCGCCAGGCCGCCGCAGGCACGGGGTCGATTGCCGTTGCGGCAGATAGCACATCACCGCGATTGCCCAGCCCGCTGCGATCGCCGCCCAGGCGCCGGCTTTCATCGATCGGCGGCGATTCGCTGTCGCTGCGCGCGAGGTAGATGCGGCTGGCCTGCTGCACCCGCTTGATCAGGCCAAGCGCCTTGTAGGCAAATGGCAGTGCCGCATCCGGCTTGCCCTGGCGCAGGTTCAATTCGGATTGCCACATCTGGTCAAGCGCAGCGCGCAGCAGCGTTTGCGTGCCCGGGTCGAGCAGGGTCGCGGCCTCGGGCTGGTCGTGGGTGTGCCCGTATTCCGCGACCGCCGCGCCTGCCGAACCGAACGCTGGGGCTGGGGCGGTGGACACCGCGGCGTGATCGTCGTGGCCTTCGGGCCGGGCAGGCGCGGCGTCGGCGTGTGCCTCATCGCCGGCATCGTTGGTGGGCAGCAGCGGCGCCCCTTCACTTTGTTCGCCGAGGAACTGGCCGTAACGCAGGCGCAGGCTGTGCTGGTCGACGCCGATACCGTCGGATCGCTGGATGAAATGAGCGGCATCAAGCCTGCGTTTTTGCGCCTGCAAGGCCTCGGCGTCGATGATGATCTGGCGCTGGCTGCGGAAATACGCCGGCAGCGCCGTTTTCACCAGCCCGTCCATGTCGGTGGTGCCCTGGTCGCGTTGCAACGGCCAGCGCAGGATGAAACTCGGGCTTCGGGTCGACTGCGCGCGCGGCGAGCGGTTGTCGGAAACGCTCAGTTGCACGATCAGGTCGTTGCCCTCGACCAGCCCCAGAGACGCGAGGTCGATCGTGTGCGCGTAGCGCTTGCGCCTGGCGCTGCCGCGGCCGGTGAGCGTGATGTCGCGCTGCTTGGCGGTGATGGTCTCGCCGTCGCCCTCGGTCTGGGTGATGTGCAGGCGCGCAGTCGGCGCAAGACCGTGGTCGTCTTCGGCCTCGAACACCAGGGCCCATGCGCGCTGGCCGGCGCTGCGCAGGCTGAGGTTGCGGTCGGGCTGCAGCGCGCGCAGGACCGGCGGCTGGTCAGCCACCACGTCGATGCGGTGCAGGCCGGATTGCGCTGCGGGCAGGGGCGTCGGCAGCACCAGGCGATACAACGCCGATGCATCGATGCGGCGGCGGGCGACCCAGTCCTCGCCACTGCGCCGCAGCGCCAGGCGCTGGCCATCGTGGAAGACCAGATCCGCGGACATCGGTGCCGGGCTGAAGCGCAGCGTCCATTGCACGGTCGCGCCGGCCGGCACGTTTGCGTCCAGCGTTGCCTGCTGGCGCGCGGGCTGGCCGGTGTAGGCAGGCGGATGGATATCGAGGCGCTGGCGCAGGAGGCGCGGTGTTGCGATGGCGGCGCCTGGCGAAGCGGTCTGACGCAGCACGGCCCCGCCTGGTGCGGCGCCTTGTCGCGCTGGCCAGGACACGATCGCCACCAATGCAATCAATGCGAGCAATGCGGAAATGCTCAACGTGCGCGTGCGCCACCGTGGCCGCAGGTCCGGTCGAGTGCCCGATTCAAGCCACCCACGCACAAGCCGTTGGCGCAGGCGCGCGCGCTGCAGTTGCTGCAGTGTCCCCGGCAGCTCGTGCGCAGTTGATGATCCTTCGCCAATGCCATCGACTGGAAACAGCAGCGCGGCGCTGTCTTCCATGTCCGTTCGCACGGCATCCAGGCGGCGTGCCAGCCAGCGCGCGTCGACGAGTCGCGCTGCGCGCCATGCGAACCATGCGGCTGCCGCGATGGCGCAGGCCAGCAGCCACAACGTCCACGGCGTCCATTCCAGGCGCCATGCCAGCGCCAACAGCACGCACAGCCACGGCATGGCGTGCAGCCACGCATCGACGTGCAGTCGACGGCGCGCCGCACCCGCCAAGGACTTGAGGATGTGGTCGGCCGTCATGCGGTCGTCCCGCGGCGCGGACTGTTGGCGAGCCAGCGCTCGACCACGAACAGCGCTGCGATCAATCCGATCAGCCACGGCGACAGCGGACGCGGCGTTTCCGGATAGGGCCGTGCGCCGACGGTGGGCCTGTAGTTGCGGGCGTCGACGCGTGCCGGTGGAGATTCCGGATCGGCGAACAGCGCACGCAGCCGGTTAGGGAAATCGCTTTCGAGCAACTGCGGCATGGCATCAGGCGACCACGCGCGCGTCCACTGCATCACGCGGCCACGACCGAGCGGCATGCCGTGCACCAGTACGTTGCCCTGGTCGTCACGCCACAGTGGCGTGGCCGCGCTGATGCCGGCCACGTCGCTGTCCACATCGAGAAGGGCTTGGCCACCGGCCTTGATCCAGTCGAGGATATGCGTGGGCACGGGGCCCGGAACCAGCCAGACCAGGTTGCGTGTGCCTGCATCCAGCGGCTGGGTGGCGGTCGCGACCGTGACCAGGCGGGTTGCGCCGGGTTGCGTGTCGCCAGCTTGAGTCAAAGATGAAGCGTGCCAGGCCACGCCCGCCGCGCGCAGGTAGCGCAATGCCTGCGTGCCTTCCGGCGCATGCCGCACCATGACGACGGGCGCTTGGGTGGCGGTGGTGGAAACGGTGGTGTGTGATGCGGCCGGAACGATGCGCCAATCGATGCGGCGCGACAGCTTTGGACGTTCGGCATCGGCACCGTCGATGGCCGCGGGCACCAGTACCGTCAATGGGGCGCCGGCAGGCAGGCTTGCGTCGAGTTCCCGCACCAGGCTGGCGATGGGCTGCGCAGGGACCGGCATGTGCTCGTCGATGCCGGGGAAACCGGGCGCAAGCCAATGTCGCTGCGCGTTCGTGGCACCTCCGGCATTGCGCAGCGCGTCAACGCCGACGCCCGGCGCTGCGACGATCCACGCGCTGTGGTCGGGCTGCCCATGCAGCACAGGCCGCGCCAGCAGCAGTGCCAGCGCGGCGATCAACAACACGCGCAGCAGCAGCAACAGGCGTTCGTCGAAACGGTGTTTCCGGCGCGGCTGCGGTTTCGCCGACAGCCAGCGCAGCGCGGCGAAATCAGTGATGCGCTGCTCGCTGCGACGGGCAAGGTGGATCAGCAACGGCAGCAGCAGCGCCGCCAGCGCGACCAGTCCAGCCGGCAGCAGCAGGGCGAGGTTCATCCGCCGGTACCGCCGCCGTGCCGGTCGCGGGTGGCGAACAGGCGACGCAAAGGGGTGTCGAGTGGTTCGTCCAGCACGTAGCCAACATGGCGGATGCCGCTCGCAGCAAGGTGCGCGGCGAGTGCGTCGCGCGCGGCAGTGAAACGTGCAATGAATTCGTCGCGTGCGCCTGCGCCATCGGCAAGCCGTTCCTCGCCGGTTTCGGGATCGCGGAAGCGTTGGCCGCCACGGAACGGGAAATCCCGCTCTTCGACGGTGAGCACTTGCACGCTGGCCACGTCGCGTCGCGCTGCGGCGAGGCGCTCGGCCAGCGAGACCACGGCGTCGTCGAAACAATCGCTGAGCAGCAGCACCAGGCTGCGTGGGCCGATCTGTTCCCACAGTGGACGCAGGCGCGTTTCATCGGGCCACGAGCCGCGCGCGGACAGCCGCTGCAGTTCCAGCAGGCAGCGGTCGCGATGGCGTGGGCCGCTGCCTGCCGCAAACGCGTGCACGCCATCGCCGCCGGCAACGGCGATGCCAAATCGATCGCCCTGTCGCAGCGCGAGTTCGATCGCGCAAGCCGCAATTGCCTTGGCGGCGTCGAGCCGCGACCAGCCGGGACGAGTGGCGTCGGATTGCCCCATCGAGGCGCTGGCATCGACCAGCAACCACAGGGTCAGCGGACTGTCGCGCTCGGCTTCGCGGACGAAGAACTTGTCCGAACGCGCGTACAGCTTCCAGTCGACCTGGCGCAAGGCATCGCCGGGTTCGTAGGCGCGATATTGGGCGAACTCAAGCCCGGCGCCGCGACTGTTGCTGTGGTGCACGCCATAGCCCTGCGCGCCGGCCGGTTGACGCATCGCCAGGCGCAGCGTGCCCAACCGCGCGCGCACGTCGGCGGGGATGAGGTCGTGCTGCGTCGGGATCGGGCTGCGCATGGTTCGGGCTGGATTCCTCGTAGGAGCGGCTTTAGCCGCGAGCGTTTTGGTGGATCG
>JBBSST010000049.1:0-19254 GCA_038241735.1 Lysobacterales bacterium
CCAACGCGCGCGTGTATTGATGTTGTCGTAGCGGCTTTAGCCGCTAGCTATTTGCCCCCCGCAATCTTTCAAAGCTCGCGCCTAAAGCCGCTCCTACGAACAGAAACGCTGCAGGAATCGCGAAATGGCTGAATTCACACTCCCGAAGAACTCGAAGATCCACAAGGGCAAGCGCTTCGCCGCGCAGGCCGGCGCGACGCGCGTGCGCGAGTTCAAGATCTATCGCTGGAGCCCGGACGACGGCGAAAACCCGCGCACCGACACCTACGAGGTCGACCTCGACAAGTGCGGCCCGATGGTCCTGGACGCGCTGATCAAGATCAAGAACGAGATCGATCCCACGCTGACCTTCCGTCGCTCCTGCCGCGAGGGCATCTGCGGCAGCTGCGCGATGAACATCGACGGCACCAACACGCTGGCCTGCACGCGTGCGATCTCAGATTGCAGTGGCGGCAAGGGCGAAGTGCCGATCTATCCGTTGCCGCACATGGAAGTGGTCAAGGACCTGGTGCCGGACCTCACCCACTTCTATGCGCAATATGCGTCGATCCAGCCGTGGATACGCACCCAGAGCGTGCCGCCACCGGATCGCGAGCGCCTGCAGTCCAAGGAAGACCGCGCCAAGCTCGATGGCCTCTACGAATGCATCCTGTGTGCGTGCTGCAGCACCGCGTGCCCGAGTTACTGGTGGAACGGCGATCGCTACCTCGGTCCGGCGATCCTGCTGCAGGCGTATCGCTGGATCATCGACAGCCGCGACGAAGACACCGGCGCGCGCCTGGATGACCTCGAAGATCCCTTCAAGCTGTATCGCTGCCATACCATCATGAATTGCACGCGAACCTGCCCGAAGGGCCTGAACCCGGCCAAGGCGATTGGCGAGATCAAGCAGTTGATGCTGGCGCGCCGGGGCTGAGGCAGTTGATTTGATTGGTGCGCTGTCGATACCAGCTGCACCTGCCAATGCTCGATCATGGATGATCGAACCGGAAAATCCAGGCCCGCCGCAGTCACCATGCCGCAATCCTGGTGCGGCAATCCCCATGCCGCAATCCCGATGCGGCAACCACCATGTCCCGCCAGGGATGACCGCGACAAATCCTGCAGGGAGAACCTCGATGCCACGCGCCATCTTCCTACCCGCGTTCGCGATGGTCGTGTTGACCCTGGTCGTGTGGGTACGCATGTACACCACGCGTATCGCGCAGATGAAGCGCGAACGCATCCATCCGCAGGCCGTCGCCACGTCGGCGCAGTCCGCCGCGCGCCTGACCGACAGTCGCGCCGCCGACAACTTTCGCAACCTGTTCGAATTGCCCGTGCTGTTCTACCTGGCGCTGGCGATCGCGGCGATCGCCGGATTGGTGACGACCACGACCCTGGTGCTGGCCTGGCTGTTCGTGCTGTTGCGCGTCGCCCATAGCGCCATCCAGTGCAGCTATAACAAGGTGATGCATCGTTTTCGCGTGTATTTCCTGGGCGGCGTAACGCTGTGGCTGTTGTGGGCGTGGCTCGCCTACGTGTTGTATCGGTGAACGCCATAGCGCCTGGGGACGATGTCGAGCTGCGCCGCTTGCGTTGGCGCTGCCGGCGCGGCATGCGTGAACTTGACCAGTTGCTCAACCGCTGGCTGGATCAATCCTGGGCGACGGCTTCCGAAGCACAGCGCGGGGTTTTCCTACAGTTGCTGGATTGCGAGGACGATAAGCTCTGGCGCTGGTTCCTTGGCCGTGAAACCGCACCCGATGCCGCACTCCACGCACTTGTCCAACATATCGGTTCCCTGCCGCCTTGAATGGCGGCCATCGCGTGGGTTGGTCACCGTGCTGCTGGTGCTGGGGCTGGCCGCCGCCCTCGCCGTGCTGGCGTCGGAAATGCCGCGCGTCGCGGCGTGGCCGCTGGCGTTGATCGCGCTGGCGTATGGCACCTGGCGGGCATGGCATGAGGCCAGGCAAGCCGTGCTGCACATCGTGATCCTGCCCGATGAGGGCGCCTGCAAGGTGGATGGTGCGCCGGTCGATGCGATGTCGGTGCGCTGGCGTGGACCGATTGCGTGCCTGCATTGGCGGGGCGGTGACGGTTGCCGACAGCGCTGTGTGTTCTGGCCCGACACCTTGCCCGCCATGCAACGCCGTGAACTGCGGCTGGCCGCGCCAGCGCCGCTGACAGCGCGTGTACCAACTTCGATGGCACCATAGCGCCTGCTTCGTCGAATCCAGCCCATGTTCAAACCCATCCCCGTCGCCATCGGCCTGCGCTACCTGCGCGCCAAACGCCGCAATGGCTTCATCTCCTTCATCTCGCTGGCCTCCATCCTCGGCATCGCGATCGGCGTGGCCGCGCTGATCACCACGTTGGCGGTGATGAGCGGCTTCCAGCGCGAAATCCGCGACCGCATGCTGCAGATGGCCGCGCACGCCACCATCAGCGCCGACGGCGACGTGATGGAGAACTGGCAAGCCGCCATTGCCCAGGCGCGCTCGGATCCGCGCATCGCCGGCGCCGCGCCTTACGTCGAAACGCAGGCGCTGTTGAGCGGGCCGCGCAAGCAGCCGGCGATCGTGCGCGGCGTCGACCCTGCGCAGGAAGGCCAGGTGTCGGTGTTGGCCGAGAAGATGGTCCAGGGCAAGTTGTCCGACCTCACCCCGGGAAGTTTCAACATCGTGCTGGGGCGCGAACTGGCCATGTGGCTCGGCGTCGGGGTCGGTGACAAGCTGGTGGTGCTGACCGACATTCGCGCCACGCCGATGGGCGCGGTGCAGCAGCTCAAGCGCTACACGGTCAGCGGCCTGTTCGAGGCCGGCTACCAGGAATACGACAAGGGCCTGGCGATCGTGAACCTGCGCGATGCCCAGCGCGTGCTGCGCATGGGCGATGGCGTCACCGGCGTGCGCCTGCGCCTGCATGACATGGACCTGGCGTGGGATGTCGCGCGTGACCTGGCATTACGGTTGAAAGGGCCGTATCGCGTCAGCGACTGGACCAGCGACAACGCCAACATGTTCCGCGCGCTGAAACTGGAGAAGACCATGATGGCGATCCTGCTGTCGCTGATCATCGCGATGGGGGCGTTCAACCTGGTCTCCTCGCAGGTGATGCTGGTGACCGACAAGCAGGCCGACATCGCCATCCTGCGCACCCTCGGCCTGACACCGCGCGGGGTGATGCAGGTGTTCATGGTGCAGGGTTCGCTGATTGGAATGATCGGCACGCTCAGCGGCGTGGTTGGCGGCATCGTGCTTACCCTCAACCTCGAACACATCCTGCGCGGCATCGAGCGCGTGTTCGACGTGCAGCTGATGCCCGAGGATGTCTACTACATCACCGGCTTGCCGACCCTGCTCAACACCAGCGACGTGGTGACCATTGCCATCGTCGCGCTGGTGATGGCGTTCCTGGCCACGATCTATCCTGCCTGGCGCGCTGCGCGCACGGCACCGGCGGAGGCGTTGCGCTATGAATGAGCGTCGCGACACCCCCGCAAAAGGCGCGGCAATCGGCAATGGCAAACCGGACGCGCAGGGACACGCCCACGAGGGCGAAGTGATCCGCGCCGATGGCCTGGCCAAGACCTATGCCGAGGGCACCTTGCACACACCCGTGTTCAACGGACTCGACCTGGAGGTGCATACCGGCGAAACCGTTGCGATCGTCGGTGCGTCGGGCGCGGGCAAGAGTACCTTGCTGCACCTGCTCGGCGGCCTGGACACGCCCACGGCAGGCGAGGTGTTCGTCGCTGGCCAGCAGATGAGCGCGCTGTCGGATGCCGCGCGTGGTCGCCTGCGCAATCGCGCGCTGGGTTTCGTCTACCAGTTCCATCATTTGCTGCCGGAGTTCACCGCGCTCGAGAACGTGATGCTGCCGGTGTTGCTCGGCGGCACGGCGGTTGCCGAGGCCTCGAAGACAGCGCGGCAGTTGCTGGAGTCCGTTGGCCTGGGCCATCGCCTTGAACACAAGCCCGGCGAACTGTCCGGTGGCGAGCGCCAGCGTGCGGCCGTGGCGCGTGCACTGGTCAATCGCCCCGCCTGCGTGCTTGGCGACGAGCCCACCGGCAACCTCGACGGCAAAACCGCCGAAACCGTGTTCGAACTGATGCTCGACCTCAACCGCGCACACGGCACCAGCCTGGTGTTGGTCACCCATGACCGCCGCCTCGCGCGCCGGCTTGACCGCGTGCTGGAACTGCACGAAGGCAAACTCAGGGAACTGACCACCAACGAGGTCTGACAGACCCAGGGAATACCACCATGGCAAGGACGCCATTGTTTGGAACCGCCACCGCGCTGGCCTTGTTGGCCGGCATCACCGCCTGCTTGTGCCTGCCGGGATTGCCGCCGTGGGGGTGGTTCGCGGCATTTCTGGGGGCCGGCCTGGCGCTGTGGACGCGCGGAGACTGGCGACGCATCGTCGGCGCGTGCCTGCTCGGGTTTGGCCTGTGCGGGCTGCATGTGTCGTACGTGCTGATGCAGCAATTGCCGTTGTCACTGGAGCGGCAGGACGTGGTGGTCATCGGCCGCGTGGTCGACTTGCCCGCGCACGAAGCGCGCAGCACGCGTTTCATGCTGCGCGTGGACGAGGGCGCGACGACGCCCGCCGCCCTGCGCGGCCGCCTGCTGCAACTGTCCTGGTACGACGAATACAAGCCGACGGCGCCCTCGCGCCGATTTTCGCTGCGATCGGGCAGTCGCTGGCGCTTCGAGCTGCGCTTGCGCGCGCCGCGCGGATTACGCAATCCGGGCGTCTTCGATAGCGAAAAAACCGCCCTGGCCAGGCGCATCAGCGCGACCGGCTACGTGCGCGATGCAGGTGGGGCGCAGCAATTGTCGGCGGCGCGTGGCATCGATGCCTGGCGCGAGTCGATGTCCGCGCGCATCGCCCGCGCGGTGCCATCGTCGTCATCGCGCTACGTCAGGGCGCTGGCGCTGGGTGATACCCGCGCGCTCGACGACCTCGACTGGGAGGCCCTGCGCGCGGTCGGATTGACCCACCTGATCGCGATTTCCGGCTTCCACGTCGGCATGGTCGCGGCGTTGTTCGCGCTGTTGGCTGCGGGCGTGTGGCGCGCGTTTCCGGCGCTGGCACGACGCCTGCCAAGGCCGCAGGCCGCGGCGGCCGCGGCGCTGGTCGGCGCGCTGGGGTACGCGGCGATCGCCGGTTTCGCGCTGCCCACGGTGCGCACGCGGTTGATGATCGCGGTGGTGGTCGCCGCGCGCGCGTTGCGGCGCCCGGTGCGCGTGGCCGATGCGCTGGCGATGGCCGCATTGGCGATATTGCTGCTGGATCCGCTGGCAGCGCTGACGGCGGGATTCTGGCTCAGCTTTGCCGGCGTGGCATGGCTGGCGTGGTGCCTTCCGGACGCAGGCCATCGCATCGTCGGCGACTTTCTGTCCGCGCAGGGCGTGGCGACGCTGGGCCTGCTGCCGCTGACGGTGGTGTTGTTCGGACAGGCTTCGCTGGCCGGGCCGTTGGCCAATCTGGTGGCGATTCCGTGGTGGAGCCTGGTGGTGGTGCCGCTGTCGCTGCTCGGCACCGCGCTGGATGCAGTGCACGGCGGTGCGGGTGGATGGGCGTGGCGCGCCGCCGCGTGGTGTTTTGATGTGTCCTGGCCCCTGTTCCAGTGGTTGGCGGACAGCGGCCTTGCGCTGTGGTGGTTGCCCGAAGCGCGCTGGTTTGCCTTGCCGTTGGCCTTGCTCGGTGCGTTCTGGTGCCTGTTGCCGCGCGGCGTGCCCGGCAAGGGCCTGGCACTTCTGCTGTGGCTGCCGCTGCTGTGGCCGGCACGCGGCTTGCCCGCACCCGGCGAGGCCGAGTTGGTGATGCTGGATGTCGGGCAAGGATTGTCGGTGCTGGTGCGCACCGCGCATCACAGCCTGCTGTACGACATGGGTCCGGCCAAGCCCGAGGGTTTCGATGCCGGCGAGCGTGTTGGCGTGCCTTCGCTGCGTGCGCTCGGCGTACATCGGCTGGATGCCGCCATCGTCAGCCATGCCGATAACGACCATGCCGGCGGGTTTGCCGCCATCCAGCGCGCGTTCCCGCTTCCGGTTGCCTATTCCCCCGCAGATTCTGGTGTCGTCGGCACCCAACCGTGCCTGGCGGGCCGAAGCTGGCAGTGGGATGGCGTGGATTTCCGCTTCCTGCATCCGCCGCGCTATTTCCCTTACCTGGACAACGAATCGAGCTGCGTGCTGCGTGTCGAAACCGCCCATGGCGTGGTGTTGCTGACCGGCGATATCGGCGAGGTGGTCGAGCGCGACCTGGTCCGTCGTGATGCGGCGGCACTGCGTGCCGACGTCGTGCTGGCCGCGCACCATGGCAGCGATGGATCATCCGATCCGGCGTTCATTGCCGCAACCGCAGCGAAACAGGTCTTGGTGTCGGCCGGTTATGGCAATCGTTATGGCCATCCGCATCCGTCGGCGGTGGCGCGCTGGACGCGGGCGGGTGCGGTGATGGCTGACACGCTTGATGGCGGCGCGCTTCGGGTGCGTCTGCGCGAAGGCGGGATCAGCGTCGAGGCTCGGCGCCAATCGCATCGGCGAATGTGGGACGCCGTGCAGCGCCAGCAGCGGCAATCGGGGCTGGCATGCGAGGACACTGCGCTATCCTGTGGGCCGGATTGAAGCGGCCACGGGCCGGGGGATGACGCGTGCTGGAACTGGTGAAGGCGGGCGGCTGGCCGATGCTGCCATTGTTGTTGTTGTCGGCGGTCGCGCTGGCGATCATCGTCGAGCGTTTCTGGGCGCTGCGGCGCAAGAGCGTGTTGCCACCCGGACTGGGTGGAGAGGTGCGGGCATGGGCTGCGCGCGGCAAGCTCGATCCGGCGCACATCGATTCGCTGCGTAACAATTCGCCGCTGGGCACGCTGCTGGCCTCGGCCCTGGACATGCGCAACCACTCGCGCGAAGAATCCCGCGAGCGCGTCGAGGACGTCGGCCGCCACCTGGTGCATCGGATGGAGCGTTACCTCAATGCGCTTGGCACGATTGCCGCCGCCGGCCCGCTGCTGGGCTTGTTCGGCACCGTGGTCGGCATGATCCAGATGTTCCTGGGCATCCTGGATTACGGCGTCGGCGACGTGAACCAGCTCGCCGGCGGCATCGGCAAGGCACTGGTATGCACGGCCGCAGGCATGATCGTGGCGATTCCTGCGCTGATGTTCCATCGCTATTTCCGGGCCCGCATCGATGGCTACGTGGTCGACATGGAACACGAGGTGATCCAGTTGATGGATGCCATCGACCCGCGCACCAGGCGCGCGACGCCGGCAGCGCAGGGCTGACCGCCGATGCGCATCCGCGACCGCCGCGCCGAGGACAATCCCGACATCAACCTGGTGCCGATGATCGACGTGATCCTGTGCCTGATCATCTTTTTCGTCATCACCACCACGTTCGATGCGCGCTCGGTGCTGAAGCTTGAATTGCCCAGGGCCGACGGTGAACGCAACGACGCAAAAACAAAGACCCTGAGCCTGTTGATCAATGCGCAGGGCCGCTATTTCGTCGATGATCGTGAATCGTTGCGCACCGATGTCGAATCGCTCAAGCGCACGATCGTCGACGTGGCCGGGCCCGATCGCGAACGCACCGTGCTGATCCGCGCTGACGCACGCACGCCGTGGCAGGCGGTGATCACCGCCTACGACGCCCTCGGGCAACTCGGCTTCCGCCGCATCGCCAATGCCACCGCGCCCGAGCAGAAGGCGCCGGGGCCAGCAAAGTGAGCCGTGCTGGAAAGCCTGCTTCCGCAACGCCAGCTGCAAACAAGCCTGCCGCGGAAAAACCCGCCCCGGCGTGGCCGATCTACAAGCGCCTGCTGGGCTATGCGTCGCGATACTGGAAGTTGCTGGCCGCAGCGACGTTCGGCATGGTCATCGAAGCGCTGGCGGGCGGCAGTTTCGTGCAGCTGATGAAGCCCCTGGTCAACGACGGCTTCGTCGATCCCAAGCCCGGCATGGCGGTATTGCTGCCGCTGGCGATCGTCGGCCTGTTCGTGCTGCGCGGCATCGCCACCTTCGTCACTGACTACGGCATGGCGCGCGTGGGCCGCAGCGTGGTCCGCGACCTGCGCGAGCAGATCCTCGGCAAGTACCTGCGCCTGCCCAGCACCCATTACGACAACGAATCCGTGCCGGCGATGGTCAGCCGGCTCAACTTCGACACCGAGCAGGTCACCGAAGCCAGCACCAACGCGATCAAGATCCTGGTCACCGATGGCCTGACCATCATCTACCTGCTGGCCAGCATGTTCTGGGTGAGCGTCAAGGTGACGATGGCGATGGTGTTCATCGCGCCGCTGATCGGGGTGCTGGTCTGGTACGTCGGCAAGCGCTATCGCAAGATCAGTCGCGGCATCCAGGACGGCATGGGCGAGCTGGCGCAAAGTGCCGAGCAATCACTGGCGGCGCAGCAGGACGTCAAGGTGCATGGCGCGCAGGCCTTCGAGCAATCGCGCTATTCCAGGCTGGCCAATCGCATGCTGCGGCTGAACATGAAGGTCGAGACCACGCGCGCGAGCACCTCGGCGCTGGTGCAGATGCTGGCCGCGTTCGCGCTGGCGGCGATCGTCTGGGTGGCCACGCGCGAAGCCCTGCAGGGACGATTGAACGCCGGTGAATTCGTCCTGCTGATGACCGCGATGATGGGCATCATCCCGTCGCTGCGTCGCATCACCAACGTGCAGAGCATCATCGGCCGGGGTGTGTCGGCGGCCGAGCGCCTGTTCGGCATTGTCGATAGCCCGGAAGAAGCCGATGTCGGCCGCAGCGTCGTCGACCGCGCGCGCGGCGAGCTGGTGTTCGACAACGTCAGCCTGCGCTATGCCCGCGACCCCACCCGCATGGCGCTCGACGGCATCAGCTTCACCGCAAGGCCGGGCACGGTCACCGCGATCGTTGGCCGCTCCGGTAGCGGCAAGACCAGCCTGGTGCGGCTGGTGCCGCGCTTCTACGAGCCATCCTCGGGAAGCATTCGCCTGGATGGCGTGGACCTGGATGCCTATCGATTGTCCGATCTGCGCCGACAGGTCGCGCTGGTTGGCCAGCGGGTGATGTTGTTCGACGACAGCATCGCGGCCAACATCGCCTATGCCAGCCAAGCCAGCGAGGAGCAGCTGCGCGCGGCGGCGATCGCGGCCAACGCCTGGGAATTCATCGAACGATTGCCGCAAAAACTCGACACGCCGATTGGCGAGAACGGCGCGCTGTTGTCCGGTGGCCAGCGCCAGCGCCTGGCCATCGCGCGGGCGATCCTGCGCGACGCACCGATCCTGATCCTCGACGAGGCCACCGCCGCGCTCGACACCGAGTCCGAGCGGCTGGTCCAGGATGCGCTCACCCGGTTGATGCCCGATCGCACCACGCTGGTCATCGCCCACCGCCTGTCGACCATCGAGCATGCCGACCAGGTGCTCGTGCTCGACCAGGGCAAGCTTGTCGAACGCGGCACGCATGCCGAGTTGCTGGCACAGGGTGGGCTGTATGCGCACCTGCACCGGATGCAATTCCGCGAGCCATCGGACGCATGAGCCGGCGCACGGTGAAAACACCGGCCTACTGGTTTGCTGGCACTGCCGTACCGTGGCATGCACGTGCGTTGTCCAGGGTATATGCAAGCGCGGTGGCGCTGCGTCTGCGCCTGTTTCGTCTGCACCTGCTGCGGCGGGTCCGCATTGACGTACCGGTGGTGGTGGTCGGCAATCTGATTGCCGGGGGCAGTGGCAAGACGCCGTTGGCCATCGTGCTGGTCGAACGCCTGCAGGCCGCCGGCTGGACGCCGGGGGTGGCGACGCGCGGTTATGGCCGCGACCATGCTGCCACGGCGCGCTGGGTCGATGCGCGGACGGACCCGGCCATTGGCGGCGATGAACCGGTCTTGATTGCCTGTCGCACCGGCGCCAAGGTGCGCGCGGATGTGGATCGTGTCGCGGCTGCGCGTGCGCTGGTTGCGCACGGCTGCGACATCATCGTTTGCGATGACGGCCTGCAGCACTATCGGCTGCACCGCGACATCGAGATCGAAGTGATCGATGGCCGGCGTCGTTACGGAAATGGCCAGATGCTGCCGGCCGGACCGTTGCGCGAACCGGCCGCGCGAGCAGCGCGCTGCGATTTCCGCGTGCTCAATATCGGCAGCAGTGACGTGGAGGCGGGCTTTGGCGAGTGGCCGATGCGGCTGCGGGCGGAGCACGCATCGCCGCTGGCGGGTGGACGTCCGTCGCCATTGAGCGCGTTTGTCGGGCAACGCGTGCATGCGGTGGCCGGCATTGGTGATCCGGAACGGTTTTTCAGCACTCTGCGTGAGCTCGGCCTCGCGGTGGTGCCGCACGCGTTTGCCGACCATCATCGCTACGTTGCAGCCGACCTGCAGTTTGGCAGCGACCTGCCGGTGCTGATGACCGAAAAAGACGCGGTCAAATGCATGGCGTTCGCCAACCACCGTTATTTCAGCGTGCCGGTGCGCGCCGAATTGCCCGAAGCGTTCTGGGTGGCGTTGCTGCATCGCCTGTCTACGCTCAAACCCGCATAGCAGCACCCCCGTAGGAGCGGCTTCAGCCGCGAGCTCTTCGAGGCTAGCCTGGATGTGAAAATTGAGAGCCGCAGTGGCCGTTGCCTGCCGCGATCAATGCACCCGAGTCAAGGTCAGGAGCTCGCGGCTGAAGCCGCTCCTACGGGAATCGGGCGCGGCCGCTAGAATCCAGCCATGACCCCTGACTTCATCGTTGCCATTCCCGCCCGCCACGACGCCTCGCGCTTGCCGGGCAAGCCCTTGCGGCTGCTGGCGGGCGAACCGCTGATCGTGCACGTCGCGCGACGCGCGCTGGCGGCAGGCGCTCGCGAAGTCTGGGTGGCGGCCGACGACGAACGCATCGTGCAGGCGCTGGAGGGCAGCAGCGTACGTGTGGCGATGACCTCGCGGGCGCACCTGTCGGGCACGGACCGGCTGGCCGAATGCGCGCAGATCGCCGGCTGGAGCGACGATGCCCTGGTGATCAACCTGCAGGGCGACGAGCCGTTCGCGCCGGCGGCGGGAATCCGCCGGGTTGCCGAGCTCCTCGATGCCTCCAACGCCGACATGAGCACGCTGGCCACGCCCATTGTTGATGTGCAGGCGTTGTTTGATGCCAACGTGGTCAAGCTGGTGCGCGGCGAGAACGGCGATGCCCTGTACTTCAGCCGTGCGCCGATGCCGTGGCCGCGCGACGCGTTTTCGCGCGACCGCGCCACATTGCCCGCTGGCGGGCACTGGCTGCGGCACATCGGCATCTATGGCTATCGCGCGGGTTTCCTGCGCCGGTTTGCGGCGCTGCCGCCGGGACGGCTGGAACAAATCGAATCACTGGAACAATTGCGCGCACTCGAAGCCGGCCACCGCATCGCGGTGGCGCTGACGCCCGAGCCGTTCCCGCCCGGTGTCGATACACCCGAAGACCTCGCACGCGCCGAACGCCGCTTCGCCGGATTGCCGATGGGCGCGGCATGAGCGCACCACTGCACCTGCTGGTGGTGTGCCTGGGCAACATCTGCCGCTCACCGATGGCCGAAGGCGCCCTGCGCATGCGCCTGGCCGAAGCCGGCCTGGATCGCGCGGTGATCGTGGATTCCGCCGGCACCGGCGGCTGGCACGTCGGCAATCCGCCCGACCACCGCGCGACGGCCACCGCACAGCGCCATGGTGTCGATATCTCCGGCCTGCGCGGGCGCAAATTACAGGCCGATGACTTCCGCAATTTCGACTGGCTGCTGTGCGCCGATGACGCCAACGTGCGCGACGCACGGGCACTGGCGCCGACGGATGCGCGCGCAAATGTCGGATTGTTCATGGAATGGGCAGGGCTGCAGGGCGTGATCGCCGATCCCTACACCGGCGACATGGATGATTTCGAGCAGGTGTGGAAACAAGTCGATATCGCGGCAAAAGCCGCCGTCGCCCGATTACGCAGCGGCCACGCGCCTGCGGATTGACGCATAATCCGGTGGATCGGACCTTGAGACACTTGGCCCATGGATCACACCCTCGCACCTGAATTCCCGAACACCCTGGAATGGCTGAACCTGGCCGAGCCCCTGCGCATGGCCCAGCTGCGCGGCAAGGTGTGTGCGCTCGCATTCGTCAACGCAGGTTCGGCCTGGTCGCTGCAGCGGCTCAATGACCTGGCGCATTTGCGCGCGCGCCATGGCGACCGCCTGAACGTGGTGGCGGTGCACGTGCCGCGGTTCGAGCATGAGCGTGATCCGCGCCGCGTCGCCAAGCGCCTGCACCGGCAGAAACTGGATTTCCCGATTGCCCACGATGCCGACTGGACGCTGTGGCAGCAGTACGGCATCGAGGCGTGGCCGACGGTGGTATTGATCGATGGCGATGGCCAGGTGCGCGAACGCTGGGTCGGTGATGGCCAGGTGCGCGAAATTGATAGTGCAGTCACCGCGCTCAGTAATGCCTTCGTGCCACGGGCAAGCAATGTTGCGCCGATCGAATTGCGCCGCGTCCGCGAGCCATTGCTGCCGCTGCGTTTCCCGGTGGGGCTGGCGGTCAACGCCAATTACCTCTACGTGGCCGACAGCGGCCACCACCGCATCCTGGAGTGCGACCACAGTGGTCGCGTGCTGCGCCAGTTTGGCAGCGGCGGCCCCGGTTTCATCGACGGACCAATGGAGTTGTCGGCGTTCAACCGGCCGCAGGGCATCTGCCTGCAGCGCGACATGCTGTATGTCGCCGACAGCGGCAACCACGCGGTGCGGCGCATCCAGCTGCGCAACGGCGACATCGACACGATCTGCGGGGCAGGGCGTCCCGGCGAACCGGTTGAGGGGCCGATCACCGACGCGCGCGCGGTCGCACTCGACCAGCCGCGTGCGGTCTCGCTGAATGCCGACTCGATGCACATCGCCACCGCCGGCGACAACCGGATCTGGAGCTATGACCTGGGCAAGCATGAAATCCGCCTGCTGGCGGGTTCTGGCGCGCTGGGCGTGGTGGATGGCAACGGCGGCAAGGCCTCGTTTGCCGAGCCGGTGAGCCTGGCCACGGTGCAACAGGTGCTGTACGTCTGCGATGCAACGGGTTCGGCGATTCGCAGCGTCCACGCGCGTACCGGCCAGGTCACCACGTTGCTGGGCGAAGACGCCTGGCATTACGGCCAGTCCGATGGCGCGCGCGTGGATGCGCGCCTGCAGCAACCGCAGGCGATCGCGCTGGATCCCGACGCGCCGGTGCTGTGGATTGCCGACAGCGGCAACGATTCACTGCGCATGCTGCGCCTGGGTGGCGGTGAGTTGAGCACGTTCGAGTTGCCGCAACGATTGCATGCCCCATCCGGGCTCGCCGTCGCCGACCGCGTGGTCTGGATCGCCGATACCGATGCCCATGCCGTGCTGCGCCTGGATACCCAAAGCGGAGCCCTGCGTCACGTCCCGATCGGCGAATGACGCACGACAAGGCTGCCTTCGATGGCAAGGCGTTCGTCCGTGGCCTGAGCACCGCGCCGGGCGTTTACCGCATGTTCGCCGCCGACGACAGCGTGTTGTACGTCGGCAAGGCCGGAGCGCTTAAAAAACGCGTCGCCAGTTATTTCAGCGCCACGCCAAAATCCGCGCGGATGATGGCCATGCTGGCGCAGGTGGCGCGCATGGACGTCACCGTCACCCGCAGCGAAGCGGAGGCCTTGCTGCTTGAAAACCAGCTGATCAAGTCGCTGCACCCGCGCTACAACGTGCTGCTGCGCGACGACAAGAGCTATCCCTATGTGTTGCTGACGCAGGAGCCGTGGCCGCGGATCACCCTGCATCGCGGGCCGCGCAACGTGCCGGGACGGTATTTCGGTCCGTATCCAAGCGTCGTGGCCGTACGCGAAACGCTCAACCTGATGCACAAGCTGTTCAAGCTGCGCAGTTGCGAGGACAGCGTGTTCCGCAACCGCTCGCGACCCTGCCTGCAATACCAGATCGGCCGCTGCAGTGCGCCCTGCGTGGGCCTGGCGCCGGCGCGCGAATATGCCGAGTCGGTGCGCCGGGTGACGTTGTTCCTGGATGGTCGCAGCGACGAGCTCAGCGATGACTTGAATGCGGCGATGGAAGCGGCCAGCCAGCGCCTGGATTTCGAGGAGGCTGCACGCCTGCGCGACCTGGTCGGCATGATCCGCAAGCTGCAGGCGCGGCAATACGTCGACGGCACCGCGGCCGATCTGGACGTGCTCGCCTGCGCGATGCAGGGCACCCACGCGTGCGTGCTGCTGCTGGCCTTCCGCGATGGTCGCAACCTTGGCACGCGTGCGTTCTTCCCGAAAACAAACGGCAGTGACAACCCCGCCGAGGTGCTGGCGGCGTTCGTCTCGCAGTACTACGCCGAGCAACCGCCGCCGCGCGAGATCGTGCTGGATCGCGAGATCGAGGAGATCGAGCTGCTGCAGGAGGCGTTCAGCACCGCAGCCAGCCACCGCGTGCAGATCAAGACCAGCGTGCGCGGCGAGCGTGCCGGCTATCTCGACCTGGCCCGCCGCAACGCAGTGATGACCCTGGCCACCGAAGTTGGCAGCCAGGCCGCGCAGCAGGCGCGCGCCGAAGCCCTGCGCGAGATGCTCGGACTGGCCGACCTTGCGCAACGGATCGAATGCTTCGACATCAGCCACACCATGGGCGAGGCGACCGTAGCCTCGTGCGTGGTGTTTGACGGCAACGGGCCGGTGCGCAGCCAGTACCGTCGTTACAACATCGCCGGCATCGAGCCGGGCGACGATTACGCGGCGATGAAACAGGCGCTGGGGCGGCGTTTCCGCCGCGCCGTCGAAGAAGATGGCGTGTTGCCCGACGTCCTGCTGATCGACGGCGGCGCCGGACAGGTTGCGCAGGCGAGGGCGGTGCTGGCCGACCTGGGCATCGACGGCCCGGTGCTGGTCGGCGTCGCCAAGGGCGCCGCGCGCAAGGCTGGACACGAAACCCTGCTGCTGCCAGGGATCGATGGACATCCCGGCCGCGAGCTGAATCCAGGCGCCGCATCGCCGGCCTTGCAGCTGATCCAGCAGGTGCGCGACGAGGCCCATCGTTTCGCCATCACCGGTCATCGCGGGCGTCGGCAGAAGCTGCGCAACAGCAGCCGGCTCGAGGATATTCCGGGGATCGGTCCGCGTCGTCGCGCCAATCTGCTCAAGCATTTCGGTGGGCTGGGCGGCCTGAAAGAAGCCGGCGCACAGGAAATTGCCCGCGTCGAAGGCATCAATGCCGCGCTTGCCGAACGGATTTACGCCACACTGCACGGGTTGCCGGGCCCGGATGCGAGCGGCCAGCAAACCTGAAGGGACGGATGAAACTGACGATTCCAACATGGCTGACCTTGCTGCGGATCATGATGATCCCGGTACTGGTGCTGGTGTTCTACCTGCCTTACACATGGACCAACCTGGCCGCCACGGCGGTGTTTGCGCTGGCCGCGCTGACCGATTGGCTGGATGGCTGGATCGCCCGTCGCTACCACCAGTATTCGGCGTTCGGCGCGTTCCTCGACCCGGTGGCCGACAAGCTGATGGTGGCGGTGGCGCTGTTCCTGATCGTGCAGGGCCACCCGACCGCGTGGATGGCGCTGTGGGCGGCGGTCATCGTCGGCCGCGAGATCGCGGTGTCGGCGCTGCGCGAATGGATGGCCGAGCTGGGACAGCGCGCGCGCGTCAAGGTCGCCAGCATCGGCAAGGTCAAGACCGTCGCGCAAATGCTGGCGTTGCTGTGCCTGCTGTACGCGGTTTCGCCGGCCAAGCACCCGCAGCCGGATTTGTTCCTGGGCAGCCTGGTGTTCCACATTGGCGACTGGTTGCTGGCCGTTGCCGCGTTGCTCACGCTGTGGTCCGGGTTCGCTTATTTGCGCGCCGCATGGCCGATTTTGCGCGCCAGCGAGGGCGCAACTGTTGACACTTCCGCAGTGGAGGTTAAACTTCCGCCTCTTCCGCGGGAATAGCTCAGTTGGTAGAGCGCAACCTTGCCAAGGTTGAGGTCGCGAGTTCGAGTCTCGTTTCCCGCTCCAGATCCAGCGGAACCCCGGCCAGTCCGGGGTTTTGTTTTTAACGGGTCGTGCAACGCGCATCGCGCACCGCACAACCCGCGTGCAATCCGGGTATCGTCTTCCCGATGCATGCGTCACCGGCCTGGTGGCAGAGTGGTTATGCAGCGGCCTGCAAAGCCGCGTACGCCGGTTCAATTCCGACCCAGGCCTCCATTGCAACGATCCGTGCATCCATCGCCGGATCTCGAAGCCCGCCCCGTGCGGGCTTTGTTTTGTCCGGCCTGCTTGCCAGGCTGGGTTGCCAGGCTGGGTTGCGAAGCTATTTCGCCAGGCTGTTTTGCCAGATATTTCCCATCGGCAAAGTCATCAGGCACGCTATCGCCATGCCCGGGTGGCGAAACTGGTAGACGCAAGGGACTTAAAATCCCTCGACCGCAAGGTTGTGCGGGTTCGATTCCCGCCCCGGGCACCAACCCCAAAAACCCCCGTAGGAGCGGCTTCAGCCGCGAGCCATTGACTCCGTAGGAGCGGCTTCAGCCGCGAGCGTTTGAACCGGCGGCATCGATGCAAATCGCCAGCACGTCAAAACTCGCGGCTGAAGCCGCTCCTACCGGTCATTGAAGCATCCGCCTCCGCGTCGCATGCGCGGGTCTGCAACAATGTCGCCGACGCCCGCAACACGCAACGCATGGTCATGCGATGTGTTCCACGCGAGGGCAATCCATCGCAAGCAAAGGCTGCAACGAATGTCACGTTACCTGCTGTATATCGCCAGCTTGGCCATGACGATCCTTTCCGGATGGCTGTCGTTGCAGCATCCGTATTGGCGCTGGTCGCTGGCACTCTTTGCCGCGCTTGCCGTGCTTGGCACCTGGGATTTGTTGCAGACGCGCAGCACCTTGCGTCGCAACTATCCGATCCTGGCGCACCTGCGCTATTTCCTGGAATCGATCGGTCCGGAAATCCGCCAATATTTCATCCAGGACGACATGGAAGAGGTGCCGTTTTCGCGCCATCAGCGCGCATTGGTCTATCAGCGGTCCAAGGGTGTCGTCGACGTGGTTCCGTTTGGTACCGAGTGCAACGTGTACGGGCAACGCTACGAATGGATCAACCATTCCATGCTGCCAACCTCGATCGCTTCGCATGATTTCCGCATCCTGGTAGGTGCCGGTGCCGCGCAGCCCTACGAGGCCAGCGTCTTCAATATCTCGGCGATGAGTTTTGGTTCACTGTCGGCCAATGCGATCCGTGCGTTGAATGCAGGCGCAAAACGCGGCAACTTCTACCACGACACCGGCGAGGGCTCGATTTCGATCTATCACCGTGAGAATGGCGGCGACATCGTTTGGGAAATCGGCTCGGGTTATTTTGGCTGTCGCGCCGAGGATGGTCGTTTCAGCGAGGAACGCTTCACCGCCAACGCGCGCGACCCGCAGGTGAAGATGATCGAGATCAAGCTGTCGCAGGGCGCCAAGCCCGGCCACGGCGGCGTGCTGCCGGGCGCGAAGGTGAGCGCGGAAATCGCGGCCACCCGGGGCGTGCCGGAGGGCCTGGACTGCATCTCGCCATCGCGTCACTCGGCGTTCTCGACCCCCGTTGGATTGCTGCAATTTGTCGCCCGCCTGCGCGAATTGTCCGGCGGCAAGCCGACCGGATTCAAACTTGCGATCGGACATCCCTGGGAATGGTTCGGCTTGGCCAAGGCCATGCAGGAAACGGGAATCCTGCCGGATTTCATCGTCGTCGACGGCGCCGAAGGCGGCACCGGCGCGGCGCCGGCGGAATTCATCGACCATGTCGGCGTGCCCATGCACGAGGCGCTGATGCTGGTCCACAACACCTTGGTCGGCATGGATTTGCGCGACCGGATCAGGATCGGCGCGGCCGGCAAGATCACCAGCGCATTCGACCTGGCGCGGACCATGGCGATGGGCGCGGACTGGTGCAATGCCGGACGGGGGTTCATGTTTGCGCTGGGCTGCATCCAGTCGCTCAGTTGCCATACCGACCGCTGCCCGACCGGTATCGCCACCCAGGACCCGTCGCGGTGGGGCAAGCTTGATCCCGCTGACAAGTCGATGCGCGTTTACCAGTACCACGAAAACACGCTGAAGGCGCTGCGCGACCTGCTATGCGCGGCCGGTCTCGAACATCCCTCGCAACTCGGCCCCGAGCACATCCTGCGCCGGGTTTCGCCGACCGAGGTACGTTCGCTGGGTGCGCTTTATCGTTACCTGGAGCCGGGCGAATTGCTGCGCGGGATTCCCGAACACGCGGTGTTCAAGGAGTTCTGGAGTGCGGCACGCAGCGATTCCTTCGTCGCCCCCGATCGCGTGCTGGCAATGCGTCAGACGAAAACTGCCTGAGATCCAGGCTCTGGATGCTGGACGCGGCGGACGCAGGTCTACGCGACGCGCCGGCACGCTTGGCCCACTACGCAGGCTGAGGCGACGATGGGCATGGCGCAGACTCGCGCCGCGCGATCTAGCCAAACAGGATGTTTGATCCTCACCCGCGCGGGCCGCGATCAACCGTGGCGGGCAAACAACACCATGTCGCCGCACTGCATGCGCACCTTCACGCCGGTCGGATGGCCGGTGCAAGCGTGCCGTTGGTAGGCAAGCTCGCTGGCGTGCTGCAGGGCCCGCATCGGGGTCGGGTCCGGCCCCTCGGTCGGGCCACTGCCATCACGCACAAACCAGCCACGTGTCGACGGTTCAATCGAGAACAGTTCACGTTCCATGGTGCCTCCTGGATTTGGCGGATCGAAACGATCCACGGTCATGACAAGCAATTCCCGTGCCGCGCGACCGCAGCAGGGGACATGCGGATAATGCCGGGCTTTCATGACAACCATGACTGCCAGTGCTCGCAACACCGCTGCCCGAATGCGTCGCTGTCGCGCACTTTGCGCGTCGTTCCGCGCAACTGCGGATCGCCACCCACGAAAAACCCGGCACGTGGCCGGGTTGTCTGTGTCTGGAAGACTGGTGGGCGGTACAAGGTTCGAACTTGTGACCCTTGCCGTGTGAAGGCAATGCTCTACCGCTGAGCTAACCGCCCCGATGGGTCGCGCAGTTTACTTGGACAAGCGACTGCTTGCCAACTGGGATGTGGTTAGCGCAAGGCCTATGAAGCCCGGTCACCCGGTGCGCGCCACGATTTCCCCGGCGGTCGTAGGCGCGGCCCCAGGGGGCGCGGGGGGTTGGCGGGGAGGGCCCACACCGCCCCAGGGGGGGCCCCCCGCCCAGCAGCGGCGCTGGCC
>JBBSST010000050.1:0-17764 GCA_038241735.1 Lysobacterales bacterium
CGAGGCCCGGCTGCACGAGCTCGGGTGGGGCTGACTGCCGTCCTCGGGGTCGGCGGGGCAACCCCGGTGCGTCCCCCCCCCCCCATTTCCGTTGCAAAAACGGGCGGGCGTCACCCCGCTCCTACGGATTGGTGGCGAACAGATCCGTTGTTTGCAGTATGCCTTCGAGTTCCAGCAGGAACTGCTTGGTTGGCAGGCCGCCGCCAAAGCCGGTCAGCGAACCATTAGCGCCGATCACCCGATGACACGGTATGACGATCGGGATCGGGTTGCGCCCGTTCGCCGCACCAACCGCACGCACTGCGGTCGGCCTGCCGATCCCGCGCGCCACGTCGCCGTAGCTCCAGGTTTCGCCGTACGGAATGCGCTCGAGTATCGACCACACCTCGCACTGGAACGCCGTGCCAACCGGATGCAAGGGCAGGTCGAACGCGCGCCGCGTGCCGGAGAAATAATCGTCGAGCTGCGCACGCGTTTCGCGCAGCACGTCGTTGTCGCCTTCGTGCAATGCAATGTCGCGTGGTAGAGGATGCCGGGGCGTGCTGAACCAGATCGCGCGCAGATGGGAGTCACTGGCAACCAGCAACAGCGGTCCGACCGGGCTGGGAACGTGGGTGGACAGCATCATCAGCTCGACCTCGAAACCGTAGGAGCGCCCCATGGGCGCGATTGCCCTGGCTGCCATGACGCAGCTCAGCCCATCATGCCCCGGGTTGGCGCAATGCCGGCAGCAGTGGCGTGATATCGCCATCGTTTGTCGCCGGCGTGATCCCCAGCAGGCGCGCAAGCAGCGGATACACATCGACGTTGTCGAATGCCGCGATCTGCGCGCCGCGCCGGAATGCCGGACCGCGCGCAATGAACATTGCCCGCATCGACGGCAGCGCCGGATCATAGCCATGCGAACCACGCACGTGGTCCGTCGGACGCGTGGCGATGACCGCGCGCGGGATGGCATCCCAGCCCTCGTGCATCTGGCAGACGATCGGCGGGATGCGCGGGTGCGTGCCGTAATGCCAGCGAGCCGGCAGTTCGCCCTTGCGCCAGCAATCGTAATGATCGTGCGCGCCGAGCAGCTTTTTCTCGACGACACCCTCAAAGCCTGGATTGGGCGCGATGCCGATCACCTGGCCCACCGAAACCACCGCCGCCTCCTGCATCGTCACCATGTCTTCGACGGCAACGTAATGCCCGGGCGCGACGGCCGCCATGCCGTGGTCGGACACAATGATCAGGTTGCTGCGATCCAGTTGGCCGCGCGCCGTGAGGCCGGCGCGCAGGCGGCCAATCGCATCGTCCACCTCGACCAGGGCGGCGCGCGTTTGCGCGGAATCCGGGCCGGTGGCATGCGATGCCGTATCAACCATGTCGAAATACAGCGTCACGATGCGCGGCCGCGTCGCGGCGGGTGCATCCAGCCATGCCAGCACCTGGTCCACGCGTCGCGCCGCCGAGACGTCCTTGTCGAACGGCAGCCAGTGCGACGGACGGATGCCCTCGATCGCCGCCTCGCTGCCTGGCCAGTACATGGTCGCGCTGCGCAGGCCGGCCTTTTCCGCACCCACCCAGATCGGTTCGCCGCCCCACCAGCGGCTGTCGCCCACCGCCATCCGGTCGGACAGCTTGAAGCCGCCCAGCACCTGGTCGCGCATCGTGTTGTGGACGATGCCCTGGTGGTCCGGCCGCAGCCCGGTGGCGATGCTGTAGTGATTGGGGAAGGTCAGCGAGGGATACGACGGATTCATCCACGCCGCGCTCACGCCTTCGCTGGCGATCCGTGACAGGTTGGGAGTGATGCCGCGGTCCAGGTAATCCGCGCGGAACGCATCGATGGACACCAGCACCACGGTGTCTGGCGATGCTGTCGAGGGCTGCGGGGTGGACACGCACGATGCAAGTTGCAGCAGCAGGAGCAGGGCGAGCAGCGGGCCGCAGATGCGGCGGAGTCCAGGATTCATCACCCCATCATAAGACCTGGATATGACCGTGGTGATCGTGCAAGCCCGCGACAGGCCAGTGGCCGGTCCGGCGGCCGCGAGCCGCGTGCGCCGCCGATTGCAGGGCAGATTGCGACCTGTCGATGCGCCTGACGCGCGGATGAATCAAGGGTCGCCTGTGCACGTCCGGTTCGAGGTCGCAGGCGTAACGTCGTGGTTGCCGGGTGCCGATCCACCCATTCCTGCTCCATGCGAGGTGTGCCATGAAAAACTTAGTCGTTTTCCTGATCCTGGGCGGATTCGCGTCCGTAGCCTGCGCGCAGTCGCAGGACGTCGCGCAGAGCGCGCAGCCGGGCATTGTCGCCGTTGGCACACAAGCCAGTGATGCCCGTGCCGACGATCGCAATTGCCTGCAGCAAACCGGTTCGCATATCACGGCTGCCCGCAACGCACGCAATGCGCGCACCACTCATGGCGACAAATCGCAGCTGCGTTGCAGCAATGCAACCGGACGCTCGTATACCCGAGAGGACATCGACCGTACCGGCGCCACCGATCTTGCGCAGGCACTGCGGATGCTGGACCCCGCAATCCGCTGAAAAATCGAGCCATGCAACCCGCGACGCCCGGCCACGTGCCGGGCGTTTTGTTTTCAGCCACAGCCTGTCGCCAGACACGCCAAAGCCATCGTCATCCGACCGCGTTGCCTGTAGCACCATCGCGCACGAACCACGACACCAGAACGGCCTCCCGACGGCGATGCGATAATCAGCCGTCGAATTACCGAGTGATGCCCGATGCCAAGCCTGCGCAACGACCCGTCCCGCACGATCCGCGCCCCACGTGGCGATCAGCTCAGCTGCAAGTCCTGGCTGACCGAAGCGCCGTATCGGATGATCCAGAACAACCTCGACGCCGAGGTGGCCGAAAACCCGGCCGAACTGGTGGTCTACGGCGGCATTGGCCGCGCCGCGCGCGACTGGGAGTGCTATGACGCGATCCTCAAGTCGCTGAAGGAACTCAACGACGACGAGACCCTGCTGGTGCAGTCCGGCAAGCCGGTCGGCATCTTCCGCACCCATGCCGACGCGCCGCGCGTACTCATCGCCAACTCCAACCTCGTGCCGCACTGGGCGACCTGGGAGCACTTCAACGAGCTCGATAAAAAAGGGCCTGATGATGTACGGCCAGATGACGGCCGGCTCGTGGATCTACATCGGCAGCCAGGGCATCGTGCAGGGCACGTACGAGACCTTCGTCGAGATGGGCCGCCAGCATTACGGCGGCAGCCTCAAGGGGAACTGGATCCTCACCGCCGGGCTGGGCGGAATGGGTGGCGCGCAGCCGCTGGCTGCCAGCCTTGCCGGCGCCTGCAGCCTCAATATCGAATGCCAGCAGTCGCGCATCGACATGCGCCTGAAGACGCGTTACGTCGACGAGCAGGCGACCGACCTCGATGACGCGCTCGCCCGCATCGAAAAATATGCGCAGGCCGGCGAAGCCAAATCGATCGCGCTGCTGGGCAACGCTGCGGAAATCCTGCCGCAGCTGGTGCAACGCGGTGTTCGCCCGGATGCCGTCACCGACCAGACCAGCGCGCATGACCCCGTGCACGGTTACCTGCCGATCGGCTGGACCGTCGAGCAATGGCTTACCGAGCAAAAGCAGCATCCTGAAATGGTCCGTGACGCCGCCAAGCAATCCATGCGCGTGCACGTCGAGGCAATGCTGGCGTTTGAGAAGATGGGCATCCCCACCTTCGACTACGGCAACAACATCCGCCAGATGGCGTTCGACGAAGGCTGCAAGAACGCGTTCGATTTCCCCGGCTTCGTCCCGGCATACGTGCGCCCTCTGTTCTGCCGGGGCGTCGGCCCGTTCCGCTGGGTTGCGCTCAGCGGCGATCCCGAGGACATCTACAAGACCGACGCCAAGGTCAAGGAGCTGATCCCCGACGACCAGCACCTGCACAACTGGCTGGACATGGCGCGCGAACGCATCGACTTCCAGGGCCTGCCCGCGCGCATCTGCTGGGTGGGCCTGGGCCAGCGCGACAAGCTCGGCCTGGCCTTCAACGAAATGGTCCGCAACGGCGAACTCAAAGCGCCCGTCGTCATCGGCCGCGATCATCTGGATAGCGGCTCGGTCGCCTCGCCCAATCGCGAAACCGAAGCCATGCAGGACGGCAGCGATGCCGTCAGCGACTGGCCGCTGCTTAACGCCATGCTCAATGTCGCCAGCGGCGCGACCTGGGTGTCGCTGCACCACGGCGGTGGAGTGGGAATGGGGTATTCGCAGCACAGCGGGATTGTGATTGTCTGCGACGGCACCGAAGCTGCTGACAAGCGCATTGCGCGCGTGCTGTGGAATGATCCGGCCACCGGCGTGATGCGGCATGCGGATGCGGGGTATGAGATTGCGAAGGAATGCGCGAAAGAGCAGGGGTTGAAGTTGCCGATGAGTTGATTCGGGCGGGACTGAGTCCTTGGTCACCTCTGCTGGTGCGGAGCCCGTACGCCTTCTAGTTTGAGGATGTAAGCATTAAACCGTCGTCTGCATTGGATAACACCGAGCGGCCGGATTCGCAGCGGGAATATCGAGCTGGCGCACTGGTTTCATAGAATTTTTTCTAAGGGTGCTGGCAGGGGGAGCGGTGCATACTTGGTGCAACGCCTCTGTTGAGAGGCAGAATTGGTAGTTGGACCCCCTATGACTTCTACGACATCTCGATACATGCAGGGCATTCCGCTCGCGAAGTTGCAACTAGCGCTTGTTGGAAAGGATCCATTTCCAACATCGCCGACGCAAATTCCCTTCTGTAAATCGACCTGGAAAGAACAACTCGCCTCCAACTGTTCTGGGCGCCACGTACTAGCGTCTATCGGCGTCATCCTTTCTGATGCCGAATCCCAGCATCAAACACCAGCAGGTCTGTTTGAGGAATTACGAGAGGTCGGAATCGTCTTTCTGAACGCGTCATACAGTCCCATCGGGGGCACGATTACGCGCTCAAGACATCTACCATTGTTGGCAAACGCCTACGTGAAGAATGAGCCAATATTGCGAGCGTCAAAGAATGTCATCTACTGCGGCGAGGCATGGAAAGTCCGCTGGGTTGCACCAACCGAGAGCGGAGAGCTGGTGGTTCATCCAGATGTGAGGAACAAGTACAACGCTCGCACGAAGGACCGATGGACCACGTATTGGGGCGAAAAGGCACTCTTCAAAAAACTGGGGCTTACTCTCCCATAAATAACTTAGACCATAGGAAAATCTATGCGCCTTCCCAATCACTTCATGCTCTTCCAAGATGATCGAATGTTCATCTTTCACATCTCGCGAGTTCCAGAGCGACGATTAACATCCAACGAGTTGGCGGAACGCCCGTGGGCTGTTATTACAATCCGCAACGTGCCTGGATATATGCCAGTCCGGCACGACTACTTTGAGTCACGCGATGACGCGGTAGCCTACGTACAAAAAGTTGTGGTCGACACTCCACGCGTCAGCCTCGGAAATTGCGGCCCTGTTCTGCCACCAACAATTCAGCAGTACACAGATTGGCTCAAGATCGAAGATCTCTATGACCCGGTTCTTAATAATGATGGTAAAAAGGCTTTCGGTTGGCAGTCAATCTAGATCTTCCAGCGGGGGGGGCTCTAACAATTCATTCAAGCCGAACTTGCTTCGTTACAGCAAAAGCGTGGCACAGAAACCTTGCCACGTTTTTGCCTCCACTACGCAAGTCGGCTTAAGTCAGGTGTTAGGTGTTTTTATGACATATCCAGGCGGCTCCAAGGGAAGAGTAAATCGAGCGGGTGACAACGTACGCTCAGGCACGCCTACGGACGAGGATCATGCAGTGATTCAAACGTGGCGCGCAGCTCACCGCCCCGTGCTCAACACGTTTCAGTCGCTTCTGCGAACGCGAACTCGCGGAACCACCGCGAAGGTCGCACAGAGGCTAAAACGAAAGAGCACTATTTACGACAAACTTCAGCGCGAGCGCGAGATGCAACTTGCGCGAATGGATGACATTGCGGGTTGCAGAATCATTTTCCGCAACATCAAGCAGCTGCGGCAGTTTCGCAAGTCTATCCATAGAGCGCGATTCAATCATCAGCTGCGGCACGCAGACAGCCCCGACAAGTACGATTACATCACGCGTCCAAAGCCAACCGGGTATCGCGGAATTCACGATATTTACGTGTACGACGTGAACTCGGAATCGGGCGCCGAGCTCAAGGGCTTGTACGTTGAGATCCAGTATCGCACTCTAATCCAGCACGCGTGGGCAACCGCCGTGGAGATCGTTGGCGTTATCACGGACAGTCAACCAAAATTCCAAAAAGGCGACCCTCGGATAATAGCCGTAATGTCCTATGCGAGCGAAATTCTCGCTAGAGCTCATGAGTCTATGACTGGGCCGCATCCTGAACTTTCTAACGAAGATCTGGTGCGCGCCTTCCTTGATCTTGATGGCGAACTCGGCCTTCTCGAGAGCCTTCGCCGTCTTAACAAAGCGAAAGCTGATAACTCTGAGTCAAAGAACTTCATCCTCGACAGCGCATCGGACGGTAGCCTTGAAGTCCACAGCTTCAGAGACGCAACTGAAGCTCTGCGTGCGCTCTTTGAGTTGGAGCTAGAGAAGCCATTCAATGACATCGTTTTGGTTCGTGCTGACAGCACTGATGACGTTCGTCTTGCGTTCCGAAATTACTTTCAAGATGCTCGCGAGTTTGTTCGTCTCATTGAAACTGGTTGCGCTCGAGTTAGCGGTAGAGAACGCCGGCAAAAAAAATCTAACAATTCATTGAAGCCGAGCCGGTAGTTCCTTGGGTTCAGTGGACACCCTGACCTAACGATCAGCGGTCGAGAACGCGACGCTGGTCGAACGCATCAAGGACGTGCACGCCCAGAGCGGGGAGATCTACGGCAGTCCGCGCGTTCATGCGACTTTGCGGCAGGAAGGCGAGGTGGTGAGCCGACGTCGGGTCGAGCGGTTGATGCGACAGCACGGCGTGTGACTTCAAGCGGCAGCTGGCGCGCGCGGGGCTCGTGCAGTCTGCAAATCGGCCCCGATGCATGAACGACAATGCGCGCATGGAAGCCTGGAACAAATCGAAGAAGTCCGATCTCTAACATCGCTGCGCCTTCCACAGCGACCACGATCTGCACGCCGCCATCCGCGGCTACGTCGACATCTACAACCACCAACGCCTACACTCTGCGCTGGGTTACCACGCACCAGCCGATTACGAACGCACATGCGCCTAACCAGCAGGTGTCCACTTTATCGAAGGAAGTCCCGACCGCTTCGCCGTTCGGCTTAATGCAGGTGTTAGGCGGCACTGCATACAAGTTCGAGATTGCCACTCCGGAGAATCTGTGTATGACGACTCGCCCACTGCTAGCCATTCTAAGATTGCTACTAGGCCTCATTGCCTTGATCGCCATCTTTTTGCAACTCTCGATCCATATTCAAAATGGTTTCAAGACTCTTAATTTCTTTAGCTACTTCACAAACCTGTCAAATCTCTTCGCTGCTGCCGTTCTGCTGTATGTCGCTAGCACAGCCTTGTTGCATCGCGAGGCGACCGATCTTAGCAATCAAGTACGTTATATATCGGTCGTAAATATGGCCGTGGTCGGTGTCGTTTTTACGGTGTTGCTCCGTGACGTGGACCTTGGCTCACTCTTACCGTGGATCAATGTCTTGCTGCACTACGTCATGCCCTGTGCGGTTGTACTTGACTGGCTTCTACAGCCTCCCCGAGTGAAGTTGGGCGTAAAGCAGATACTTGTGTGCCAAGCCTTTCCCGTGCTTTATGTTGTGTATGTGCTCTGTCGCGGCCACGCCACCGGGTGGTATCCCTACCCCTTCTTGAATCCTGCCAACATTGGTGGTTACGGCGGGGTAGCTATCTATGTGGCCGGCATAGCTATGGCATTCTTTATCGCTAGTTGGCTCTTATTGGCAGTGGGCAATAGTTTGAGCTTGCGCGCCGCAATCCATGACTCAAGAGGCGCCGCCTAACTAATCGTTCAAGGCGAGCCGGTAGTTCCTTCGGTTCAGTGGACACCCTGACCTAACGATCAGGAGTGTTGACATGCCAGCATCAGGCCCCGGAACGACGTATCGCTACAGCGATGATTTCAAGGCAACTGCGGTACGCCTGAGTAAGCTGCAGCCGCTGAGGCACTGCCGATCCGCAAGCGTTCAAACTGGCGGGTCGGGTAGTTGATCCAGCGTGATTTCCCGCACCAACCTCTCGACGAACACCCGCGCCTTTGCCGGCATCAGCCTTCCCGGCGGGGGAAATGGTGTAGAGGTGCCATGTGCATCTCCCCGCACTCACTGCGGTTCCTGCATGCTGCGCTGAGGACAAACACGTTCTTCTGACCGGATCCGCCCCGCCGAGGAGTGCCACGCCGATGTTTTGGGAAACACTGTCGACCGCCCGTGACCTGGGGCGCCTGCACGAGGTGGCTTCGGTGCTGGCACGTTACGGCTTTGGCGACATGGTCCGCCGCCTGGGCATGGCGAATGCGCTGGAGCGCGCCGGTACGGTCGTCCCGCTCGAACGGCTCAATGAGCTCGTCGCGCTGCCGCCGCCCGAGCGCGTGCGGCGGGCGTTGGAAGAGATGGGCCCGAGTTTCGTCAAGCTGGGCCAGGTGCTGGCCACCCGCGTGGACTTGTTTGCACCGGAATGGATTGCCGAATTCGAGAAGCTGCAAAACAGAGTCCCGGCGTTGCCGTTCGAGGAGGTGCGCGAGCAGCTGGAAGCCGATTTGGGTGCACCGCCCGAACAAGTGTTCGCGGCCTTCGACACCGAGCCACTCGCGGCGGCGTCGATTGCCCAAGTTTATCGCGCGCGCCTGCATGATGGCGCCGAAGTGGTGGTGAAAGTCCGCCGGCCAAACATCAAGCCGCGGGTCGAGGCTGACATGCGGTTGCTGCATGCGCTGGCGGCGATCATCGAGTCCGAGTCACCGGACTTGGCGCGTTATCAACCACGTGCGCTAGTGAAGCAGTTGCAGTCGTCGCTGGCGTTGGAAATGGACTTGGCTGCCGAATGCCGGCATGCCGAACGCATCGCTGCGTCCTTCGTCGACGAGCCGGCGCTGGTGGTGCCGACCGTCTACTGGCAGTGGACGGGCGAGCGGGTGAACGTGCAGCAGTTCATCGACGGCATCGCGCTGTCGGACCTGGACGCGCTGGATGCCGCCGGTGCCGACCGTACGCGAATCGCCCGGCTCGGCGCACAGGTCGAACTGAAGATGATGTTGATCGATGGCTTCTTCCACGCCGATCCGCATCCCGGCAACGTGTTCTGGCTACCGGGTGACCGCCTGGCGCTGATCGATTTCGGCATGGTGGGACGCTTGTCGGAAGCACGACGGCAGCAGATGGTGGATCTGTTCGACGGCCTGGTGCGGCGCGATGCCGAGCCCGTCGCCGAGGTGCTGCTGGACTGGTCGGTCGACGATCGCGTCGATGACGATGCGGTGACCCAGCAGGTCGAGGTCTTCATCGATCACTACCACGGCGTGCCGCTGAAGGAGCTGCGCCTGGGCACGATGATGGGGGAGATCACCACCCTGCTGCGCGAACACCGGGTCGCATTGCCGCCGGACCTGGCGTTGATGGTGAAGGTGCTGGTGACGCTGGAAGGCATGGGCCGCCGGCTCGACCCGGAGTTCGACATGGCCAGCGAGGCCGCGCCCTTCCTGCAACGGGCGATGCTGGCGCGGTATTCGCCGCGCGCGATTGCCCGCAGCGGTAGCCGCGCGCTAGGCGATTCCCTAGGCCTGCTGGCGTCGCTGCCCTCGGAGCTCAAGAAGCTCTTGCGCATGGCGCGGCGCGGCCGGATGAACGTGAACCTCGACGTCGAGCGGCTGGAGACGTTCGGCCAGCGCGTCGAACATTCGGCCAACCGGCTGGTGGTCGGCGTGGTGATTGCTGCACTGATCGTCGGCTCGTCGATCGTGATGACGGTATCGGGCGGCCCCACGCTGCTCGGCCTGCCGGTATTCGGCCTGTTCGGGTTCCTGGGCGCGGTGTTGGGCAGCCTCTGGCTGCTGTTCTCGATCTGGCGAAGCGGCGGCGGGCGTTGAGAAAATGGACGGCGGGCATTTCCGTTTGGAGCGGGAAGAACAAATGGTGTCGGCAAAAAAGAAATGGTGTCGGGGACAATTTCTCAGGCAATTCCTCAGACGATTTCCCAAAGACACGCGCGCGCACGGCGCACAATGCAACACATTGAAATCAATCGGGACGCGCCATGGAAACTGAAGCTCTGATACGCGACGCCTTGCGCGCAGCCGGTTACGGGTCTGACGCGGTCGGGTCAGCGCTGCCCAGGATCATGCGCATCCTGTATGCGGAGGACGTTCGCATCGAGATGGGCCGTGTCTTGTCGCGCAAGGAGCGCGACTACGTCCGTGTGCAGCTTGAAATCGGCCTCAGCGTGTCCGAGGTCGTTGCAGGCCTGAAGTCCTGAAACGCAGGCGCAAGATGGTGTGGGTATGCGGTGCTCGCAGCACGTTGGCATCCTGATTGTTTGCGATGCTATAAACGACGCTCCCCAAAGGAGATATGCATGCGAGCAAGACAGTGGATTCTGGCAGCGGCCCTGGTATTTCTGGCCGCATGTTCGGCGGACAGGTCGACAACGGCCAGCGCATCATCAGCGGAGGCGGACAGCGCTTCCGGGCAAGCAACCAGTGCGCCGGAAGGCACATTCCTGGCGTACGAGCACAGCGTCAGCATCACATTGGCGGGTCGCGATATTCCTGCACGTGTGAACGCTGTTCAAGCCAGTTGCTTTGCGCAGAAGTTTGGCGACTGCGCGGTGCTCAACGTCCAGCAGCAGGGCGGCGAATCTCCCGGCGGCACGCTGACGATGCGCATTGCGCCCAAGGGCGTCGAACCCATGATTGCGCAAGCTGGCACCGGCGGTGATATCAGTAGCCGCAACCTGAAGGCTGAAGACCTGGCCCAGTCCGTGCGCGACAACGCGCTGCAGCGCAGCCGCCTTGAAAAAGAACACGCACGCTTGATGCAGTTTGAAGATCGGCCAGACCTGGCCGTCGCCGACATGCTCACCTTGTCCAAGCAGCTGGCCGAGATCGAGGCGGCGCTGGACGGCACCCAGCGCGAAGCCGCCCAGCAACGACATCGCATCGACACCAACCTGCTCACGATCGAGTTCCAGCCAACCGGCACGGAGTCGGGTCGCTCGGATATCGGTCAGGCCTTCAGCGACTCGGGCCAGATCCTTGCCACGAGTACAGCCTGGTTGATTCGCACCATCGCCTTCCTGATTCCGCTGCTCATCGTCCTTGGCGCGGTGTTTGCGGCATGGCGTTGGCGCTCGCGCATGAGGAAATCCAGAGGCCCACTCTGAGCCCTGTTTTGGCTGTTTTCGGACCACTGTTTTTGGACCCCTGTTTTCGGAGAGCAAGGAATGAGCCGTATCGCGATCACCCGTGCGGTCAGCCGCGCGATGGAATGCTGTGAACTCACGCACCTTGAACGGCGCGCGATCGATATCGAGCTTGCGCGCACGCAGCACGACGCCTACGAGAAGGCCTTGCGCGCCGCGGGCTGCGACGTGCGTCAGCTCGCGGAACAGCCCGAACTGGCGGACTCGGTGTTCGTCGAGGACACCGCAGTCGTACTGGACGAAGTGGCGGTGCTGACGCGTCCTGGCGCCGCATCGCGGCGCGGCGAGATCGACTCGATGGCCGAAGCGTTGGCGCATTTTCGCGAACTGCGGCATATCGAGGCGCCGGCGACGCTGGATGGCGGCGACGTGCTGCGCCTGGATCGCACGATCCACGTCGGCGCATCGTCGCGCAGCAACGCCGATGGCATCGAACAGCTGCGTCAGCGAGTCGCGCCGTTCGGCTATCGGGTTGAAGCGGTGCCTCTGCGCGGATGCCTGCACCTGAAAAGTGCCGTCACGCGGGTGGCGGCCGATCTGCTGCTGGTCAATCCAGGTTGGGTCGATGCCGGGCAATTTCCGGGCTATCGCACGCTTGCCGTCGACCCGACCGAGCCGTTTGCCGCGAATTCGATCCTGATCGGCAACACGCTGCTGTTTTCCGCGTCTTTCCCCAGGACCGCCGACCGGTTGCAGCAGGCGGGCATTGATGTGCGCCTGGTCGACATGTCGGAGATGGAAAAGGCAGAAGGCGCGATGACCTGCTGTAGCGTGATCTTCGAGGCTTGAAGAACGAGCGCACGGATGTCGTGACGTTGCCCTGGATCGCAGGCCACCAGCGAGATTTCGTTCGCAACTCACAGTGATGATGGGAATCAAGTCGCGCAATCCGGGCGAGTGATTCCACTGGAAATGGTGCCAGGGGAAATCGTGTCAGGCACAGATTCAGAAGTGGTGTCACGGAAAATATCAGCGGTGCGACCCGCCTGACGGCCTGCAAGCATCGGAAGCTGTCCCATGCATCGTGCCTGTTTACATCCGCGATGGGCTCCGATGCGCCGCACGCGTTCACCGCACCACAAGGTCCGCGCGCTTAAGGTCGTCGGCATTCCTGCGCGAGCGTGCCATGGCCTCCAAAAAAAAGACGCTGAAACTTGCCACCTACAACGTCAACGGTATCGCCGCGCGCCTGCCGCATCTGCTGGAGTGGCTGCAGGAAGCGCAGCCCGATATCGTCGCGCTGCAGGAACTCAAGGCGAGCGATGACGCGTTTCCGGTCGGTGCGCTTCACGACGCCGGTTATGGCGCGATCTGGCAGGGGCAGCGATCATGGAACGGCGTGGCGTTGCTGGGCCGCGGCATCGTGCCCGTTGAAAGCCGGCGTGGCCTGCCGGGCGATGCGACCGATGACCAGAGTCGCTACATCGAGGCGGCGATCCACGGCATCGTCGTCGGCGGGCTCTATCTGCCCAACGGCAATCCCCAACCGGGTCCAAAATTCGACTACAAGCTTGGATGGATGGCGCGGTTGCAAAGGCATGCACAAACGCTGGTCGGGTTGCCGCATCCGGTGGTGCTGCTGGGCGATTTCAATGTCATCCCGACCGATGCGGATGTCTACGACGCGAAGGCCTGGCGCAAGGACGCGCTGATGCAGCCGGAGATTCGCGAGGCGTATGCGGCGCTGCTCGCACAGGGCTGGACGGACGCACTGCGGGAGGTGTTCGGCGATGAACAGGTCTATACGTTCTGGGACTATTTCCGCCAGCACGCCGAACGCGACCGCGGCCTGCGCATCGATCACCTGCTGCTGAACCCGGTGCTGGCCAAGCTGTTGAAGTCGGCCGGCGTGGATCGCCGGGTGCGCCTGAAGGACAAGGCCAGCGACCACGCGCCCACATGGATCGAGGTCTCGACACCCAAGGCGTGAAAACCTCCGATGAGCGCGCGTGCCTCCGGCCGCTAGCAAACTCAGGCGTCCGGGCGCGCACGTCCGGGCGTCATGCAACCTTTACAGCGATTCGGACACTGTCCGCACGATGAACCCGCGCACCGCCGTCAGCCCATCGTCCAGCACGCGCGCTTGCGCCGTCGGACCTGCGTGACGGCCGGGGGGAGCATTGAGGTCCGGCTTGCCCGTACCTGCGCCGAGGTGGAGGCCGCGCAGCGCCTGCGGTACCGCGTGTTCTATGAAGAATGCGGTGCGCATGCCGGACCGCGCATGCGCGAGAGCCGGCGCGACGTCGATGCCTACGACGCGACGATGGACCATCTTGTCGTGATCGACCACGCCCGCTCCGACGCCGATGGCCAGGTGGTTGGCAACTATCGCCTGCTGCGCGGCGAACGGCTCGGTAGCGGCGGCAGTTTTTACAGCAGCTCGGAGTTCGACATCAGTCCGATGCTCGACTCGGGGAAGCGGCTGCTGGAACTGGGTCGATCCTGCGTACTGCGCGAGTACCGTGAACTGTCGATCCTGCAGCTGTTGTGGCGGGCGATCGCGGGTTATGTCGCCGACCACGATATCCAGGTGATGTTTGGCTGTGCCAGCCTGAAAAGCAACGATCCCGCAGCGTTGCGCGAACAGCTCAGCTACCTGCACCGCCATCATCTGGCGCCGCCGTCGATGCGTCCGCGCGCGCTGGTGTCGTCACCGATCCGCATCGAGTCACAAGGCGCCAGCTCGATGGATCCGGCGCTCGTGAGGGCGATGCTCGGGCCGCTCATCAAGGGCTACCTGCGCCTGGGCGCGGGCATCGGCGAAGGCGCCTATGTCGACCACCAGTTCAACACGGTCGACGTGTGCATCGTGATGCCGACCGGACAGCTCACGCGCAGGTACCGGCGCCATTACGAACGGGCGATCGAGCGCCCGCTGCCCGGCGCGGATGCCGCCGATCTCGTCGATGAGGACGTCGATCCCCGAATGGTCGCGTCACGTTGAGCAACGCACCGGTGGCAACGCTGCGCATCGTGCTCAAGTCGACTGCGTTGATGGTCGCCATCGCCGTGCTTGCCCCCGCGCAGATGCTGGTCCTGGCATTGACGCGCGGGCCGCTGTCGATGCGGCTGCCGGCAGTGTTCCATCGCCTGGTCTGCGCGGCGCTCGGCCTGCGGGTCGACGTGCGCGGCGCGCCGGTGCCGGCCGCCCATGCGATCTTCCTGTGCAACCACATCTCGCATCTCGATATCCCGGTCATCGGCAGCGTGCTGCGCGCCTGTTTCGTGGCCAAGGACGAGATCGGTGACTGGCCGGTCTTCGGAACGCTGGCACGCCTGCAGCACACCGTCTTCATCAGCCGCAACGCGCGGCGCACTGACCAGGCCGCAGCTGCACTATCGACAGCGCTGGACGGTGGCCATCGCCTGGTGCTTTTTCCCGAGGGAACGACCTCGGACGGACGCGCGGTGCTGCCGTTCAAGTCCAGTCTCTTCGCAGCGCTGGTCGATGATTCGTTTCAGCACGTTGCCCTGCAGCCGATGACGCTGGAGCTGGTCGCGGTCGACGGCCAGGCGATTGCCGAAGGTGGCGATCGCGACCTGTACGCCTATCACGGCGCCATGCAGATGCTGCCGCACCTGCTGGCCTTCATGCGGACGTCCGGCGCGCAGCTTCGCCTCACCTTCCACGCGCCGTTGCCGCCGGCAGCAGGCATGTCGCGCAAGGCCCTCGCCGCACTGGCGCAGGCGCGCGTGGCGCAGGCAGATGCGCCGTGAACGGCGTTCCCATCAAGGCGGGCGTATCGATAAAGCAACTATGGCGGTTGCTGCAATGGCTGTTGACGCCTGCACTGGTGCTGCTCGCGGGCATGGTGCTGTGGCACCGCATCAATGCGCTCTCTCCCGGCGACTTGCGCGCCGCGTGGGCGACGATGCCGGCAACGACGGTGGCCTGGTCGCTGTTGGGGATGGCAATAAGTTTCGCCTGCCTGGCCGGGTACGAGTGCCTTGCAACCCGACGGGCCGTGCCGGGCCGGGTGCCATTGGTGACAGCCATGCGGGTCGGCGCGCTGGCGCACGCGATCTCCAACACGCTGGGCTTCCATGCCTTGACCGCAGCGGCCGTGCGATACCACCTGTATCGCAGGCTGGGGCTTGGCATCACCGACGTGGCGCGGGTGGTGGCGATGGTGGCCGTTTGCGTCGGTATCGGCGTGGTGCTGGTCTCGACGATCGCGCTTGTGCAGCTGCAGTTGGGCGCGGTGGCCGTGCCGCGCGTGGGACTCACGTTGGTGGTCACGGCCGTAGTGCTGCTCGGCATCGCGCTGGCCGTGCGTGCCAGGGGCGATGGCGCGTCGAAGGTATTGCCGGTGGCGTGGCGGAACGTCGTCGGCCTGCTGCTGCTGTCGTTGCTGGAAATGAGCGCTGCGGTCGCCGCGCTTTACGTGCTGCTGCCCGCCGCGTCGGTACCGTCGCCCGCGCAGTTCACGCTGATCTTCGTCGCCGCGACGGTGTTCGGCATCGTCAGCCACGCACCGGGCGGCATCGGCGTGTTCGAGGCGACCATCCTGGCCGCCTTGCCCGGCGATCAGGACCACAGGGTGCTGGTGGCGTTGTTGCTGTATCGCGCCATCTATAACCTGCTGCCGTTCGTGCTGGCGACGGCAGTGCTTGCGCTCGATGCGCTACGCGGGCGGGCGCCGGCGCAGTCAGTTCGAAGGCGGATATGACCGCATGACGCGCTGTTGGCGCAGATAGAGTCGTGCCAGCTGACGCAGCCCGACGGGTGGGTATCCGCGCCGACGGTTGGCATCGCTGATGCGGAACAGCAGCCGCTGTTTCGCGAACACGATGCGATACACCTCGCGGATCGAGTAGCGCGGATCCCAGGCGTGCACCGCTTCGGATCCGGCCCCGTTGACCTCCATGATCGTGAACTCGCCGCGTTGCAGCGCTGCCAGCGAGCGGTAACGGACGTCGAAGCGGCCGACCAGGAACACGCCCATGTCGCGGGCAATCGCATCGGTGCGCGCAGTGAGGGCTGCGGTCGCGTATTGCGTTCCATCCTGGTAACAGCCGCCGACGCGGGTCGATGCGACCGTCGACAGGCGCAGAATTTCTCCCGCCGCCAGCACCCGCTGTGGGTCGTAGCGGCATTCGTGCAGGGCATTGGCAGTGGCACGGCGCAGGCGGGCGTCGCCGGCGATCAACGTGGCCACCGGATCGATGCCGTTGCCGGTCACGCTGGGGTAATGCCGCAGCAGGATGCCGATCAGCCGACCGCTCGCGGCTTCGGGTTCGCGCACGTAGAACAATCCGGCGTCACCCGGCTCGGGCAGGTAGCGCTGCAGCAGGAAGGTCTGTCCCTGCGGGAAGCGTCGCAGGTAATCGGCGAGGTCATCGGAAGACGCCAGCAGGCGCACGCCGTAGCCACACCAGCCAATGTCGGGTTTGGCGACCACGGGGAATCGCAGCCCGGCCTCAGTCATGCGCGCGCACACTTCGTCGAGCTGCAGCCCGGGCCGATTCTCGACACCGATGCATTCGGCGGTGGCTGCGCGCGCGAGTGCGCCCATCGCCGCGAAATATTCGAGCTTGCCGTCGCCGACCATCCCGCCGGACGTGATCCCCGGATTGGCGCAAGAGGGCAGGGTAATGCTGCGATAGCGGATACCCAGCCAGATCCACTGCAACACCATCGGAATCAGGTTCAGCCATTTCGGCAGCTGTTCGAAGCGTCCTACCTGCGCGCTGGCACGCGGCTCCATCGACACATCCTGCGCCGACACGTCCCGCGCCGACACTTCACCCGGCATCCAGCACCTCGTAATGGATCGGCTTGTAGCGGAAATTGTTCGACTGCCCGGCCGAGCACGCCGTCAACCCGATCACCAGGTCCATGCACGCTTCAAACACGATGAAATCGCCGGCGCGGCTGAGCGGTGGCTCCACCCGCAGGCGACCGGTGTCGGCATCGACCGGCACGTTCATGAACACGTTGAACGCGGTCGGGATCGCATCGGGCACGACGCCGTAGGGCTGCAGCGCGGCGGCCAGGTTACCGAAGCAGCCGCGATGCGGATCGGCATCGCCGTAAAGAATGCGGAACATCTCCGCCGAGCACGGCGTCAGCAGGAAATCGTGGCGACCAACGGTGTCCTCGACGATCTTCAGCAGCACGTTGCTGCGATTGGAATACAGGCTGTGGCCGGTGGTGAGATAGATGCAGCTGGCGTAATCCAGGCTTCGGCCGGACGACAGCACCTCGCCGACGTCGTGGCGGTTGTAAGCGAGCAGGTCGGCGACCTGTTCGCCCTGCGGATCGATCACGCGCAAGCGCTGCCCGCACACCAGTTCGATCGCCACGCCCGAGCGCGGCGCGATCTCATGCCGCATCGTCGTGTCTCCGGATTTGCGGCAGCGTGGTCTTCGGCGAAA
>JBBSST010000051.1:0-15905 GCA_038241735.1 Lysobacterales bacterium
GCAACCGTCCGGACCAATGGTCTGGCCAGCCTGCGAACCGGGGCACTTGTCGTCGCAATCGTTGACGCCGTCACCATCGCTGTCCATGTCGGCACAGGTCGCGGCGGTCGGCGCCGGGCCGACAGGAGCGGTCGGTTCCGGACCCAGCGGGATCACGACGCCAACGGACGCCAGGATGTCGCCGAACCAGTTTTCCTGCGGGGCAGCAACACTGGTGTCGTCGAAGTCAGCGCGGTAAGCAATTTCGGTACGCAGGCCGACGCGCGAACCAAGCTTGCTCTGCACGCCCAAGCCAACCTTGGCGGCAAGGTTGCCATCCTTGCGCTGACCCGGCGAAACCGGATTCGGGAACGCATTGAATTCTTCTTCCGAGCGCTGATAACCCAGGCCCATCAACACATACGGGTTCCAGCTACGGCCTTCATTGATGAAGTGGCGGCGCAGGTCGACGGAAACGCCGTACTGGCTCCAGTTCAGGTTCTGGTTGGCATCGAAGTTGGGGTTCTGGTAGTTCAACTCACCGTCCAGCGACCAGCTGGGGCTGAGGAATTTACCCACGCCGATCGCACCAAAGGTGTCCGAACCGGTGCCGCGGTCGCTATCCTGGAAGTTGTAGCCGACGCTACCGGTGACATACCAGCGGTCGTCAAACTCCTGCGCGTTAGCGGCCGAGGCAACGCCCAGGCCACACAACAGTGCGGCGGAGAGGAGTTTCTTGTTCATTGGGTTGAGCTCCTTGGATCTAAGGGAAAAAAGTAGTGTTGCTTGGTTTTTACTTGTAATTCAGACGGCCGGTTGAAACGCCTTACCGAGCCAGAATATTGGGGTCTATGTGAAGACGTTGTTAACGATACCATAACAGTTGCCTTGCGCCAAGAAAACCTGGCCCGCTGCTTTATCGTTTATACATCTGAATGAATTCGGAAATCGGCAGCGCGTCCAGTGCCGCCGGATCGGCCGCCAGCGCCATCAAGCGATCGACCTGCCCTGCGGGCAGATGGCCGCGCAGTGCCGCCTCGCACTTTTCCATCAGTACCGGAATGCCCTCATCGCGACGCTTGCGGTGGCCGATGGGGTAGTCGATCGAGACCTTCTCGGTCGAGCTGCCATCGGTGAAGAACACCTGCACCGCGTTGCCAATGTAGCGTTTGGCCGGGTCGAAGTAGTCCATGGTGAACTGCGGGTTTTCGGCCACCGTCATCTTGTCGCGCAGCGCGTCGATGCGTGGATCGGCGGCGATATCGTCGTTGTAGTCCGATGCGGTCAGGCGGCCGTGGATCAGCGGCACGGCAACCATGTACTGGATGCAGTGGTCGCGGTCGGCGTAGTTGGACAAGGGGCCGGTCTTGTCGATGATGCGCACGCCGGCTTCCTGGGTGTGGATTTCGATGCGCTCGATCTGATCGATACGATCCTTGACCGTTTCGTGCAGCTGCATCGCGCACTCGACCGCAGTCTGGGCGTGGAACTCGGCCGGGTAGCTGATCTTGAACAGCACGTTTTCCATCACGTAGCTGCCAAAGGGGCGCTCGAACTGGAAGGGCTTGCCGCCAAAGGCGACGTCGTAAAAGCCCCAGGTCTTGGCCGACAGCGCGCTCGGGTATCCCACGACTTTCTTGTAGACCGCATTCAAGGCGTGGATCACCGCGCGACGGCAGGCATCGCCGGCCGCCCAGCTCTTGCGCGGGCCGGTGTTGGGGGCGTGGCGGTAGGTGCGCAACACGCCGTTGTCGATCCACGAGTGCGAGACCGCCGTGATCACTTCTTCCTTGGTACCGCCGAACATCGCCGTGGCCACGGCCGTGGAGGCCAGCCGAACCAGGATCACGTGGTCAAGGCCGACGCGGTTGAACGAGTTCTGCAGCGCGTACACGCCCTGGATCTCGTGTGCCTTGATCGCCCAGCCCAGCACGTCGCGCACGGTCAGGCCCTTGCCGCCCGCCTTTTCCGCCTGGCGCGACAAGTAGTCGGCCACGGCCAGGATGGTGCCGAGGTTGTCCGATGGATGGCCCCACTCGGCCGCCAGCCAGGTGTCGTTGAAATCCAGCCAGCGCACCTGGGTGCCGATGTTGAAGGCAGCTTGGGCCGGGTCGAGCTCGAACGACGTGCCCGGTACACGCGCACCGCCGGCCAGCTCGGCGCCGGGGACCAGCGGGCCGAGGTGCTTGACGCAGTCCGGGAACTTCATCGCCAGCATCGCGCAGGCCAGCGAATCGAGCAGCATGTAGCGCGCGGTGTCGTACGCCTCCTGCGAGTCGATTTTGGCGTCGATCACATAGTCGGCGATGTCGACCATCGGTGCGTCGGGCTCGGGGCGGGTGGCGGAACGGATGTCGAAGTGGCTCATGGGTCTGGACCATCGCAAGCAGGAGGAAGCCGCCTATTTTGCCAGAGCGCGTCGATGCCGGCCGTATATCCACTGCCGCAGGCTTGAGCATGGCCTGCATTCGCGGCATCGTGAGCGCCATCCATACCTTCGCGTAGCCCATGCCGATGGCGACCCGCCCCGACCCTGCCGCCCTCCTGTCTGCACTTCCCGGCCCCTACCCGCATCTGTTTGCGCCGCTGGATCTTGGCTTCACCCGGCTTCGCAATCGCGTGCTGATGGGTTCGATGCACACGGGGCTGGAGGATCGGCGCCGGGATTTTCCCAAGCTCGCGGCCTACTTTGCCGAACGCGCCGCCGGTGGCGTCGGCATGATGGTGACCGGCGGCTTCTCGCCCAACCTGGTCGGCTGGCTGAAGCCATTCGCCGGCAAGCTCAGCTGGCCATGGGAGGCGCACAAGCATCGCCAGGTCACCAGCGCCGTGCACGCCCACGACGCAAAGATCTGCATGCAGCTGCTGCATGCCGGCCGCTATGCCTATCACCCGCTGTCCGTCTCTGCGTCGAAACTCAAGGCGCCGATCAATCCGTTCACCCCGCGCGCGCTGTCCGCACGCGGTGTCGAGCGCCAGATCGAGGCCTTCGCGACGGCGGCAAAACTGGCACGCGATGGCGGCTACGACGGCGTCGAGATCATGGGCTCGGAAGGCTACCTGCTCAACCAGTTCACGGCGCCGCGCAGCAACCGCCGCAACGATCGCTGGGGCGGCAGCGTCGAGAACCGCATGCGCTTTGCTGTGGAAATCGTGCGCCGCGTGCGCGAAGCCTGTGGTCCGGATTTCATCGTGATCTATCGACTGTCGATGCTCGACCTGGTCGATGGCGGCCTGGATTGGGATGACATCGTGCTCCAGGCCAAGGCGGTGGAAGCCGCAGGCGCGACGATCATCAACACCGGTATCGGCTGGCATGAATCGCGCATCCCCACCATCGCAACCTCGGTGCCGCGCGCCGCGTTTGCCGGCGTCACCGCGAAGTTGCGCCCGCACGTACGCTTGCCCCTGGTCGCCACCAATCGCATCAACATGCCCGATGTCGCCGAAGGCATTCTCGCCAGCGGCGGGGCGGATTTGATTTCAATGGCACGCCCGCTGCTTGCCGATCCGCAATGGGTGGCAAAGGCGCGCGCGGGCAAGGCGCATGCGATCAACACCTGCATCGCCTGCAACCAGGCCTGCCTGGATCACGTCTTTGCAAACAAGAAGGCCAGCTGCCTGGTCAACCCGCGCGCCTGCGCGGAAACCGAACTCAACTACACCCGCACCACTGCGCCCAAACGCATCGCCGTCGTCGGTGCCGGTCCTGCGGGCCTGGCCTGCGCGACGATCGCCGCCGGACGCGGCCATCGCGTGACCCTATTTGATGCCGCAGATGACATCGGCGGCCAGTTCAACCTGGCCAAGCAGGTTCCGGGCAAGGAAGAATTCCACGAAACGCTGCGTTATTTCCGCCACCGCATCGACGAAACCGGCGTGGTATTGCAGCTGTCGACGCGGGCCACGCCTGAATTGCTGTCAGCGTTCGATCACGTCGTGCTGGCCACGGGCGTCAACCCGCGCCGGGTCGACTTCCCCGGCCACGATCATCCCAAGGTGGTCAGTTATCTCGACGTGCTGCAGCGGCGTATCTTCGCCGGCCCGCGCGTGGCAATCATCGGCGCCGGCGGCATCGGGTTCGATGTCGGCGAGTTCCTGGTGCAGGACGCGCCCTCACCCAGTCTCGACCCGCAGCGCTGGATGGCCGAATGGGGCGTCGACCGCCAATTCCAGTCAGCGGGGGGGCTGACCACCGCGCACCCGGAGCCGTCGCAGCGCCAGGTCTGGCTGCTGCAGCGCAGTCCCGGCCGACTGGGCGCGCGGCTGGGCAAGACCACCGGCTGGATCCACCGCGCCACGCTCAAGGCCAAGGGCGTGACGATGCTCGGCGGCGTGGAATATCGGGGCGTCGACGACAACGGCCTGCGCATCGCAATCGATGGCGCCGAACAATTATTGCCAGTGGATCACGTCGTTGTCTGTGCCGGCCAGGAATCCCGGCGCGAGCTGTTGGCGCCCTTGCAGGCGGCCAATCTTCGGGTTGATGTGATCGGGGGGGCGGATATCGCGATGGAGCTGGACGCCAAACGTGCCATCGCCCAAGCGGCGCAGCTGGCGGCCCGCCTGTAGTTCGCAATCAAGGGCTTGCTGGCTAAATCGAAACAAAACTCCAATCGAATCAACTATCTCCATGGCGCCTGTTCAGCCAAGGTTGCTAAACCGGCCGCTACCTTGCGCGACTTTCCTGCCGCCCATGTCGGCAGAACCGGCCCAGTCCGCACTCCCGCGGTCTTCGGTGCCCGGGCAAAAGCGCCATAGAGACGCTGCCCTCCCCAATACGCCAGGTCCGCTCATGCGCTGAGGTCCACATCCGGACCGCAGCGAAGCACGCGGGCGCAACGCAGCAAGGAGTTGTCGATGAAGTTGGCCTGGATCCTGTGGGTGGCCTCTGTACTGCCGCCACAAGCCGCCGATTCACTGTGCTTGAGCACCACGATCTACCTGGAGGCGCGCGACCAATCCGATCGCGGCCAGCAGGCCGTGGCCGAAGTTGCCCTGCGTCGCGAGGAAAGCGGCCTGTGGGGCAGCTCGATGTGCGAGGTGGTGACCGCACGCAAGCAGTTCGCGCCATCACTGGTGCCGGGCAGCACCCAGCTGGGCAACGTCGAGGCCTGGTCGCAGGCCGTGACCATCGCCCTGGAATCCGAGCGCAACTGGGCGTTGCCAGCCGGCGAGCGCAAGGAAATCGTGCCGGGCGCCAGCCATTTCATGGCCCACGACATCGCCAGCCCCAGTTGGCGCAATGCCTATCAAGTCGCCACCATCGGCAGCCACACGTTCCTCAAGGTGCAGAGCCTCAAGCCGCATCGCGGTTGACCATGGCCGCGTGATCCAACGCTGCGACGATCTGTTCCGCCACCGCGATCAAGCCGTCACCGCTGCGCGTGCATCATGCTAATTCCTCCCACGGAGTTGCCCCATGAAGCTGTATTACTCGCCCGGTGCCTGCTCGCTCGCCGACCACATCACGCTGGAATGGATCGGCAAGCCGTATGAGATCGTTCGCGTCTCAGGCGACGAGCGCAAGACGCCGGCCTTCCTCAAGCTCAATCCCGCCGGCGCGGTTCCCGTGCTCGAAGACGGCGGCTGGGTGCTGACGCAGAACGCGGCGATCCTCAATTTCCTCGCCGACAGCTTCCCTGCAGCTGGCCTGGGTGGCGACGGCACGCCCAAGAGTCGCGCCGAGGTGCATCGCTGGCTGGCGTTCGTCAATTCCGACATGCATCCGACGTTCAAGCCCTTGTTTGGCTCGACGGCCTACCTCGATGACGAGGCTGCCATCGACAAGAGCAAGCAAGCCGCGCGCAACTCATTGCGTGGACTGTTCCAACGCGCCGATACGCAGCTGGCCGGCAAGCTTTGGCTGACCGGCAGCCGCTCGATCGCCGACCCGTATTTGTATGTCGTCACGCGCTGGGCGAAGGCCAATGACGTCGACCTGTCCGGCCTGGATAACCTCGCACGTTTCGTCGAGAACATTGAATCCGATGCCGGCGTGCAGAAGGTCTTGAAGGACGAAGGCCTGGCTTGACCGATTGCTGCGCTTGATGGAACGAAAAAACCGCGCATTGCGCGGTTTTTTTGTTTCGGCGTGAAACTTCGCTCAGCGCTTGTCGATCGCCACGTAGGCGCGATCTTCCGGGCCGGTGTAATGCGCGCTGGGACGAATGATCTTGCCGTCCTCGCGTTGCTCGATCACGTGCGCACTCCAGCCTGACGTGCGCGCAATCACGAACAGCGGCGTGAACAACGGCGTTGGCACGCCGAGCATGTGATAGGCCGACGCCGAGTACCAATCGAGGTTCGGGAACATCTTCTTGGTCTCCATCATCAGCGTCTCGATGCGCTCGCTGACGTCGAACAACACCTGGTTGCCACCATCGGCGCATAGCTTGCGCGAAATGTCCTTGATGATCGGGTTGCGCGGATCGCCGATGGTGTACACCGGGTGGCCAAAACCAATCACGATCTCCTTGCGCTCCACGCGCGCGCGGATGTCGGCCTCGGCCTCGTCTGCGGTTGCGTAGCGCGAGATGATGTCCATGGCCACCTCGTTGGCGCCGCCATGCTTGGGCCCGCGCAACGCGCCGACCGCACCGGTGATGCACGAGTGCATGTCCGATCCGGTCCCGGCGATCACCCGTGCGGTGAACGTGCTGGCATTGAATTCGTGTTCGGAATACAGGATCAGCGACTTGTCCATCGCGTCGGCATGCAGCGCACTTGGCGGCTGCCCGTGCAGCAGGTGCAGGAAGTGGCCAGCGATCGAATCGTCGTCGGTCTCGACATCGATGCGACGACCGTTGCGGGTGAAGTGCCACCAGTACAGCAGCATCGAACCAAAGCTGGCCATCAATCGATCGGCGATATCGCGTGCCTCCGACGCCGGATGGCCTTCGCGCTCGGGCAACACCGTGCCCAGCACGGAGCAACCGCTGCGCATCACGTCCATCGGATGCGCGTTGGCGGGAATGAGTTCCAGAGTTTCCTGCACGATCGCCGGCAGGCCGCGCAGGCGCTTGAGCTTGGCCTTGTAGGCCTTGAGCTGAGAGGCCGTCGGCAGCGCGCCATGCACCAGCAGGTGCGCGACTTCCTCGAAGGTGGATTTGGTCGCCAGGTCGTTGATGTCGTAGCCGCGATAGTGCAGGTCATTGCCGCTGCGCCCGACGGTGCACAAGGCGGTGTTGCCGGCGGCGGTGCCCGACAGCGCTACCGATTTCTTCGGCTTGGGCAGGGAGGATGTGGTGTCGCTCATCGGCGTGCTCCGGTCATGCATTGATGGGTTGGCCCATTTTACGACGTTCGCCCGTGTGCTTGTCCGCTTCACGCCGCTGCCGTCGTTATCACAGGAGAAGGCGATGCACGCCGACACCGTCGGTATGCACTCGCACAGCAACGCGCCGGCGGAGTTTGGACAGGGGGCGGCACCAGGTACATCCACCTTGCCAATCCCGTCGGCCGACTATTTTGTCGTGTGTTGATATACCGCGACGCGACGCGCGTCAGCGGTCGCGCCGCCAGGGTTGCCTGCCGCTGGCATGCGCAGCCCACTTGGCCGCATGTTCCCGCACTGGACGGGGCGATCATTCCGCCGGTGCATCATTCCTTCGCAAACAGCTGATCGAGCTTGTCCTCGTAGGCGTGGTAGCCGAGGAAGTCATAAAGCTCATCACGCGTCTGCAGCGTATCGATGATGTGTTTCTGGGTGCCATCGCGTCGCACCGCCTCATAGAAATTCAACGCCGCCTTGTTCATGGCGCGATAGGCGCCGCAGCAATACAGCGCAATATCGACGCCAGCCCCGCGCAGCTCATCGGTGGTGAAAAACGGTGTCGAGCCGAACTCGGTGAGGTTGGCCAGGATCGGCACCCGCACGGCCTGCTTGAACTTGCGATAGTCATCCAGCGACGTCATTGCCTCCGGGAAGATCATGTCGGCGCCGGCCTGGACATACGCGTGCGCGCGTTCGATCGCCGAATCGATGCCCTCCACGGCGGCCGCATCGGTGCGCGCCATGATCACGAAAGTCGCATCTGTGCGCGCATCGACGGCGGCCTTGACCCGATCGACCATTTCCGCAATCGGCACCACTTCCTTGCCGGGTCGATGACCGCAGCGTTTCTGGCCGACCTGGTCCTCCATGTGCACGGCGGCCACCCCGACACGCTCGAAGTTGCGGATGGTGCGTGCAATGTTGAACGCCCCGCCCCAGCCGGTATCGATGTCGACCAGCAGCGGCAGCCCCGTTGCATCGACAATCCGGCGCGCGTCGATCAGAACGTCTTCCATCGTGCTGATGCCCAGGTCCGGCATGCCCAATGAGTTGGCCGCGACGCCGCCGCCTGACAGGTACAGCGCCTTGTAACCGGTGCGTTTGGCCATCATCCCGGCATACGCGGTGATCGCGCCCATGACCTGCAACGGGGATTGTTCGGCGAGTGCTGCGCGCAAACGCGCGCCTGCGGAGGCTTGCATGCTCATGACATCTCCAGGGGAAGCGGCCATTTTAGCCGAGCCCACGGTCAGCCGTCGGCAGCGCGCGCAGGCGGCGTGCACCCCCTCGTCCCGCGCGATTGCATCGCCGTATCGGCAATGCCCAGGCCCGCACATGCAAACGCCGGGCTTGGCCCGGCGTCTGATCGATCATCGCGATGAACTATCAACCCAACAAATGGGCGACGCCGGCGCGCTCTTCTTCCAGCTCGGCCAGGGTCTTGTCCATCGCTGCGCGGCTGAACGCGTCGATCTCGAGACCTTCGACGCGGGTGTATTCGCCATCTTTCGTGGTCACCGGCACGCCGTATATCACCGCGTCCGGGATGCCGTAGCTGCCATCCGACGGCACGCCCATCGTCACCCACTGACCATCGCTGCCCAGCATCCAGTCACGGACATGGTCGATGGCGGCGTTGGCAGCTGATGCGGCCGACGACAATCCACGCGCCTCGATGATAGCCGCGCCGCGCTTGGCGACCGTGGGGATGAAAGTGTCGGAATTCCACGTGGCGTCGTTGATCTTGTCCTTCAACGAAGTGCCGGCGACGGTGGCGTAGCCGTAATCGGGATACATCGTCGAGCTATGGTTGCCCCAGACGATGAATTTCTCGATATCGCCCACCGCAACCCCGGCCTTGCCGGCCAGTTGCGACAACGCGCGGTTGTGGTCCAGGCGCAACATGGCGGTGAAATTCTTCGCCGGCAGGTCGGGCGCGGACTTCATCGCGATGTAGGCATTGGTGTTGGCCGGATTTCCGACCACCAACACCTTGACGTTGCGCGAGGCGACCTTGTTCAGCGCCGCGCCCTGGGCGGTGAATATCTTGGCGTTTTCCAGCAGCAGGTCCTTGCGCTCCATGCCCGGGCCACGCGGACGCGCGCCGACCAGCAGGGCAACATCGGCATCCTTGAATGCGACCTCGGCGTCATCGGTACCGATCATTCCGGCCAGCAGCGGGAACGCGCAGTCCTCCAACTCCATCATCACGCCCTTGAGCGCGGCCTGGGCTTTTTCCATCGGCAGTTCGAGCATCTGCAGGATGACCGGCTGATCCTTGCCGAGCATGTCACCGGAGGCGATGCGGAACAGCAATGAATAACCGATCTGGCCGGCAGCGCCGGTGACTGCAACACGGATGGGGGTTTTCATGGTGGCACTCCGGGAATGGGAAATGGAGAGTGGGAAACCGGAACGCCGGGCGTGGAATCGGCTTTTCGATCCACTACGCCCGGGTGTCCATTCGCTGCTTACTTCAATTCGGCAAAGAATTCCTGGATACGCTGCAACCCCGGCGCGAGCTGCGGCGTCGGGCAGGTGTAGCTGATGCGCAGCGCGCGCGGCTCGCCAAATGCCGAGCCCGGTACGCAGGCCACGCCCTTGGCATCAAGCAGTGCGTTGCAGACATCCACATCGTTGCCGATGACCTTGCCATCGTGCGACTTGCCGAATGCGACGCTGATGTCCGGGAACGCATAGAACGCGCCTTGCGGCGTCGGGCAGGCCACGCCGGGAATCGCGTTCAGCGCCGCCATCACCTGGTCGCGCTTGGCCTGGAACTCGGCGCACTTCGCGTCGGGAACGTCCTGCGGCCCGGACAATGCAGCAACCGCCGCGGCGGTGACGATTTCCGGCAGGTTGGTGATGTGGTTGGAATTCATCGTGGTCACGGCATTGGCCACGATCTCCGGGCCGGCCATGAAGCCCACCCGCCAGCCCGGCATGCCGTAGGTCTTGGACAGCGAATCCATGAAGATCACGCGGTCGCGCAACTCGGGACGGGCGTTCACGAAATTGTGGTAACCCACGCCGTCAAACACCATGCGGTTGTAGATGTCGTCGGTGATCACCCAGGTATCCGGGTATTTGGCGATGACATCGGCCAGCGCGGAAATCTCGTCGCGCGAATACACCATGCCGGTGGGGTTGTTGGGGTTGTTGAACAGGAACAGCTTGGGCTTGCGGGCCAGCGCGGCGTCGAGCTGTGCGGGAGTGAGCTTGTAATCCTGCTCGGGTGGGCATGGCAGCAGCTGGATGTCGGCGTTGAGGATCTCGCCGATATCGACGTAGCTGGTCCAGTACGGCGTGGCGAATGCGAAACCGTCGCCTTCGTCCAGCAACGCTTCGCACAGGTTGTAGAGCACGTGCTTGGCGCCGATGCCGGTGGCGCAGTTGGCGCGCGTATACCCGGTCAGGCCGATGTGCTCGATGTGCTTGAGGAAAGCATCCAGCAGCGCGTCGGACCCGCGATTGCTGCCGTACTGGCCGGAGTCTTTGGTCAGCGCTTCGCGCGCGGCGGCATAGACATGTTCGCCAGGCAGGAAGTTGGGGACACCGATCGAGAAACTGATGATGTCGCGGCCTTCGGCCTTGAGTCGCTTGGCCTTCTCGGCCACCACCATGATCGCACTGGGCTTGGCACGGCCCACGCGCTTGGCGAGCTGGAGCATCGCGGTCAACCTCGGAAGTTTGGGGGGATTGCAGGCGGTAACGTTTCAACCTGCTGCAGCACAGTGGCTGCAGCCGGTGATTTTAGCATGCCGACCCGCCGACCCTGACTGGCGTTGGCGGCTCGGCGGTTGCGCGTCAGGCGCGACGCAGGCCGCCAGGATGACGCGGGAAGAATCAAGCCGGAAGCAGCTTGTTCCACTCGGCAACGCGGTCTGCCTTGGCGGCCAGCGCGGCGTCGACATCACCCTCGATCTTCACCGAGTTGATGGCATCGCCCTGCTTGACCGCATCGACCAGCTCCAGGCCTTCGACCACTTTTCCGAACACTGTGTGTTTGCCGTCCAGCCAGTCGGTCTTGATATGGGTGATGAAAAACTGGCTGCCATTGGTATTGGGACCGGCATTGGCCATCGACAGCACGCCACGCTCGTGCTTGACGCCATTGTCGGTCTCGTCCTCGAACTTGTAGCCCGGACCGCCGGTGCCGGTACCCTGCGGGCAGCCGCCCTGGATCATGAAATCCGGGATCACGCGATGGAAGTTCAGGCCATCGTAAAAGCCGCGGCGGGCGAGGTTGACGAAATTGGCCACGGTCAGCGGGGCTTTGTCGGGGTACAGCTCAACCTTGATCGGGCCACGCGCGGTGTCAAAAACGGCATTGAGGGTCATGGGGATTCCTTGGGCAGGCATTTGATGGGGATGGATGCAGGCGAATGACGCAGCCGCGCGGCCAATATGCGGGCTGAAGAGGTCATTTCAATCGACTCCTGTTGCGGCCCCGCAGCACGCTATACTACTTGGCTTCCCCACGGCCCATATGCGCCCTGCCCTCACCTGCACCCGGCGCGCCCCTTCGTCATGTCCATTGAACGCCTCCGCAACATCGCCATCGTCGCCCACGTCGACCATGGCAAGACCACTCTCGTCGATTGCTTGTTGAAGCAGTCCGGCACCTTCAGCGAACGCACGGTCACCACCGAGCGGATGATGGACAGCAATGACCAGGAAAAGGAACGTGGCATCACGATCCTTTCCAAGAACACGGCCATCAACTGGCGTGGCAACCACATCAATATCGTCGACACCCCGGGCCATGCCGACTTCGGTGGCGAAGTCGAGCGCGTGCTGTCGATGGTCGACTCGGTGCTGATCCTGGTCGACGCGATGGATGGCCCGATGCCGCAAACGCGCTTCGTGACCCAGAAGGCGTTCGCGATGGGCTTCAACCCGATCGTGGTGGTCAACAAGATCGATCGTCCGGGTGCACGGCCGGACTGGGTCATCGACCAGGTGTTCGACCTGTTCGACAAGCTCGGCGCAACCAACGAACAGCTCGACTTCCCGATCGTCTATGCCTCGGCGTTGCACGGTTACGCCAGCCTGGAAGACACCGCGCGCGACGGCGACATGACCCCGCTGTACGAAGCGATCATGAAGCACGTGCCGGCGCCGACGGTGGATCAGGACGGTCCGTTCCAGATGCGCGTCAGCCAGCTGGATTACAACAATTTCGTCGGCCTGATCGGCGTGGGTCGCATCCAGCGCGGCAAGATCCGCACCAACATGCCGGTCAGCATCGTCGACCGCCATGGCAAGAAGCGCCAGGGCAAGGTGCTGCAGGTATTGGGCTTCCTGGGCCTGGAGCGGGTCGAAGTCGAGGAGGCCGAGGCCGGCGACATCATCGCGGTTTCCGGCGTCTCCGAGCTCAGCATCTCGGACACCATCTGCGCACTGGACACCCCCGAAGCGCTGCCGCCGCTGACCGTCGACGAGCCGACCATCTCGATGACCTTCCAGGTCAACAACTCGCCGTTCGCGGGCAACAAGGACCGCAGCGGCGGCAAGTTCATCACCAGCCGCCAGCTGCGCGAGCGCCTGCAGCGCGAGACGCTGCACAACGTGGCAATGAAGGTCGAGGAAGGCTCGGATCCGGACAAGTTCCTGGTCTCCGGTCGCGGCGAACTGCACCTGTCGGTGTTGATTGAAACCATGCGCCGCGAGGGTTTTGAACTCGCCGTGTCGCGCCCGGAAGTCATCATCAAGGAAATCGACGGCAAGCTGATGGAGCCGGTCGAACAGCTGGTGGTGGACATTGAAGACGTGCACCAGGGCGGCGTGATGGAAAAGCTCGGCGTCCGCAAGGGCCAGCTGAAGAACATGGAGTCCGACGGCCGGGGACGCGTGCGCCTGGATTACATGATCCCGGCGCGTGGCCTGATCGGTTTCCAGAACGAGTTCCGTACCCTGACCCAGGGTTCCGGGCTGTTGTTCCACGTGTTCGACCATTACGGCCCGAAAGAACAGGGCGCGATCGCCAAGCGCCAGAACGGCGTCATGATCTCCAATGCTGCGGGCGCCACGCCGGCCTACTCGCTGGGCCCGTTGCAGGATCGCGGCAAGTTGTTCGCCGACGAGGGCGACAACGTGTACGAAGGCCAGCTGATCGGCATTCACTCGAAGGACAACGACCTGACGGTCAACGCCATCAAACCCAAGCCGCTGACCAACATGCGCGCGTCGGGCAAGGATGACGCCATCAAGCTGTCCCCGGCGATCAAGTACACGCTGGAACAGGCGCTGGATTTCATCGAGGACGACGAACTGGTCGAAGTCACCCCGAAGGAAATCCGCCTGCGCAAGCGGCACCTGACCGAAAACGATCGCAAGCGCGCTTCGCGCGTCGCATAAGCCCGCCACACCCGATCATCGATCCACACGGACCATCGACGCATGGACGATGTGCACTACAACCCGGATCCGCACGCGCATCCGGGACTGCACGCCATCGCGATCGTCGAGGCGGCCAAGGGCGCGCTGGCAGTGCTGGCCGCAAGCGGCCTGGAATTGCTGGGTCCCGCCCCGCTGCGATACCTCATTGCCGAACTGATCGCGCGCTTGCAGCTCGATCCTGATCACGGCGCGCTGGCATGGCTGGCCAGCGCCATCAGCCCGCATTCGGTGCATTTCGCCGCCGCTGCCGTGTTTTTCTATGGCGCATTGCATCTGCTCGAGGGTTGGGGGCTTTGGCGCGCAAAATCGTGGGCATCGTGGCTGGGCTGCCTGACAGCGGCCGCCTACCTGCCGTTCGATGTCTACGCGCTGGTGCACCATCCGGGCTGGATATCGGTCTGCGTGGTGGCGATCAACCTGGCCGTTGTCTGGGTGCTGGGACGCGACCTGTTCAAGCGACGTCGCTGAAAACACGCCTGCGGCTTCTTGCCAGCTGACAGCGGCCGGGCGATGCTGCGTCGCTGCCATCTGGCGGCGGTCGCCAGGACATCGCCATGATCCGCCATCTCCCGATCCTCCATCACCCGATCCTTCATCGCTCCGCCCTCATGCTCGCCTGCGGCTCCTTGCTGGCTGCATGCACGCCAGCGCACGATCTTGCACGCGGCGACCCGACGCCTGATTTCAACGCAATTGCCGCCCATGCGGGCGGCGTCCCGCGGGCGGATGCAGCCAAGCCAACGGCATTTGCCTACGACGAGGCCGACATCGCCGGCCTGCAGTCACGCATGGTGGCCGGCACGCTGAGCAGCCGCACATTGACCCAAGCCTATCTTGACCGCATCGCTGCGATCGACGATGCCGGGCCGACACTCAACGCCGTGATCGAACTCAACCCGGACGCGCTCAAGGACGCTGACGCCCGCGATGCGGAGCGCAAGACCGGTCAATCGCGCGGTCCATTGCACGGAATTCCGGTGCTGCTGAAGGACAACATCGACGCCACGCCGATGGTCAATTCGGCCGGCTCGCTGGCACTGGCCGATTACCACCCGAAGTCCGATGCGTTCCTCGTGCGACGCCTGCGCGATGCCGGGGCAGTGATCCTGGGCAAGACCAACCTCAGTGAATGGGCCAACATCCGCTCGACCCGCTCCACTTCGGGCTGGAGTGCGCGCGGCGGCCAGACGCGCAATCCCTACGCGCTTGATCGAAGCCCCTGCGGGTCAAGTGCCGGCACCGGCAGCGCGATTGCAGCAAACCTCGCCACGGTCGGCATCGGCACCGAAACCGATGGCAGCATCATCTGCCCATCAGCGGTCGCCGGCCTGGTCGGCATCAAACCCACCGTTGGCCTGGTCAGCCGCAGCGGCATCATCCCGATTTCGCACAGCCAGGACACTGCCGGCCCAATGGCGCGCAGCGTCGCCGATGCCGCCGTGTTGCTTGCAGTGATTTCCGGCCAGGACGCTGCCGATGCGGCCACGCACGACAGCGTTGGCCATGCGCTCGCGGATTATTCGCCGCACCTGAAGACCGATGGCCTGGAAGGCGCCCGCATCGGCGTGGTGCGAAAGTTGATGGGCTATCAACCGGATGTCGACATGGCGATGGAACGCGCGATCGCGGCGATGCAACGTGCGGGTGCGCTCGTGGTCGACGCGGACATCGCAACCCTGGGCCAGTGGGACGAGGCCGAGTTCGAGGTCCTGCAATACGAACTCAAGGCCGATCTTGAAAACTACCTGCGCAAGGGCGATGCACCGATCAAGACGCTGGCCGGGTTGATCGAATTCAACAAACAGCATGCGTCGACGGAAATGCCGTATTTCGGCCAGGAAATCTTCGAGCAGGCACAGGCCAGGGGACCGCTCACCGACGCGAAATACGTCAACGCGCGCGACAAGGCGCGCAGGCTTGCCGGCCCCAAAGGCATCGACGCCGCATTGAGAACCCACAAGCTCGACGCCTTGATCGCACCTGCCACCTCACCGGCATGGCTGGTCGACCCAATCAACGGCGATCATTTCACCGGTGCCGGCTACGGCGCGGCGGCCGTCGCCCGCACGCCCAGCATCACCGTACCGATGGGCGACAGCCACGGACTGCCCGTGGGTATCGTGTTCATGGGGCCGGCGTGGAGCGAACCGCGCCTGATTGAACTTGCCTATGCCTTCGAACAAGCCACAAAGGCGCGCATGCCGCCACGGCTCCTGCCAAGCGTGACGCCCGCGACGCCCGCATCGAC
>JBBSST010000052.1:0-15298 GCA_038241735.1 Lysobacterales bacterium
GGCAACCTGGCGCCCGAGCAGCGCCTGGGCTTGACCGTGTTGCCGCCGTGGTGGCGCACGGCGTGGGCGCGCGTGGCCTTCATGCTGGCGGCGATGGCGTTGCTGTGGTGGCTGGCGAGCCTCTACCGGCAGCGGCTGAAGCGGCGCACGCAATGGCAACTGGCCGGGCACAAGCAGGCGCTGGCCGAACAGGCATCGCTGGCCAAGACGCGCTTCCTGGCCACCCTTGGCCACGAGGTGCGCACACCGATGACCGGGGTGCTGGGCATGAGCGAACTGTTGCTGGCGACAGGATTGGACGCGAAGCAGCGCAGCTATACCGAATCGATCCGCCGCGCCGGCGATCATCTGATGCGCCTGGTCAACGACGCGCTTGACCTGGCCCGCATCGAGGCCGGAAAACTCGAACTCGACGCGCAGCCCTTCGACCTGCATGCACTGCTGCGCGACGTGGCCGAGCTGATGGCGCCCAATGCCCGCCAGCGTGGACTTGCCTTCCACCAGTCCATCGCCGCGGACGTGCCGCACTGGCTGCGCGGCGATGCCGTGCGCATCCGCCAGATCCTGCTCAACCTGCTCGGCAATGCGATCAAGTTCACCGATAGCGGCGAAGTCGCGCTGTGCGTGGAGGCGGCCGTTCCGCAAGGCGTGCGCATCATCGTCAGTGATACCGGCCCGGGCTTGAATGTCGAACAACAGCGGCGCCTGTTCCGTCGTTTCGAACAAGCCGAAGGCGCGCGCACGGCCGCACGTTACGGCGGTAGTGGACTGGGCCTTGCGATCTGCCAGGAGCTGGCCGCCGCGATGGACGGCCGCATCGATGTCGACAGCGCGCCGGGGAAGGGCGCGCGCTTCATCGTCGAGCTGCCGTTGCTGGCGGTGGATGCACCCCTCGCGCCGCCGCTTGCGAGTGTCGTCGGCCTGTCGTCCACGTCGCTGGCACTCGACCTGCTGCTGGTCGAGGATGACAGCACCGTTGCCGAAGTCATCACCGGGCTGCTGCACGCCCAGGGCCACCGCGTCGTCCACGCCGCGCATGGCCTGGCCGCATTGGCCGAAACCACGGATCATCGATTCGATATCGCGCTGCTGGACCTCGACTTGCCCGGCATCGATGGCTTTGCGCTGGCCCGGCAACTGCGCGCGAACGGTTTCACGCAACCGCTGCTCGCCGTCACTGCACGCGCCGACGCCGAGGCCGAACCGCTGGCACTCGATGCCGGCTTCGACGGTTTCCTGCGCAAGCCGTTGACCGGGGCGATGCTGGCCGAGGCGATCGCGCTGGTGCTGCCCCAGCCTCCCGACCCGGCGACAGCAATCGCGCCTGCATGAGAGACGACGCCGGAGCATAGCCGCCGCGTCCACGATCGCTTCGTGGAGGGTCGCGACGTGCATGCCCACAACGTGCATGGTCACGGCGTGCATGACGGCGACCGCGTCGATGCGTCACCGGGCTGTGCTGGGTCGCGCCGGCGTCCGCAGCCCTTCACGACGACCGCCGCCGCAGTCTTGGATGATCAAGCCATCCCCGCTGGAATGCAGGACGCACGTCATGCCACGCTTGTTTCCACGAATTGTCATGACCACGGCACTACTGCCGGCGCTGATGCTGGGCGGTTGCATGTGGGGCCGGTCTGCGGACGGTGCGCAAGGCTCGGAGGCGCAGGACATTGGTCCGCGACCGACGCTCCCGGCGCCGCATCATCGGCTGATCCCGACCGTCAACATCGCACCGGCCCGGCGCTGGCCTGCCGGCGCGATGCCGACTCCGGCAGCGGGTTTCCAGGTCACCGCATTGGCCACCGGCCTGCAGCACCCGCGTTCGATCTACGTGCTGCCCAACGGCGACGTCCTGGTTGCGGAAACCAATGCGCCTGCGCAACCCGCACAGACCGGCATCCGCGCCTGGATCATGGGCAAGGTGATGGAAAAGGCCGGCGCCACTGCGCCATCGGCCAATCGCATTACCCTGCTGCGCGATGCCGACGGCGATGGCGTGGCCGAAACCCGCAGCGTCTTCCTGCAAGGCCTGTCGTCGCCATTCGGCATGGCCCTGGTGGGCGAGACGTTCTATGTCGCCAATGCCGACGCGGTGGTGAAGTTTCCCTACCGCGACGGTGAAACCAGCATCGCGGCGGCGGCAGTCAAGGTCGCCGACCTGCCCGGTGGGCCAATCAACCATCACTGGACCAAGAGCCTGCTGGCAAGTCGCGACGGCAGTCGTTTGTACGTTGGCGTCGGCTCCAACAGCAATGTCGGCGAGAACGGCATGGCGGCCGAACAAAACCGCGCTGCGATTGTCGAGATCGATCCGGCCACTGGCGCACTCCGCGTGTTCGCCAGTGGCCTGCGTAATCCGACCGCGCTTGCCTGGCAGCCGCAGACCGGGGCGTTGTGGGCAGTGGTCAACGAGCGCGACGAATTGGGTGACCAGCTGGTGCCGGACTACCTGACCGCGGTGCGCGAGGACGCGTTCTACGGCTGGCCCTACAGCTACTACGGGCAGCATGTCGACAAGCGGATCCAGCCACCACGACCGGACCTGGTGGCCACGGCCATCGCCCCCGACTATGCGTTGGGCTCGCACGTTGCACCGCTCGGCCTGGCATTCGCGTCCTGTCCGCAGTCGCTGCCTCGGCGCAACGATTGCAACGGTGCGTTCGTCGGCCTGCACGGCTCCTGGAATCGCAGCCGGCTCAGTGGTTACAAGCTGGTGTTCGTGCCGTTTGCCAAGGGCATGCCCGACGGCGACATGCGCGACGTACTGACCGGGTTTGTCGATGCCGAGGGCAATGCGCGCGGCCGTCCGGTCGGCGTCGCCGTTGATGCGAGCGGGGCAGTATTGGTGGTGGATGACGTCGGCAACACGGTCTGGCGGGTCGCTCGAGTGGCCGTTCCTGGCCCGTGACGGCGGCGCGCCACGACGTTGACGCGGTCGGCGCGGCCTCGGCGATCACGACCACGAGGGTGGACGCGTGTGCTCCCACCCGTTCGCCAGCAATGACTTTAATGGCGTCGTCGTGCCAGCGGCACGTTGCTGGTCAGCGCGCGCTGTGCGCGTGCACTTCATCGACGAGCACGCCGACGTGTTCGGGATTCATGTCCGGCGACATGCCGTGTCCAAGGTTGAAGACGTGGCCATCGCGCGAGCCGTTGTTGCAGTCGCGATAGCTGTCGAGCGTGCGCCGGACTTCGTGGCGGATGGCGTCGGGCGAGCCGTACAACGTCGTCGGGTCGAGGTTGCCCTGGAGTGCGACCTTGCCCTGCGTGCGGCGCGCGGCATCGCCCAGTTCGATGAGCCAGTCGACGCCGATGCCTTCGGCTCCCGAGTCGGCCAGTGCTTCCAGGTGCGTGGCATTGCCCTTGCCGAACAGGATCAGCGGCGTGCGCTGGCTGCCTTCGCCACGCTCGAGTTCACGCGCGATGCGGGTGAGGTAAGGCAGCGAGAATTCGCGATACATCGCCGGGCTCAAAACGCCGCCCCAGGTGTCGAAGACCTGCAATACCTGCGCGCCCGCCGCGCGCTGTGCGCGCAGATACGCGATCACCGCGTCGGTGTTGATCGATAGCAGCGCATGTAGCGCCTTGGGATCGTTGAATGCCATCGCCTTGATGCGGGCAAAATCCTTGCTGCCGCCGCCTTCGACCATGTAGCAGGCCAGTGTCCACGGGCTGCCCGAGAACCCGATCAACGGCACGCGGTCATCGAGTTCGCGGCGAATCACCCGCACCGCGTCCATCACATAGCGCAGCTCGGTTTCCATGTCGGGCACGCCGAGGTTGGCGATGCTGGCCGCGTCGCGCACGGGCTTGCGGAATTTCGGGCCCTCGCCGTCGACGAAATACAGTTCCAGCCCCATCGCATCGGGGATGGTAAGGATGTCGGAAAACAGGATCGCTGCATCCAGGTCGAAACGCGCCAGTGGTTGCAGGGTCACTTCGCAGGCGAGCTGCGGGTTTTTCGCCATCGCCAGGAAACTGCCGGCCTTGGCGCGGGTGGCGCGATATTCCGGCAGGTAGCGCCCGGCCTGGCGCATCAGCCAAACCGGCGTGCAGTCGACGGGTTCGCGGCGCAGGGCGCGCAGGAGACGATCATTTTTCAGGGTCATGGTGTGGTCGGGTTGCTAATGGATGGAGGTGCGTCCGCGCCTTGCGCGAACATCAGCTGGAAGCCGCGCTTGAGCTGCAGGTCGCGGGCGTGTTCAAGCGCCGCCAGCGCGCTGGCCTGGTCGAGGAACTGCTCGCGCCGCAGCTGGCTGCGCCCGCCGATCCGGCCGGATTCGCGCACCATGGCCCAGCCGCCCAGCAGGTCGGGTTGCAGCATCAATTGCACGAAACGCGGGGCTTCGTGGCCATCGGGCCGTTGTTGCAGGAATAGGCGCATCGACCCGGCATTGTACGGGGCTGCGGTGATGGTGGTCGGTTCCGCGGATTCGTGCGGCACCCGCACGACCTGCCTGCTGCCACTTGCGCATGAAACGACCGTTTGCGCCGTTTGCGCCGTATCGGCTGGTCGCGACCTAGGGCGCGTGCAGGACCGCCAGCACAGGTTCCGCCGGCACGTCCGCCACGACCCTCGCGCGGCCGAGCCCGTCCCACAGCACGAAACGCAGGCCACTGGCCTGGGCTTTCTTGTCCAGGCGCATGTGTGCGAGCAGGGCGTGCGGATCGAGTCCGTCAGGCAGCGCGACCGGCAGGCCAAACGTTTGCAGCAGCGCGCGCAGGATCGCGGTGTCGGTGTCGGTCGCCAACCCCAGCGCGGCGGACAATCGCGCCGCCAGCACCATGCCGATTGCCACCGCTTCGCCATGGTTGAGCGTGCCGTAAGCCTGCGCGGTCTCGATGGCGTGGGCGAAGGTGTGGCCGAAATTGAGCAGCGCGCGCTCGCCGCGTTCGAACGGATCGCGTTCGACGATCGCCGCCTTGTGGGCGCAGCTGCGCGCGATGGCTTCGATCAATACCGGCTCATCGCCGGCAAGCAACGCGTCGGCATGACCATCGAGCCAGTCCAGGAACGGCGCATCGATGATCGCGCCGTATTTGATCACCTCGGCAAAGCCGGCGCGCAGTTCGCGCGCTGGCAAGGTGCGCAGCGTTTTGATGTCGGCAAACACCGCGCGCGGTGGATGGAAGGCGCCGACCAGGTTCTTGCCTTGTGGCAAGTCCACTGCGGTCTTGCCGCCGACCGATGAGTCCACCATCGCCAGCAGCGTCGTCGGCAGCTGCACGTAATCGATGCCACGCATCCAGCACGCGGCCGCGAATCCGGCCAGGTCACCAACCACGCCACCGCCCAGCGCATACACGCAGGCGTCGCGGGTGGCGCCAAGGGCGGCCAGCGCATCGATGGCCCGGGCAAAGTACTCCAGCGTCTTGGCGTGCTCACCGGGTGCCATGACATAACGTTGGATGCAGGCGTCGGTGCGCGCATGACGCAAGGCTTCAATCAGTGGCTGCGCGTGCAAGGGTGCGACGTTGCCATCGCTGACGACCAGGGCATGGCGGCCGCGCAAGTGTGCGGCGAGGGCATCGCCATCGCGCAACAAACCTGCGCGAATGGTGATGCGGTAGGGCTGCGCGCCACCGACGTCGACGTTGCAGGTCGCTGTATTCATGGCCGGGCATCGTCCGATGTGGATGGGGCAGTGTCGGCGTCCGCGACCCGCCACCGGGTTTCAAGCAAGTGCCCGAGCCTGGCGGCGGTTTCTGCCGCCGTCAGTGCATCGGTGTCGAAGCGCAGGTCGGCAGTCTCGACATACAGCGGCTCGCGCGCCTGGGCCAGCCGCTGCAGGACCAATTCGCGATCATCGCCGTCCAGCAGCGGCCGGGTGCGGTCGCGGGCCAGGCGCGCGAGCTGCTGCCCGATGCTGACATGCAGGTGCACGACGAAGCCGCGCTCGCGCAGCAAACGGCGCGTGCCGGGATCCAGCACCGAGCCGCCACCGGTGGCGATCACGGTGTTCTCGGCCGCCAGCAATTCGGCCAGCAGCGCATGTTCACGCGTACGGAAACCGGCCTCGCCCACGCATTCGAACAACGTGCTGACGCTGGCGCCGGCGCGGGCTTCGATTTCACGGTCAACATCGACGAACGCCAGGCCGAAACGGTCGGCAAGGCGCCTGCCGATCGATGACTTCCCCGATCCCATCGGGCCGACCAGGATGAGGTTGGGTGCGTCGTGCATGGCCGCGATGCTAGCACTGCGTGGCGCGGTCTTAACATGCAAGAACCTACTCTTGGCGTCCCGGCGGCGCGGCCGCCAGACTGGAGCAAGTCCATGGCAGTTGCCAAGGTGATTGAAGTCAATGCCTCGTCCAAGATCAGCGTCGAGGATGCGGTCAAGCATGGCCTGAAGCGCACGGCAGAAACGGTCAAGGGCATCAAGGGCGTCTGGGTCAACGAAATCAAGGCCGTCACCGATGATGCCGGCAACATCATCGAATGGCGCGTCAACCTGCGCATCACGTTCGTGGTGGCGTAAGCGCGTAACCCGGTTCCTCGTTCAAGAGCGCCGCATGGGCGCGACGAGCGCTTTACCGATAAAGCCATCGCGCCCATGCGACGCGCCTACAGCAAGTCGTTGGTTGCATCGGGCAAGGGCTGGCGCGCGGCATCAAGATGCACGATCTGATCAGCAATCCCTGGCAACGTGCGCAATGCGTGTCGGCTGGTGCGCTCGAAGAACTGCACGAATCGTTCGACCTGCACACGCGTCATGGCCTGGCGTCCGGGGTTCGCGGCTTGCAGGGATTGCTCCTGCTGCCAGCGCCATCCGGGGACCACGTCAAAATCCGGGCCTTGCAACAACAGCAGGTGGTCGATGCGTTGCCACAAGGCCGGGTAATCGCGCGCCAGTGCCTCGTTGCAGTAACGGCGCCACGTGCCAGCGCGGTCTTCGTCGCGTTCGAGTGCGTTGATCGGCGCAAGCAGGGCATTGGCCGGCTGCGCCGGCGTGCCGAGGAACCAACCCTCCAGCAGCACCAGGTCGATTGAATCCACCTGCGGCCAGTCGTCCATCGGCTGCCGGCGATCACTGATCTTGTCGAAGCGCGGCAAGCGGATGTCACGACCATCGCGCAGTGCATCGAGCGTGCGGCACGCCAGCGCCACGTCGTGCGTTCCCGGTGGGCCGCGTGTGGCCAGCAGTGGATGCACGCGGCGAGCAAGCGCCGTGCGCGCGTCCAGGTCGAGATAAAAATCATCGATCGACAGCACTGCCACGGTTTTGCCGCGCTGCGCTGCCAGCGCAGCCATTTGCGCGACCAGGGTCGATTTTCCCACGCCCTGCAGGCCACTGATGCCATGGATGCGGATGTCGTTGGCGGTGGCATCGCTGGCGAGGACGTTGTCGAGCAGTTGCGCGACGAAATCCGCCGGGTAACCGCGCGCAGCGGTGGCGTGCAAGCGTGTCGACATCGCGCGACAATAGCGCAATGAACGAGTCCATTGTTTACGCCGAAGCCCTTGCCACGTTCGCGCAATTATTCGATGAGGCGCAGGCCGCAGGCGAACCCGACCACATCGCGATGACCGTTGCCACCGCGGCGCTCGACGCCAGCCCATCGGCACGCACGGTGTTGCTCAAGGCGCATGACCAGCGCGGCTTCGTGTTCTATACCCATCTTGATGGGCGCAAGGGCCGCGAGCTGCAGGCCAATCCGCGCGCCGCGCTGTTGTTCCACTGGCCACGCGTGCGCCATGGCGTGCAGGTGCGCATCGAGGGTGCCGTGGAAACCGTGGCCGACGCCGAGGCCGATGCCTATTTCGCCACGCGGCCGCGCGGCAGCCAGATCGGCAGCTGGGTGTCGCGGCAGTCCGACACGCTGGAATCGCGCGCGGACTTCGAGCAACACATCGCTGAAGCGGAGCGCGAATTTTCCGGCCGCGACGTGCCACGGCCGCCCCGCTGGACTGGCCTGCGGGTGATCCCTGAAAATATCGAATTCTGGTACGGCGCTGATTTCCGCCTGCACGAGCGCTACCTGTACGAGGGCGACTGCGCCGGCACGTGGAGCAAGCGGATGCTGTATCCATGATTGAGCAGGAACCGGAAACCGTGAACGCCGCGGCGAATGTCGACGCGTCGCGCGCGTCCAGGTCCCCATTGTCGAACCGCAATTCAAGGCCCGTCGGTCCACGGCGCATTGTCTGCCTGACCGAAGAACCGACCGAAACGCTGTACGCGCTCGGCGAGCAGGATCGCATCGTCGGCATCAGTGGCTTCACCGTGCGCCCGGCCATCGCGCGCAGGGAAAAACCCAAGGTCAGCGCGTTCACCAGCGCGAAAATTGGCGAGATCCTCAAGCTCAAGCCGGATTTCGTGGTCGGGTTTTCCGACATCCAGGCGGAGATCGCCGCCGAACTGATCAAGCAGGGCGTCGAGGTCTGGATCAGCAATCATCGCAGTGTCGAGGGCATCATCGATTACGTGCGTCGATTGGGCGCGCTGGTGGGCGCGGCGGACAAAGCCAATGCCTATGCCGACGCGCTGCGTCGCGGGCTCGACGAGATCGAAACCGCAGCGAGTCGATTGCCGCGCCGGCCGCGCGTGTATTTCGAGGAATGGGACGAGCCACAGATCACCGGCATCCAGTGGGTGGCCGAGCTGGTCCGCATCGCCGGCGGTGACGATGTCTTCCCGGAACTTTCGACGCAATCGCTGGCCAGGAATCGCATCCTCGCCGATCCATCCGAGGTGGTGCCGCGTGCCCCCGACATCATCCTGGGATCGTGGTGCGGCAAGAAGTTCCGCCCCGAGAAAGTCGCGGCCCGGCCGGGCTGGGATGCAATCCCGGCGGTGCGCGACGGTGAACTGCACGAGATCAAGTCGCCGCTGATCCTGCAGCCAGGCCCGGCGGCGCTGACCGACGGCGTGCGCGCGATCGCCGCAATCATCCGTGAGTGGTCGCAACGCCGCGCGTAGGTCGTGCTGGCATCTCCGACCTGCCGGGCTTTCATGGGAGCGCCCCACGGGTGCGATGAAACGTGACCGGTGAAACCCATCGCGCCCATGGGGCGCTCCTACGAATGGTTGGCGCGGGGATGCGTCCTTTCCCATATCGCTGCGTCCTGCGATCATCCGCGTCAGGCAACCAACGGGCGCAAGGTCATGAACCAGGCGACATCGCAGGATTTCGGCAAGCTGGTGTTACGTATCATCCTGGGCGCCCTGATCCTGCTACACGGCGTTTCAAAGTTGAAAAACGGCCTGGATCCGATCGAGGGCATGCTCGTCGCCCATGGCTTGCCGGCACTCCTGGCCTATGGCGTGCTGGTTGGCGAAGTGCTCGCGCCGGTGATGCTGCTGTTTGGCTTCTACGCGCGCATCGGCGCGATCCTCATCGCCATCAACATGCTGTTCGCTTTTGGCATGGTGCATCTGGGGCAGTTAAGCCAGATCAACGCACAAGGTGGCTGGGCATTGGAATTGCAGGGCATGTTCCTGTTCACCGCCGTAGCCATCGCGCTGCTCGGACCGGGCCGTTACGCGATCAATCCGCGTTGAATGATGGCTCAGCGCCTCCGAGCCGCTCCGCCAGGGTTTCCGATCGCGCCGGTGTTTCGTCAGGAACGCCGGCGTCAGGCCAAAGCCAAAGCCGCGTTTACGGGAAGAAATCGCGGTTGAATTGCAGGCGCATGCGTTGCGCATGTTCGGCCACGATTGCGATATCGAATTGAAGCGTGTCCGGTGCGATCACGTTGGCAACACCGACGTAATCGACGAATTCGCCGCTGCGTATTTCGCGCATCGTGATGGTCTGGCGTTTGCCCAGCAAGTCGGTGGTGGTGGTCGTGACACGTGCAGGGATGGTCGATTCCTGCGCGCCGCGGCGCACGCTGACCAGCACCATCACCGTCTTGGCATCGCGGGTGATTCCGTATTGCGCCGCCACCGACTCGCCGAGGCTGGTCGTGGGGATGGCGTTGGCGCGTGCGACGATGTCGCCGACGCGGACGCTGGCTTCGCGCTGTGCCTGCGATAAGGCCTCCGAGCCAGGGGTGGGCGCCGGACCACCACAGCCTGCAAGCGCGACCGCCAGCAACAGCAGGGTTGCTCCAAGTGAACAAGCCCTAGTCATTGGCCGCTGACAATTGCCTGCCACGCTCGGCAGCGTTGCGGATCGCCTCGCCCACCAGTTGGCGCAGGCCGCCGGCCTGGAAGGTTTCCACCGCCGCGTGGGTGGTGCCGCCAGGAGACGTCACCCGACGCCGAAGTTCGTCAGGCGCCTCATCGGATTCGGTCAGCATGCGCGCCGCGCCCAGGATGGTCTGCAGCACCAGCGTGCGGGCCGCGTCGGCAGGCAGGCCTTCGGCGATAGCTGCCGCTTCCATGGTTTCGGCCAGCAGGAACACATACGCCGGGCCACTACCCGATACCGCCGTGACCGCGTCCATGTTTGCTTCGTCCTCGATCCACACGGTCTGGCCCGCGCTCGACAGCAGCGCCTGTGCCTGCGCGCGGCCTGGCGCATCGACGAGCGCGGTGGCGAACAAGCCAGTGACGCCCGCGCCGAGCATGGCCGGGGTGTTGGGCATGCAGCGCACGATGGCGATATCGCCGCCGAGCCAGCGCGCAACTTGCGTGGATGTAATCCCGGCGGCAATCGAGATCACCACAGGCCGCTGCGCCTGCGCGAGCGACGCCAGTGCTTCGCACACCTGGCGCATGACCTGTGGCTTGACGGCCAGCACCCAAAGGCTGGCTGCGCGCACTGCTTCGACATTGTCCGCGGTCACCGCAACATTGAAATCCTGCGCCAGTGCTTGCCGTGCCGGCTGGCACGGTTCGGCCACATGGATCGACGCTGCGGCCGTGCCGCGTGCAATCAATCCACCGATCAGGCTGCGCGCCATGTTGCCGCCGCCGATGAAGGCGATGGAGTCGGAAATGGGAGGTGGAGCGTGGGGAGTGGGCATGAGCCATCAGGCAAGCAGGTGAGCCGCCAGCATACCGAACCGCTGCTGCGACTTCCCATGTCACGTTTCCCTCGCTGGCTCCTGCCCAGGACCGGCTATTTGGGCTTTCTGGGGCCGAACAATGCAGTTCCAACGCGCACCATGGTTGCGCCTTCGGCGATCGCCAACTCGATATCGTCGCTCATGCCCATCGACAACGTATCGACCTGCGGATGATGCGCGGCCATATCTTCGAATAGCGCCCGCATGCGTTTGAACGCATCGCGTCGCTTCGCCACGTCGGGGTGCGGTGCGGGAATCGCCATCAGCCCGCGCAGGCACAGTCGCGGCTCTGCCACGATCGCCGCGACCAGCATCGGGATGTCTTCGGCAGCGCAGCCGTGCTTGCTGGCCTCGTCATCGATGTTGACCTGGATCAGCACGTTCAGCGCGGGCAGTTCCGCGGGGCGGTGGCGGGCCAGGGCATCCACCAGTTTGGGGCGATCGACAGTCTGCACCCAGTCGAACGCAGCTGCGGCTTCGCGCGCCTTGTTGGATTGCAGATGGCCGATCAGATGCCATTCCAGCGATCGCGTCGTGAGTTCGGCTTGCTTTTCCAGCGCCTCGCGCACGTAGTTCTCGCCGAACGCGTGCTGGCCGGCGTCCGCCATTTCTGCGATGGCCGTCGCAGCTTGGGTCTTGGAAGCTGCGAGCAGGCGGGGTTCTGGCCGGCGTGCATTGGCTGCGGCCGTGGCGAGTCGTTGCAGAACGTCGTGCAGGGCTTGGTCGGGCATGTCAGGTGGCCATCGGAAAGGCTGGATTTCTGGCGCGAATCCGGCGCTATACTGCCGCGCAAGGGTTATTCATTCCAGTCGCAGTGCAGGGGAGCGCGCATGGATATTGCTGAACTATTGGCATTCTCGGTCAAGAACAAGGCATCGGATTTGCATCTGTCGGCAGGCTTGCCGCCGATGATCCGCGTCGATGGTGACGTGCGCCGGATCAACATCCCGGCGCTCGACCACAAGCAGGTGCACGCGCTGGTGTACGACATCATGTCGGACAAACAGCGGCGCGACTACGAGGAATTCCTCGAGGTCGATTTCTCGTTCGAGATCACCGGCCTTGCGCGTTTCCGCGTCAACGCGTTCAACCAGAACCGTGGCGCCGGCGCGGTGTTCCGCACCATTCCCTCCGAAGTGCTCACCCTTGAAGACCTCGGCTGCCCGCGCATCTTCAAGGAGTTGATCGACCAGCCGCAGGGCCTGATCCTGGTCACCGGCCCGACCGGCTCGGGCAAGTCGACCACGCTGGCAGCGATGGTCGACCACATCAACAAGACCGAATACGGCCACCTGCTGACCATCGAGGACCCGATCGAGTTCGTGCACACCGCGCAAAAGTGCCTGATCAACCAGCGCGAGGTGCATCGCGACACCCACGGCTTCAACGAGGCGCTGCGTTCGGCGTTGCGCGAGGATCCCGATTACATCCTGGTCGGCGAATTGCGTGACCTTGAAACCATTCGCCTGGCACTGACCGCCGCTGAGACCGGGCATCTGGTGTTCGGCACCCTGCATACCTCCAGCGCGGCCAAGACCATCGACCGCATCATCGACGTGTTCCCCGCCGGCGAAAAGCCGATGGTGCGCTCGATGCTGTCCGAATCGCTGCGCGCGGTGATCTCGCAGGCATTGCTGAAGAAAGTCGGCGGCGGGCGCACGGCGGCGTGGGAAATCATGGTCGGCATCCCGGCGATCCGCAACCTGATCCGCGAGGACAAGGTGGCGCAGATGTATTCGTCGATCCAGACCGGCCAGCAGCACGGCATGATGACGCTCGACCAGCACCTTCAGGACCTGGTCAAGCGCGGCATGGTCACGCGCCCGCAGGCCAAGGATTACGCCAAGGACAAGCGGCTTTTTGAATAGGCGGAAGTAGTCGGCGGGGTGGGGCGCGCACACGCCCTTGTTTCATTCCCGCTGCCTGCTGCCCATTTTCCACTTCCGGAGCTCTTCCATGAGCAGCATCGATTTCACCTCGTTCCTCAAGCTGATGGCGCACCAGAAGGCGTCGGACCTGTTCATCACCGCCGGAATGCCGCCGTCGATGAAGGTCAACGGCAAGATCTCGCCGATCACACAGAACCCGTTGACGCCGCAGCAGGCGCGCGAACTGGTGCTCAACGTGATGTCGCCGCCGCAGCGCGAGGAGTTCGAGCGCACCCACGAATGCAACTTCGCGATCGGCGTGTCCGGCGTTGGCCGCTTCCGCGTGAGCTGTTTCTACCAGCGCAACCAGGTCGGCATGGTGTTGCGCCGGATCGAGACCAAGATCCCGTCGGTTGAAGAACTCAACCTGCCGCCGATCATCAAGACCCTGGCGATGACCAAGCGCGGCCTGATCATCTTTGTTGGCGCCACCGGTACCGGCAAATCCACCTCGCTGGCGGCGATGATCGGATATCGCAACCAGAACTCGACCGGTCACATCATCACCATCGAGGATCCGATCGAATTCGTGCACAAGCACGAGGGCTGCATCATCACCCAGCGCGAAGTCGGCATCGACACAGACAACTGGGAAAACGCCCTGAAGAACACCCTGCGCCAGGCGCCGGACGTGATCATGATCGGCGAGGTGCGCACCCGCGAAGGCATGGATCACGCGATCGCCTTCGCCGAGACCGGCCACCTGGTGCTGTGCACGCTCCATGCCAACAACGCCAACCAGGCGATGGACCGCATCATCAACTTCTTCCCCGAGGATCGTCGCGGCCAGCTGCTGATGGACCTGTCGCTCAACCTCAAGGGCGTGGTCGCGCAGCAGTTGATCCCGACCCCGGATGGCAAGAGCCGCCGCGTGGCGATGGAAATCCTGCTCGGTACGCCGCTTGTGCAGGATTACATCCGCGATGGCGAGATCCACAAGCTCAAGGAAATCATGAAGGAGTCCACCAACCTTGGCATGAAAACCTTCGACCAGAGCCTGTTCGAGCTGTACCAGGCCGGCGAGATCAGCTACGAGGACGCATTGCGCTATGCCGACTCCGCCAACGAGGTGCGCCTGCGCATCAAGCTGGCGCAAGGCGGCGACGCCCACACGCTGTCGCAGGGTCTGGACGGGGTCGAGGTTGCCGAGGCGAACTGAGACACTGCATTCCAGATGGAATAGAAAAAAGGCGCTTCGGCGCCTTTTTTCTTGCGCCGCCTTTTCGCCGTCTTTACCCCGGCCATAGGACAATGGGCATCCAACTTCCCCCGAAAGGAGATCGACAGGGCATACACCCTTCCAGAATTGCCCTACGCCTTCGATGCGCTCGAGCCGAACATCGACGCCAAGACGATGGAGATCCACTACACCAAGCATCACCAGGCCTACATCAACAACCTCAACAAGGCCCTGGAAGGCAGTGATCTCGCCGAAAAACCGGTCGAGGCGCTGATCGCCGATATCGATGCACTCCCCGAAAAAATCCGCAGCGCGGTGCGCAACAACGGCGGTGGCCACGCCAACCATTCGCTGTTCTGGACGGTGATGTCGCCCAAGGGTGGTGGCAAGCCCACCGGAGACGTCGCCAAGCACATCGACAGCGACCTCGGCGGTTTCGATGCATTCAAGGAAGCCTTCACCCAGGCGGCGTTGACCCGCTTCGGCAGCGGCTGGGCGTGGCTGGGCACCGACAAGGGCGGCAAGCTGTCGGTCGAGAGCAGCGCCAACCAGGACAGTCCGCTCATGAAGGGCATTGGCTCGGGCAACACCCCGATCCTCGGCCTTGACGTGTGGGAACACGCGTACTACCTGAAATACCAGAATCGCCGCCCGGACTACATTGCTGCGTTCTACAACGTGGTCGACTGGAACGAAGTCGAGCGTCGTTACAAGGCTGCCATCGGCGGCTGACCGATTTTACCTGCCTTGTTTCTTTATCCCCTCTCCCGCTTGCGGGAGAGGGTTAGGGTGAGGGGATGAGCGCCTCGGCGCGAATGCTCTTGATCCTGTTTACTTGTTTCCGTTTGCGATGGAAATAAAGGCAAGAGCTTCCGCCTTTGGCGGGTTCATTTCTTTTGATAAGCGTCAAAAGAAACGGAACCAAAGAAAAACGCTTTCCCCGACGGAGCAAACCTAATATTTGATTACTACGGGTGATTTCCAGACTCGCCATCCATGGCTCGGCTGGAAACCGCGCACATCCATGTGCGCTGCCCTACGGGTCTTGGTGGATGGGTGGCATGCGGACGTTTTTAGCAGCGAAAGCGAAGGCAACGTGTGCCGTTTGCCCTCTGCCTCTAAAGATTCTTGAACCACTTCGCATCCCGCAGACCCGGAGGGCGGCGCACATGGATGTGCGCCGTTTTTCGACCGAGCCATGGATGGCGAGTCGAAAAATCCCCGTAACAAC
>JBBSST010000053.1:0-14698 GCA_038241735.1 Lysobacterales bacterium
CCCTCCGCGCTCCACGGTCGGCACGATCACCGAACTCTACGACTACCTGCGCCTGCTGTATGCGCGCGTCGGCCTGCCGCGCTGCCCGGACCACGGCTATCCGCTGGAGGCGCAGACGGTCAGCCAGATGGTTGACCAGGTGCTCGCGCTGGGCAACGACAGCAAGACGGCCGAGCATCGCTGGATGCTGCTGGCGCCGGTGATCCGCGAGCGCAAGGGCGAGCACGCACAGGTCTTCGAGCAGCTGCGTGCGCAGGGTTACGTGCGCGTGCGCGTCGATGGAATACTCTACGAAATCGACGACGTCCCGCCGCTGGCACTGCGCGTCAAGCACAGCATCGATGCGGTGATCGATCGTTTCAAGGCGCGCGGGGACATCAAGCAACGCCTGGCCGAGTCATTCGAGACCGCGCTGAAACTTGGCGATGGCATGGCCTCGGTGCAATCACTCGACGACGACAACGCCGAGCCGCTGCTGTTCTCGTCGAAATACAGTTGTCCGGTCTGTGATTACGCGCTGCCCGAACTTGAGCCCCGACTGTTTTCGTTCAATTCGCCGGTGGGCGCATGCTCGGGCTGCGATGGCCTGGGCGTGAGCGAGTTCTTCGACCCCGCGCGCGTGGTGGTGCATCCGGAACTGTCGCTGGCTGCAGGCGCGGTGCGCGGCTGGGATCGTCGCAATGCCTATTATTTCCAGCTGATCCAGTCGCTGGCACGACACTTCGACTTCGATGTCACGACGCCCTGGCAGGACCTGCCGGAAGCTTCCCGCCAGGCGGTGCTGTCGGGCAGCGGCAAGGACGTGATCAGCTTCAGCTACATCACCGATGCCGGTGGCCGCACCCAGCGCAAGCATCGCTTCGAGGGCATCATCCCCAACCTCGAACGACGCTATCGCGAAACCGAATCGGCGGCCGTGCGCGAAGAACTGGCCAAATACATCAGCGAGCGTCCCTGCCCCGAATGCGGCGGCGCGCGCTTGAACCGGTCCGCACGCAATGTCTTCGTCGCCGACCTGCCGATCTCGATGATCGTGGTCAAACCGATCGACGAGGCGCTGTCGTTTTTCCAGCAACTCACCCTGCCCGGCTGGCGCGGCGAAATCGCCGCCAAGATCGTCAAGGAAATCGGCGACCGCCTGCGGTTCCTGGTCGATGTCGGGCTGGATTACCTCACCCTGGAGCGCAAGGCCGGCAGCCTGTCGGGCGGCGAAGCGCAGCGCATCCGCCTGGCCTCGCAGATCGGCGCGGGCCTGGTCGGCGTGCTGTACGTGCTCGACGAACCCTCCATTGGCCTGCACCAGCGCGACAACGAGCGCCTGCTCGGTACGCTCACCCGGTTGCGCGACCTGGGCAACACGGTCATCGTGGTCGAACACGACGAGGATGCGATCCGACTGGCCGATCACATCGTCGACATCGGCCCCGGCGCCGGCGTGCATGGCGGTGAAGTGGTGGCACAAGGCAGCTTTGCCGACGTCCTGAAGGCGCCGCGATCGCTGACCGGCCAGTACCTCAGCGGCAAGCGAAAGATCGACGTCCCCAAGCAGCGCCGCAAAGCCAATAAAAGAATGCTGGTCAAGCTCAGGGGCGCCAGCGGCAACAACCTCAAGGATGTCGATGTCGACATCCCGGCCGGACTGTTCACCGCGATCACCGGGGTGTCGGGTTCCGGAAAATCGACCTTGATCAACGACACGCTGTACGCACTGGCCGCCAACGAGATCAATGGCGCGTCGCATACGCCGTCGCCCTATCGCGAGATCAAGGGGCTGGACCTGTTCGACAAGGTCGTCGACATCGACCAGTCGCCGATCGGCCGCACCCCGCGCAGCAATCCGGCGACGTACACGGGCTTGTTCACGCCGCTGCGTGAATTGTTCGCGCAAGTTCCGGAGTCGCGAGCACGCGGGTATGCGCCGGGCCGTTTCAGCTTCAACGTGCGCGGCGGCCGCTGCGAAGCGTGCCAGGGCGATGGCCTGATCAAGGTCGAGATGCACTTCCTGCCCGACGTCTACGTGCCTTGCGACGTCTGCCACGGCAAGCGCTACAACCGCGAGACGCTGGAAATCCTCTACAAGGGTTTCAGCATCCACGACGTGCTCGACATGACCGTCGAGGATGCGTTGAAGTTGTTCGAGCCGGTGCCGTCGATCTCGCGCAAGCTGGAAACCCTGCTCGACGTGGGCCTGAGTTACGTCAAGCTGGGCCAGCCTGCGACCACGCTGTCGGGTGGCGAGGCGCAGCGCGTCAAATTGTCGAAGGAACTCTCGCGCCGCGATACCGGCCGCACGCTGTACATCCTCGACGAACCCACCACCGGCCTGCATTTCCACGATATCGAACACCTGCTCGCGGTACTGCATAAACTGCGCAACGACGGCAACACGATCGTGGTGATCGAGCACAACCTCGACGTGATCAAGACCGCCGACTGGGTGATCGACCTCGGTCCGGAAGGTGGCCATCGCGGCGGGCAGGTCATTGCCCAGGGCACGCCGGAGGACCTGGCATTGATGCCACAGTCGTACACCGGCCAGTTCCTGGCGCGCATGCTGGGCATCAAGCCGCCCAAGGCGACGGCCAAAAAAGCATCCCGGGCTGCAGCCGGCAAGACAACGCGCAACAAGGCGCCCGCCGCATGAGCGTCGACAACCAGAAAGCGCTGTTCCGCATGCCGATCGCGCTGCGTTGGCGCGACCTCGATGCGTTCAACCACGTCAATAATTCCAACTTCATGACGTACCTGGAGGAGGCGCGGATCCGCTGGTTCGAGACGCTGGACAAGCAGTGGGTCACCGACGCGATCGCCCCGTTGCTGGCCGCTGTGCAGATGAACTACCGCGTGCCGATCCCGTATCCGTCAAGCGTCATGGTCGAACTGTTCGCCGATCGCGTCGGCACTACCAGCCTGACCATCGGCCATCGCATTGCCAGTGAAGACGGTGCCACGTTGTTTGCCGACGGACACGTGGTGATGGTGTGGATTGACCGCGCCAGCGGAAGTCCGACGCCGCTGCCCGAATCCATCCGTCGCGCCGCGTCTGCATAGACGCGCGGCAATCGCCGGCATAAAACGCTCACCCGATCCTCGTCGCACCCAGCTCATCGCCGTCACGCAGGCCGTGCCGGTTCATCAGCCGGTACAACGTGACGCGCGAAATCCCCAAATCCCTGGCCGTGGCCACCAATCGATTGGCGTTGCGCTGCAGTGCGCGCTCAATCACCACCGCCCGCGCGCGCAGATGTCATCCACGCCGGCTTATCGCCTACGAACGCGTGTCTTTCGCCTGTAAACCCGCGTGGCTTACAAGCTGTCGGGCTTGCGCACCGCGAACTCGCCGAGCACCTCGCGGCCATCCGACAGCGTGAAGGACACCACCACCTTGCTGCCCGCCTTGAGCGGCGCACGCGGCTGCATCAGCATCAAATGCATGCCGCCGGGCTTGAGCACGGCAACGCCACCGGGGGCGATACGCAATGACGGCAAGTGGCGCATGCGGTTGACGCCATCGACGATCCTGCTCTCGTGCAGTTCAGCGCCAGCGAACGCGGGACTGCTTGCACCTGTGATCGTGATGGGCGCGGCGCAGGCATTCTCGATCCGCCCGAAGCCGGACATCATCGGCATTCCGGCCGGGCCCAGCCGCACCCAGCCATCGCGCACCTGCGGCTGGCATTCACGCGCCAGCGCTGGCGACGCCAACGACAGCGCACACACCAACGCAATCAAGACACGCCACGGGCTGCGGAATATTTTCATGCCCTTATGATAGCGCCACCCATCCACAGGCCTGGATCATGACCCCTTTGATCGACATCACCGAACACGACGATATCCGGGAAATCCGCCTTGCCCGCGCACCGGTGAATGCACTGAACCCAGAGTTGTGCCTGGCGCTGAGCGAAGCGATCCACGCGGCGACGGCCGACGGCGTCGCCGGCATCGTGCTGGACGGCGGTTCGAAGGTATTTTCCGCCGGGCTCGACGTGCCTTTTTTATTGTCGCTGCCCGACCGCGCCGCGATCAGCGCCGCCTGGGAACAATTCCTCGACGCCGCACGCGCACTGGCGCACTGCCCGGTGCCCGTGGTGGCGGCCATCGACGGCCATGCGCCCGCCGGCGGCTGCGTGCTGGCGCTGTGCTGCGATTACCGCGTGATGGCAAGCAGCGCCGACCCGATGAAACCCTTCCGCATCGGTCTCAACGAAACCCAGGTCGGGCTGGTCGCACCCGAAGGCATCCAGCGCCTGATGCGACGCGTGGTCGGACCGTATCGCGCCGAACGCCTGCTGGTCTCGGGCGAACTGATCGAATCCTCGCAGGCGCTTGCCCTGGGCCTGGTCGACGAACTCGTCGCACCCGGTGACGCCACCGCGCGCGCGCGCGCCTGGTTGCAAGGCTTGCTGCGCCTGCCGCGAAAACCGATGTTGCAGACGCGCGCGATCGCCCGCGCCGACCTGGTCACGGCCCTGCAGCCTGAATTCATCCAGACCGATCGTTTTGTCGACGCCTGGAATGATCCCGACACCCAGGCAGGCCTGCGCGCGCTGGTGGCCCGGCTGGGAAAATAATCCCCGCGACGCGTCGCCAGCTCCCAGGACCATTCAACGCATCGGTCCTAGAGCTGTGTCGGTTCCAGCGCCGCCGCATTGGGCGTGCCTTCGGGCACGCGATGGCCGCCGCCCATTTCCCACCGCCAGAACAACCAGGCCAGCAGCGCGAACAGCGCCGAACCCAAGGCAAGATGCAGGCCCTTGTGGCTGAGCAGCGGTGACAACACGCCGGCCACGATCGCGTTCATCACAAGGCTGGTGAACGCCTGCAATGACGACGCCGAGCCGCGCTGGCGCGGGTACATGTCCAGTACCGCCAGCGTCAGGATCGGGAACACCAGCGCGATGCCGAATGAACCGATCGCCATCGGCCACACCGCCCACGGGATCGATGGCACCGGCACCAACAGGTTGTAGGCCACGTTGACCACCGCGCCGATGCCGCAACACGCGAAACCGATATTGGCCAATCGCGCGCCGCTGATCCTGCCAGCCGTGCGCCCTGACGTGAACGCGCCCAGCATCATGCCGCCGATCATCGGCACGAAAAACCACGCAAACTGGCGCTCGTTGAGTCCCATCAAATCCATCACGAACGCCGGCGCCGACGCGATGTAGAGAAACAGTGCGCTGAAATTGAACGTGCCGGCCGCCGCCAGTTTCTGGAAACGCGGATTGACGAAGATCGCCCAGTAATCGCGCAGCAAGCGTTTTGGCGCCAGCGACAGGCGCGCTTCAACGGGGTGGGTTTCCGGCAGCGCCAACCACACCGCCAGCAACAGCAGCAGCGAGAACCCGACCAGGAACCAGAAGATCGCCGACCAGTGCGCCCAGCCGAGGATCCAGCCACCGATGATCGGCGCGATCGCCGGCGCCACGCCAAAGATCATCGACACCTGGCTCATCAATCGTTGCGCATCATCGCCATGCAGTACGTCGCGGATCAGCGCACGTCCGACGATCAGGCCGACGCCGGCCGACAGGCCCTGCAGCGCACGGAATGCCAGCAGCGTGGACAAATCGCGCGACAGCGCGCAGCCCACCGACGCCAGAGTGAACATGATCAATCCGCCGATGATCACCTTGCGCCGCCCGATCGCATCCGACAGCGGTCCATGCACCACGCTCATCAGCGCGTACGCCAGCAGGTACACGCTGATCGTCTGCTGCATCGCCACCTTGTCGGCGCCAAGTTCCGCGCCGATGTGCTCGAACGCCGGGAAGATGGTGTCGATCGAGAACGGCCCGAACATCGCCAGGCCGCCCAGCAGGAAGGCAAGGCGACGGATCGAGAATGGCCGTGTGTGGTGGACGACTGTCATGGACGCTCGGTGGGAGTCGGGAAGATGCCGGTCGCGCAGGCGGGCACCAGCGGCAGCGCCTGCAGGCTTGCCTGGAAATGCAGCACGAGATGATGATGGTGCCGCCAGGGCAGAGCCTGAAGCGGTTGGCAATCTTACGCGGCATGCGGTTCCCGGGTTTTCAGGTTTCCGGTTGCAAGCGCCGGAACACACCACTCCCCGTGTCCAGGGGCCACAAGATCCGCCGCAACACGGCCCTTCTCCTGCTACAGCGGGAGACGCGGGCGCGCAGCGCCGGATGAGGGTGAGCTTCGCAAAGCCCCATGCGCGCATCCGCGCGCGGGACTGCGCGCAAGCCGGGCTATAATCCACCCGCAGCACGTGGTGGGAGAAGCGGCCCATGCCCGACCGGGTACGGCCGCTGCCGAAGGCGCAAACGCCCGTAATCGCTCAGGCCCCAGACCGCCGCGTGACACAACACTCTGGAGAGACCGGCTGCCGTGATCGGCGTGAACCGGCGCCGAAGGGGCACGAAGCACGCGACCAGGCCGCACGCCAGCCCGCGCACTTCCAAACTCTCAGGCAAAAGGACAGAGGGGCGCCCCGCATGCAGCCTGCATGCTCTTTCCGGACGCCTTCCCGATGACCCAGACCGCCACGCCCTTGCCGCGCGACCTCAGCCTGCTCCAGCTGGAACACCACAGCGCGTTCGTCGAACGCCACATCGGCCCCAACGATGCCGAGATCGCCGCGATGCTGCGTGTCATCGGCCACGACTCGCTCGATGCGATGACCGATGCCATCGTCCCGGGCAAGATCAAATCGCCGGCACCGCTGGCATTGCCCAAGGCGGTCACCGAAGTCGAAGCGCTGGCCAAGATCCGCGCGATCGCCGACAAGAACCAGGTCTTCCGGACGTTCATCGGCCAGGGCTATTACGGCACCTATACGCCCAACGTCATCCTGCGCAACATCCTCGAAAACCCGGCCTGGTACACCGCTTACACGCCGTATCAAGCGGAGATTTCGCAAGGTCGCATGGAAGCGCTGATCAATTTCCAGACCATGTGCGCCGACCTCACCGGCATGGAGATCGCCAACGCCTCGCTGCTCGACGAGGCCACCGCCGCGGCTGAGGCCATGACGCTGGCCAAGCGTTCTGGCAAGTCGAAATCCGATGTGTTCTTTGTCTCGAAGAACGTCCATCCGCAAACATTGGCGGTGCTGCGCACGCGCGCTGATGGCCTCGACATCCAGCTGCACGTAGGCGATGACAGCGACGCGGTCACGGTCGACAGCTTCGGGGTTCTGCTGCAATACCCCGACACGTTCGGCCGCGCCCACGATTACCAGGCACTTGCCGATGCGGTGCACGCGCGCGGTGGCGTGGTCGCGGTGGCAACTGATTTGCTGGCGCTCACCTTGCTCAAGTCGCCCGGCGATTGGGACGCCGACATCGTGGTCGGCAACACCCAGCGTTTTGGCGTGTCGTTTGGTTTTGGCGGCCCGCATGCGGCGTTCATGGCCTGTCGCGACGCCTACAAGCGCTCGATGCCCGGCCGCCTGATTGGCGTATCGATCGATGCCGAAGGCAAACCCGCGTATCGCCTCACGCTGCAGACGCGCGAGCAGCACATCCGCCGCGAGAAGGCCACCTCCAATATCTGCACCGCGCAAGTCCTGCTGGCGGTGATGGCCGGCATGTACGCGGTCTACCACGGTCCCGAAGGCCTCACCCGCATCGCCCGCCGCAGCCATCGCCTGGCATCGATCCTCGCCGCGTCGCTGCGCACGGTTGGTGTGTCTGTCGGCGATAATTTCTTCGATACGCTGCATGTCACCGGCGTCGATGCCGCCGCATTGCATACCCGCGCCAGCGCCGCACGCATCAACCTGCGCGCGATCGACGGCGGCAGCGTCGGGATCAGCCTGGACGAAACCACCACCCGCGCTGATGTAGTTGCATTGGCGGCACTGTTTGGCGCGGCCATTGATGACATCGATGCGCTCGATGCGCGCACAAAAGACGCCTTGCCCGCCGCACTCGTGCGCACATCGGCATTCATGCAGCATCCGGTGTTCAACACCCACCACAGCGAGCACGAACTGCTGCGCTACATGCGCGCGCTGGCCGACAAGGACCTGGCGATGGATCGCACCATGATCCCGCTGGGCAGTTGCACCATGAAGCTCAACGCCACCGCCGAAATGATCCCGGTGACCTGGCCTGAGTTCGCCAACATCCATCCCTACGCGCCGGCCGAGCAGGCCACCGGTTACCAGCAGCTGACCGACGAACTCGAAGCGATGCTCGCCGAATGCACCGGCTACGACGCCGTCAGCCTGCAGCCGAATTCCGGCGCCCAGGGCGAGTTCGCCGGCCTGCTGGCGATCCGCGCCTGGCATCGCTCGCGCAACGAAGGCCATCGCGACATTTGCCTGATCCCCGAATCCGCGCACGGCACCAATCCGGCCTCGGCGCAGATGTGCGGCATGACCGTCGTGGTCACCAAATGTGACGCCAACGGCAACGTCGACGTCGAGGACATCCGCCGCGCCGCCGAAAAACACAGCGACCGGCTGGCCGCGCTGATGATCACCTATCCGTCCACGCACGGCGTGTTCGAGGAGGACGTGGTCGAGATCTGCGAGATCGTGCATGCGCACGGCGGCCAGGTGTACACCGACGGCGCCAACATGAATGCCCTGGTCGGGGTCGCCAAACCCGGCGCCTGGGGCTCTGATGTCTCGCATCTCAACCTGCACAAGACCTTCTGCATCCCGCACGGCGGCGGTGGTCCGGGCGTTGGACCGTGCGCGGTGAAATCGCACCTCGCCCCGTTCCTTCCCTCTGCGCTTCCTGTCGCCGCTCAAGCGGGTGAAAGCCCGGATGGTGGCGCCTCGCCCAACGCCGTGGGCATGGTGTCCGCGGCCACCTTCGGCAGCGCCAGCATCCTGCCGATCAGCTGGATGTACATCACCCTGATGGGCACCGAGGGGCTGCGCAAGGCCACCCAGGTTGCACTGCTCAACGCCAACTACGTCGCATCCAGGTTCGCACCGCATTACGCGACGCTTTATACCGGACGCAACGGCCTGGTCGCGCACGAATGCATCCTCGACCTGCGCCCGCTGAAGGACGAAACCGGCATCGGTGCCGAGGACGTCGCCAAGCGCCTGATCGACTTCGGCTTTCACGCACCCACCCTGAGTTTCCCGGTCGCCGGCACCTTGATGGTGGAACCCACCGAAAGCGAATCGCAGCACGAGCTGGACCGTTTCATCGACGCGATGATCCAGATCCGCGAGGAGATCCGCGCGGTCGCCGACGGCAGGCTCGATCGCGAAGACAACCCGCTCAAGCACGCCCCGCACACCGCCACGATGGTCGCCGGCAGCGACTGGACCCACGCCTACCCGCGTGAACTGGCCGCATTCCCGTTGCCGTCATTGCGCCAGCAGAAATACTGGCCGCCGGTTGCGCGCGTCGACAACGTGCATGGCGACAAGAACGTGTTCTGCAGCTGCATCCCGATCGGCGAATTTGCCGAAGAGCCCGAAGCCTTCAGCGAGCCGAATGTCATGTGACCCGGCGACGGGCACGCGGCAGCCAAAAGGCCCCGCAACGCGGGGTCTTTTTTGTTTCCGTCGTCCGGATCGGATGCGGCATCACGTTCACGCCGTCCCACGCATACCCACCGCCGCGGCAGCGACGTCATCACCCGCACGCCCAGCCGTGCCGATACGCCCCTGCTGGCACGCCAGGATTCCCGCGATCGAAATGCATCCTCCGATATGACCCGGACACCCCCAACCGCCTGCACGTAACACCTCCGTAACCCTTGAAAGCGGCGCCCGTCGCCCCGACCACATCGTCAACGCACGTTGGAAACATCCCTCTATGAGCAACTCCGTCGAAACCCGAAAATTTGAAGCCGAAGTGGCCCAGGTGCTGCACCTGGTCACCCACTCGCTGTATTCGCACAAGGACATCTTCCTGCGCGAACTGATCTCCAACGCGTCCGACGCCTGCGACAAGCTGCGCTTCGAATCGATCGCCAGGCCCGAACTTTCGGCAGGCGACAGCGAGCTGCACATCGACGTGAGCTTCGATCCTGAGGCGCGCACCATCACCGTGCGTGACAACGGCATCGGCATGACCCGCGACGAAGTGGTCGCCAATATCGGCACCATTGCCAGTTCCGGCACCCGCCGCTTCCTCGAAGCGATGTCGGGCGAACAGAAGGCCGATGCACGCCTGATCGGCCAGTTCGGCGTGGGCTTCTATTCTGCTTTCGTGGTCGCAGACAAGGTCACTGTGACCACCCGCCGCGCCGATGCGCCGACAGGTGACGGGGTGAAGTGGGAAAGCGACGGCAAGGGCGAATACTCGCTGGAGCCGGTCGAACTGGCCGAACGCGGCACCACCGTGACCCTGCACTTGAAGCCCGGCGAGGACGAGTTCCTCAACCGCTGGCAGCTGCGTTCCCTGGTCACCCGCTACTCCGACCACGTCGCGTTCCCGATCCGCATGCCGGCTGATCCTGACAAGAGCGGGGATGACAAAGCCACCGACGAGTTCGAGACCGTCAACGCTGCTTCCGCACTGTGGACCAAGCCCAAATCGGAAATCAGCGAGGAGGATTACCAGGGCTTCTACAAATCGTTGGGCCACGATTTCAACGACGCGCTGGCGTGGACGCATAACCGCGTCGAAGGCAGCCAGAGCTTCACCACCCTGTTGTACCTGCCGTCGCAGCCACCGTTCGACCTGATGATGGGCGGCCGCGACGAGCGCAAGGGGCTCAAGCTCTACATCAAGCGCGTCTTCATCATGGACGCGGCCGAAGAACTGCTGCCCAACTACCTGCGCTTCGTGCGCGGCGTGGTCGATGCCGACGATCTGCCGCTCAACGTCAGCCGCGAGATCCTGCAGCACAACCGCCAGCTCGAACGCATCAAGGGCGCCTGCGTCAAGCGCGTGCTTGACCTGATTGAAAAACTTGCGCGCGACGAACCGGAGAAATTCGCCACCTTCTACACGGCCTTTGGCAACACCTTGAAGGAAGGCATCAACGAAGACGCCAACAACCGCGAGCGTATCGCCAAACTCCTGCGCTTTGCTTCCACCGGCACCGCGTCGGCACCCAGCGAAGGCGCGGCGCAAACCGTCGCACTCGACGACTACATCGGCCGCATGCACGATGGCCAGGACACCCTGTGGTACATCACCGCCGACAGCTACGCGGCCGCGTACGGCAGCCCACAACTGGAAGCGTTCAAGGCCAAGGGCATCGAAGTGCTGCTGATGTTCGACCGCATCGACGAATGGATGCTCGGTTCACTGAGCGAATACGGCGGCAAGAAATTGCAGAACGTCGCCAAGGGCGAACTGCCGCTGGACGAAGCCGACAAGCAAAAGCAGGAAGAAGCCAGCAAGGATGCCGAGCCGCTGCTGAAAAAATTGAAGGACCTGCTCGGCGACCGCGTCGGCGACGTCAAGGTCTCCGCCCGCCTCACCGATTCGCCCTCGTGCCTGGCCCTGAGCGATTACGAGATGGCCCCGCACCTTGCCCGCCTGCTGCGCGAAGCGGGCCAGGACCTCCCCGAGAGCAAGCCGACGCTGGAGATCAATCCACAGCATGCGTTGCTCAAACGTGTGGAGACGGAAGCCGACGAAGCCAAAGCCAGGGATCTGGCCATCCTGCTGCTGGAACAAGCCGAGATTTCCGCCGGCGCGCAGTTGCCCGATCCGGCGGCGTTCGTGCAACGCATGAACCGGGCACTGCTGGGCGTCTGAATCGTTCACGCGGCTCCATGAAAGGCACGCCATCCCGGCGGGCTTTTTCATTTCATGACATCTGTCCCGTTGCGAGGCTATGTTCGCAGCCTCTGCGTGGCAGCAACGTCCGGCTCCTGTGGCAGCGGCTTCTTCAGCCGCGCGCTTGCAGACCCGCGATGAAATGTTCGTGGAAGCGATGGCAGTCGCGACGATAAAAACGTGTGGGAGCGATGGCAGCTGCGATGCGTTGTCTGGAAAGCTGTCGCCTGGATCATCAAGACGAAACGCTCGCGGCTGAAGCCGCTCCTACCAGCGCACGATGCGAGCTCGCGGCTGAAGCCGCTCCTACGAGCGCACGATGCGAGTGGCACCACAACGATCTGCGGCCATCGCGCCCTATTTTTCGGGCGCCGCCGGCTGCAACGTCACCGCAAGCTCCTCGAAGTCGGCGATCACGCTTTCCAGCGCATCGTGCAGTTCGCCCTGGCGGGTCATCAGGTCATCGATCTTCTTGGTCTGGCCCAGCTTGGATAGCTCACCATCAAACAGCAGCCACGCGGCGGACAGCGTTTCCACGTTGTTGCTGGAGTAGTGACGCATCTCCTTGAGCTGGCTGAGGGTGTCGTTGACGTGGTCAAGGGCAGTCTTGGGGTTTTCTTCGGACATCACATGTTCCTTCCGGATGACAGGTTGGACGTCGAGGATATCGGTGAGCACCGAAACGCGATGTCACGATGGCGACCGGGCATCTCGCGGCGTTCATGTGCGTGCTTGTGGACGTGACGAGGCCGGTTACGTTCAGGCCATGGCGCAGCAATGCTCCATAGCCGGGCGATAACGACAACGCGCCCCGGACGAGACGAGCGGCGCGGGGATTTCATGCATGCCTGTCGTTGCGTAATGGCAGGCAGCCCCGCTGCCGAGGTTGCGGGGCAAAACCTCCATGGCGCAACGTCGCGCACAAAAAAAGAAGGCCCCGTTTCCGGGGCCTTCGATCAATCAACGCGATGCAGTCAATCAGCGACCGTCGCCGTCGGCATCACCGGGCATTGCGCGTTCCACGCGGTGCCATGCAGCGCGCGTGGCGCTCTTGGCGTCTTCCCAGGCCATCCGCGAATTGCCCTTGCTGGCCTCGTACTTCGAGCGTAGATCGGGTTCGGCCTGGTCGAAGGTGCGGTCGCCATACGTTCCGCGATTCTCGTAACCGGTGCGGTACGCAGGGCCGTAATCGTCGTAGGTATATTGCTTGTTGTAGTAGGACTCGTTCTTGAAGCTGTCGCGCCAGTAGGCGTCTTCGACGGTTGGATTTGCCGCTTCGCCTGCGGCCTTGCCGCCCAGTCCACCTGCGATTGCGCCGATGGCAGCGCCGACCACGGTTCCGGCCGGACCACCCAGCACGGTGCCTGCGGCTGCACCCGCAATTCCACCTGCGGTTGCGCCGACACCGGTGCCTACCGGATGTGCGCCTGGCGTGCCGGTCAGCGGGTCGCGGTTTGCATCAGGTTTTTCGTTGTTCATGGGATTGCTCCTTGGCTCGGCGGGAATGCCTTGATGCCAATGTGCAAGACGTGGCGTGATCGCGACGTATTCTTGGCACGCGACTCGCACGTTCAAGATGAATTCGTTCAGGTGAATGCGCGCATGTCAACGCGATGTGCAGAGGCGCGGCGGCCGCACCCGGAACACCACGCTGATCCGTGGCCCCATCGTGCGTGCAGTCTTGGGGATGCCGTGCTCGTGGGTCCGCTGCGAGGCGTGGCTCATTGTCAGCAAGCTGCCGTGCGCGAGCGCCACGTCGATGGCATCGGCGTGGTCGGCCTGCGCGCGGATGCGCATGCGTCGCGCGTCGCCAAGCGACACCAGCGCAATCGGTTGCCCCGATACCAGCATGCGCAGCGTGTCGTGATGCATTGCGACGCTGTCGCGGCCATCGCGATACAGGTTCATGCCAACCTCGGTGAATGGCGCGCACACCAGCGGTTGCATGCGTACCAGCATGTCGGCGAACGGCAGCATCGGATCCGGCGGCTCGTCGAGCCAGCACGACGCAGTCAGTCGCGGCACGTCGACCTCACGGTCGTACATCATGCGCCGCTGCGACGTCCACGGGACGCGCTGCAGCGCCTCGAACCAGGTATCGGCGGTCTGCCCATCGACGAACGACGGCCAGTAGCGCACGCCGCTTTCGGCATCATCGAGAAGTTGCGTCATCGGGGAAGCGAACAGGTCCATCGGCAGGACTCAATGGAAATCGCGCGACTCGGTGCGCAGCCCGCCGAGCATCCCGCTGAGGTCCTCGAGGTCGCGTGCGATCAGGTGTTCGACGCCGTCGACCTGTTCCCAGCGTCCGCGCACGGCGAGCAGCGTGGAATTGAGCAAGGCCTTGCGCTTTTTCTCCGCCACGTGCGGCCAGACGATCACGTTGACCATGCCGTGTTCGTCTTCCAGTGTGACGAAGATGGTGCCGCTGGCCGTCTGCGGACGCTGGCGCTGGGTGACGATGCCGGCGGTGTACACGCTGCGGCCGTGGCGCTGGCCGTGCAATTCGGCGGAACCAAGCACGCGGCGCGCGCGCAATTGATCGCGCAGCAGCGACAGCGGGTGCGCGGCCAGCGACAGGCCAGTGGCGCGGTAATCGGAGAGCACTTCCTCGCCCGCGCCGGGAGCCGGCAACGCGATGACGTCTTCATCCGGGCTACCCGGCAACAGCGGCCGCTGCCGCTCGATGCCGGCGACCTGCCAACGCGCATCGTTGCGATGCCCGGCCAGGCTGCGCAATGCATCGGCTTCGGCCAGCGCGCTGCGCGCCTTCTCGTCGAGTTGCGCGCGCAGGCACAGGTCGGCGACATCGCGGAACGGTCGCTGCGAGCGCGCGGCGACGATGGCATTGGCGACATGTTCGGAAAGGCCGGATACCTGGCGCAACCCCAGGCGGATCGCCGGCTGTTCCCTGTAGGAGCGCCCCCTGGGGGCGGTGGCGTTCCCCGTATGGGATCGCGCCCCTGGGGGGCTCCGACGGGGGGGGGGGGGGTCCAACGGGTGGTGCCCCTGGCGCTGCC
>JBBSST010000054.1:0-14625 GCA_038241735.1 Lysobacterales bacterium
AAGGGCAGTGCCATGAATCGTCCACCTGGCGTCCGCTGTATTGGCGCGCCTCGGACGACTCGCCGTGCCTCGCCAGCATCCGGTTGCGCGAACCGCTGTAGGCGATGTCGCGTTCGGTGATTGCCTCGCGCAATTTCTCGTAGCGGCCATCGGCGCGCAGGGTCTCGAACTGGCTGTGCAGGTTGAACACCAGCGCAGGGCACGCGAAGCGACGGGCCGCCCGGCTGGCACCGGGATGCAGTCCGATGACATAAAAGCCGCGACCACCCAGGCTGAAGCTGAAACGCGCAGAATCCGGGTCCGGACTGACGCTTGGATCCCACTGGTGATCGACCGCATCGATCGCATGCCACGCCTGCAGGCGCTGCCACATGGCCTGTTCAAACTGGGTCTCATCCAGCGGTGGCGTCGCGGTGAACAGCACCACCGCGCTGACGAATACGGCATCCGCAGCGGCGCTCGCGGCAAAGGTCTGCAACCGCTTCACGATCCGGCGATCGGCGTCGCCGGAGCGCAGGTCCTGCGCCACGACGAACGACAGGCCCTGCTGGCTCAATGCAGACTTTGCACCGACACACGGAAACGGTGCGTGCTCGATCCGCGAAACGAAATCCTGGATCAACGCGTTGGCGGGGCTTCCTGTGGGCATGGCCGGATCCTGCGGATTGAAACAACAGCGTGAGCGGCCACGCGCTTACGTGGCGTGATCGTGGTCGTGCACCGGTCTGTGCGTGCGCGCAGGAGCAGCGGTTGAAGCTGCCGATGAAGTGAGACTGCGATGGGGCGAGGTCCGGGTCGTCCATTTCCAGTTAGAGGGCGCAAGAATCACATCGCCATCCTGGCTACGACACCACGCGAATCTTGCACAAGCGGCGAACGGTTCAGAGCCAATGCGATGATTCCTGGACAATTCCTCCTGTAGGACAGTGCGAGTCGAGCAGGTGCATACTCGGCGTAATGCCTCCGCGGAGGTCGAATGGTGGTTAGCGTCATGAAAGCAAGGCCGCTCACCCCACTTCTCTGGCTCTTGATTCTTTTACCTTCAGTTGCTCATGCGAGTAGCTTTGCACTAGTTCTCTATCCAAGCGGAGCACTCACGGCGATTGTCATCACTTGCGTCATTTTCGCTGGTGGTAAAAGAACATCAATTCGTGTTGCTGCTGCCATAGCTGCAATTTTGGTTGCTGCAGCCATTCCTTTCATTCCGACAGATTTCTACTCTACCAATCCATCTCAATACCTTAGGCAATGGGCCGGCGAGTGGTATTTTTTCATTCTTGGACTCGTGCCAACATCGCTTGTGGCTATTTTGGTGCTAAAGCTTGCGGCGCATGCACCCAGGCGCCGTGACGCCTGACCAATCATTAAATCCGAGCGCGCTTCGCGATATCAACAACGTGGCAGGTGGAGCCATCATTGTTGCTGCTTCCGCTACGCACGTAAGCTTGATCAAGGAGTTAAAGAAATATGGAGAATTTCATGCGCCGCGCGACGTTTGCTTTCGTATATCTCGTGCTTGCGGCTTGCTCCAGTGCGCCGTCCGCACACTCTGCCAGCGCTTGGCTCGAGTTTTCGGATGCAGGTACGGCAAGTGGTTTGCCTGGCAGCATTCGAGCCATCGACGGCAGGGTTGTACCCGGTAGCCCCAGTTCGGCTCAAGTGCCGGCCGGTCGACGAACCATCTCATTCTCGTGTCCCAACACGGTGGCGCTCGATGAACCGCCGCAGGTCACAGCGGATTTTGTGAAAAATGAGTCGTATGTTCTTACGTGCTCGACAAACTCCAAAGCGACCATCACGCGCCGGTAGCGGTTGGTCTAGCGATCAAGGGGAGTCGTTCACACCATTCGTGATACGTCTGTCGATTAGGCTTGGGTGGCATATGAAGTTGATCGCAATCGTGGCCGTTTCCATTGCCTTGGCAGCGTGCTCCAAGGGCCAGGTCGTTGATTGCAAGGCATTGGATCCCGACCTTGTTGTTTGCCCTGACCCAAGGGCGCCACCCGTCTCTGGCCTGACGGGTGGAAAGGTCGTCGTTGAACTGACTATTCGTCTAGACGGATCGGTATCCAACGCAAAGATACTGTCCTCAAGCGGCAACAGTGCGTGGGAGGAACCAATTCTCGGTGCAGTCAAACAGTGGCGCTATCAACAATCAGACCATGTTGTCACCAAGACCGTTCCGTTCAACATGCAATATGGCAAGTAGCTGCTGCGTAACAGGTCGTTCAAGCCGGCACCGCTTTGTAACGACAGCTTTGCGGCTGCGCCTGCCTCGCAGGAAGCTGCCGACCCTGGCCGCTTGCCGTCGCCACGTCTGGAGCGATCACATCTAGGTCCCGACGTCGCCGCGCACCGCCGCCTGGATCGTGGCGACATCGATCTTCCGCATCTCCATCATCGCGACGAACGCGCGCCGCGCGGCCTCGCCGCCGTTGGCCATTGCTTCGGTCAGGGCACGTGGGGTTATCTGCCACGACAGGCCCCACTTATCCCTGCACCAGCCGCACGCGCTTTCGGCGCCGCCGTTGCCGACGATCGCGCTCCAGTAGCGGTCAGTCTCGGCCTGGTCCTCGGTGGCGATCTGGAAGGAGAACGCCTCGCTGTGCTTGAACGTGTCGCCGCCGTTGAGGCCTAGGCAGGGCACGCCGCATACCGTGAACTCGACGGTCAGGATGTCGCCCGCCTTGCCGCCCGGGAAGTCGGCCGGCGCCAGGTACACGGCGCCAACCGCGCTATCGGGAAAGGTCGCGGCGTAGAAGCGCGCGGCCTGTTCGGCTTCGTTGTCGTACCACAGGCAAATCGTGTTCTTTTTCATCGTGACTCTCCTCGGGTTTCCGCCAGTAGCGCGATGTTGATGAGCTTCGCGAAGGGTTGTCCTGAAGCGCGATGGGCGAAGTCGCGTGTAGAGGGTGCATGGTGGGTCCTTCTGCTTTCGCCTTCGAAATCACGCAGCGGAGTCAGCGGCCAGTTTCGACGACGACCACGATCCCGACACGAGGTGTTTCACTCGCTCGCGCCCGTCACTGCGAACCAGGCACCCTGCGGATCCTGGGCGACAGCGATGTACATGCCACCGGGCACTTCATGGGGCCCGTGGTGGACGCTGCCGCCAGCGGCCTTGATCGCATCGATGGTGTCGGAGACGCGGCCTTGGACGCCGAAGTAGGGCAGCCAGTTCGACCGGGGTGCGTCGCCCAGGCCCATCATGCCGCCGATGTCGGTGTCGTCGTGGCGGAAGAGCTGGTAGCTGCCCATCTTGCCCATGTCGACCACATCGCCCTTGGTCCACCCGAGCAATCCGGAGTAGAAGGCGAACGCTGCATCGGGATCGGTGGACATCAGCTCGTTCCAGTTGCAGCGGCCCGGCGTGTTGGGGTGGAACGCGCCGCCGGCGTCGGCCTTGGCGATGTCCGCGTCCGACATGTTGCCCATGTCGGGCTGCAGCACGCCGAAGGCGGCGCCCCGCGGGTCGGCCAGCACGGCGAAGCGACCGGTACCGGGGACGTCGTCCGGTCCGCGGTGGAGACTGGCGCCGGCGGCTTTCGCCCTGCTCACGAACGCATCGGCGTCGTCCACGGCAAAGTAGGTCATCCAGAACGGCGGCATGTCGGCCACGTCGCCGGGCACTTCCATCAGGCCGGCGACCGCGTCTGCGTTGGACTGTGCGAGGTGATAGGCGAAGCCCTGCATGCCCGCGTCCTGGAACGTCCAGCCCAGAATGCTGGCGTAGAAATCTTCCGCCGGTTTCAATGCGCCGTTGCCGGTGGTCAGTTCGTACCAGCATGGATTGCCGTGATAGCGCTTGGTCATGGTGCCGTTCTCCAATTGAGTGGTTTCGTTTTTCTGGTTGGGGAATCCCTGCCATCGCTGCACGAGCTGGATCGCCTTGCGTGCGCGCTGGCCGCCATCCGATGCGTCATTTGGTCGGGCCAGCGCGCCGGCGCATGTGGTGGCGCCGACGATGCAGGTGGTTGCGGTCAGGCGTCGAATGCGCCGTCGGCGTCCGCTGCGCGGGCATCCATGATGCTCAAGCCGTTGCGCCCGAGTCGAAGATCGGCTCGAATCCGCCCCAGATCATGCGCATGCCGTCGAACGGCATGTCGGACATGTCCATGCCGGCCATGTCGGATTCCATGGTCTTGGCAGCGGCGTCGCAGCTGGCGCGGTCCGGCCAGGCGATCCAGCTGAACACCGGCACCTCGCCGTCTTCGAGTTTGGTGGCGCGATAAAAGTCGGTCTGCTTGCCGTGGGGCACGTCTTCGCCCCAGTTCTCGACCATGCCCAGGGCGCCTCGCTTGCTGAAGATTTGCCAGCCCTTTTCCGCCATCTCGATGTAAGGGGACTTGTTGCTTGCCGGAACCGCGAGCGTGAAGCCCTGGTAGTAGTGCGCACCGGTGTAGATGCCCTGGTCGAACACGGGCGCGAAGCCGCCGAAAATCATGCGCTTGCCGTCGAAGGGCATCTCGGGCATTGCTTTCATCGCCGGGTCGCTTTCCATCGCCTGCCAGGCGGCATCCGCCGTTGCCCTGTCGGGCCATGCGATCCACGAGAACACCACGGTTTCATCGTCCGTTGCCTGGACCGCTCGATGGAAGTCGGTGACCTTGCCTTTCGGGACGTCCACGCCCCAGGTCTCGACCATCCGGCTTGCGCCGTGGGACTGGAACAGTGACCAGGCGGCGTTGGCATAGTCGATGTACGTCTGCTTGCTGGCGGTCGGGACGGCGGCAATCGAGCCGGTGTAATAGGTCATGTCGAACCTCATCAGGTGGGGACGTTGGGTGCTGGTGCGAGCCTGTCACTGGAAGTAGTAAAAAGCAACTGTTAGTATGAAAAAATGACCAACGACAGCACATCGAGCCGCCTTCGCTACGACGAGGGCTGCCTGGCCGCGCACGCACTGAACTTGATGGGCGACCGTTGGGCGCTGCTGGTGGTGCGCGAGCTGATGTTTGCGGACAAGCGTTTCCAGATGATCCGCGCCGGCCTGCCGGGCATCAGCGCCAGCGTGCTGACCGGACGGCTGGCGCAACTGCAGGACGCAGGCGTGGTGAACGACGACGCGCGGCTTGGGGCGTACGCGCTCACCGAGGCCGGGCGAGGGCTGCGACCGGTGCTGGAATCGCTGTGCCGCTGGGCGCTGACGGTGCCGGGCCATGATCCGACGCGCTTCATCAGCCCGTCGGCGCTGATGATCTCGATGGGCGTGACCGTGTTGCGCGATCGCGCTGCCGGCCCGCAGGCAGTGGCCGGGTTCGCGTTCGGCAGCGAGGCGTTCGAGATGCAGCTGGCCGATGCGCGCGTGCATACCCGCGCCGTGACTCGGCCCGATGCGTCGTTCGTGCTTTCCGGAAGCGGCAATACGTTGGCCGCCGCGGTGTACGGCAGGGTGCCCGTGCGCGGCCTGATCGATGCCGACGTGATCCAGGCCACCGGCGACCTCAAGGCCGCGCAGGGGTTCGTCGACCTGTTCCAGCTGCAGGCCCAGGCGGGGCTCTGAGAGGGGAAAAGGGTCAGAGAACAGATTCATTTCAAACCGAAACGTGCTTCAAACCAGTCACGGCAGGAAACACGTAGTCCGATCGCGGCTGCGCGCGCACGCTGGCGCTTGGCTGGCCCTATTCAGGAAGACATATCTTTGCTATGATATGCCACGTAAACCTTTGTAAACATTGAATTTAAGGAGAGAAGAAATCAATAATTCGATGATCTCCCTGGTCCAACGCAGGATCCAGGCCAAGGACCCCGGCAAGATGTCTGTTTCGGGGCTCAATGGCTCGGCCAATCAAGCGGGCGCAACCCGGCCGAGCCCCACCCAGGTCCACCACGAACCACGCCGCCGCAGCAGCCAGCACGCGGGCTACACCAACGGCAGCTACCTCGCCCGGACGCGTCGCAGCGGTTTCGGTTCGCGACAGCTGATGTTTCGCGTCCGCTGATCGGTTCAATCGTCACAAACCGCCTTCGGCGGTCGTAAATCGCAGCACACAATCAGCGCAGTTGCCTGGCCGTCGACACGACGTCCGGCCTGCGCCAGCAGGCGAACGCGGCGAGCCATCGGCTACCGCGCATGCATGCCTGCATTGATCTCCTGACATCTCTGATAGCCGCCAAGACAGCCTGCGCGGTTGTTTCCTGTCGTCGGATCGTTGCTCGATCTCTCAATCCAATGCTCGCGAGCTGTTGAGGTTCGACACGTTGTTCCGCGCAGCCCGGGCACGGTCGTAAGACTTACCCGCTATTTTTGCGAGATTGCGGCTGCGGGCGCGCTTCGCTTGCCCGCGCTCCGTTGTCGCGACGCTACGGACTGGCCGTTGCGCACAGTGCGCGTTTGCGAGCCGGGGTCAGCTGCTTGATGGCGTACTCGGCGCGGCTGGCGGCGGCGCGGTCGGGATATTCGAAGCGGGCGAGCAGGCGTTGTGGTGGTCGCGAGCGGGTGTAGCGGGCGCCTTTGCCGGCGACGTGTTCGGCGTAGCGGCGCTCGACATCGGTGGCGATGCCCGTGTAGAGGCTGCCATCGCGGCATTCGATCAGGTAGACATACCAGCAGGCCATGCTGTGAGTCTAGCCGGACGACGCTGGCCGGATGACCGGACCTGGATTGTCGAAGATCCCCCTTCGCGGGAAGGGCGATCAAGCGTTTGGCTGAAGCAATCAGCAGCCGCGAGAAAAATCAACGCTGTCCCGTTCACGTGGCTTGCATGGATGGCAGATCAGCCAGGAATATTCATCCCGCGTTCGATTCGATGTTTGCGCGCGTTCTAGACTATGCATTCATTACAACCCCGGATTTTCGCATCGTGATTGGCGCCGTTATCCGCTCGCTTTCCCCGCAACGCGCGTTGCCATGGCTTGTCCTTGCCTGCCTGCTGCCCACGGCGTGCCAGCGGCTCGGGCCAGCGGAGCCGGTTGCCGCCACTCCCAAAACCGTGGCCGCCAGCAACGGCGAGGACAGTGGTGCGGTCAGTAGCGACGTGACCCCGACCCAGGCCACCACCGCCGACTTGTTGAAAGGCACGCAGTGGCCTGCATTGAGCCTGGCTTCGGGCAATGCCTGGGTCGACTGCAATGTGGATGCCGGGACCACGATGGCAGCCAACCAAGGCGCGAGCGATGCAGCCAGCGAAGCAGCCAGCCAGGCAGCCGACTTGGCCACGCAGCAGGCCGAAGTGGCGCAGCAGGCGGAGCCGGCGGGCGTTGCGGGCGGCGTCGGTGGAGCGGGCGGTCCGGCGAATCCCGCCAATCCTGGTGACGCAGCGTCTGAAGACAGCGCGCCCGACACCGGCCCCATAGCGCTGATCGACCTGGGCTACGTCGATGTCGAGGCGGCGTTGGCGCCCTGCCGCGAGCGCGGCACATTGCATCTGCGCTACGACGGCAAGATTGGCGGCGATTTCACCGCATTGATGCAGCGCACTGCGGCGATGGCCGATCGCATGGGCATCGAGGAGCGCGTCCTGGACATCAATTCGACCGGCGGGCGCATCGAGGATGCGATCCCGGCCGGCGATGCGATCGCCGAATCACACTGGACGATCCGCGTGCGCGCCGACTCGGTTTGCCACAGTGCCTGCGTGCTGTTGCTGGCGGCCGGCGACGACCGCCAGATCGCCGGCAAGGTCGGCATCCACCGCATGGTGCGGATGGGATCGCAGGCCAGCACGCGCGCTGAATTGACCCAGGAGCTGCGCGAGGTCTACGGCGAGATGAAGGATTACCTTGAACGCAACGGTGCATCGTCGGCGGTCGCCGACCTGATGATGACCGTGCCCAACCGCCGCCTGCGCCTGCTGGGTGACACCGAGTTGCGCGAGCACGGATTGTCCGGCACCAACGCCGTGCAGGACGACCTCGACCGGATCAAGCTTGCGCGCAAGTGCGGCGATGACTTCGTCAGGCGCAAGGATGCCTTCGCACGTGCCTATGCCAATGAATGCGCGGTTGCGAAGATGGATCGGCAGGAGACGGCGGCCTGTGCGGTGGCGCTACGCGAGGATTACGGCTTTCCCGACGACAAATGCAGGCTGGAAGGTCCGCTGGCGGGAATTCCCTGAGATAGGCCCATATCGCGGTGTCGCCCGGTGCCCGTGGCGGGGGCGAGCGTGGTTCGATGGCGACATCGATCGTCCTGATTGATCAATGCTGATCGCCCGTCCTGATCACCCCGTCGTGCTTGCCCTGTCCTGATTGATCCGTCCCCTGGTCACAGCTGGCGACTGGAGTTACCGGGTTCGCGCATTCGCGTCAGCGACCACCGCCACCGCCGCCACCGCCACCACCGCCGGACGATCCACCGCCGCCACCGCCCGACGAGCTGCCCGGTGGCGTGGACGACGAGGCGATCTGCGAGGTCAGGCTGCTGCCAATCGCCCGTGACAGGCTGCCCAGGTCACCGCCATTGCTGCCGTGATACCAGGTGATCGCTGCCGTGGCGGCGGCTGCGGCCGCCGCGCCGACGGCGAGGGTGAATTTCTTCGTCCAGGCGTCCTCGACCTCCAATGCGACGGCGTACGGCAGCAGGTGTTCGTAGCGTTTGGCATCGAGAACGGGCGGTGCGTCCGGGCCGGGCATGCGCGCCAGCTCGTCGCGTTCGGCCACGCCCAGGTAACGCTTGAAGCCTTCGATGGCATCGAGCAACGCGCGACCCTCAGCGGTCGGCGCCTTGATCGCGATACCGAACACGATCAACACCGGGATCATCAGCAGCGCCACCGGCAGCATCAAGATCAGGCCCGAACCCAGCAGGCCCGCGCCGATGCCGATCGCCAGCGCGATCGATGCGATCGCGATCATCACCGCGATGCCGATGCTGCCGCCGTTGCGATTGAACATGCGGTGGTTGAAGCGTTTGTCCAGCAGCTTGGTGTGCGCGGCCATCGCAACGCGAATGATGCTGGCGTTGCTGTTGTCGAGCACCAGTTCAGCCGCCTTGCCTGGAAACAGCGTGTCGAGCAGCGCGCGCTGTTCGGCGCTGGACGCCGTTGCGGTGGCGGCGGTGCGCTGCAGTTGCCAGGCATCCTTGCCCGGGCGATCTTCGCGATGGATGCGTAAGTCACCGTCCACGGCGCAGGCAAGCAGTTCCGATGAGAAGCAGCGGTTGTCGTACCCCATCTTCTGGACGAAGCGCAGGTCGGCCGGTGAATGGTCTTGCGGTGGGTCGTAGCGCACGACCACCACCCCGGCGCGCGGATCACGTCCCACCGCGCGCCAGCGGCGGATGCAATAGAGCAGCAACAGCGCAAGACCGGCCAGCGCAATCAGCACGGCGCTGTTGTCCTTGAGCAGCCACATCAGTCGTTGCGCGCGGCTGGGTGGCGCCACGATGCCCTTGGGGAACGACAGCACGATCGTCATTCCTTCGCCGGGTGATAGCGGCTGCGTCAAGGTCCAGTGCGCGATGCCCGGGGCGATCAGTTCCGCGTCGTACGCCTGCCCCTTCGAGCCGGCCTGTCCGGTGTAGGCTTCGGCGGCCATTTGCGCGACGGGTACGGGCTGCGGCAGGCGGACTTCGACCGTCCCGCGTTCGATCGCGAAATCCCAGCCAGTGCCGATGGCGTTGAAATACAGCTCATCGTGATCGACGAAGAAACCCAGTTGCCGGGTGGTGCGGTACTGCAGGGTGTAGGTGTAATCGGCGGGCACCGACAGAAAATCATCATTGCCCGTATTGACGCGCACGCCGTTGTCGACACGCTCGGTGAACCACGGCTCGGCGGTGCCGTCGCGCTGCACGCCCAGCACGCTGAAATCGACCACCACGCGGTTGCCGAAGCGATCCTTGTAGCGGGTCGGGAAATCGCGATAGATGCCACGACGGATGTTGCTGCCTTCGGCGTGCACGCGGATGTTTTCGGTGATATCGAGGCTGCCATCGCCGCGGACATCGATCACGCTGTCGTACTGGACGATGCGCTCCTGCGCGTGCGCGACGGTTGCCAGCGGCAAGAGCAGCGCCAGTGCAAGCAGCCATCCACGCGCGCATGTCGTGGCGATCCGGGAGATCATCATGGCAACTCCACTTTGATGGCCGCGCGCTGGGCGTCGTCGACCTGGAAGAACTCGGCAGCATCAAACCCGCAGCTGCGCGCGACCAGCAGGTCGGGCACGCGCTGCACCGCGTCGTTGTAATCGCGCACGGCGCCGTTATAGAAGCGGCGCGCGTACTGCAGCTGTTCTTCCACATCCACCAGGTCGCGCTGCAGCTGCGCGAAATTCTGGTTGGCCTTGAGGTCGGGATACGCTTCCTGCAGTGCGATTACCCGGTTGAGGGCCTGTTCGAGGGCACCTTCAATCTTGCCAAGCTGCGCCGGTGTGCTGGTTGCCGTTGCCTGTGCGCGCAGGGTGGTCACCGCTTCGAACAGCGTGCTCTCGTGGTCGGCATATCCCTTCACGGCGTTGACCAGCGACGGCACCAGGTCGTGGCGACGGATCAGCTGCACGTCGATGTCGGCCCACGCGGTGCACACCTGGTTGCGCAGGCGCACCAGCCGGTTGAACAAGGCAGCCGCCCAGATCAACGCGGCAACGCCCAGGACCAGGGCAAGCAGCAAGGAGGTCGTCATGTGTGGTTTGGTTCGTGGAAACAGGTCAATACCTTATCGCGGCAGGGCCTGGTGTGCGCGCAAGCGGCGGCGCAACTCATGCAGCGACGTGGATGCACACGTCGCCGACCTCGACCCGCTGGCCGCTGCGGATCTTGCACGTCTTGCGCAGCTCCACCACGCCATCCACGCGCACCTCGCCGCTGGCCACCAGCGCCTTGCCGGCACCGCCGCTGTCGCACAGGCCGGCAAGCTTGAGCAACTGGTTGAGTTCGACAAACTCGCGATCGAGCTGGAAATCGAGTGGGGTCATGCGGGTGGCCAGGAGGAACAGGCCACCAGTGTCGCAAGCCTGCGGCCCATCCGCACCATGGTCAGCGGCGGGCGGGCGGTCGGCGAGCGGGTCGCTGGCGACCGGGTCGGCGATCTGCACCTTGGCTTGTCGTAGAATTGGGCAACTGCCCCTCATCGATCAAGGAACCCGCATGAACCATCGTTTCCTGCTATCCGCCGCACTGCTGGCCTGCATGGGTGCTGCATCGGCGCAACAACCCCAGCCAGCGGCTCGTGTGCAGGCACCGGCTACACAACCCGCGCAAACCGCGTTGAGCCCCGCGCAGCAGGCGCAGCTGGCCAAGCAAAATGCCGAGATGAGCCAGGCCGCGCTGCAGGTCATGCAGATGGTCGATGGCAACCGCATCGGTGAAATCTGGGATGGCGCGTCGGCCACCATGAAGGGCCTGGTGAACAAGGATGATTTCATCAAGCAGATCACCATCGACCGCAACAAGCTGGGCAAGGCCGCTGCACGCGGCAAGCCCGCGGTGAGCCGCTCGCAGTTCCCGGCCGGCGCCAAGGTGCCTGAAGGCCTGTACCTCAACGTGGCCGTGCCAACCACCTTCGCCAACTCGCCCAAGCCGGTACGCGAACTGGTGTCGTTCCGCCTCGACGCGGACAAGACCTGGCGCGTGTCGGGCTACAGCCTGCGCTGAGTCAAACCGGATTTTCTTTCACCAGGGCCGAGCCGGGAAACCGGCTCGGCTTTTTTGACCCGGCGCTTCGCTTCATTCGTGCTCGAACTGCGCGATCTCGTCGAGGATGCGCTGGCTGTTGCGGATACTCCCGCCTGCGGCGCTGTCGTCGACGCGCTTGCCGAATTCGGCGCGGCGCGGCGCGTGCGACCAGCGATGGAACCACCCGGTCGCGAGTAGCCCGACGATGCCGACGGCAAGGCCGATCCAGATCAACGAAGGGGCCGTGGCGTATAGGTCAGCGCCAGCCAGGCCGGTCAATACCATCAGCACCGGGATCCAGATCAGCCACCACGACAAGCCGGTGACCATGCCGTTGATGATGTAGACGCGCCGCAGGCGCGCAAGCTGTTTCTGGATCGCCAGCACAGGCGCGGAACGATCGATGTGCGAGACCAGCCCGAGGGTAATGCCGGCCAGGATGATCGTCGCCACGCCATAGACATGCACGAGGATGCCGGCGACCAGCAGGTGTGGCACGTCGCGATGCTGTGGCCAGAAGGAGACGGCCAGCAGGATGAAGGCCACGCCAAACAGGATTTGCGCGATCTGTCCCCAGAACAGCGGACGCAGGCTCGATCGCGCCTTGTCCAGCTTGTTCTCCCTGAACAATTGCAGGTTGATGCTGTCGTGCCGTTCCAATTGTCGCCCCAGCGTTTGCCAGGCGTGTTTCAGTTCGTCGAGTTCCATGATCGATTCCATGTTCAATCGTGTCCGGTGGGTGCGACGTGGTCGCGGAGGCGTTGCTTGAGGCGGCTGATCTTGGTGGTGACATTGCTTTCGGAGATGCCCAGCACGTCGGCCATTTCACGGGTGCTGCATTGGTCCAGGTAAAGCAGCAGCAACGCGCGGTTGAGCGGGTCCAGCGTGGCAATGAAACCGTGCAGTACGCCGATGTGTTCGGCGGCCTCGTGGTCGACGGCGTTTTCGTCGACAACATCGTGCAAGACATCATCAAGTGGAATGGTGTGGCGGCGCCGGTGGCTGTTGCCACGCACGAACGAGATCGCCACGTTCAACGCGATGCGATACATCCAGGTCGAGAACCGGCGTGCCGGGTCGTATCCGGGCCATGCGCGCCACAGCTGCGTAGCGATGTCCTGGGCCAGGTCGGCGCGATCCTCGGCGTCGCGCGCATAGGTATTGGCCACCTTGAAGACGATACCGCGATGTTGCTGGAGCAACTCGCCGAACGCCTGGCGCATGTCTGCCGTCATGGTGGCGGTCACTTCCATTGCGTTGTCGTGGTCCCGTGGGCGATTGTGCCCGTCGCAACCATGATTCGCCGTGCAGGCTGGATTGTCACAGTGGCCATGGCAAAACCGCTGGATCCGCTGCCTGCAAGGATGCCGGCGATGGCGTCTGGAACACGGTCGTGGCCAATGCTGCGATCATGGCGACATGACCACGACGACCGCTTTCGACTCACTGCCGCTTTCGCCGGCCCTGCTGCAGGGCGTCGCAGCGCTTGGCTACACCGCGATGACGCCGGTGCAGGCGCAGGCACTGCCGGCGATCCTCGATGGCCGCGACGTGATCGCCCAGGCGCCCACCGGCAGCGGCAAGACCGCCGCGTTTGGCCTGGGCCTGCTGCATCGGCTTGACCCTGCGCTGATCCGCACCCAGGCGCTGGTGCTGTGTCCCACCCGCGAACTCGCCGACCAGGTCGGCAAACAGCTGCGCAAGCTGGCGTTCGCGATTCCCAACCTCAAGGTCTCGGTATTGTGTGGCGGCATCGGGCTGGGGCCGCAGCTGGCCTCGCTGGCGCAGCACGACCCGCACGTGGTCGTCGGCACGCCGGGGCGCATCCAGGAATTGCTGCGCAAGAAAGCCCTGCACCTGGCCGGCGTGCGCACCCTGGTGCTGGACGAAGCGGATCGCATGCTCGACATGGGTTTCGAGGAACCGATCCGCGAGATCGTCGGCAAAACCCCGAAAGAGCGCCAGGGCCTGCTGTTTTCAGCCACGTTCCCCGATGCGATCCGCGCGCTGGCCAACACCATGTTGCGCGATGCGCTGGAAGTGAGCATCGATGGCGGCGCCGAACCGGCAACGATCGACCAGCGCTTCTTCGAGGTCGACGCATCGCGCAAATCGCCGCTGCTGGCGGCGTTGCTGCTGCAGTATCGACCGGAATCGTGCGTGGTGTTCTGCAACATGCGCCGTGATACCGAAGAGGTGGTGCAGTCGCTGGCGCATTACGGATTCTCCGCGCTGGCGCTGCATGGCGAGATGGAGCAACGCGATCGCGACGAGGTGCTGGTGAGGTTTGCCAACCGCAGCTGCAGCGTGCTGGTGGCCAGCGATGTTGCCGCGCGCGGACTGGATGTCGAAGACATCGGTGCGGTAGTCAACTACGAATTGCCCAGCGATCCGGACATCTACCTGCACCGCATCGGGCGCACCGGCCGCGCCGGTCGCGCCGGGCTGGCGTTGAGTCTGTGCACCTCGCGCGACCTGCCGCGCGCAGCCGCCATCGAGGAACGGCAGGGCCGCCCGCTGCGCTGGGAACGCATGCAACCGATCACCGGCAAGGCGCAGGGCGTGCCGGCTGCAGCGATGGCCACGCTGCGCATCGATGGCGGCCGCAGCGACAAGCTGCGTCCGGGCGACATCGTCGGCGCGCTGACCGGTGATGCCGGGCTGGCGGTGGAGGCGATCGGCAAGATCGACGTGTTCGCCACCCGCGCCTACGTGGCGATCGCACATCGCCAGGTCGAGCATGCACTGGCGCGGCTGCGCGAAGGCAAGATCAAGGGCCGCAAGTTCCGCATCAACCGGATCTGATCGCTCAGGCCATGTGCCTGTCCCTGCGTCGCACGTGTAGGAGCGCCCCATGGGCGCGATAGGGCCTGTGCCGGGAAAGCAATCGCGCCCCTGGGCCGCTCCTACGTGTATCACGACGCCGGTCGTTGCTGCCTCTGGCCGCAGCTGCGCCGCGCATCGCGCGCGTGGCCCGTCTCCGTACATCGCACGTGTAGGAGCGCCCCATGGGCGCGATGAAGCTCTACCGGCCATGCCATCGCGCCCCTGGGGCGCTCCTACGTGTA
>JBBSST010000055.1:0-12571 GCA_038241735.1 Lysobacterales bacterium
GCCACCCCCGCGTCCCCGCGCGCCCCGCCGCCCACGCAAAACCCCGCCGGCCTCCCCCCGCTCCTACCAAGTGCACGGATTTGCAGGATGGGTATCGCTGCGATTGACCCTCGATTTTTCGGCTCCGTAGCGCACGCCGTACGCCACGGAGCCACGCCTCAATCCAGCGCGTCGTAGCTGAATAACCACACGCCCGGATTGCCCTGGATGACGCCCTGGTCGGTGGTGAACTGGCCCGTGGTCTTGAGCTCGCCGGTGAAGGTGTATTGCTTGCCGACCTGCAGTGGCCCGCTGGGCATCAGGCCCGGCGTCTGCGGCTGCATGTACAGCGTGGCCTCGCGGCCTTGATCGGTCTTGACCAGCACCGCGCGCCAGCGGCCGTCCTTGAGCGTGGCCTCGTTGACCCGGTTGAAGTCGGGCTTTGGATCAAGCTCGGTGACGGTGCCGCTGAAGCGGGCCAGCGAGCCCAGGGTCTGGTCGAGCTTGACGTCCCATTTGCGCCCCTGCTTGCGCTCCGCGCGGCGGTCGTTGCTGTAGGCGATCACGTCCTCGATGTTCTGGAAGCGGACCTCCCACCTGACCTCGCCCGCCCGCTTCATCGCACGGTCCATGGTCGTCATCAGCAGGTCGATCGAAGTGCCGCAGCCCTCTGGGCCCAGGCACCGATCCGGCGTCCAGGCAAAATCGATCCAGTCCTGCAGCTGCTTCTGCGTGTTGTGGAATTCGAGCTGCTTGGCCACGCCGGGCGCCAGCGCGACACCCGCCTGCTTCTGGTTGGGCGCGAGCACCAACACGCCGCCGTTGCCGAGGTCGAGCTTGCCGATGCGCAGCTGCCGCATCATCGCCCACGCGTAATCCTGCGCACTCATGCCGTGCAGGTCGTCGACCACCAGCAACGCGAGTTCCAGCCCCTGGCTGTTGGCGAGGTCGTACAGCTTCTTGTCGAGTTCGCCCAGCTTGGCGGCGTCGAGCTTGCCGGTTTCGTCGACCACGAAGCGCCCGTACTTGAACGGGATCGCGTCGGGCGCCGGTGCCGGCAGCGACACCTTCACCAGTTGCACGGGCGGTTGCGGGCTGGCGCCGGGCGCGGCCGATGTTCCGCTGCCGCTGGCGCAACGATCGGATCCGGATTGCCGACAGGCTTCCTTCCAGCCCTGGGTGATCGCCGCCGCGCGTCGGTCGCGCGCCGGATGCGTGGGCTGCTCGGTCGGCGAGCCCATCGCCATGATCGCCTTGGTCGAATCGGCCAGCGGCGCGCCCATCTTGTAGAGCACGTAGCCGCTGAACTTGTCGGCCTCCAGCTCGATTTCCGGGCGGCTGTGGCCCTGGGTGATGGTGTGGCCCGACAAATGGTGGCCGATCTCGTGCGCCATGATGCTTACCGGCGCCCAGTTGTCGCCGCCGGTGGCCGCCTTCACCTGGCTGATGAAGTCCGGGTTGAAGGCGATCACGCGTCGCGGCACGCGCTGCTTGTCGAGCAGGATCACCGCCAGCGCGTTGGGCACAGGCCCGGCGGAGACCACGAAGTTCTTCGGCAGGCCGGTGTAGTCCATGATCCGGTCGACCATCTGCCCGCAATCCGCGGGCGCCTTGCCATCGAGCTTCGCCGGGTCGACCTGCAGCGACTCGCCCTCGTACGAGCAGGCCTGCAGGGTCATCGCGATCTCGTCCGCGACGCGCTGCTGGTGTTCGGACTTGGCCACTTCCGCGGGCGTCCTGGGCGTGGTGTCCTGCGTGCACGCGGCCAGCGACAGGGCGAGCAGGGCTGCGGCGGGCAGGGTGCACGGGTGTCGATTGCGCATGGGTTCTCCTTTTTCTTGGTTGTCGTCGAGATCAGGCATGGTTTATCACGTACCAGGACAGCGCCTGGGCGTACGCCTGCACCAGCGCCCAGTTGATGGTGATGAAGACCGCGATCGCCAGCAGCAGTCGCCACCAGTCGCGGCGCAGGTCGAGCACGAAGAACTGCGCGAACGCCAGCCCGACCACCACGGCCTTGACCACGAACATGTAGTAGCTCGACGCCAGCTTGTGCGCGGCGATGAAGTCCGGCTGCGGATCGAACATCAGCGGCAGCATGTTGAGCATCGCCAGCAGCAGGATCACCGCATGGCAGTAGGCGGCCAGTATCAGGTGTTCGACCGGGTTGTAGCCCAGCCGCCGCGGGAACACCGCCAGCGACGCGGCGAGGATGGCCGCGATGCCGAGCGAGAAGCTCCACTTGCCGTAGGCGGCGACCAGCGCCATCGCGCGGGTGGTGTCTTCCTCCGCGTGCGACTGCAGGTAGTTCGCGCGCGCCAGCGCGAGCAGCAGCAATCCCACCGCAACCAGCAGCAGCTTGAGCGGATGGAAGTGGCGGCTGCGCCCGCCCAGCACGTACTCGCGCGCTACGCGTCCGGGGCTCGTGAGCAGGCGCAGGGCGGTCTGCGCGGACAGCTTGTCGAACCATCGCCAGCGGATCCACGCCTCGTTGCGCAGGTCGCGGATGCCGATCCGGCGCGCATGCGCCTGGCCGCACTGGCCGCAGTACGGCGCATCGAGCACGGCACCGCAGTTGCGGCAGCGGGTGGCCTCGAAGTCGACTGCATCCATGCGCACCGCGCTGCGCGCGTCGATGATGGCGGGGGCGATGTCCGTTGAACCGCGCGGGTCCGTCATGCGTGTCGTGCCTTCCCTGGAATCGAAACACCGCCCGCGGGCGGTGGAGAAAATCTGCTGCGGGGCAAGCGCAGGTGCCGCGCCCCGTTATCGCGGCCGGCTGTGCCAAGCCAGGCCGTGACATCCGCGTGCAGGCCCCGGCGCAGCGCCCTCAGGCGCTCAGTTCCAGTCGAACAGCTTGAAGTAGGTCTGTGGCGGGTTGTCGCCGGCCTTGTCGGGCATGCCGTCGCCATCGCGGTCGTAGAGGTAATAGGACGGCCCGCGTGAGGGTTCGATCTTGACCACGCGCAGTTGGCCGGCGACGCGATATTCGGTCACCACGTCGCCGTTGGATTCGGTGCGCGTGGTTGGCACCGCGTCCGGCGGGATGTCGGTCGACGACGTTCCGTCCATCGTCGCGCAGGCCGCCAGCGCCAGAACGGATGACAGCAGGGCGACATGCAGTGTGGTGGCGCGAAATGCAGTCATGGCAAGATTCCTCGAAGGTCTGGTGCCAGTATGCCTCGCCGCGCCATGGCGACCAGGTGAGCACGGTCACGTGCTGTGCCATCGCGGCGACTTCGGCGGCCCCTGGCCGGACCCCGGGTAGAATCCGGACATGACACGCCTGGTCCTGATCGACGGTTCCTCCTACCTCTACCGCGCGTTCCACGCGCTGCCGCCGCTGACCAACGACGCCGGCGAGCCGACCGGCGCGCTGCTCGGCGTGGTCAACATGCTGCGCGCGACGCTCAACGAGAAGCCCGATTACATCGCCTACGTGGTCGATGCGCCCGGCAAGACCTTCCGCGATGACCTCGACCCGCAGTACAAGGCCAACCGGCCGCCGATGCCCGATGAGCTGCGCGCGCAGGTGCAGCCGATGTGCGACATCGTGCACGCGCTTGGCATCGACATCATCCGCATCCCGGACGTCGAGGCCGACGACGTCATCGGCACGCTGGCGATCCAGGCCGCCGATGCCGGGGTCGACGTCACCATCTCGACCAGTGACAAGGATTTCGCGCAGCTGGTCCGCCATGCCAACGATGGTGCCGGCATCGCCCTGGTCAACACCATGAGCGGCAGCCGGCTCGACAGCGACGAGGCGGTGCTCGCCAAGTTCGGCGTGCGCGCCGACCAGATCATCGATTTCCTGGCGTTGATGGGCGACAAGGTCGACAACATCCCCGGCGTCGACAAGTGTGGGCCGAAAACCGCGGCCAAATGGCTGGCCGAGTACCAGACGCTCGACGGCGTCATCGCCAACGCCGATGCGATCAAGGGCAAGGTCGGCGAGAACCTGCGCGCGGTGCTGGAGCGGCTGCCGCTCAACCGCACGCTGACCACCATCAAGACCGACGTGCCGCTGGAGCAGACCCACGACCAGCTGTTGCTGCGCGCGCGCGACGCTGAGCGCCTGCGCGGGCTGTACACGCGCTATGGCTTCAAGCAGGCGCTGCGCGACCTGGACGGCGGCGCCGGTGGCGCGGGCGTCGACAGCGGTGGCGTGCGCGGTACCGCCGCCGGTTACGCGCGCGCGGCCACGCCCGTGGACACCGCGCTGCTCGACCCCAGCCTGTCCGCGCCCGGCCAATACGAGTGCGTGCTGATCGCCGAGCAGCTCGCCCAGTGGATTGTCCGCCTGCAGGCCGCCGACGAATTCGCATTCGATACCGAGACCGATTCGCTCGATGCGTTGTGCGCCAACCTGGTTGGCCTGAGCTTCGCCGTCGAACCCGGCCGCGCCTGCTACATCCCGCTGGGCCACGACTATCCGGGCGCCCCGGCGCAGTTGCCGCGCGCGATGGTCCTCGACGCACTGCGCCCGCTGCTGGCCGATCCTGGCAAACGCAAGATCGGCCAGCACGGCAAGTACGACCTGCACGTGTTGCGCTGCCACGGCGTCGACGTGGCCGGTTACGCCGACGACACCATGCTTGAGAGCTTCGTACTCAACGCCACCGCCAGCCGCCACGACATGGATTCGCTGGCGCTGCGCTACCTGGGTTATTCGACGATCAAGTTCAGCGATGTCGCCGGCAAGGGCGTCAAGCAGATCACCTTCAACCAGGTCGCGATCGACGACGCCACCCCGTACGCCGCCGAGGACGCCGACATCACCCTGCGCCTGCACCGCGCGCTGATGCCAAAACTCGCGGCGCAGCCGCAGCTGCAGCGCGTCTATCGCGAGATCGAGATGCCGCTGGTGCCGGTGCTGGAGCGGATCGAGGCCAACGGCGTGATGATCGACATGGACGAACTGCGCCGGCAATCGGCCGATCTTGGCAAGCGCATGCTTGCCGCGCAGCAGAAGGCGACCGAGCTGGCCGGGCGCACGTTCAACCTCGACTCGCCCAAGCAGCTGGGTGCGCTGCTGTTCGATGAACTCAAGCTGCCGGCGCTGGTAAAGACGCCCAAAGGCCAGCCGTCGACCAATGAAGAAGCGCTGGAAGCGATTGCCGACCAGCACGAACTGCCGCGCGTGATCCTTGAATACCGTGGCCTGGCCAAGCTGCGCAGCACCTACACCGACAAGCTGCCGGAGATGGTCAATCCGCGGACCGGCCGCGTGCACACCAGTTACCACCAGGCCGGCGCCGCAACCGGGCGCCTGGCGTCGAGTGATCCCAACCTGCAGAACATCCCGATCCGCACCGATGACGGGCGCCGGATCCGCACCGCATTCGTGGCCCCATCGGGACGAAAGCTGGTGGCCTGCGATTATTCGCAGATCGAACTGCGGATCATGGCGCACCTGTCCGAGGACGCCGGTTTGCTGTCGGCGTTTGCGTCAGGCGTCGACGTGCATCGGGCGACGGCGGCGGAAGTGTTCGGCAAGCCGCTGGACGAGGTCAGTGGCAATGAGCGTCGCGCCGCCAAGGCAATCAACTTTGGCCTGATGTACGGCATGAGCGCCTTTGGCCTGGCCAAGCAACTCGGCATTTCCCGCGGCGAGGCGCAGGACTACATCGCGCTGTATTTCAACCGCTATCCCGGGGTGCGCGCGTTCATGGACAACACGCGTCAACAGGCGCGCGAACGCGGTTATGTGGAAACCGTGTTCGGCCGCCGCCTGTACCTGGACAACATCGATGCGCGCAACCAGGGCCTGCGGGCTGGGGCCGAGCGCGCCGCCATCAATGCGCCGATGCAGGGCACGGCCGCGGACATCATCAAGCGGGCGATGATCGACATCGATGCGTGGCTGGCGCCGTTTGCGAACCGCGCGCTGATGATCCTGCAGGTACACGATGAGCTGGTGTTCGAGGTCGATGCTGACTTCGTCGAAACCTTGCTGGAGCAGGTCACCCGGCGAATGTCGTCAGCAGCGCAACTGCGTGTTCCATTGGTGGTCGACAGCGGGGTCGGTGACAACTGGGATGAGGCGCATTGAGCCTTGGAAACAGCGGTTTTGTGAACGGAATAAACGACCGCTGAACCCAACGAAAAATTAACCCGAACCTTCACGAACTATCCATGTGGCGGGTGGTCATATAGCCCGTGACAGATGCAACGTCTGTCACTGATCTCTCCCTCCCCTGGAGTGATCTCGGGAACGAAGGCCACTCCCCAGGCCCCGTTCCCTCGAGCCCCGCCGGCCCCCCCTGCCTGCGGGGCTTTTTTATGGGCAACACGCGATGCTCCGGTTTGCTCCCGTGCCGGCCTGGTTTCCCATGCCCACGTGACTGCGGTAGCGTGCCCGGATTGCAGCGGCCGCCGGAGAATCCCGTGTCTGAACTATTCGACCTGTCACTGCCGTGGTGGCAATTCGTGCTGCGCGCTGTGGTGGTGTATGTCGGCGTGATGGTGCTGGTGCGGCTGTCGGGCAAGCGCGCGGTGGGCCAGTTCACCCCGTTCGACCTGGTGTTGCTGATCCTGATCGGCAACGCGGTGCAGAACGGCATGAACGGCGGCGACAATTCGCTGACCGGCGCGATGATCCTTGCGGTGTGCTTGATTGCGCTGAACTACGGGGTGGCCTGGCTCACGGCGCGCAGCCCGCACGCGCGCAGGCTGATCGAGGGCAGGTCAGTGGAGCTGGCGCGTGATGGAAAGATCTTCCGCGACGTGCTCAGGCACGAATTGGTGAGCAAGTCGGATTTTCGCGAAGCAATGCGTGAGGCCGGTTGCGACGAGATTGAACACATCAAGTTGGCGATGCTGGAAACCAACGGCCACATCAGCGTGTTGACCAACTCGGGTGGCGGTGGCGGCTCGAACTGATCAATGACCCAGGTTGATCAATGACGCAGGTCGGGACTGCGCGGCCGACGCTGGGATCATCGAGGCAGTGGACGCAGGTTTTGGTGAAGTAAATGCAGGTTTCGAAGTTGCCGCTGTTCGCACGGGACGCAAGCAGGCCGCCCCGACCGGTCAGTCCAGCCAATCACGCGGCCGCAGGTAATCCTGCAATCGTGCCTCGGCGCTGCCCGGTTCGGGCACGTAGCCATATTCCCAGCGCGCCAGTGGCGGCAGGCTCATCAGGATCGATTCGCTGCGGCCGCCGCTTTGCAGTCCGAACAGCGTGCCGCGATCCCAGACCAGGTTGAACTCGACGTAGCGGCCACGCCGATACAGCTGGAAGTCGCGTTCGCGCTGCCCGTATGGCGTGTCGCGGCGACGCTCGACGATGGGCAGGTAGGCGTCGAGAAAGCCATCGCCCACTGCACGCAGATAGGCAAAGTCGTGGTCGAAGTCGGTGTGCAGGTCGTCGAAGAACAAGCCGCCGACGCCGCGCGTCTCGCCACGATGGCGGAGGAAGAAATAGTCGTCGCACCACGCCTTGTGCGCGGCATAGCGGTCGTCGCCGAACGCAGCGCACAAATCGCGCGCCGTGCGGTGCCAATGCGTGATGTCGTCATCGACCGGGTAGAACGGCGTCAGGTCGAAGCCGCCGCCAAACCACCAGGCCACGGTCTTGCCATCACGCAGCGCGCGAAAATGGCGCACGTTGGCGTGGGTGGTGGGCAGGTGCGGATTGCGCGGATGAAACACCAGCGACACACCGACCGCGCGCCACGACGCGCCTGCCAGCTCGGGCCGCGCAGCGGTGGCCGATGGTGGCTGGGCGCTGCCGGAAACATCCGAAAACCCGATGCCGGCCTGTTCGAACACTGCGCCATCGCGCAATACGCGCGTACGCCCGCCGCCGCCTTCGCTGCGTGTCCACAGGTCCTCGGCGAAACGCGCGCCGCCATCAGCGGTCTGGATGGCCGTGCAGATGCGGTCCTGCAGGTCGGTGAGGTAACGCCGCACGACGTCGAAGTTTTCCATGCGCGCCATTGTAATCGGCGAGTGGCCGGCAACCCGTAGGAGCGGCTTCAGCCGCGCGCCTTGACTCGAAGATCGTGTCGCGCCCCCGCAGGCCGCGGTTTCTCGTCAGGGCTTACTTCAACGCTTTTTCGAACAGTTCGTCGATGCGCCGATACTCGTCATACCAGGCGTCGGGATGGGTGAAGCCGTGGCGTTCGAGCGGATACGGGGCGATCTCCCATTTGTCCTTGCGCAGCTCGATCAGCTTCTGCGTCATCATCACCGAGTCCTTGAAAAACACGTTGTCATCGATCATCCCGTGGGCGATCAGCAGGTGGTCCTGCAGGCCGGCGGCGTACTGGATCGGCGATGACGTTGCATACGCCTCGGGATCGAGCTCGGGCGTGTTGAGGATGTTGGAGGTGTACTCGTGGTTGTACTGCGACCAGTCGCTGACCGGACGCAGCGCAGCGCCGGCCTTGAAGACGCCGGGTTTGCGGAACAGCGCCATGAACGTCATGAAGCCGCCGTAGCTGCCGCCGTAGATGCCGGCGCGATCGCGATCACCCTGTTTTTCCGATACCAGCCAGTCGAGGCCATCCAGGTAGTCATCGAGCTCGGGATGTCCCATGTTGCGGTAGATCGCGGTGCGCCAGTCGCGGCCGTAACCGGCGCTGGCACGGTAGTCGAGATCCAGCACGATGTAACCCTGCTGCACCAGTAGGTTGTGGAACATCTGCTCGCGGAAATAGGGCGTGTAGCGGGCGCTGACGTTCTGCAGGTAGCCGGCGCCATGCACGAACATCACGATCGGATATTTCTTGCCGGGTTCCATCTGCCTGGGCGCGTAGTACTTGCCCCAGATCGTGCCGGCGCCATGCTTGGAGGGCACCTGCACGTATTGGGGTGTGATCCAGTCGATGGCCTTGAAGGCCGGCGTGCGGGTGTCGGTGAGTGCGCGCAGATCGCTGCCGTCGGCATTGGCCACGGCAAGCTGCGTGGGCAGGTAGCTGCCCGAATGCGTGACCAGCAGTTTGTCGCCACGTGCAGACAGGGCAAAACCCTCGACGCCGTCCAGCGCTGTCAGCTCACGCACCGGGCCGCCGTTGCTTGGCACCGCACAGACCTCGTAATCGCCGGGCCAAGCGCGGTTGCAGGTGAAATAGAACGTGCGGCCATCGGCCGACAAGGTCGGCGACGACACCTCCCATTGCCCCGTGGTCAACGCGCGTCCGTTGCCGCCATCGGCAACGTACAACTGCGCGTATCCGGTTTGTTCCGACAGCAACCACAGGGTCTGGTTGTCAGGAAACCAGCCGAATTCGTTGTAATTCCAGTTGATCCAGGCGTCGTCGTGCAGGTGGTGGCGCGACTGCAGCGTGGCGTTGGCAAGATCGACCGATGCAATCCAGCGATCCTTGTTGTCGACCGCGCGTACCAGCAATGCCACGTTGCGGCCATCGGTGCTCCAATGGATGGCCGGGCCGCTGCCGTCGCCATCGGTTTCGATGCGCACGTCGCGATTACCCTTCAAAGGGTCGCGCTTGGCGGCCTTGCGCAGGGCGGCCAGCGGGTCGCTGCCGATGCCGGGCAGCGCGTCGTACTTGAGTTCGCGCGCGCTGGCATTGGCGATGTCGACCAGCCAGATTTTCTGCGGCACCGGCGCATTGCGTCCGACGCGGGTGCGGACTTCCTCGAACTCCTCGTAGCCCGATTCGGTGACGTATTTCGGCAGCTTTCCGGCCTGGCCTGCCTCGGCGTCCTTGGCCTGGGTGACCGCGACCAGCCAACGGCCATCGGGGGACAGGGCGCTGTCGATGATCTCGACGTCCTTGCCAAGATAGACCGGCAAGGGTGCGCGCGTCGGATCATCCTTGCGCCACTGCGTGTCCTGCGCACGCACGGCATCGCGGCGCGCACGATCGTTTTTAAGCGTCTCGATCATCTGCAACTGGCGCTCGCGCAGGTCGTCTGCCTTTGGCGGCTTGGCGGGATCGTCCTGGGCCTTGAGCAGGGACGCCTGGCCCACGCCGGTGCGCGCGTTCCAGCGAAACCAGTCGTTGCCGGCGCGCCAGACCAGGCCGCCATCGCTGCCCCACTGCGGGCGTGATTCGGCGATATCGCTGCGGGTGAGCTGGGTCAAGGTGCCAGTGGACAGGTCGCGCACGAAGATGTCGCCATTACGCACGAACGCCATGCGCGCGCGCTGCGGGTCGATGGTTTGCTGCGCGCCGTCGATATCGGCCAGCGCCGCACCGTCGAGTCGTATCGGAGTCGTAGCGTCGATACCGTGCGCCCAGGTGTCGCGGATGCTGCCGCCGTCGCGCTTGAGCGTGTAATACGCCTGCCTGCCGTCCCACGACCACCAGGCATTTTCGACGCCCGGGCCGATCCAGTCGGGATCGGCCATCACCTGGGTGAGCGTGAGTGGCGCGCCCGGCTGCACCGGCTGCGCGGTGGCGGTCGTCGACAGCAGCAGGGCGAAGAGGCAGGCAGGCAGTGGAAGCAGGTGCATCGGTTGGACCTTGCTGGATCACAGAACAGACGAAAGCGTAGCAGGGGCGGTACCCGCACCGAGCGGGCCGGTGGTCACGCGCGGCTTGGCAGGCGATCTGTGGTCCTGCGGCGATGCGAAGTTCGTGGCCCCGGCCTGCAATAAGGCGAGCGCAATGCGGCAGCGATACGAACACAGCGCGCAAAAAGACGGGAGCGGCAAGCCGCTCCCGTTGTATCCCCAGTCCGGGCCATCCGCCGCAGGGGCAGGTGCATCGCGCAGGTCAACCTAAAGGTACGATCACCAGCTGAAGCCGGCGCCGGCCGACACGCTTTTCTCGCCGCCGCCGAATGCACCACCGATGGAGACGCTGGCGCGGTTGCCCAGCACGCGCTGGTAGCCGATCGCAATCGCCGACTCGCCTCCCTGGCCACCCACGCCGACGCCGATGCGGTTGCGTCCGCCCAGTCCCGAGGTGTTGGTGGCCATGCCCGCATAGGCACCGGCCATCGCGCCCATCCGGTCGATGCGCCGATCCTGTCGCTGGAAGCGGTCGTCGATTTCTGTTCGCAGGCTGCCGAACTGCGTGTCCCACGCCGCGAACTTGCTGTCGGTGTAGGCGTTGGCCGACGTCAGCGTCTGGGTGGCAGTGGTGTCGGTGTAGGTATTCGCCGATGCCAGCGTGGATGCGTCGCCGGCGTCCATCTGCCCCTTGTTGGCCGCATCGCCGGCGGCCACGCCATCGGCCAGGTTGGAGATCAGCGTGCCGTTCTCGCCTTTGAGGGTGAGGGTGTTGCCGGCGTCCTGATCGTAGGTGACCACGCGCGGGCCGCCACCGGCCGGGCCTTCCGGACCCTGCACGCCGGTGTCTCCCTTGGGGCCTGCGGGGCCAGCAGGGCCGTCTGGGCCGGCCGGGCCTTGAGGTCCCGCCGGTCCCTGCGGCCCGGCCGGGCCCTGGACCCCGCCGGCGCCGTCGATGCGCGCGGCCAGCGCACCGAGGCTGGTGTCCACGGCCGCGAACGCGGCGCCGACATCGCCATAGCTGCCGCCCTGGATGACGTAGGTGGGCGCGGTGAACACGCCACCGGCGTAACTGGCACCGCCGCCGAGCGCGCTGGCGATGGGATACAGCTGCGACAGGTTGACCGCGTCGGTGTCCTGTGTTCCCGCGGCGACGTTCACCAGTTGTCGCTGCAGTGTCGCGCTGCCGAACGACACGCTGCCGGCTCGATCGGCGATGGCATCCGCGCCGATAGCGACCGTGCCGGCCAGTTCTGCGCTGGCGCCGTGGCCGATGGCGATGGCGTCCACCGCGTTCTCCGCCACCGCAGCGGTGCGGCCGATGGCGATGGCGTTGTCAGCGCCGCCGCCGATGACGGTCTGTTCGTCGAACTCGCTGGCGCCGATCGCGATTCCGTGACTGGCCGAGGTGGCGATGACGCGATAGCCGTTTGCGTCGACCACCGGATTGCCGTTGCCGTCGACCGCCTGGGTGCCAATGACGGCGTTGGCCCCAAAGGCCGTGCTGAACACGCCGGTCGCCACGCTCTGGCGGCCGAACACGCTGCTGTTGTCGCCATACACGATGTTGCCGGCGCCGAACGCGCTGCTGCCGAACCCGGTGGCGCTGTTGTAAGCGCCCATCGCGCTCGAGTACGCGCTGTTGGCCACGTTGGTGAACCCGAATGCGCTGCTGCCCTCGCCGCTGGCGGTGTTGATCCTGCCAACAGCGCTCGCGCTGATGCCGGTCGCTTCGACGCCGGTGCCCATTGCAACGGCGCCCGTCGCGCTGGCGATCGAGTTCCAGCCCACTGCCGTGCTGTTGCTGGCCGTGGCTTTGGCGCCGCCGCCGATCGCCGTTGCCAAGCCGACTGCCTGCGCATCGCGACCGACCGCGACCGACCGCAATCCGTCGGCGAGGGCGCCGGCGCCAATGGCGCTGCCGGACCCGTTGGCGGTTGAACCCTGGCCGATCGCCACAGAAAAGTCGCCGTTGGCCTTTGCATTCATGCCCAGCGCGCTGGCATTCGCTGCTGCGGATGCGTCCGTGCCGACAGCGGTGGCGTTGGCGCCGGTCGTGCGCGCGGCGACACCAACAGCGGTGGCACGTGAGAACTCCGCGTGGGCGTCGCGGCCAAGGGCAGTGGTGTATTCGCCGGTCGCCTTTGCGCCCTGGCCGACGGC
>JBBSST010000056.1:0-12384 GCA_038241735.1 Lysobacterales bacterium
AGCACGACCGGGCTGGTCGACGAACTGCAGCAGCTTGATCCTCTGCGCGCCGAGTTCCAGGGTGATTCGCAGCGAGCGACCGGTGACCGCGAACCGCTCCTGCGTGCGCGCACCAGAGAGGTGCTCGACCGCCAACTGGCGAAAACCCAGCGCCGACTCATAGAAGCGTGCCAGCGACGTGGCCTGCGCGCTGCACAGTCTCAGGTGGCGCAAGCGCACCACACGAAGGCCACCAACGCTTGCGGTTACGGCCATCCCGCACCTCGTCGGTTGAGAAAGATCGCATACAACGTTTGCGATCCGCCGATGAACAGACGGTTTTTCCAGTAGCCGCCAAAGGCGAGACTGGCGACCACGTGCGGCACCAGCACCTTGCCCAGCAGCCGGCCGGCCGGATCAATGCAGTGCACGCCATCGGCCGCGCTGGACCACAGGTTGCCCTCCTCGTCCACAACGATGCCGTCAGCGAAGCCCGGTTCGATCTTGTGGAAAATCTCGCCGCCATGCAGTTTGCCTTTTGCATCCACGTCAAACGCGCGGATGTACTGCCTGGGATTCTCGGTCGTCATGTCGCCGCTTTCGCTGACATACAGCCGGCTCTCGTCCGGTGAGAACGCCAGCCCGTTGGGCCCGTCGAAATCGCCGGCTGCGATGGTGATCTTGCCGCTCTCCGGATCGAACCGGTACAACGCAGGGGGTTGCTCCGATTCCTGTCTGCCGCCCTCGTAATCGCGCCGGATGCCATACAGCGGATCGGTAAACCAGATCGTGCCGTCGGACTTCACAGCGACACCGTCTGGCGCGTTGAGCCGCTTGCCCGCGTGTTTGTCCACCAGCTTGGTGACCTTGCCATCCAACTCGGTGCGATACAGGCAGCGATCACGATGCGAACAGGCGATCAGCCGCCCCTGGCGGTCGCGGCATTGACCGTTGGCGTAGTGTGAAGGCTCGCGATACACCGAAACCCCTGCGCCCTCGATGTAACGCATGGTCCGGTTGCGCGGCAGATCCTCGAACAGCAGACAGTTCGCATCACCCATCCACACCAATCCCTCAACCCAGCGGAATCCGCCGGCCAGTTCTTCCAGCGGCGCGTTGGGCAGCACGTACTGGTCAAACAATGGATCGAAAGTGACAAAGCCATCTGTATCACTCATGGCGAATTCCTCATTTGAATGCGCAGGGGGAATCCGGCGCCGGCATGTCCTCGAATTGCACCAGCATCAGCACCGCCGGCTGGTCGCCGACCGTGCTGGAACGATGGCCCTTGCGGCCGTCTTTTTCGCGACAATGCTGGTCGCCGCCGAAGGAAATCTCGCCGGGGCCAAACTCGATCCGCGTGCCGTCCATCGCTTCCACCGACCAGCGCCCGGACAGCGGCACGATCCACTGCGCCAACGGGTTTTCGTGCCAGTCGCCAGTCCAGCCGACCGGCAATACCGTCATCATCACTACCGCCCTGGCGTGGGTCTTGTCTCCCTTCCACTGCGGGTCAGCTCCACTGCCGATTGAACCGAGCTCGAACTCGGTGAAGCAACACCGATTTTGGTGGCTGATCCCATCCTTGTCGGTCCAGAGATGGCAATACGGAACCCTGGGTTTGACTTTCTCGTTCATCGCGAAACTCCTGTGGAAGGATGGCTGACGTCGGCATTCCGCGCATGCAGGTCCGGCGACACCGAGCTATAGGGATGCGACGAAGACAGCGGATGTGCCGCGAGTTGGCTCACGCCATACGCCGTGCCACCGGTGGCCAGTACAAGAAAACCGCCGGCGACGGCAAAATTCTTCATGAAGTCCCAGAACACATCACGACCCTTGCTCGGCCCCTTGAGACGGAAGTCGTCGGTCTTCCAGAACTGCTTCCACAGCAGTGCGGTCACGACGCAATAGCCTGCAAGGATCACTGCCGCCAACCGGTCGAGGATGCCGGTGAGAATCGCCAGCGACATCATCACTTCGATCAACAGGCCCGCGCAGATAAGCGCCCATGCCAAGCGACGGGAGTGCACCGTCGCTTGTGCCTGTTGCACCGCCGATGCCGTGTTGAACAGCTTGTCCAGCGCGCTGAACGGAAGAAACAGTGCCACCAGCATGACGCGAATGAGGAATGTGGCGAAAAGACTGAGCAACGGATCGGCCCGGCGGCGCAAAGCGCATTGTGCGCACGCCGCGGTGAATGCCCTGTCGCCAATTGGTCATCGCTGCGTGTAGTGAGCGAGCGTTCGATCGTGGAAGCATCGCCATTGCGGTTGTGTTTTTTTGTCTCTCACACACATCGCCGGCTTTCGCGCCAACTCCTTTCGTGGTGACGTCACACAAACAAGTCATACGTGCACGATGACGCCACGCGCACACTTGCAGCGGTACACGAACAACCAGCGAGGAGAGCGCCACGTCACTTTCAAACCCTGCAGAGATCGCACGACCTTGCGCGCAGCATCCGCTGAGCGGACACACGTTCCAACCAGCGGCTGCAGCCGGCACGCCGACGCAACCGTGCCGCCATAGCGGGCAGCAGCATTATTTCCGCACCGGATTGCGCCAGGCGAGGCCGACGCCAGATGACTGACAACCACTACGACCTGATCGTGATCGGCAGCGGCCCCGGCGGTGCCTCGCTGGCGCAAAAGCTCGCGCCGACCGGCAAGAAGATCCTGCTGCTGGAACGCGGCGATTACCTGCCGCGTTCGATCGATAACTGGGATTCGCAAAAGGTCTTCGTCGAAGGCATCTATCAGGCAAAAGAAACCTGGTACGGCGCAAATGGCGAAAGCTTCCACCCCGGCCTCCACTACTACGTCGGCGGCAACTCCAAGGTTTACGGCGCCGCGTTGTTTCGCCTGCGTGAGCGTGACTTCGACGAGCTGCGGCATAGCGACGGCATCTCCCCCGCGTGGGCACTGAAGTACGACGCGTTCGAGCCTTACTACACCGAAGCCGAAGCGCTATTCCACGTGCACGGTCAGCGTGGCGAGGATCCGAACGAACCGTGGTCGAACAGCCCCTATCCGTATCCGCCGGTGGCACACGAGCCGCGCATACAGGCATTGCACGACAGCTTGCACAGTCAGGGCTTGCATCCGTTCCACCTGCCGATGGGCATCCTGCTGGACGAGATCGACGGCAAGACCACACCGGACAGCCCCTGCATCCGCACCCCATTCTTCGACGGCTACCCTTCGCCGCTCAATGGCAAGGCCGACGCCCAGGTGATCTGCGTCGACCCGATGTTGAAGGCGCACTCCAACGTGACGCTGCTTACCGGCGCGTTTGTGTCCACTCTCGAAACCGACGCCTCGGGCAAAACCATCGCCGCGGTCAACGTCACGCGCCATGGCCAGCAGGAGCGCTACAGCGCCGACATCGTGGTGGTTGCCTGCGGCGCGTTGTCCTCCGCGCTTCTGCTGCTGCGCTCGGCCAACCACAAGCATCCACACGGTCTGGCCAATGGCTCGGACCAGCTGGGTCGCAACTACATGCGCCACAACCAGTCGGTGCTGATGGCGCTGCTGCGTGAACCCAATGACACCGTATTCCAGAAGACGCTGGCGGTCAGCGACTGGTACTTCGGTAGTGATGATTGGGAGTACCCGCTGGGCCTGATGCAGATGTGTGCGAAATCCCATGGTGCGCAAATCCGCGGCGAAGCGCTGCCGTCGTGGCTGGAGTGGCTGCCCAAGATGCCGTTCGAAACCATGGCACGGCACTCGATGGATTTCTGGCTGTCCAGCGAGGACCTGCCGCGGGCGGAAAACCGCATCCGCTACGACGGCGACAAGGTGATTCTGGACGTGACCGAGAACAACATGGAGGCACACCATCGGCTGAAGAAGAAACTCGAACAGATGCTGAGCGCGGCGGGCGAGCACCCAGTGCTGATGGAGCGCAGTCTGTTTTTTGGCAAGGACATCCCGATCGGCGGTACGGCACACCAGGCTGGAACAGCGCGTTTCGGCACCGACCCGGCGACCTCCGTGCTTGACCTTGATTGCAGGGCGCACGAGCTTGACAACCTCTATCTGGCCGATGCCAGCTTCTTTCCGTCGATCGGGGCCGTGAACCCCACGCTGACCATCATCGCCAACGCGCTGCGCGTCGCGGACCGGATCAAGAGCCGCCTGGGCTGAGCAACGCAGCAATAAACCGCCAGGGTCCTGCCTCGCTGATGAGATGGACGCGTCCATGCCAGCCAGTCCGCGTACCTCACGGCGCGATGCAAATCCGCACGAGGGTCGGACCGGTCGAAGGCTTCCGGACGGATCCGCCAGGCTGCACCCAAGTCAACTCAGGTGATGCTGCAGAAATGCTGCTGATCGGGCGATCGACGTGTTGGCTGGTTCCAGCCATGGCGTCCACAGCTGCCACATGTGGAAAACATCACGTTCCACATGGCATGCAATGCTTGCTCCCATCGATTGACCACGATGTGCCAATAACAGTGCATCGTCTGCGAGCACCTCGTTATCGCCCACCTCAATGTGGGTCGGTGGAAGCAAGGAAAGGTCATCAAGCAGCGGCGAAACCTGGGGATGCTCCAGCGCCATGTCACCAAAGGCGAGTCGCGCCAGCGCCGTGTCTTGCGCATCGTCATTCATCGGGTCGCGCGGACTGTTGGCTTGTCGGGTGGTGTTCAACCCGGAGCGATCCGTGTTCGGCGAGCACAGCAGCAACGCGGCCACCGGATGTCCTTCGCGAGCCAGCGCCAACGCGGTGGTCAGTGCAAGATGGCCGCCCGCGCTATCGCCCGCCAACGAGACGCGGCGGCCGTCGCGTTGCAGTGCGCGCACCACGGCCAGCGCGTCATCAAGTTGCGCCGGCCACGGATGTTCCGGCGCCAGTCGATAGCGCGGTACGAAGACTGACCGCGCCGCCATGGCCGCGATGGCGGCTGCAACACGCCAGTGCGTTTCCGGTGAGCCAAAGACATAACCGCCGCCGTGAAACCAGACCACGTCCGGCGTGCGGTCAGCCGCGGTTTCCGTTGCGCCGCCCAGGCGCGGTGGGATCAAAAGCCCGTCGATGCCACCAAACTTCACTGCGCTCCCTATCGGTGGCGGCGTGTCAGCGGCATCGCCAAGGAGCAGTCGCGCAAACGCTTTGCGCATGTCCGGCACACTGTCACCCAGATCAGCAGCCATGATCCGGGCAACCACTTCCTCAGGCGACACGCAGCCGTGGAACGGCGTATCAGCGAGCCGTAGCAGCATGCTCAGCGACGCTGGCGAATCCCCAGACAACGCCGTGCTTCAGGTGTTGATCGCCATGACCGCGCCGCCGTCCACGCGCCAGTTGGAACCGACGACGAAGCTGGCGCGTTGCGAACACAACATGGCGATTACCGACGCCACTTCCTCGGGGCGACCGCGGCGTTTGAGTACCAGGTAAGGCCGCTCCTCATCGAGGAAGGATTTGATCGCCTCGTCCATGCTGACGCCGAGCTTTTTGGAACGCTTCTTCATCATGCCGTCGGTCATGCCGGTAGCAATGAACGCAGGTGCCACCGCGTTGATCAGCACGCCCTTGGGCGCATAGACCTGGGCCGTCGCCTTGACGAAAGTCAGCAATGCCGCCTTGGCGGCGTCGTACACGGCTTCATCGGAATACGGCTGCGTGGCGTTCTCCGAAGTCACGAACACCACCCGTCCCCAACCGCGCTCCACCATCGCCGGCACCAGTGCGCGGGCGACCCGAACGCCAGACATGAAGTCGATATTCCACGCATCCGCCCAGTCCTCGTCGGTCATGTCGGCGAGCGGATCTCCCTTCGCGCCGGTGACGCCGGCGGTATGCACCACAATGTCCACCTTGCCGCCGGTGGCATCGCAGAGCGTGTCGACGCCGGCCTGGGCTGACAGGTCTGCGACCGCGGATTGCAGATGATCGCTTGTTCCGCCGAGCTCCTGCACGCCGAGTTTCAACTTCGCCGCGTCGATGTCGGTTAGCAGCACGCGTGCACCCTCTTCCAGCAGAATGCGCGCGGTGGCCAGTCCGATGCCGCCAGCCGCGCCGGTGACGAGGGCCCAGCGGTCCTTGATTCCAAGATCCATGATGTGATCCGAAGTGGTGAGAGGGTGATCAGGAAAACTCGATGCCCGGGTGATTGCGTCACGCCGTTAGCCGCCTTATGCGCCACGGCGTTAACCGCCTTAACTGAGCATCTGCAGCGTGGTGCGACCGTGAATGGCGCGAACGACCGCCGCACTGACGCCGACAACCGGCGTCCGACGCAGCCCCCGAAGCTTCTCGAACGGTCCGCGCCAACCACCCTTGAGATCCCGTTGCGACGTCACATCATTTGCCACTGCCGTGCTGCTTTTCACGCCGGCGTCCGCGGCGACACGAAAGAACCTCATCGCTGACCGGACCGCGCCTCGCCCGGCACAGACACACGACCTCGCTGACCGGCCGAGGCAATGAACGTGAGTCCCGCCAGCGGCGCAGCCATGCGCGGTCAACGCTGCCGATCATGCTGCACGCGATCCCCTGATGCTCTTGACGGTGCCTTGAACGGCGCTCGCGCAGCATGAAGGTAATTGCCCACTCGGAAGCTCCCATGTCGACTTTCACGTTTCAGGCCGATGCCGTCATTGACGGTGCGATGAAAACTTTTGAGCATGGCAAGCGCAAGATTTTAATCGTGCGTACGGGCGAGGACTATCGCGCGTTTGACGCGGTGTGTCCGCACGCGGGTGCGGATCTGGGAAAGGGCGTGTTCTGCGCTGGCCGCGTGATCTGTCCGTGGCATCACGCCACCTTCGACGCACACAGCGGTGCGTTGCTTGAACCCTTGGCCACCCGGGGCATGACCCGCTATGCGTTGCATCGTGAAGGCGACCGTTGTGTCGTCGACCTGGGCGCCACCTTGTCATTCGCAAAGCCAGCACCGCAGGGTCGAGATCAACATGTGGTCATTGTCGGTGCCGGCGGCGGCGGCTTCATGGCAGCGCATATCCTGCGTCAGCACGGCTTCGCCGGCCGGCTGACCCTGGTCGACCCCAATCACGCCGCGCCATACGAGCGCCCGATGTTGAGCAAGCAGTTCCTGAGCGGCAAGGTGGACGCTGAGGGCACTGCCGTGGGCGGCGAGGATTGGGAGCAAAACAATCACATAGAGCGGCGCTACTCGCGCGCCGTCAGCGTGCAGCCTGACAAACGCCAGTTGGTGATGGAACGCGGCGACCCGCTGCAGTACGACCACCTCATTGTCGCTACCGGCGCACGGCCACGCAGCGTCGATTTGCCCGGTGTCGAACTGCCGGGCGTCTGCACGCTACGCAGTCTGGACGACGCCCAGGCGCTGAAGCAGGCGGCAAAGGGCAAGCACGTGCTTATCGTCGGCACCAGCTTCATCGGCATGGAGGCGGCCGCCAGTTTAAGCGGCGACAAAGGGGCCAAGTCGGTGACCGTGATCGGCAAGGAAAATGAGGTGCTGCAGCCGATGTTGAGCGTCAACACCGCGCGCGAATTGCGCCGGTTGCATGAATCGCACGGGGTCGTGTTTCACCTCGGCAACGGTCTGAAACACATTACCGGCGACGATCATGCCGACGGCATCGAGCTGGAAAACGGTGCCTCATTGAAGGGCGAGCTGGTCCTGCTGGGCCTGGGCGTGGCGCCGCGCAGCGAGCTGTTGAAAAACTTTGCCAACGATGACGGCGCGATACCGGTGGACAAACACATGCGCGTGAATGGTGACATTTACGCGGTGGGCGACATTGCATTGGCGCCTACCGCGCTGGGGCCATTTCGGATCGAGCACTGGCGGGTGGCCATGCAGCAAGGCATGGTCGCTGCGCTTTCGATATTGGGTCAGCCCGGTACCGGCATGGATCGTCGAGTGCCTTTCTTCTGGACCGGGCAATTCGGCAACAGCCTGCGTTATGCAGGCCACGCCGGCCGCGATGCGTCGCGCCATGTATGGGGTGACCCGGCCAAGCTCGACTTCATCGAGTTCAGCTTCGACGGCCAGCGCACCGTGGCGGCCGCCGGCATGCAACACGATGCCGATATCGACGCGTTCGAATTGCTGCTGGAAATGGGACGGGCGCCAACGGCGGACGAGATCCGCAGCGGCGCGTTCGACCTGCGCGACAGGCTTCAAGGCACCTCCACGCCTGCGCCGGCGGAGTGATTGCGTGGTCTGCGTAGAATCTTGTTCTTCCTTTGCCGCTCTTGAAGCCTCATGGCGATTCCCGTGCGATGACCTGCAGCTGATCCTGTTATCGGCGCCGCCGTTCGGCATCGAGGTGGCGGGACAATGCGCGGGCGCGACCAGCCACGCACGACGCATAGTGCTGTCGGGGGCGGGTTTGGCCGCGCCAAGCGACGGCTGCGCTGGTCATTGAAGACCTGGTGCATCATGGAATGGTGCATCGTCATTGGCCGGATCATCGGTGGGTGCGGAACCCTCACCGCCGCAGCCGCATCCGATACAAGGTGCCGCGCGGTCGCGCAGTGCGGCTTCACCGCGCCACCCGCATGATCGCCGTTGCATTTTGAGCGACCATGCAGGCGGCTGTCCGCGACACGCTACCCCCGGCTAACCCTGACCATGCTTTGGCACGCGCCTGAAGAGGACCATTGATGCCCATTGATCACAGCCTCGTGCGCTTGCATGTACGCGACGACACTGTCCACATCAACCATGGCGAGAGCGTGCTGGCGACGCAGCGAAATGGTTACCTGGACAACCAACCCGAGCAGGGATTGTTCGTCCACGAGACGCGCATGCTGTCGCGCTATCGCGTTCTGCTGGACGGCAAGGAGCCCGAGCCGGTTGCCCTGTCACCGGTCTCCCACGACAGCTGGCTTGGCTATTACATCGTCGCGGCGCCGGGCCACGACAACGAAGCGGGAAGCCTGAATGCACCGCAGGGCAGCGCGCAGCAAACGATCGAAATGAGGGTCACACGCGTGCTGGCAGATGGCCTGCACGAGGATCTGGACATCACCAATTTCACCCAGGACGCGGCACGCCTGCGGCTGACGATTGAACTGGACGGTGATTTCGCCGATCAGGGCGAGACGCACGGCGAGCGCCAGCAACACGGCAAGCTGGCGCGCCAGTGGGAGGACCTCGGTGATGCGCACACTTTGGTTTTCAGCTACGTCGCGCGCCACACCTACGATCAACAAGGTAACGCCGGTGTGGTCGAGTTCAGGCGCGGATTGGAACTGCGCATAGAGCAAGCCGACTCGCCACCGGACTACGCGGGCGAGCGTATCCATTTTGATTTGCACATCGAGCCGCAACAAACCTGGCATGCCTGCCTGAAGTGGACTCCGTTGATTGAAGATCAGCGCCTGTTGCCGCCGCCAGCTTGTCGTGCGTTCGGTGAGCCGGGCCAAAGCGAGGCTGTGTTCATCGCCGAAGCCACGCGCTTTGAATCGCCCGGGAGCCAGAGCATGAGCGCGGTGGTGATCGACGCCCTGCAGCAGGCAACGCGCGATCTGGCCTCCTTGCGCATGCATCGGTTCGATCGGCATCCGCGCGCCTGGACGGTAGCTGCCGGTTTGCCGATGTACGTCGCACTCTTTGGCCGCGACACCCTGACCGCAGCATGGGAGGCGGCTTTGCTCGGGCCGGAAATCATGCGCGGCACGCTGCCGATACTGGCGCAGTCGCAGGGCACCCAGATCAATGACTGGCGCGACGAGCAGCCTGGCCGAATGGTGCATGAAGCGCACACCGGGCCATTGGCAGTACTCAATTTCAACCCGAAGTCGCGTTACTACGGCGCGGTTACTGCATCAGGGTTCTATCCGTTTGTACTGACGCAACTGTGGCACTGGACGGGTGACAAGAATGCTGTCGCTCCCTTCATCGAGCCTGCGCTGAAAGCCCTGCACTGGCTTGACCAGACCTCCGACGGCGGCGTCTTCCATCATTACCGGACCCGCTCAAGCCAGGGCGTGGCCAACCAGGCGTGGAAGGATTCGCCCGATGCCATCGTGTATGCGGACGGCAGCCAGGTGAAGGCCCCGGTCGCCACCTGCGAAGAGCAAGGGATCGTCTACGCGGCCAAGCTCAACCTTGCCGAGCTGCTGTGGTGGTTCGACCGCAAGGACGAGGCAAAGAAGCTTTACCACGAGGCCGAAGAACTCAAACGCCGCTTCAACGAAGCTTTCTGGATGGACGATGCCGGCTTCCTCGCCATGGCACTGGATGGCCAGCAAAAGCAGGTGACTTCGATTGGTTCCAACGCGGTCCATTGCGTGGCGACCGGCATCGTCGACAAGGATCTGGTCGAGCGCACCATGGCGCGCCTGTTCGAGCCGGACATGTTCAGTGGCTGGGGCGTGCGCACGCTGTCCTCCAGCCACCCGGCATACAACCCGTATTCCTATCATCGCGGCAGCGTGTGGCCGGTCGAACATGGGCCGTTTGCAGTGGGCGCTTATCGTTACGGCTGCCATGAACAGGTCGAGCGGATTTGTCGCGCCCAGTTCGATGTGGCTTCCCTGTTCGACTTTCGCCGGTTACCGGAATGCATCAGCGGCCACACGCGCGATCACGACCAGCCCTTCCCGGCCCTGTATCCGGCCGCCAACATGCCGCAGGCATGGTCCGCGACCACCACGTTCACCATGCTGCAGGCGATGCTCGGCTTGCAGCCGTTTGCGCCATTGCGGATGCTGTTTGTCGATCCGCAACTACCTGCATGGCTACCCGACATCACCCTGCGACAACTGCGCGTGGGTGATGCGATCGTCGACCTGCGCTTCTTTCGCAAGCAGAACGGAGACAGCGACTACAGCGTGCTGGATCAGCGTGGCGGCAGTTTGCACGTCGTCCGTCAGCCGAGTCCGTGGTCGCTGAGCGCCAACTTCGGCGAGCGGATGAAGGATCTGGCGGTGAGCGTGCTTCCCGGCCGATAGCTCTGGCGCGCTCAGGACAAGAGCCGCGGCCAGACTATTCCCGCCCCTCCACGCCGACCCCGTACACGTGCACCATGTGTCCGCCAAGCCAGCCGGAGATTACGAGCATCCCTACCCCGATGACGGACAACGCAACCGGCAGCTTCAACGCGATCGGGTCGTTGTAGCGCAAGAAGATGTTCACGACGTAGAGTGCGACGATCACCAGATTGATCGTCATATGCGTCAGCGCCACCTTCTTCAGCGGTGGCTTGCCGCCCTTGTAGTAGAGCAGATCGATCAAGCCCGGCACCGCCGCTATCAACGCGCCAATGGTTCCACCCACCATGGTGTAAAAGGCTACCGTGTGCCAGACCGCCGGTGACGCAGATGCCAGCCCGATCAAGTCGCAAATCAGCGAAAAAATCCATAGCCCGATCGGGATGGACACCAGCATCGGATGGATCGGATGTGAGCCTATGCTCGCCGGTGAACGCATGATTGATCTCCCTGCAGATGCGGACTTTTAGTCCGCGCATTGCGCGATTGCAAAAATTGGCGCGCAACACAGCGCGCATCGTTTCGGACCGTAAAGCGCCGTCATCGCGCGTCCGGTTCCTCTGGTGTAAGGCGCACGCGGTGAAAACGGCGTATGGACGGCTGCACGCCGTCGCGATCACCCGCCATCGCACGTGCCCGTCGCCCTCGACGTTCTCGCCCCGCTACGGCATGCACAAACAATTCGAGGCCTGCACCATCAACTGGCTGCGCAGCTACGCGTGCTTGCGCGTGATTACCAGGCGTCCGGCCAGACTCGGCAATTCTGGCGTGTGCCCGCGGCGACATCGTGGTATCCGGTGCAGCATGGCGCCATCTTTTCGCCGATGCAGGTTGCGACACCCATCGCGAACGGCCTGGAAACCAGCCACCCGCGTGGCCTATCACCAACGGTTGGTGGCATCGATGGAACGCCAAGCGACCTGACGTGCTGTGCGTCGAGAATGCGCAGCGCGACCGCGTTCATTTGAAACCGTGCACACCCGACAGGCGCTGACAAAAATCGGTACGCGCATCGCGCAGCGTGTCACCGATCTTGCGCCCGCCGCTATTCGCGATACCGTCGCGGCGGCGACACGACGGAATATTTCTGCGCAACCTTCAGTCGCCGGCAACACGCCTGCGCCGCCGCGTCGGCGTGCGCGCTTGCAACTGGAGTGTGACGGTTCGGTTGTAGTGCGCGCGGCGTTTTTGCTTCGTTGCACAAAACAAAGCCGCCGTCGTGCGCCGGCCAACCGGCTCAGCCGCTATGCGTCCGCGCGCTTGATCACGGAGATGTTTCCCTCGTCCTCGACGAACGCCGCCTTGACCGCACTCACGTCGTCTATGCCGTTTTGGCGCAAGTAGCTCATCAACTCTTCTTCAGTGAGGTACTCGCTGCGCATGTTGCGGCGCAAAAAGCGGCCGTTGCGGATCACCAGCAGTGGCGGGGAGGACACCAGCCGCTCGAAGGCGGGAACGTGGTAG
>JBBSST010000057.1:0-12371 GCA_038241735.1 Lysobacterales bacterium
AAAAAGAACGTGTGGCAGGAAGTGTCCGGCGGCGCCGACATCATCACCATCGGTCGTTACGAGCTGCAGTCGCGCGCGTACATCGGGCGCTTCAACTTCAAGGGTACCGACCAGCAGAAGCTGGTCGGCTCGCTCTCCGGCGGTGAGCGCGGACGGCTGCACCTGGCCAAAACGCTGATGCAGGGCGGCAACGTGTTGCTGCTGGACGAACCATCCAACGACCTGGACGTGGAGACCCTGCGTGCTCTGGAAGACGCGATGCTGGAATTCCCCGGCTGCGTCATGGTCATCTCGCATGACCGCTGGTTCCTCGACCGCGTCGCCACCCACATCATCGCATTCGAGGGCGATTCCCACGTCGAGTTCTTCCCCGGCAACTACAACGAATACGAGGCGGACAAGAAGCGTCGCCTCGGCGAGGAAGGCGCGCGGCCACAGCGGGTGAAGTACAAGAAGCTGGTGTGAAAGCGGGAATGGAATTGGGGAACGGAGAACGGGGAATCCCGCAACACCGAGCCATTGCGTGACTCCAGGAAACTTCCGATGAACTTCATGCAGTCCCTACAGCAGGCCTGGGCGAACCACGACTCGCTGGTCTGCGTTGGCCTCGATCCGGAGCCGGCGAAGTTCCCGGCGCATTTGCACGATGACCCGAACGCCGTGTTCAATTTTTGCGCCGCCATCGTCGACGCCACTGCCGACCTGGTCTGCGCGTTCAAGCCGCAGATTGCGCACTTCGCCGCACTGCGCGCCGAAGACACGTTGGAACGGCTGATCGCGCATATCCACGACCATCACCCCGGCGTACCGGTGATTCTCGACGCCAAGCGCGGCGACATCGGCAGCACGGCGCAGCATTACGCAGACGAGGCGTTCGAGCGTTACCAGGCCGACGCGGTCACCGTGAATCCTTATCTCGGCCGCGACTCCGTGCAGCCGTTTCTGGATCGCGCCGACAAGGGCGTGGTGATCCTCTGCCACACCTCCAATCCAGGAGCTGCCGACTTGCAGGAGTTGCTGGTTCACGACGCCGAGGGCGCACGGTTGCCGCTTTATCAACACGTGGCGGCAACCATTGCGCGCGAGTGGAACGCCCACGGCAACTGCGTGCTGGTAACAGGTGCCACCTGGCCACAGCAATTGGGCCAGGTGCGAGCATTGGTGGGCGACATGCCACTGCTGGTACCCGGTATCGGCGCGCAAGGTGGCGATGTAGAAACGGTAGTGCAGCAAGGCTGCACGCTCGCCGGGGACGGGTTGCTGATCAGCTCGTCGCGGGCGATTCTGTATGCCGGCGCAGGCGAGGATTTTGCACAGACGGCGCGAAACGCGGCTTCAACCTTGCGCGACACCATCAACCGCTGTCGTCGTCGCTGATCGCCGGTCGTCAGCGCTCAGCTGGCGACCACGGCCGATTTGGCAGCCTGCAATGCCTTGGACTTCAGGTCCATCGCATCGGCGGCATCCAGCAAGGCGCGCGCGAAACTGCGCACTTCGCCCGGACGCAGCGCATACCAATTGCCCTTGCGGGTCGTTCCAGCCACCTCGGCGCCGCTGCGATGCAGGTAATGCGGACGGAAGATCACCATGCCGGTAAGTGACTCCGCGCTGATGTCCGCCGAAACGATCTGCATGTGCGTCTCACTTTCTTTCTTCAACGCCATTCTCCCGGACGGGTTTCCGTCTGCTACAGCGTACGCCCTTGCGGGTTCGCGGAATGTTGAGACGGGCACGAGACCAGTCGCCCGCATGCGCGAGCGAACCCGAATGCGTGAGAGACCGCGCCGGCCAGGCGGGGAAAACTGCTGCGTCGTCGAGGTTGGCCGGCGATAAGGAATACGCTGGCCGCTCCCTCCCACGGCAAGGACCTACGATGACGGACGACATCAGCCTCACCCGGCAAGACCTGATCGCATTGCAGCGGCAGCTGACGTGGCTGCGCATCGGTCTGATCATTACGTTCCTGCTGCTCGCGCTACTCGCCGCGACCTGGTGGCTGAGCCGTCCCACCGCTCACACCGACACCATCCTGCGCGCGCAGGGCGTGGTGATCACCGATTCACAGGGGCGCGATCGCATCCTGATCGGCGCACCGGTAGCGGCCAGCAAGGACCGCACACGCAAGGACGATGCTTCAGACGGCATCATTTTTCTCGGCAAGACCGGTGCAGACCGGCTCGCCCTGGGCCAACTGCCGGCACCGGTCATTGGCGGCAAGAGCGGCAAGCGGATCGGCGATGGCGACAATTACGGCATGGCGCTGTTCGACACCAAGGGCAACGAACGCGGTGGCATGGGTTTTCTCGGCATGGGGCGCGTCGTGCTCGGGCTTGATCGTGCGGCGCCGCTGAGCGACGCGATCGGCATGATGGTCGATGACAAAGAAGGTTTTGCCGGCATGATCATCAACTACGGCGACCGCAATGTGCAGGCGCCAGCCTTCGAATTGGGTGCGACCGCGAACGAAGCGCACATGCAGTTTTACGGCAAGGACAACCTGCCGCGCGCGCAACTCAACTTCGATGGCAAAGGCAAACCCGCCTGGCGGTTCGACGATGCGCAGTCGGCCAGGGCAGCGGCTGAAAAAGATCAAGCTGCGCAGACGAAATCGCCCTGACCGCATGGACCATTTCGGCCCATGCACAGTCGACGGATGCGCATGGGCGTCAGTCGACCGGCGCTCAGCTGGATCTGGTTTGAAACAGCAGTTGATGCGCGCAAATACCGCGCCCGCAACAGCGCTGGCACCGCGGCGAAACCCAGCGCTCCATGGACACAACACGTCCCAGTTCCCCGGCGGGTAACCGATCTGGGCCTCGTACCAATGCAAGTGCAAGCCGAGCGCGGCAAGGATCGCGCGCGGCCGCGACTGGTTGGCGTGGATGATCGTGTAATCACGCACCCGGCCAGGTTCAGCACACTGATCACCGCGACCAATGCGCAGCACGCACTGCACGAGGCGTGCAAATCGCCGCGCGTAGAACGCGCGCACACCGCGATCAGCTCGAGACTGCCCCTGCGTTGCAAGGCATTTCGGCAATCAGCGAGCCCGGGATCACCAAGAACACCAAGACCGCTTCATGGCCGTTGTCGTTCAATCCATTGAGCAACCAGCCCGGCAACACGTCGGCCAGCGCGGTTTTGTTTAGTGGAATGCGCAGGCCGAAGTGGTGCAACACCACCAGCCCCATGGCAAGACCTCGAAGCATGTCGATACCCGCCTTGCGCGCGCCCACTGCCTTCGCGCGGGCGCCGGTGCCGGTGTCAATGTCTGCATGAATGAGCCAGCGTCAGGACGTGCCACATCCGTTATCAAACCGGCCGCCGGACAACCGGTGCGTCACGCGATCACGCTGACACCTTTCCAGAATGCCACCCGATCAGCAACTGCCGCCGCGGCGTCTTTTGGTTGAGGGTAATACCAGGCAGCGTCCGCATTCACCGCATCGCCAACGACCACGTCGTAGTAGCTGGCGATGCCTTTCCACGCACACGTGCTGTGGTGCTCGCTGTCGCGGAAAAATTCGCAATGCAAAGAGGCAAGCGGAAAGTAATGGTTGCCCTCGACCAGGACGGTGTCGTCGCTCTCGGCGAGGACGGTATCGTGCCAAATCGCTCTCATCCCTCTTCCCCCTCGGATGGCTCGGGGAACAGCACATCGGTGTAGCCGAACTGGTTGAAGTCGGTGATGCGCGAGGGATACAGCCGGCCGATCAGATGATCGCATTCGTGTTGCACGACGCGCGCGTGGAAGGCTTCGGCAGTACGGTCGATCGCCACGCCCTGCGGGTCCATGCCCTGGTACCGGATCAGCGAATAACGACTCACCGCTCCACGCAGGCCGGGCACCGAGAGGCAGCCTTCCCAGCCGTCCTCCATGTCACTGGATAGCGGTGTGATCAGCGGGTTGAGCAGCACGGTGCGCGGCACCATCGGTGCATCTGGATAGCGATCATTGCGTTCGAAGCCGAACACCACCAATTGCAGATCCACGCCGATTTGCGGCGCCGCCAGTCCGACTCCGTCCGCGACCTCCATGGTGTCGAACATGTCCGCAATCAATGCGTAGAGTTCGGCGCTGCCGAACATCGCGGCAGGCACCGAGGGCGCTATGCGCTGTAGTCGCGGATCACCCATTTTCAGGATCTGATGGATCATGTCGGCCTCACTGTGTCAGCGACGATTGAACGCAGTATGGCCGCGCAGGCGACAACCGCAGGTGAGCGTTCGCTCGGTGAAGGACGGTTGTCGCACCGCACGTGTGCGACGAATGGGGTTGCATCGCGGACCTGACAAGGACCATGCCACCAGGGCTGACGCGGCCTGCCTGGGCGATCCAATCAACGCGTCGACCGTACCGTGATCAGCAAGTCCTACTTGCGCGGCAAGACGTCTCAGCTTCCCGCTTTCTCGGGCGCCGGACGCGTACTGCGTTCGTTATTTTTGAATACTGGACTTCCAATAGTCGACGACATCCTGCCTGGAGATTTTTCCCTCACGCCGAATGTCGATCGCGCTGAAGTGATCTGCGAAATACCGGGCATAGCCGGCGTCTGCCTCGCCTTTTCTGAGGAAGCCGTCGCGATTCTTGTCGGCGATATCGAAATTCTTGCCGATCACGGCGGCCTGCCGGGAAATGACGCCCAAGCTCGACTGCGCGAAGACCCCGTTCCCAAGAACGATGCCCGCGAGTGTGACCGTCGGAACGATTACCTGGCGAATTGAGATCATGTCGTTTGCAGCACGTGTGGTCGGGGCCGTGCGGCCACCTGATGAACGCACGATGGCCGTGGGATATTGCGCGCTGCCGATGAGTTGCAAGCGGCGACCAGCCACGGGTTTGTCAGGACGGATCCGCTCTGACCGCTCGCGTTCGGACTCGAGCCACCGAGGGCATCAGCTCGACCAGGAACATCGCGCCCAGCACCAGCGCGCCGCCGACCAGCATTCGCCAAGTCAACAAATCGCCGCCCAACGCCACCGCGAAGCCAGCGGCGAATACCGGCTCGGTGGTCATGATGATCGCCGCGCGGGTGGCGGGCATGTGCGCCTGCGCCCAGGTTTGCATCAGCATCGCACCGGCGCCAGCGATCAGCCCCATGTACAGCACTGCCAGCCACGCGCTGCGGTCAGGCGGCCACACCAATCCGCCATGCGGTGCGGTGGCGAGCAGGCAGAGCAGCGCGATCGCGACCATCTGCACTGCCGCCAGACCACGCGCTTCGCCGGGCCGTGACCACTGGCCCAGACCGATGATCTGCAACGCGTACAACACCGCCGAACCAAGGGTCAGCCAGACGCCGAGATCCACCGACAAACCGCGCAGCGACAACAGCGCCAGGCCCGCGGTCGCCAGTGCAACAGCCACCCAGACCATCCCGGCCACGCGCTGTCGCAACACCAGCCAGGCCAGGATCGGCGTGAACACCACATACATCCCGGTGACGAAACCGCTGACGCTCGGCGCGATCAGTGCCAGCCCCCACGTCTGCAGCAATTGCGCAGCGCCGTAAACGATGCCGAGCAGCAACCCGCGCCCGATCTGTCGGCGATCCAGTTGCATCACCGGCCGGGCGAACAGCAGCAGCATCACCGCAGCGGCCAACGTGAAGCGCACGGCGAGGAAGTCGGCCACGGGCATGTGCTCAAGCACATTCTTGATCAGGAAGAATGTCGAGCCCCACACCGCCGTCATGCCAAGCAGGCCGATGGTCGCGTAGGTGGTGATGCGCGGTGTGGTCATGCGCGGTGTGGTGATGCGTGGCGTGGTGATGCGCGGTGTGGTCATGGCTGCGCGGTGATTAGTGGAACGACAAATTTTTTTCGGGCGTATGGCGACGTTTCCCGCGGCCAGCCGTGAGCGGCGCCAGGACGGCGTGGCACTGGCTCAACGGCGGTCAGCCCCGGCTGCGCGCCGGCGACTCCACCGTTGCCACAGCAGCTGCGGCAGCTGCAGCACGAAATGCAGCCAGATCCCGATCCACACCACCGCTGCCGTCAGTGGACGACGCGCGGCGGGGTCGAACTTGCGAAACCAGCGCCACATGCCGCGATGCTTGTGGTAGCTGACGAACACCGGCCGATGCGCGCTGGAGCTGCCCTTGCGATGCAAGACATGCACATCGCCGGCAAGCAGCACCCGATAGCCGGCATCGCGTACGCGGCGGCACAGGTCCAGGTCTTCGCAGTGCAGGAAATAGGCTTCATCGAAGCCGGACAAGCGCTCGAATACCACCTTGGGCAGCAGCATCAGCGCGCCGGAAACTGCCTCGGCGTCGACCGGCTGGCTGGGCAGCGGGCCGGCCACGTTGACCGCATCGCGTTCGCGTCCGCGCAGGCTGTTGAGCGCGCGCCGCAACAACGGGTCGCGGCGCAACGACGCGCGGTCTGGCACGCCATCGGCGTCGCATACCACCGCGCCAATCAAGCCGGCGTGGGGTTCGTCAGCCAGGATGTCGAGCAGGCGCTGCACGCCCGCCTCGGCCAGCACACAGTCGGGGTTGAGAATCAGCAAGACTTCGCTGCGTGCGCGCGCCGCCGCGCGATTCGCGGCCGGGCCAAAGCCCAGGTTGGCATGGTTGTAGATCACCTGCAGCCGCGGATCATCCACGTGCGCCCGATTGATCGCCTGCGGCACCCCGTCAACCGAACCGTTGTCGATCAACAGCAATTCAAGCGGCAGCGACCAGCGGAGCACGCTGCGAACCGCCTCGCGCAGGCTGTCCCCGCTGTCGGCGGCGACCACGATGACGGTGAGCAAGGGAGCGACAGGATGGAACGCAGACAAGAGGTGGGCCGGAAGGGACAAAATCGGGAACCCAGCATAGCCGACGGCCACTCAGGACAGCGGCGTTTCTGCGCTGTCGGGGGCTTCGCCGAGCACATGCGCCAACGGGCGTGGCGCTGCATCGACATCGCGTTGCAACCAGGGTTGTTCACGATACCAACCCGCCAGTTGCCAGCCGCGCAGACGATGGGTGCGGTCACCTCGACGATCCCACAGCACGACGCCACGCGAACGCGCCAGCTCGGCAGCAAACCAGCGTCCATCCGGGCTGAAGCAGGCCAGCGGCTCGACGCCATCCACCCGGCGCTCGCCGACAAAGCGGTAGCTGCCATCGTGATACTGCGTCTGGTCGCCCCAGGGGTCCGGCAACGCGCTGTCTCCCGGATGCCAGTGCGGCGGTTGCAGGGTGATGATTTCTGCCGGCGGCCCGATCGCCGACGCCATGACGCGTGCTGGCCATTCCGTCGCGGCGGCGGCCGGCGGTGGATCGGCCGGTCCGGAGATCAACACGGTGGCGGTCCCATCATCCAGTTGCTTGCGCGGTGAGTCGCGATCCAGCCACAGTTCCAGCGCGACGATCAACATGTAGCCGGCCAACGCGCCCAACAGCGCCGCGCCCCAGGCGACCGCATCCCCGCCAAGTGCACGTTGCAGCGCAAACAGCACGCCCGGCAAGCCCCAGCGCAGCGCGAGTCGAAGTGTCGCCGCATGCTCATCATCCAGGCGTGCGCCCAGCAGCAGCAGTGCGGCCACCAGCCCGCACAACAACGAAAGGCCGGACCACCACGGCAGCAGCGCCAGCACGACCAGCCACGCAATGAGCGGCAGCAGGACTCGCCACGGCGGCAGCTGCAGCAGGTTCATCGCACGCGCAACGCCGGCAACGCTGCAGCCTCGCCGCGGTGCCGGTGATTGCAGCGGTGCGGGAGCCGGCTGCGCGCGGTCATCTGGGCAAGCTCAGCCGCACCACACGCGGGCATTGCGGAAGATACGCATCCACGGCGAATCCTCGCCCCAGCTGCGGGGATGCCAGCTCATCTGCACGGTGCGAAATACCCGTTCGGGGTGCGGCATCATGATCGTCACCCGGCCATCGGCGGCGGTGAAGCCGGCCAGTCCGCCGGGCGATCCATTGCTGTTGAGCGGAAAGGTTTCGGTCGGCTTGCCGCGATTGTCGACGAAACGAACCGTCGCACTGGATTTTGCGGGACTGCAGCCATGCGGGAAGCTCACCCTGCCCTCGCCGTGCGCCACCACGACCGGGATGCGCGAGCCAGCCATTTCAGAGAACAGGATGCTCGGCGAGTCGAGGATCTCCACCGTTGCCAATCGAGATTCGTATTGCTCCGATGCATTGCGCAGGAACTTCGGCCAATGCTGCGCTCCGGGAATGATCTCCTTGATCTGCGACATCATCTGGCAACCGTTGCACACGCCCAGCGCGAACCGCGTCGAGTCGGCAAAGAATTCAGCGAACTGCTCGCGCAGGCGCGGGTTGTACAGGATGGACGTCGCCCAGCCGCGACCTGCACCCAGCACATCGCCGTAGGAAAACCCGCCACAGGCGGCAAAGCCGCGAAACTCCTCCAGCGCCAGCCTGCCGCTGGCCAGGTCGGACATGTGTACATCGATCGCATCAAACCCTGCGCGGGTGAACGCCGCCGCCATCTCGACCTGACCATTGACGCCCTGCTCGCGCAGAATCGCCACCCGCGGCCGCGTGCCGCCGATCAGCGGCGCCGCCACGTCATCGGACGGGACAAAGCTGAGTTTTGCCGTGATCCCCGGATCGCTGTCGTCCAGCCGCCCCTGCAATTCGGCGTCGGCAGTGACCGGGTTGTCGCGCTGACGCTGCATGGCGTGGCTGGTTTCATTCCATGCGCCATACAACGTGCGCCAATGCCACTTGTACAAAGTCTCGTCGCCGAGAAACAGCTTGATGCCGAGTTTTTCCTTCGGCCTGCCGATGCGATGGCACAGGTCGGTCAGCGCATGTTTTTCCACCAACGCGACGAACGCATCGCGCTGGGCACCCGCCACTTGCAGCACCGCGCCCAGTTCCTCGTTGAACAGCGCACGCAAGGTGGCTTCGGCCCAGCCGTCCAGATGGATTTCCAGACCGCAATGCCCGGCGAACGCCATTTCCAGCAAGCTGGTGATGACGCCGCCGTCGGAACGGTCGTGATAGGCCAGCACGAGATCGGCGGCATTGGCTTCCTGCACCAGCGCAAACAACGCCTTCAGCCGCGCAGCGTCTTCCAGGTCCGGTGGCACGCCGCCGGAGCGGTTGAACACTTGCGTCAATACCGACCCACCGAGCCGGTCGCGACCGCCGCCAAGATCGATCAGCCACAGATCCGAATCGCCGCGGTCGAGCCTGAGTTGCGGAGTGAGCGTGCGCCGCACGTCGGCCACCCGCGCAAAACCGGTGATGACCAGCGACACCGGCGACACCGTGCGTTGCGGCAGGTCGAGGTCGTCGTCATGCCAGACGGTTTGCATGGACAGCGAATCCTTGCCGACCGGAATGGAGATATCCAGTTCCGGACACAGTTCCATGCCGATCGCCTTGACTGCCTCAAACAGGGCGGCGTCCTCGCCGGGGTGATTGACCGCGGCCATCCAGTTGGCCGACAGGCGGATGTCGCCGAGCTTGGCGATTGGTGCCGCGGCCAGGTTGGTGATCGCTTCGCCCACCGCCAGCCGCGCCGCGTCGGCGCTGCCTGACAACGCCACCGGCGCGCGCTCGCCAATCGCCATCGCCTCGCCCGCGTAGCCGTCAAAATCGTTGAGCATCACCGCGCAATCAGCCACCGGCACCTGCCACGGCCCAACCATCGGGTCGCGGTGGCACAACCCGCCGATGCTGCGATCGCCAATGTTGATCAAAAAGCTTTTGCTGCCGACTCCGGGCAAGCGCAAGACACGCAGCAACGCTTCCTCCACGAAGATCCCGGTCAGGTCCGGCAGCAGTTCGACGCGCGGCGGCAGCCGCACTGCATCGCGATGCATTTTTGGCGGCTTGCCGAACAGCACATCCATCGGCAGGTCGATCACCGTCAATTGCCGGCGCGGGTCGGTGACCCGCAGCTGTCGCTCGGCGGTGGCGATGCCGACCACCGCATACGGGCAGCGTTCGCGCTGGCACAGCGCGTCGAACGCAGCGACGTCCTCCGGCGCCAGCGCCAGCACGTAGCGCTCCTGCGATTCGTTGCTCCACACCTGCATCGGCGACAGCGACGGGTCGTCGCACGGGATCGCCGACAAATCGATCTCACCGCCGACACCGGCGTCGTTGAGCAACTCTGGAATGGCGTTGGACAGACCGCCGGCACCGACGTCATGGATGCTGACGATCGGCGTCGCCTCGCCGCGCGCACAGCACGCGTCGATGACCTCCTGGCAGCGCCGCTCCATCTCCGCGTTGTCGCGCTGGACCGAGGCAAAATCCAGTTCCGCGCTGGACGCACCGGAACCCACCGAAGACGCCGCGCCGCCGCCCAGCCCGATCAGCATCGCCGGGCCACCCAGCACGATCACCGCGTTGCCCGGCTGCACCTTGTGCTTGAGCACCAGCCCCGGACGCAGACTGGCCAGCCCTCCGGCGAGCATGATCGGTTTGTCGTAGCCTCGGCGCACGCCCGCTTCGCCGGTTTCGTGTTCAAAACTGCGGAAATAGCCGCCCAGACACGGACGGCCAAACTCGTTGTTGAAGGCGGCCGCGCCGAGCGGGCCGTCGCGCATGATCTCGAACGCGCTGGCCACCCGCGGCGGCAGCGGACGGTCCACTTCCCACGGCTGCGGATGGCCGGGAATGCGCAGGTCCGATACCGAGAACCCGGTCAGTCCGGCCTTTGGCTTGCCGCCGCGACCAGTCGCACCCTCGTCGCGAATCTCGCCGCCCGCGCCGGTAGCCGCTCCCGGCCACGGCGCAATCGCGGTCGGATGATTGTGCGTCTCGACCTTGATCGCAAAATCGACCCGCTCGGCGACGCCGCGCCAGCGCCCATCGGCTGGATCGGCCATGAAGCGCTTGCCATCACTACCGGCGATCACCGCCGCGTTGTCCGAGTACGCCGAGAGCGTGTGCGCCGGCGATTGCTCGTGCGTGTGCCGGATCATCCCAAACAGACTGCGCTGCTGGGCCTCGCCGTCGATCGTCCAGGACGCGTTGAACACCTTGTGCCGACAGTGCTCGGAATTGGCCTGCGCGAACATGAAAAGCTCCGCGTCCGTGGGGTCGCGCGCCAGCTCCGCATAGCGCTCGGCCAGATACCCAATCTCGTCTTCATCCAGCGCCAGGCCCAGTCGCGCATTGGCTGCGGCGAGCGCCGAGCGCGGGTCATCACCAAGGGCAATATGCATCAGCGCGCCGGGCGAACCGGCAAGAAACAAACTTTGCGCATCGGCCAGGTCGAGCAGTACGGATTGGGTCATCGCATCGTGCAACAGCGCCAGCACGGGCACGCGTTGCGGGTGCTCCGGCGGCGGCAGGCCGGCCACTTGCCAGGCGGTGCCGCGCTCGATCCGGCGCAGATCGAAGCCGCAGCCGCGCAGGATGTCGGTCGCCTTGCTCGACCACGGCGAGATCGTGCCCAGTCGCGGCACGCTCCAGAGTGTCGCCGCTCCGGCCGCTGCGTCGCTGGCTTCCAGCACGCTGAGCAGCCGCGCGCGCAATTCACCCGCTGGCGCGATATCGGCGTCGAGAAAATACACTTGCCACGATGCCTGCACGCGGACGCCGCGCTGCAACGAGCCAAGCGCAGCGTTCAGGCGTTCCAGGCGAAACGGGGAAAGGGCGCTTTGCCCGTCAAATGCGATCATGCGGGAATGGCGCTTTGGCGAAAACGCTCATTCTAGCCGATGCCGCCGCCGGCACCGTCCGCACCCCCGCTCGCGCTCCAGATCGCGCGCCAAATCCCGAGCGGATCAGCTGCCCGCGCGCAGCGCCTGCAACAGCTGCTCGGGCGTCAGGTAACCGCCCAGGATGCGGCCGTCCGGACCAATGATGCTGGGCGTGCCATTGATGCCTGCTTTCAGCCCGAGTTCGAACTGCGACTGCACCGGGCTGTTGCAGGTTTTCGGCTTGACCTTGCCCCTCATGGCATCGTCAAACGCGGCTTTGCGATCGCTTGCGCACCACACCGACACCATCTGCTTGTAGATCGGCGTCGGTTGCCCGGAGCTCGTGGTCAGGCCCTCACGCGGCCACGCCAGATACTCCACCGCAATGCCAGCGGCATTCAGCGCGCCCATGTCCGCGTGCAGCGCGCGGCAGAAGCTGCAACTGATGTCGGTAAACACGGTGACCGTGTAGCGCGGCTTGGCCGGCGCATAAATGATGCGTCCGGAAGCGGGCACGGCAGCCAACTGGCGCTGGCGGAATTTCGCCCACGCGCCTTCGCTTACGTTGCGCATGGAAGTCAGATCGAACAGGTCGCCGTTGAGCAGGAACTTGCCGTCGGCGCTGGCATACAGCAACTGGCCGGACGCGATCACTTCGTAGAAGCCCGGCAACGCGGACACCGCCACCGAGTCGACCGTTGCCTTCGGCGCCAGCTTGGCGATCGCCTCGCGCACCATC
>JBBSST010000058.1:0-11446 GCA_038241735.1 Lysobacterales bacterium
CACTCAGACGTTGGTGGGCGGACGCAACGCGCCGGTCACCGCACCGACCGAGGCACCGTTGTCGATCAGCGCGTGGGACGTGGTTTCCACCGCGCCCAAGGTGCTGGCGGCGGTGTTGAGCGTGGGTCTGCTGGTGTTTTTCTTTCTGATTTACGGCGACACCATGCTGCGCCGGCTGGTCGAGATCACGCCCAGCTTTGCCTACAAGCGCCACGCGGTGGAGATTGTGCGCAACATCCAGAGCGAGGTGTCGCGCTATTTGCTGACCGCGCTGTGCATCAATGGAGCGCTTGGCGCCATCACCGCAGCCATGCTGTGGATGTATGGGGTGAGCGATCCGCTGCTGTGGGGCGCGGTGGCGATGTTTGCCAACTTCATCCCGTATGTCGGGGCAATTTTCACGACCATCGTGCTGGCCGTGGTGAACATGCTGTATGCCAGCGACATCAGTCCACACGTGTTCCTGCCCGCGCTCACCTTTGCCGGCCTCACCGCCATCGAGGGCAACCTGATCACCCCCTTGGTGCAAGGGCGCAGCATGCGGCTGAGTCCGATCGCGATCCTGCTGTGGCTGCTCGTGTGGGGCTGGTTGTGGGGTATTCCCGGCGCGCTGCTGGCGGTGCCGATGCTCACGTGCACCAAGCTGGTGTGCGAGCGAGTCAGGGGGTGGAGCTGGTTCGCGGTGATCGTGCAACGCTGACCACGGCGCTCAACTTCCGGCTGGCACAAGCAACAACAAAGCGACGCCAAACACGATGCGATAGATCGCAAACGGCGTGAAGCGGTGGCCGACGATATAGCCGAGCAACCATTTGATCGCGGCAAACGCGACCAGCGCGGAAACCACGAAACCGACCAGCAGCGCGGTCCAGTCTTCGGCCGGCCCCGCCGGGTCGTGCAGTGTCTTGAGCAGCTCATAACCGGTGGCGGCATACATGGTCGGGATGCCGACCAGAAACGCGAACTCGGTGGCGGCTGCGCGATTGCTGGTACCAAACAGCATCGCGGCGAAGATGGTCGCCGCCGAACGCGAGGTGCCGGGAAAGATGCCGGCAATCATCTGCGCGATGCCGACCAGAATGGCGACCTTCCAGGTCACCACGCTGCGGTCCGGCTGGCGTGCGGCGAGCAGTTCCGCACCGATCATCCAGAATCCGCCAATCACCAGCGCCCACGCCACTGGCGTGATCTCTTCGGGCAATTTGAAGCCGAACTTCACCGCAACCAGCCCGAGCACCGCGGTAATCAGGAACGCCACCACCAGCTTCAGCAGATAGTCGCGATTGGCGGCCTCACGCCATTGCGTGAGCAACTGCCAGATGCGCTTCCAGTAGATCAGCGTGACGGCCAGGATCGCGCCGGCCTGGATGCCGATGTTGAACAGGTCCGAGCGCGCGCCGAGGCCGTATCTTTCGGCGATCAACAAATGGCCGGTGCTGGAGATCGGCAGGAATTCGGTGATGCCTTCGATAATGCCGAGCAGGATGACGCGCAGTAGATCGATCAAGGAACTTTCCATGGGAGCCAGGCGGACACGAAAAGGTGCGACACGGGTCGCATAGCTTAAAGGCTCGGCGCAGCGCTGCGGTGACCGGTCTGCCAGCCGGCAGTGACCTGACCGCACCATGAGGGTGCAATTGGCGGGGAATCGGCACCATTTCGGGTGCTATGGTGCGCGATGCGCCGCATCCGAAAGGGCCGCACATGGCGGCGACTGCTGCCACCGCGAAGGGACCGAACCTGGCGGACCGCTGCGCAACAGCGGATTGCGGCGGGAGCCCAACGATGCGCAGCGATGAGCGCGTCCGGATGCGGCACGGCTCTGCGTGCTGGCACGACCATTGCTGTGCCACCCGTGTTCGCCAGTTGATCTTGCTGCATCATTCGTTCTTTCCGCCATCCGCAAAGGCCAGTCCATGTCCGCCTCCACCGCCAACGAAGTGCTCGACCAGATTCAGGAACACGAAATCGAGTTTGTCGATTTCCGTTTCGCCGACATGCTTGGCGTGCATCACCACCTCACTTTTCCGGCGCACAGCATCGACGAGTCGACCTTCGAGGACGGCAAGATGTTTGATGGTTCGTCGATTGCCGGCTGGAAGGGGATCAGCGAGTCGGACATGGTGCTGCTGCCCGATCCGACCACCGCGCATCTGGACCCGTTCAGCGCACATCCGCAGCTGGTCATGCATTGCGACGTGCTGGAACCTTCCACGATGCAGGCTTACGGACGCGATCCGCGTTCGATTGCCAAACGTGGCGAGGCGTACCTGAAGTCCACCGGCATAGCGGACACCGCCTTCTTCGGACCGGAGCCGGAGTTCTTCATCTTCGACTCGGTGCGCTGGCAGAACGACATGGGCCACGCGTTCTACGAGATCGGCTCGCAGGAAGGCGCGTGGAGTTCGCGCTATGACTACGAGGGCAGCAACAACGGCCACCGTCCCGGGGTCAAGGGCGGCTACCTGCCGACGCGCCCGAGCGATTCGCTCAGCGACCTGCGCGCGGACATGTGCAAAGTGCTCGAGTCGCTCGGCCAAGTGGTCGAGGTGCACCACCACGAGGTGGCCAATGCCGGCCAGTGCGAGATCGGTGTGCGGTTCAATACGCTGGTGAAGAAGGCCGACGAGCTGATGACGATGAAAGACGTCATCCGCAATGTCGCCGACCAGAATGGCAAAACGGCGACCTTCATGGCCAAGCCCATCGTCGGCGACAACGGCAGCGGCATGCACGTGCACCAGTCGCTGGCCAAGAATGGCGAGAACCTGTTTGCCGGCGACCTCTACGGCGGCCTGAGTCAGCTCGCGCTGTGGTACATCGGCGGCATCTTCAAGCATGCCCGCGCAATCAACGCGTTCGCCAACTCCACCACCAACAGCTACAAGCGTCTGGTGCCGGGGTTCGAGGCACCGGTGATGCTGGCGTATTCGGCGCGCAACCGTTCGGCGAGCTGCCGCATCCCGTACGTTGCCAGCCCGAAGGGTCGGCGCATCGAGGTGCGTTTTCCCGATCCGATGAATTCCGGCTACCTGACTTTTACCGCGTTGCTGATGGCCGGCCTGGACGGCATTGCCAACAAGATCGATCCCGGCGCGCCAGCGGACAAGGACCTGTACGACCTGCCGCCGGAGGAAGAAAAAAACATCCCGCAGGTGTGCTCCAGTCTCGACGCCGCGCTGGAAGCGCTGGACAAGGATCGCGGCTTCCTCAAGGCCGGCGGCGTGTTCTCCGACGACTTCATCGATGCCTACATCGCGGTGAAAATGAAGGAAGTGACGCGCTATCGCGCCAGCACGCATCCGGTCGAATTCGAGATGTATTACTCGCTCTGACTGAGTGGCGGGACCTGATGGTGCGGCGCGACGATTGGCCGTGGCATAGCGCAAATCGTGCGGCGAGCGCCTTTGACATGCGCACGCGCACGGTGTTTGTTCGCCCCGCGGTGACGCTTTTTTTCACTTGCGGCACATGCGCACTGCGTTACCCTCCACAGGTTGGGGCTGATCCACCGTTGCTTGCCTTGTGCGCGCGCGGAGCGGCAACTCCCGCTTCGGACTGATCGGCCTTTTTTTGGTACCGGAATTCCCGCACTTCCACTGCAGACGGACTCATGACTCAACCCTCCTCGTTTACCTACGAACAGCTGATGGCCTGCGGGCGCGGTGAGTTGTTTGGCGATGCCAACGCGCGGCTGCCGCAGCCCCCGATGCTGATGTTCGATCGCATCACCCTGGTTGATCCGAAGGGCGGATCGCACGGCAAAGGCGTGCTGCGCGCGGAGATGGATATCAGCCCTGATCTGTGGTTTTTCCAGTGTCATTTCGAAGGAGATCCGGTGATGCCCGGGTGTCTGGGCATGGACGGATTGTGGCAACTGGCCGGCTTCTATCTGCCGTGGCTTGGCGAACCGGGCCGTGGCCGTGCACTGGGCGTGGATCAGGTCAAGTTTTCCGGTCAGGTATTGCCGACCGCCAAATTGCTCAGCTACGAAATCGACGTGCGTCGCGTCATGCGCGGAAAATTGGCGCTGGTGATTGCCGACGGCAGCATGGCCGTCGACGGGCGTCCGATTTATGCGGCGACCGGGTTGCGGGTGGGTCTATTCCAGTCAACTGAGGGGTTTTGACATGCGCCGAGTGGTAGTCACTGGCATGGGCGTCGTGTCGTGTCTGGGAAACACCCAGGCGAGCGTGTCAGCCGCGTTGCGCGAAAGTCGCAGCGGCATTCGCGCGGTGCCGGCGTTTGTTGAGCACGGGCTGCGCAGTCATGTGGCCGGCGTGCCGCAAATTGATCTGACCGCAGAGATCGACCGCAAGCTGAAGCGCTTCATGGGTGATGCGGCGGCCTATTCGTACGTGGCAATGCGCGATGCGATGAACGACGCAGGTCTTGATCCGGAGGCCATGCATGGTCCACGCATCGGCGTCATCGCCGGCTCCGGCGGCGGATCGCCACAATGGCAAATTGAAACCGGCGACCTGCTGCGCGGCAAGGGCGTGCGCAAGGTTGGACCGTACATGGTGCCGCGCACGATGTGCTCGACGGTGTCGGCGACTTTGGCTACCGGGTTTGGCATCCGCGGCTTGAGTTATTCCATTTCAGCCGCCTGCGCGACTTCTGCGCACTGCATCGGGGCGGCGGCGGATCTGATCCGTCACGGTGCGCAGGATGTGGTGTTTGCCGGCGGCGGCGAGGAAGTGCATTGGGCGATGACCGCGCAGTTCGATGCAATGGGCGCGCTGTCGACGAGCTACAACGACACGCCGGAAGTGGCCTCACGCCCGTACGATGCGGGCCGCGATGGCTTCGTCATCGCCGGTGGCGGCGGCATGCTGGTGCTGGAGGACTACGACCACGCGGTCGCGCGCGGCGCACGCATCCATGCCGAACTGGTCGGCTATGGCGTCACCTCCGATGGTGGGGACATGGTCGCGCCCAGCGGCGAGGGTGCGGTGCGCTGCATGCAGATGGCGCTCGCTGGAGTCACCGCGCCAATCGATTATCTGAACACGCATGGCACGTCCACGCCGGTCGGTGACGTGGTCGAACTGAATTCGGTGCGCGAGGTGTTCGGCGACGCGGTGCCGCCGCTGTCGTCGACCAAGGCCTTGACCGGGCACTCGCTCGGCGCCGCCAGCGTGCACGAGGCGATCTACAGTTTGCTGATGATGCGGGACGGCTTCATTGCCGCGTCGGCCAACATCGACACGCTTGATCCGCGCGCCGAGGGTTTTCCGATCGTGCGCGAAAGTCGAGACGCCAGACTCAACACGGTGATGTCCAACAGCTTCGGCTTCGGTGGCACCAATGGCAGCCTGGTGTTTGCGCGCGTCTGAGCCGGTGGTTGGCGATGGGCCGGCGGTCACGGCCTGGTGCGGGAATGTGTGCGCTTGAGCCGGGCACGGGAAGCTGGCAACGACTGCCGGGATGTTTCACCGGCAGGCCTCTGTGCTGCGACAAGCTGACGCGGCGGCGTACCGGCACGACGGGGCCGGCTATCGTGGCGCAAGCGGATGGCTGGACTTCCGATCCAACCGTCGCCGTGACCCAGGAGTCCCTCATGAAAATTGTTTCCGCTGTCGTTGCTGCGCTGCTGTGCGGCGCGCTGACTTTGCCGGCGGCAACCGCGTCGCCGCAGGATCACCATCACCATGCCGATCCTGCCGCCGCCGACGCGTCAGCTTCGATGCCAGCACCTGCTCAGCGCTATCAGCCGGATGCGCCGCTCAGCGCTGGCATGCGCACGGTGCATCAAGCGGTCGAGGAGTTGCGCCACGCTGAGATGGGACACATGAGCCGCGCGATGATCACCGATCGTGCGGTGATCATCGAAACGGCGGTGGCTGACATGTTTGCGAACTGCAAGCTGGAGCCGAAGCCGGACGCGGCGCTGCATGGCATCCTGGTACCGCTGCTGACCGCCGCGCAGAAGCTCAAGCTGGATCCGGCTGACACCGCGCCGGTGGCCAGCATGCGCGAGGCGATTTCCTCCTATCCGCGTTGGTTCGATGATGCCGGTTGGGATCAACCGTCAACCGACCGCGCCGACTGAACCCGGCCGGCGGATGGGTTGATTGGCGAGGTGATCACGCCAATCGACAAGGTGCGTTGCGCAAGCGTGGGTTACTGCGCTCATCGCGTGCTGCGTATCCGGCCTGATTCTTCAGTGAGATGGCCTGACTCAATCGCGTGACGCGCCTGACCCCGCGTGACGCGCCGGAACGCGCGACGACTTGCGTCGGTTTCGCGCGCAGCAGTCGTCCGCGCACTCAGTCCGCAGGCGGCTGCCAGCTCCCATCACGCATGCTCGCGCGCAGCGCTGCGGTCCACGGCGCAAGGTCGATCTGATGGCGCAGCAACCACGCCGGATCAAACAGCGTTTCGGCATAGCGTTCGCCGCGGTCGCACAGCAGACCGACAATGCTGCCGCGTTCGCCCCGCTCGCGCATCGCTGCTGCCAGTCGCAGGCACGCGACAAGGTTGGTTCCGGATGAGCCGCCGTAACGGTGGCCGAAAAACTCATCGAGCATCCACGCCGCGGCGATCGATGCGGCATCCGGCACCTCGACCACGTGATCGACTACATCGAACAGGAAGCACGACTCCACCCGTGGGCGCCCGATGCCCTCGATCAGCGTGCGCTGGCTGGCGACCGCAGCGCGATCGCGCGTGCGCCAGCCGTTGGCAAACGCGCTGCCGGCCGGTTCGGCCACGCACAGGCGCGTATCGAGCTGGCGATAACGCAGGTAACGGCCGATCGTTGCCGAGGTGCCGCCGGTGCCGGCGCCACAAACGATCCACGCCGGCTGCGCGGACGGTTCGTGCGCAAGCTGGCCGATGATCGATTCGGCAATGTTGTTGTTGCCGCGCCAGTCGGTGGCGCGCTCGGCCAGTCCAAACTGGTCCAGGTGGCACGCCCCGCGCGCCGCATGTTCGGCAGCGCGAGCGTGCACCTGGCATGGATCATCGACCAGGTCACAAGTGGCGCCCAGTGATTGCACGTCGCGAATCTTGGCCGGCGCAGTCCCCGCCGGCATCACCGCGACAAATGGCAGCCCCAGCAGGCGCGCGAACCACGCCTCGGAGATCGCGGTGCTGCCGGAAGATGCGTCTACCACGCTCTGGCCCTCGTGCAGGCGGCCATTGCACAACGCATACAGAAACAGCGAGCGCGCCAGCCGGTGCTTCAGACTGCCGGTCGGGTGCGATGCCTCGTCTTTGAAGTAGAAATCAATACCCGGAAAGCCCGGGAAATTCAGCTTCAACAAATGCGTGTCGGCGGAGCGGGCCGCTTCCTGCGCCAGTTTGGCCAGCGCGCGATGGAGCCATTCGTGTCCGCTGGAGGCACCGTCAAAGTCAGGAGGCGTGGCGTGCATGTGTCGGTTCTCTCAGGTCAGATCGGCGCCACGTCGCGTTACTGTCGCGACGTACGGCTGTTGGTTGGCTGATGATGATCGGTGCTGCGGAACGGGTTGATGTCCAGACCGCCGCGCCGGGTATAGCGCGCGTAGACGCTCAGTTCCTGCGGCACGCAGCGTGCCATCAGGTCGACAAAAATGCGTTCCACGCAATGCTCGTGGAATTCGTTGTGATTGCGGTAGGACACCAGGTAGCGCAACACGCCGGCATGGTCGATAGCTGGCCCGCGGTAGCGGATCTGCACGCTGCCCCAGTCCGGCTGCCCGGTGACTGGGCAGTTGGAGCGCAGCAAATGAGAGACCAGTGTTTCAGTGATCGGCGCGTTCGCATCGCCGGCTTGCAGGAACGCCGCGTGTGGTGGTCCGTAATGGTCTATCGCCAGTTCCAGTTCGTCGATGCAATCGCCCTGGAGGTCAGCGATTTGATGTGCGCCCGTGCGGCAATCGTTCAGCGTGACATCCACCGGCGCGCCGACCACGGCCGACAGATCGCGCACAAGCATGGCGCAAACACTCGCCGCGTCGGCCATGCGTTCCTGCGCGTAGCCGTTGAGGTACAGCTTGAACGACTTCGACTCGATGATGTTGTCCGACGTGGCTGGCACGCGGAACTCGGCCAGCGCCACCGCCGGTTTGCCGCGCTCGTCCAGCCACGACAATTCGTATGCGTTCCAGACATCCACGCCGTGAAACGGCAGCCGCGCCGACACCCCAATTCTGGCGCGGTTGGCAGCGCGCGCGATCGGAAACAGCAGCGTGGGATCGTAGCCCGATGGGTAGTGGCTGGCTTTGCCCAGCGCGGAATCTTGCAGTGAACTCATGCCGGCAGTTTAACGCCCGTGCTGCCGCAGCTTGAATGTGGTGCTCAGCCGCAGGTCGCGGACGCAGCGCGCCCCAACGTTTGGCATGCGGCGCGACGGCGCTCGCCGCGGTAGCATCGGGAACTCGGGCGCGCGCTCGTGTCCGTCGCTCCGGTTGATCCATGTCCCTCATTCCCTGCGCTACCAGGAGTCGTTCGTGCGTTCGAACTTTGCCAAATTCATGCTGCTCGGGGCGATCGTCTTGAGCGTCTTTTCAGGCGCGGTGGCAGCACAGGGCCGCACACTCAGCGCCACTGACTACGCGCAGGCGGAACGGTTCATGACCTACCGCATGACGCCGCTGGTCGATCACGCGGTGCAGAAGGTGCACTGGCTCGATGACGGGCATTTCTGGTATCGCGATCACGATGCCGCGGGCGATCACTTCGTGCAGATGGACGCAGCCACTGGCAAGCGCGTGGCGTTGTTCGACCACGCCAGGCTCGCCGCGGCGCTGACCAGGCTGGACGACAAACCGGTAGACGCGCACAAGCTGGCGCTAACCGCGTACGCCGTGCGCGCCGATGGCCAGCTGGATCTGACCGTGAGCGGCAAGCACGTCCGCTGCGATTTGCGCACGCCGACCAGCCGCTGCGAACGGCCCGCCAAAGTCGCGCCAAGCGTACGTTCACCGGACCGCAAGACCGAGGCGTTCATCCGCGACTGGAATTTGTGGTTGCGCGATGTCGCCAGCGGCAAGGAAACGCAGCTCACCACCGATGGCGTGGAAAACTTCGGTTACGCCACCGACAACGCCGGCTGGAAGCATACCGACAAGGCGATCCTGGAATGGTCGGCGGATTCAAGGCAGATCGCCACCTTCCAGCAGGATCAGCGCAAGACCGGCGAAATGTTCCTGATCAAGACCGGGGTCGGTCATCCGGAGCTGGAGCGGTGGAAATATCCGATGGTCGGCGACAAGGATGTAACCATGATCGAGCGCGTGATCATCGACGTGGCCGCGAGAAAAGTGCTGCGCCTGCAGATGCCGCCCGATCAACATCGCTCCAGCCTGTGCGACGACATCAGTTGTGGCCCCGATGGCGGCTGGGACGACGTGAAGTGGGCGCCGGATGGCAAGACCCTGGCATTTGTGTCCACCTCGCGCGATCACAAGCACGAATGGTTCCGCGTCGCGGATGCGCAGACCGGCGCCGTGCGCACCGTGTTCGAAGAAGCGGTGCCGACGTATTACGAGAGCGGCAACGGCGCGGTGAACTGGCGCTATTTGCCGCAGACCAACGAGGCGATCTGGTTCTCCGAACGCAACGACTGGGGCAATCTCTATCTGTACGACCTGACCAACGGCAAGCTCAAGCGTGCGATCACCACCGGCGAAGGCAACGTCACCGAGGTGCTCAAAGTCGACCCGGCCACGCGCACCGTGTGGTTCCGCGGCGTTGGCCGCACGCATGGCGTGAATCCGTATTACCAGCAGTTGTTCAAGGCCAGCCTCGACGGTGGCGAAGCGGTGCTGCTGACGCCGGAGGCAGCGGACCATACGGTCACGCTGTCACCCGATGGCCGTCTGTTTGTTGATGCTTATTCCACGCCCACCACGCCGCCAGTCACCATGCTGCGCCGTGCCGAAGACGGCACGACGCTTGCCACTGTCGCCACCGCCGACATCAGCCGTCTGACTGCCGCCGGCTGGGTGCCGCCGATCCCGTTCACGGTGACGGCCCGTGACGGCAAGACCGAACTGTACGGGATGATGTTCAAGCCCACGCATTTCGATCCGGCGAAAAAGTATCCGATCATCGATTACATCTACCCCGGTCCGCAGACCGGCTCGGTGCGCGGACGCAGCTTCTCGCCGGCGCGCAGCGATCATCAGGCGCTGGCCGAGCTCGGCTTCATCGTGGTGGCGATCGATGGGATGGGCACGCCGTGGCGGTCCAAGGCATTCCATGACGCTTACTTCGAGCGGATCGAAGACAACACGCTTCCGGACCAGGTTGCCGGGCTCAAGCAGCTCGGCGCGAAGTACCCGTGGATCGATCTTGATCGCGTCGGCATCTGGGGCCACTCCGGCGGCGGCAACGCCACGGCAGGGGCGATGTTTCATTATCCCGACTTCTTCAAAGTCGGCTGGGCCGAAAGCGGGAATCATGACAACCGCAACTACGAAGACGACTGGGCCGAAAAGTGGCAGGGCCTGCTGGTCACCGGCAAGGATGGCAAAACCAACTACGACGCGCAGGCCAACCAGAACTTCGCCAAAGATTTGAAGGGGCAGCTGATGCTGGTGCACGGCACGATGGACGACAACGTGCCGCCGTCCAGCACGTTGCTGGTGGTTCAGTCGCTGATCAAGGCGAACAAGGATTTCGACCTGTTGATGATCCCCAACGCGCGCCACGGCTATGGCGAAGCCACGCCGTATGTCACGCGCCGGCGCTGGGATTATTTCGTGGGTTACCTGGCAGGCAATACACCACCGGCGGAGTACGCGCTAAAGGCGTGGCCATGGCTCTGATCTGAGACCCGACGGCGTGCTCGCACGACGTTGGGCACGCGGCGCGGAAGTGGACTCACCGACTCAGTGCGGGCTGGTCTTCTGCGCCAGGCCCTTGGCTAACGCTTCGTCCAGCAGCTGGCTGATCGACTGATCAGCGGCGCGTTGTGCCAGCTCCTGCTGGCGATCCAGGGCCTGCTGTTGTTTCTCGAAGCCCGCCTGCTGCGCTTCCAGCGCCTGTTGTTGGGGATTCAGTCGCGCATCCATTGCGGCCTGCTGTTGGTCGAGCCGCGCTTGAGCGGCATCCAGCTCGGCTTGCTGTGCATCCCGTTTGCCTTGACGCGCGCCGTGGTTCGATCCGGCCCCTTCGCCTGCGGCGATACGTCCAGCCAGTTCCGCCTGCCGCCCTGCCAGCGTGGCCTGTCGCTGCGCAAAGGCGGCATTCTGTGCCGCGAGACCTGCCTGTCGACCGGCGATCGCGCCCTGCTGGCCCGCCAGTTTGCCTTGCTGCTGTGCCAATGCGGTTACCGGCGCGTAGATGCGACTGGCGCGCTCCAGCACGGCCTTGTCGCGGATCAGGTAAGCCTCGTGGCCGCGACGAAACCAGAGCAGCGACTTGTTCGTTGCGCGCAGTTTTTTCACTGTTTCGAGGTCGGCGATCGAACCGTTGATGGTGATCATCGCGTTGCCATCGAACAGGGCAAAAC
>JBBSST010000059.1:0-10504 GCA_038241735.1 Lysobacterales bacterium
CAGCGCCTGGCGCAAGGCCTCGCGGGCGAATTTTTCCGGCTTGCCGTCGCCCAGCAATTCCTCGTACGAATAACGGCCGCCGTAACCCGACGATCCCGACTCGCGGCGGCCGTTCTGTTCGACGATCACCTGCACGTTCAAGCGCACCAGCGGGCGCACATCGCCGGCCAGCACGCCATCGCTGCTCGCAATCAGGATGGTGTCCACGCCACCTGACAGGCTCACCATCACCTGCTGCACGCGCGGGTCCGCTGCGCGCAACAGTTTGTCGACCCGGCGCAGCGCCTCGACCTTGGTTTCGTTGTCGAGGCCGTCGATCGGGTCATGCGGCGCATACAGCTGGCGACCCTGGCCGGCAGTCAGTGCGCGCGCGGTGTGGCCATTGCCGTCACGGGCGATGGCGCGCGCGGACTGTGCCGATGCGATCAAGGCCTCGGCATTGATGTCGTCCGAATACGCAAACCCGGTCTTCTCCCCGGAGATCGCGCGCACGCCGACGCCCTGCTCGATCGAATGCGCGCCGTCCTTGACGATGCCGTCTTCCACCGTCCAGCTTTCGCGCCGCGCGTGCTGGAAATACAGATCACCGAAGTCGATGCCCGGCCCCAGCAGCACGCCGAAGGTGCGATCAAGGCCGTGGCTGTCGAGGCCTGCGGGCAGCAACAGGCGGGATTCGGCGAGGCTCAGTGGATGGTCCATGGGTGTCCCTGTATGGCGGTTTGGCAAGGCAATCTGGTCGGTTTCAACGTCGATGAAATCGTGCTACCCGGACGGGTTGGCGCGCGTACGCGTTGATGCGCGGCTCAAGACAGCTGGTATTACATGCGGGCGCGACCATCCGAATCAACCGGACGGCGGCGGTGGAGGCTGTGGTGGAGGCGGTGGCGCTTGAGCCGGCGCCTGCGCAGGTTCGCGACCGCTGACGTCCACCTTCGGTTCCTTCCACGGGCCGGTGACGCGGTAGCTCTTGGCGCCCATCTCGCCCAACGGTTTTTTCAGCATGGCGTTGGCAAAGGCGCCCACCGCCGCGCCGACCGGGCCCCCGGCAATCGCGCCGGCCACGGTCAGCAGGTTGCCTGATTTGGGCAATACCTCGATGTGCTGGTCGAACGTCTGCGCGCGCAGGTCGGCGCTGCCGCGGATGCGAATTTCTGCGGCCGGGCCATCGATGCCCATGTCGTCGCTGCGCGCCTGGCCATCGCCAAAATGCACGCTGCCGCCGATGCGGTTGAAGGCAAATCCCTTTGAAAACAGGTCGCGGAAATCCAGCAACAGGCGGCGCGGCAGCTCGGCCACGCTCAGCAGTCCCAACACGCGGCCGGCACCCGGTTCTACATCCACCAGGCGCCCATCTTTCACCGTCAGCGACAGCGTGCCCTGCAAATTGCCGATCTTGAATCCCGACGGGCTGCCCGGCCACGCGGCATCCAGGCGAGCTTCGCCCTTGCCACCGGCCAGCCGGCCACCAAAGCCGAATCCGGCCAGCAGTGCACCGAAGTCCTCGCTGTGCACCTCGGCCTTGAGCTGTGTGCGCGCCGCAGCACCGCGTCCGAGCCAGTCGCCGCTGACATCGATGCGCTGCTTCTGCGAACGCACCTGCAGTCGCTCGATATGCAATCCACCGGCGACCGGCCGGGTGCGCAATTCACCCTTGCCAAGCAGCGCCTGGCCAAAACGCAGCTCGTCCACCACGACGCTCAGTGGCGGGATGCTGGCCGGATCGATCGCATCCGCGTTGCCCGGCGCACCGGCGGGGGCAACGCTGGCGACCTGCTTTGCCGGCGGCTTCCCGGTAGTCCAGTACGCGCGCGAGAAATGGCCCGAAATCGCTGCGTTGCGGGCGTGCGGCAGCAACACGCTGCCGGCCAGCGTTGCACCATCGACGCGCACCTGGGTGCCGCCCGCGACCGGCTGCGCGAACAAACGCGTGTTGGCGAAATTGCCCCCGAGCAACTGCAGGCGATCGGCGACCACGTCGATGCGCCGCAGTGCCAGCGCATTGCCACCGCCGCTGCCACCGCTGGTCAATGCCATCCAGTCGATCGCATCGAGCAGCGGCGTGCGACCGGTGGCGACCAGGCCTGAGGTCGGCGCGGCCTCGGCGACGCGACCGCTGCCCAGTACCACGCGCACGCCGGTTTGACCGTTGGTGCTGCGCGCCCGCAGCGCCAGCTGTTGGCCAAACGCGACCGTGATGTCGCCTTGGCCAAATGGCAACAGCGTCTCGATGCTCACCGGCAATGTCGCCGCCACCGGCTTGTCGAGCGGCGCGGGCAGTGACAGCCGTGTGCCGACCAGGCTGGAAGACAGGCGCAGGCGCGCAGGCGGCGTGGCAGAAGATGGTGCGTTGGTCGTCGGCTTGGCAATGGAAACCGCGACCGTCCACGGCGAACGCCCGGCGATGTGCGGCTTCAGCCATGCAAGTTCCGGCGCGTAATCAAGCAACTGCCCGGCGCCAAGCGTGGCATCCAGGTCAGCCTCGAACGCCTGCGCACGATCGCGCACGTGGCCGGCACCCGCGCGCAGCGCCAAGCGGCTGGCTTGCCCGTCGTGCATCGCACGCAACCCATTGGCATCGAATCCCTCCTGGTCGTAGCGTGCTTCGCCGCGCACATCGTCGAAGACGAGTTTCCAGCGCTGCTCGGCAAGCCGCGCGCCTTCCAGGCCGATGCTTCCTTCGATCTTCGGCGCGCCGTGATCGTGGTGCAACGGCAGGTCGAGGGCAAAGCGGGCCGTGGTCGGTCCGCGTGCGACAAGGTTATCCAGCGTTTCGGCGTGCCGCTTGTGCAGGGGGCTGCGCTTGAGCAAGGCCAACAGGGTGCCGGCATCGGTGCGGGCGTTGGCGTGGATGGCAAGTTCAGCCTCGCCAAACCGCGGGATGGCGGCGTCGATTTGCGCGATCGCGACACCGCCGATCGCCGCGCGGCCGTTGAGCGTGAAACCGTCAGCGATGAAGCTGACATCGGCATTGATGTGATCGGCGGCGGGCCAGTCGGGCTGGAATTTCACCACCGCATCAACGATGCGGGCATCGGCCTGGAACAAGCCCTTTGCCGCGTGCCCGTTCTGCGCGCGAAAGGGCCAGTCGTCGAGGTCGCCCGACAGCACGGCGCGACCATCGCGCACGCGTCCACCGACCAGCGCCGTGTCGAGCCAGCGCAAGGTGGCCGCCGACATTGCATCGCGCACCCAGAATCGTTTGGCCATGGGGACGGTGGTGTCGTCGACGCGCGCGGCAAGGTCGATGCGCGGACGGCTGCCGTCGCCCTGGAACGTCAGGCCGCCGCGCACGCTGGCGCCATAGCCAATGCCGGCAATGCGCAGCGACGGTGTTTCCACGCGCCAACCGGCGCCCTCGCGCCAACCGGCAATTCGCCCCGTCAGATGTACGTCGTGCGGTGCGCCAAACCCGCTGGGCCAATCAAAACGCAGGGTCGCCGCCGGATCGAACGCGAACGCCATGCCGTCGGCATCACCGTCCAGCGTGCCGGAAAAGCCGCTGATGCCGGGCGCGTGGCCATGCGCGGCGAACCGCAGGTTGTCGATGCGCGCATGGCCCTTGAACACACCGTCGCGGCCGGCCATTTCAACATCGTGGACGATCGCATCGGGCGCTGCATCGCGCAGCCAGCGACGCATGGCCGGCGCCACCCGGTCACTCAGTGCCGCCAGCGCAAACAAGGGGCCAGCATCGATGCGTTTTGCCAGCAACGCCAGCCGTGGCCCACCGCCGATAGCCAGGCCATCAAGCACCTGCGTGTGCTCGCCGCCACCGATGCGCAGGCGCGGCGCATCGATGCGCCAGCCGCTGTCGACGAGCTGCCAGCGTGCGCGCGCCTCGACGTTGTCCAACGCGATCCGTGGCACCGGATCGCTGCGGGCGATCGGCGCGCCGCGCAGGTGCAGCTTCTTCAGCGCCGCATCCAGGGTCACCGCGACGATGCGATGCTCACGCAACTGCGCCCAGGCCTCGATGCGGCCGTTGCCGGCATCGGCAACCACGCCGGCGACATGGAGCAAGGGCGACCACGCGGCGAGATCGGCCTTCCTAGCGACCAGGTAACCGCGCCCATCGCCGTGCTGACGGCCAAAATCCACGCGCCCCTCGATGGGCGAGACGCCCGGACGCATCCACGCACGCACGCCGATGCGGACGCGGTCGCCATCCACGCGCAGGCGCAGGTTGATGTCCGGGATTTGCGCATCGATATCCAGCGCCGGCGCATCGATGCGCAGCTTGCCGCCGATGACCTGCAGCTCACCCAGGCCTTCCAGCGACGCGAACGGATCGCCCGTCGACCGTTCCCCGCCCGGCAGCCCGCGCACGTGCCAGCGCCCGCTGTCGTCGCGTTGCAGGGTCAGTTCCAGGCCGCGCAGGCGCAGCTCGGTGAACGAACCTCCCGGCAGCAGTCCGGCGTATTGCGACACCAGGATCTCGGCCGCGCCGATCGGCACGCTATCGGCACCATCGCCGACACGCAGGCCATCGAGTCGCAGCAACGGCCCACGTCGGGTCCATTGGGTTTCGACACGGTCGAAATGCACGCTGCGATTTGCACGCGCGCTGAGCCATGCTTCGATGCGTTCGGGGTGCTGCTGGGCCCACGGCAGCAGGATCTGTCCGACCACGCCGGCAGCCAGCGCCATCACCACCAACACAACGGCGGCGAAATACCACACGCCACGACGTGCCAGGCGCAGGCGATGGCGCATCCGGGTCGGCATCAACGCGGCTCCCGGCGGCGTTTTGGGTCAGTTCCGCCGGTCAACACGGATACATGCCAATCCCATGGCTCAATGAGAGTTCCTGAACGTGTGAATGCGTGCGTGGCGGCATGCGCGCTTACCCGCGCAAACCCGCGGCCAAAAATCCCCGTCCTGCCGGCGATGGCGCCCACGAACTCACAACAGCACGACATCGAATTGTTCCTGCAGGTACTGCCCGTCGGCCTGGAAACGGATCGATTTTCCGAGGAATTCCTCCAGTTCGGCGACCGCCACGAACTCCTCGTCAGTGATGCGCGCAACCACCTTTGGCGATGCGATCACCAGCAGGCGCACGGCCTCGAACTGGCGCACGGCGCGCACGATCTCGCGGAAGATCTCGTAGGTCACGGTCTCGGCGGTCTTGAGCATTCCGCGACCGCCGCATTCGTGGCACAGCTCGCTCAACTGCCGTTGCAGGCTCTCCACGGTGCGCTTGCGCGTCATCTCCACCAAGCCCAGCGGCGAGAAATCGTACACGGTAGTCTTGGCGTGGTCCTTGACCAGCGATTTTTCCAGCGTGCGCAGCACCTGGCGACGATGCTCGGCATCGATCATGTCGATGAAGTCGATGATGATGATGCCGCCCAGGTTGCGCAGGCGCAGCTGTCGCGCCACCGCTTGCGCGGCTTCCAGGTTGGTGCGGTACACCGTCTCCTCGAGGTTGCGCTGGCCCAGGAACGAGCCGGTGTTGACGTCGACCGTGGTCATTGCCTCGGTCTGGTCGATCACCAGGTAGCCGCCGGATTTCAACGGCACCTGTTTTTCCAGTGCGCGCTTGATTTCGTCCTCGACGCCATACAGGTCAAACACCGGGCGCGCGCCGCTGTAGTGCTCGATCTTCTGTGCAAGTTCAGGCATGTACTGCGCGGCAAACGTACGCAGGCGGTCGCAGGTTTCGTGCGAGTCCACCTTCACTTTCTCGACATCCCGGCGCATCAGGTCGCGCACCGCCCGCATCGGCAGGCTCAGGTCTTCGTAAATACGCGAGCCGACGCGCGCTTCGAGCGTCTGTTGTTCGATCAACGCCCAGGCGCGACCCAGATAGGCGATGTCCTCGGCCAACGCGTCCGACGGCTGGCCTTCGGCGTTGGTGCGCACGATATAACCGTGCTGGTGGCCGGCCACCGTCAGTTCGCTGATCAGTGATTTCAACCGCGCGCGTTCGGCTTCGTCTTCGATCCGTGCCGACACGCCGATCACCCGGGATTGCGGCAACAGCACCAGATAGCGCGACGGGATGCTGAGTTGCGTGGTCAGGCGCGCGCCCTTGCTGCCGATCGGGTCCTTGACCACCTGCACGACGATGTCCTGGCCTTCACGCAGCAGCTCGCTGATCGGCGGCACCGGCATCGGCGGCACGGGCGCGGCGTCATCAAGGGCGATGTCCGGGGTGGACTGCGTGCGCATCACGTCGTTGACGTGCAGGAATGCAGCGCGATCCAGGCCGATGTCGACAAACGCGGCCTGCATGCCCGGCATCACGCGCTGCACCTTGCCCTTGTAGATGTTGCCAACCACGCCGCGGCTCCAGCCACGCTCGATGTGCAGTTCCTGCAACATGCCGTTCTCGACCACCGCCACGCGAGTCTCGCGCGGAGTGACATTGATCAGGATTTCTTCGCTCATGATGTTGCTCCAACGCCAGGCGCCTTGGACTCGGATAAACACCGATCGCGTGCAGCCGCGGCAAATGCTTCCGACACCCGGGCAAGGTCGGGGCTAGCCAACAATCGCGCGGTCTCGAACAACGGCAGGCCCATCACCGCAGAATAACTACCCGACAGATGGGTGATGAACATTTGCGCCCGGCCCTGGATTGCATACGCGCCAGCCTTGCCCATCGGCTCGCCGCTGGCCACGTAGGCGGCGATGGCGGCATCCGACAGATCGTCGAACGTCACTTGCGAGACCGACACCGCCTGTCCGTGATGCGACGCCGACAGCAGCGACACCGCCGAAATGACGTCATGCGTGCGGCCCGACAACCGCCGCAGCATGGCGACGGCATCGTCGCCATCGCGGGGCTTGCCGAACACCTCGTCGTCGAGAACCACCTCGGTATCGGCGCCGATCACCACCGCATCGGCCTGCTGTAACACTGCCTGCAGGCCGGCGCCGGCCTTGTCGCGAGCCACCCGGCGCACATAGTCCAGCGGCGTCTCGCCCATGGCGCGACGTTCCGGCACATCGACGTCCAGCACCTCGAACGCCAGGCCGAGACGGCCCAGCAATTCGCGCCGACGCGGGGATTTCGAAGCGAGATACAACATCAGCGAAGGATACCCTGCACCTCGCACCCAGCCCCGCCTGGCATGCCGGCAACCCCATTGCGGCTCACCACACGTTCACTGGATAGCCCTGACCCTGACCCCACACTCCATGGAGATGACCATGCTTCGCAATGCCCTTCGTCCCCTGCTGCTCGCCAGCGCCCTTGCCCTGAGTTGCACCGCCATGACCGCCTGCGCCCAAACATCCCCGTCCTCATCGATCACCACCGGTGAGGGCACCTTGCTGTCGGTCTCCGCCCAGGCCGAAGCCAGCCGCGTGCCGGACGTGGCGTCGCTGTCGACCGGCGTAGTCACGCAGGCGGCCGATGCCAACGCTGCGCTGCGCAGCAACGCCGAACAGATGAACAAGGTGATGGCCGCGATCAAGACTGCCGGCATCGCCGAGAAGGACATCCAGACCAGCGGCATCAACGTCAGCCCGCAATACAAGTACACCGACAACCAGCCGCCAACGATTACCGGCTACCAGGCCAGCAACACCGTCAGCATCAAGGTCCGCGAGATCGGCAAGCTCGGCAAGGTGCTCGATGCACTGGTCGCCAGCGGCGCCAACCAGGTCAACGGCCCCAGCTTCGAGATCGACGAGCCGGAAGTGGTCTACGACGAGGCCCGTCGCGCTGCACTGGACAAGGCGCAGAAACGTGCCGCGATGTATGCCAAGTCACTGGACCTGAAGGTCAGGCGCATCGTCAGCATCAGCGAAGGTGGCGGTTTCGTGCCGCCGCGGCCGATGATGATGATGGCCAAGGCCGAAGCCTTCGACCGCGCCGGATCCTCGCCGGTGTCGCCGGGTGAAACCACGCTGACGGCGAACCTCGACGTGGTGTTTGAGCTGGGCCGCTGACATGACGGGCAAGGACAAACCGACTGCCGACAAGACCGCCCCGCCCTCGCCGGATACCAGGCCAGGACGCAATCCCGGTTACGCGGAGCCGCAGCCACGCGATCGCGACGACGCGCGCCAGCCGCATCCGAAAAGGAAGCCCGATCCCGACGACGGTGGGCTGGCGCGGAATCCCGACCCGCCACCAAATCCGTAGATCGCCGATTTCCGTCGATGCGATCTCATCGATGACCGACCGGGCCCGCACACGCGGGCCTTGTCATGTGGCCCATCCGTCCGCGGAAATGCGCCGCCCATCCGCCCGTCACTTGCCGTGCACGCCATCGAGATGCAACGTGAAGCTGTCGTCGAGTCGGATGCCGCATGCAGCGGGCAGGCTCAACCCCATGTTCGTCGTTCGTGCGTTACGAGTTGTGCAAGCGTAAATCGTGCAACGTAACCAGGGAGGTGGGTCATGGTCCTGCAACACGCTCATTCGTTCACCGAGGTTTCCAGCTTTCGCCTCGACACCGCGCGCATCGCCGCCGGCGCTGGCGCCATCACGCTCAACGTCGCAGTGCTGTTGTTGCTGCTGGTCCCTGCAGGCATGCCGTCGCTGCTGCCAGATGGCGAACGCACGATCACCGTCGTGCCGATCATCGACGTCATCCAACCGCCGTTACCGCCAGTGGAAACCGCCGAAGTCGTCCCGCCACGGACGCAGGCCACGCAGACCGCGACCCGGCCCGACATCGTCCAGCCGGTGATCGACCAGGTGGTGCTCGACGAGGGCGTGCTCCTGGCACAGGAGACCATCACCCCGACCGCGGAGACCGCACCGACCGACGTCGCCGCCGGCACATCGCCCACGACCGGCGTCCGCCTGGAGTATGCCAAGGCGCCCTCGCCGACGTATCCGCGTGATGCGGTGATCGCCGGCCTGCAAGGCACGGTGATGCTGCAGGTGCTGGTCGATATCGATGGCCGTCCGCTGCAGGTCGATGTCCAGTCCAGCAGCGGTCATCGCGTACTCGATGAAGCGGCGCGCCGGTTCGTGCTCAAGCACTGGACGTTCCGGCCGGCGATGAAAAATGGCCAGGCGGTGCAGGCCATCGGCATCGTGCCCGTCGCCTTCAGCCTGGACTGAGGTTTCCTGGAACGCATTCCTGTCCTGTCTTCAACCACCGATCACGACGAAGCCCGCTCTGTGCGGGCTTCGTCTTGTCGGCAGGCATCGCGTCAGGCGCGATGGTAGGGATGGTTGGCCAGCATCGCTGCGGCGCGATACACCTGCTCGGCCAGCACCAGGCGCACCAGCATGTGCGGCAGGGTCAGCGGGCCCAACGACCATTGTTCGTCGGCGCGTGCGCTCACATCCGGAGCGTGGCCGTCCGGGCCACCGATCAAGAAGGCCAGGTCGCGGCCCAGTCCGCGCCAGTGTTCCAGGCGCACAGCCAGTTGTTCGGATGAATGTTGCTTGCCGCGGCCGTCGAGGACGACGACATGCGCGTTTTTTGGCAACGCGGCGATCACGCGCGCACCTTCGTCCTGGGTTGCGCGGACGACATCGCGGTGTTTGCCGCGCAAGCCCGGCGTGACTTCGACCAGTTCCAGGGGCAACCAGTGCGACAGGCGCTTCTGGTATTCGACGAACCCCGTCGCGACCCAATCGGGGGCGTGTTCGCCGACGGCAATGAGGCGGGCTTTCACGGGTTCACCCTCTCTTGAGGTGGGTCTCGGCGCGGCCTCGGACCTTGATCCATCGCGGATCGCGATCAGCGACGGGCGCCGCGATCAACATCACGCACTGCGGTGGGTCGGCGCATGCATGCCGATTCGCGGGCCCAGGCAGGTCTCGGCGCCGATCAGTATCGGATGTCGTCGTCCGGCGGCTCATCGCCAACCGTCCACAGACGCTCGAGTGCGTAGAACTCGCGCACGCGCGGCAGCATCACATGGACCACCACGTCGCCCAGGTCGACCAGCACCCATTCGGCCTCGCGCTCGCCTTCCACGCCCAGCGGCTGGCAGTCGAGCTGCTTGGCAAAACGCACGACTTCGTCGGCAATCGACTTGACGTGGCGGGTCGAGGTGCCCGAAGCGACCACCATGTAGTCGCAGACGCTGGTCTTGTCGCGCACGTCGATTTCAACGACGTCGTGGGCCTTGAGCTCGGCGACTGCGTCGCGGACGGATTTGAGCAAGGCGTCGACCGAAGGCGGTGGGTTGGGAAGGCGGGTCTTGATGACGTGCGCGGTGCTGGTCAAGGGTGCGGGACTCTGGGGTGTTGATACGGAGGCGGATTATAGCGATGTGGCGTGGCGGGTCTGTTCAGGCGGCCTGGCCACGCGGCCTGTTTAAACGGCAGGTCCATGTTTTTTGGGCAGGTACAGGCGCTGGTCCTGGATGTACGCGGCGACCGCTTCTGGAACGTCGTCACGCCACGGAAGGCCGGCAGCGATGCGTTCGCGGATCTGGGTGGCCGATGCGCCGTGCAACGGTTGGCGCAAGGACAGCACCCGGCCGGCCGGGTACATCAGGACCGGGGTGCGCCGGCCCGCGGGCCGGCGGGACTGCACGGTCTCCGGGCGGGCCTGCAGAATGTAGAGGCCACCGTCGATTC
>JBBSST010000060.1:0-9704 GCA_038241735.1 Lysobacterales bacterium
ATCGGCAACGACAAGGCCAACCTCGATCTGTCCACGCGCCGCGCCAACAGCGTGCGAGACTATCTGGTGCGCAGCGGTGTGCCGGCCAACAGGATCACCGCCGTCGGTCGCGGCAGCGTCGAGCCAATCGTGCAATGCGATGACAAGGCCCGCCAATCGTTGATTGACTGCCTGGCCCCCAATCGACGCGTCGATATCCGGGTCATTGCCGCGCAATAGCCCTCTCCACGCGGGGCCGATCGACGCGTGACGATCGACGCGGCCCGATTGACGCGGACCGATCGACATCCGCAGGCACCGGCATGCCGGGCTTGCGGATGGCGCTATCCCGGCGGTTCGCGGCAAGCATTGTTGTTTCGCGATAACCTCGCGCCTTGAGATGAAACTATCTGATCGCCAGCAGGACACGCCGCGCGGCGCGGTCGACAAACGCGTGCAGCGCCGGCGCGGGGATCGTGTCGAAGACACCCGCGACCTGGTTGCCGCCGAGGTGCCGATCGCGCTGTCCTACAACGGCACGTCGTTCGCCGTGATGATGGCCACGCCCGATGATCTCGACGACCTTGCCCTCGGCTTCAGCCTGAGCGAAGGCATCGTCTCGCACGCCAAAGAGCTCGCGATCACCGCCACCAGCACGTCACTGGAAGGCATCTGCGTCGACATGGCAATTCCGCCGGCGCGCGCCAGCGCACTGGATTCGCGCAGCCGCAACCTGCTCGGACGCAGCAGCTGCGGGCTGTGCGGCACCGCTTCGATCGACGCGGTATTGCGCTTGCCGCCGACCGTGGTCGACGGCATTTCCATGCCCACCCATGCCATCGACCGTGCCCTGCGCGAACTGCATGCCCGGCAGCCCTTGAATGCCCTCACCGGCGCCGTCCACGCCGCCGCGTGGGCCCATGCCGATGGCGGCGTGGTGCTGGTGCGCGAGGATGTCGGTCGCCACAACGCGCTGGACAAAGTCATCGGCGCGATGTCGCGCGCCGGCATTGATCCCGCATCAGGCTTCGTGGTGGTCACCAGTCGCGCCAGTTATGAGATGGTGATGAAAGCCGCGCAAGTGGGCATCCCCATGCTGGTCGCGATCTCGGCGCCCACCGCGCTGGCCATTGCGCTGGCCGAATCGTCCCGCCTCACCCTGGTCGGGTTTGCCCGCGACGACGGCCACGTGGTCTACACGCATCCATGGCGTTTGCTCGCCGCTTCACCCGGGATCGCCACATGAGCAAGAAAACCATTCGTCGCTATGACCGTCCCGCGGGCGGCTGGGATGCCTTGCGCAACGTCGCCAAGCATTTGATCCAGCAGGACGTGCCGGTGCATGGCGCCAAGACCCTGCTCTCGACCAACCAGCCTGATGGCTTCGACTGTCCCGGCTGCGCGTGGCCGGATCGCGATCACACCTCGACGTTCGAGTTCTGCGAAAACGGTGCCAAGGCCGTCGCGGCGGAATCAACGCGGCATCGCGCGACGCCCGAGCTTTTCGCCACGCACAGCGTCGCCGAACTGGCGCGTTACAGCGATCATTGGCTGGAGAACCAGGGTCGCCTGACCCATCCGCTGCGCTGGGACGCGGCCAGCGACCATTACCTGCCGATTGCGTGGGACGACGCGTTCGCCTGTATCGCGGCCCATCTCAACGGCCTGGATTCACCGAACGAAGCGATCTTCTACACCTCTGGCCGCACCAGCAACGAGGCCGCATTCCTGTACCAGTTGTTCGTACGCGAATACGGCACCAACAACTTTCCCGACTGTTCCAACATGTGCCACGAACCCTCCGGCACCGGTATGACCCCGCAGATCGGCGTAGGCAAGGGCACGGTGTCGCTGCAAGACTTCGAGCTCGCCGATGCGATTTTCATCTTCGGCCAGAACCCTGGCACCAACCATCCGCGCATGCTCGGCGAACTGCGCCGCGCGGCCAAGCGCGGCGCCGCGATCGTGTCGTTCAATCCACTGCGCGAACGCGGGCTGGAGCGCTTTTCCGATCCGCAGGACACGCTGGAAATGCTGCACGGCGGTTCGACCCGGATCTCGTCGGATTACTTCCAGCTGCGCATCGGCGGCGACCTGGCCGCAGTCAAGGGCATCATCAAGCACGTGCTGGACGCCGATGCGCAGGCGCAAACCGATGGCGCGGCGCGCATCCTCGACGTCGACTTCATCGCCCGGCACACCTGCGGCTTCGATGTCTTCCAGACCGACGTGGCGCGTGAAAGCTGGCACACCATTGAAACTGAATCGGGTTTGTCGCGCGAGCAGTTGCAGCGTGCCGCCGAGATCTACATCGATGCGGTCGGGACGATCGTGTGCTGGGGCATGGGCATCACCCAGCACAAGCATTCGGTGGCGACGATCCAGATGCTGGTCAACCTGCTGCTGCTGCGCGGCAACCTCGGCCGTCCCGGCGCTGGCGCCTGTCCGGTGCGTGGCCACAGCAACGTGCAGGGCGACCGCACGATGGGCATCTACGAACAACCGGCACAAGGGTTCCTCGACCGTCTTGCGCAGGTGTTCGCCTTCGAGCCGCCGCGCGAAGCGGGTTTCGACACCATCGGCGCGATCGAGGCGATGCTCGATGGTCGCGGCAAGGTGTTCTTCGGCATGGGCGGAAACTTCGCCACCGCCACCCCCGACACCGTCGCCACCCATCGCGCACTGCGCAACTGTGCGCTGACCGTGCATGTCGCCACCAAGCTCAACCGCAGCCACCTCGTGCATGGGCGCGACGCGCTGATCCTGCCGTGCCTGGGACGCACCGAGATCGACATGCAGGCAGGCACTCCGCAGGCCGTCACGGTCGAGGATTCAATGAGCATGGTGCACCTGTCGACCGGCATCAACGCGCCGGCATCCACGCAGCTGCTGTCAGAACCTGCAATCGTCGCGCGCCTGGCCCAGGCAACGCTGGGCACGCGCAGCAAGACCCGATGGGCCTGGCTGGTCGAGGATTACGACCGTATCCGCGACGCCATCGCCGCGGTGTTCGATGACTTCCATGATTTCAATGTGCGCGTGCACGTGCCCGGTGGATTCAGGCTGGACAACAGCGCCGCACGACGGGAATGGCGCACCCCGGAGGGCAAGGCCGTGTTCAAGCCGCATGCCATACCCACCGACCTGCCGGTGCATCGCGCCCGCGCCGCCAACGCGCAGCCGGTGTTCACCCTGACCACGGTGCGCTCACACGACCAGTACAACACCACGATCTACGGCCTCGACGATCGCTATCGCGGAGTATTCGGCGAACGCCGCGTGCTGTTTGCAAACAAGGACGACATCGCCCGACTGCACATGCAGGCGGGCGACTGGATCGATATGGAAAGCCTGTGCGACGACGGCGTACAGCGCCGGGTGCGGCGCTTCCTGCTGGTTGAGTACGACATCCCGCGCGGTTGCCTGGCGGCCTATTATCCCGAGACCAACGCACTGGTGCCGCTGTCGAGTTTCGCTGATGAAGCCCGTACGCCCACGTCGAAATCCAGTCCCGTAATCGTGCTGCCGCACGTGCCAGACCCCTCCACAGGCGCGCCGCGTGACATCCCCCTCGCCGTCCACGACTGATGCCCTGCTCGCGCTGCTTGCCGCTGAGCCTGGAGGAATATCGCTGCCGCGCCTGTGCAAGCGACTCGGCCTGCGCATGAGCGTGCTGCTGCGCGAACTGGCGTGGCTGGGTGAAGACGCCATCGGCGATACGCCGGGCGCCGGACTGGTGCGCGTCGAACACCGCGGCGAGCGCGATATCGCCGTGCTGACCGCACGCGGGCGGGAACAATTCCCGTAGCAGCCAAGTCGGCGGCGGCTGCGCGGATCAGGTGGCTCCTGCGGGATTCTAGCGGCGCTGCTTGTTCACCCACGCCACGTACGTGTCGACATAGCCCTGCAGGAACTTGCGCGTCTTTTCGTCGGCAATGCCGCCATCGTCATCGATAAGGCCGTCCTTGAACTGAAGGAACACCTCCGGCTGCCCCAGCGTCGGCACGTCGAGGTAAGCCAGCACGTTACGCAGGTGCTGTTGTGCAAGCGCGGTACCGATCGCACCGATGGAAACACCCAGCACGCCCGCCGGCTTGCCGGCAAAAGAATTGGTGCCCCACGGCCGCGAGCCAATGTCGATCGCGTTCTTCAGCACGCCGGGGACCGAACGGTTGTATTCAGGGGTGACGAACAGCAGCGCGTCGGCTGCCTCGACGTCCTTCTTCAGGCGCGCCGGCTCGGCAGGATAATCGCCGTCGAAGTCCTGGTTGTACAGCGGCAGGTTGTCGATGCGAACGTGATTGAACTCGAAATCGGTCGGTGCGAGTTTTTCGACCGCACGGGCCAGCTTGCGGTTGAACGAATCCTTGCGCAGGCTCCCAACGAAAACAGCAACCCTGGTCTTGGCCATCGAAAATATCCTTGCAGGTGGGCACTTGGAAACAATCAGGTGCGGCGGCCTCGCCAATGCACGCAACAAGACGATCCGCACGATTCACGGCGGCTTGTTTCCAGCCTGTACTACGCTGCGTGAATGCCCCGCGAGGCGCGCGCGCGCGCCGCCTGCCAGTGGTCGAGCCACGCCTGGAACATCAGCACGCTCCACAGGTGCGTGTGCCATTTGCGCTCGCCCTTGCCGAATGCGGCCCAGATGTCTGCAATGGCGCCGGCATCGAAATAACCCTCGCGGCGCAGGCGATCCTGGCCCAGCAGGTCATCGGCCCAACCATGCAGGTCGCCGCGCAGCCAATCACTGACCGGCGCGCCGAAGCCGCGCTTGTCACGATCGATCATCGCGTCCGGCAGGTAGCGTCGAAGCACGCGCTTGAGCAGGTACTTGCTCATGCCATCGCGATATTTCATCGACAACGGCAGCGACCATGCAAACTCGGCCACGCGCGCATCCAGCAGCGGTGCGCGGGCCTCAAGGCTTGCGGCCATGCTGGTGCGATCGATCTTGCACAGCAGGTCATCGGGCAAATACGCCATGAAATCGGCCAGCATCATCGCGTCGGCCGCCGTGCCTGCACCGGCCAGTGGATCGGATTCAAAATAGATGCCGCGCGGCTCGCCTGCGCCCAGCACGACCGCGGACGGGTCGCGCCAGCGCGATACGCGGTTGCGATAGACATCGCCGATGCCGCGCGCACCCATCTCCGCGGCCAGCGCGGCATACCCACCGGTACGCGACGCTTCGCCATGGGTCTCGCGTGCCAGCATGCGGCGCGCAAATCGCGGCATCCGTTGCAGCAATCGCCAGTTGCGCAAGGCGCGCCGGTAGCGGTTGTAGCCGAAGAACAGCTCGTCGCCGCCATCGCCCGACAGTGCAACCGTCACCGCGCTGCGTGCGAGTCGGCACACCAGCGCGGTCGGCACCTGCGAGGCATCGGCAAACGGCTCATCGAACATCGTTGACAGTTGCGGAACCACGGCCAGCGCATCGCTGCCGGACACGTACAGCTCGGTGTGCGCGGTTCCCAGGTGCGCGGCAACCTGCTTGGCCAGCTGCGCCTCGTCGTGATGCGAGCCTTCGAATCCGATGGTGAAGCTGCGCACCGGCTGCGTTGCCTGCACCTGCATCAGCGCCGTGACCACGGACGAATCCGTGCCTCCCGAAAGGAACACGCCCACCGGCACGTCGGCCACCGTGCGCAGGCCAATGGCATCGCGCAGCAACGCATCGAGTTGCTCTTCCGCTTCGACATCATCGCCGCGATAGGGATTCGCAAGCGCATTGCCCATGCGTTCGCGCGCATCCCAGAATTTCTGTTGCGCCTGCCCCGGATCATGCCTCGCAGCGCCTTGTGCAACCGCGCGCGCATCGATGCGCAGCAATGCACCCGGCATCAGCTTGAAGGTGCGCTCGTGGATGCAATGCGGCGCGGGGATATAATCGAACCGCAGCAGCAGCGCCAGCGCATCGCGATCAACGCCATTGTCGAAACCAGGGTGCCGCCACAGCGCCTTGAGCTCGGAGGCAAACACGAACTGCGCGCCGGCCCAGCCGTAATACAACGGCTTCTTGCCAACCCTGTCACGCGCCAGCCACAGGCAGCGCTCCTGCCGGTCCCACAGCGCGATCGCAAACATGCCGTTGCAGCGTGGCAGCGCGGCGTCGATACCCCACTCCACCACCGCGGCCAGCAGCACCTCGGTATCGGAATGCCCGCGGAATGCGTGACCCTTGGCCAACAGCTCGTCACGCAAGGCCGCAAAGTTGTAGATCTCGCCGTTGTAGGCGACAACGTAGCGCCCATCCGCCGACGCCATCGGCTGGTGGCCCAGCGGCGACAGGTCGAGGATGCTCAGCCTTCGGTGCGCGAGGGCAATACCGGCCTCCGGGTCGACCCAGACGCCGCGATCATCCGGGCCGCGATGGGCGAGCGTGTCGCCCATCGCACTTGCCAGCGCGGAAAAACCGGCTTCATCGTGTGCAGATGAGGCCAGCAGCATGCCCGCCAGCCCGCACATCGCAGGTCAGCCTTGCGCCAGTTCGGCGGCGGCGGCGATGATCTGCTCGTCGGACGGGATCACCAGGAACGCCGCACCGGCCAGCGGCGTGAACGTGTCGGCGCCCACCACCCGCTTGAGTGGCTTGCCGCCAAAACCCGCTTCGGTGATCGCAGTGATGATGCCCTCGCCCACGCCGGCACTGTGGCGGCCTTCGTCGACCACCAGGATGCGTGCGCACTCGCCCGCATGCCGCGCGATCGCAGCCTCGTTGAGCGGCACCAGCCAGCGCAGGTCGACCACGCGCACCTTCCAGCCATGGTTTTTCTCGATGGCGCGCGCTGCGCGCAGGCTCATCGGGATGCCATTGCCAAAACTGAAGATCACGCAATCGGTCGCGGCTTCGTCGTAGACACGCTCCTCGCCGAGGGTCAGCGCGCGGTCGGGCGCCGGATACTCGGTCAACCAACCGCCGTCACCCGGCTCGTGCAGGTCCTTGGCCATGTACAGCGCGATCGGTTCGAGTACCACGCAGACGCGGCCATCGACCTTGGCCAGCGCCGCCAGCGTGCGCAGCATCATCGCCGCGTCGTCGCCGCGCGACGGGCAACCAACGACCAGACCGGGGATGTCGCGCAATGCGGTAATCGAGTTGTCGTTGTGGAAGTGGCCGCCAAACCCGCGCTGGTAGCCCAGCGAGGCGATGCGCACGACCATCGGGTTGCGGTACTGGCCATTGCTGAAGAACTGCAGGCTCGCCGCCTCGCCGCGGATCTGGTCGCAGGCGTTGTGGAAATACGCCAGGTACTGGATTTCCGGCAACGGCAACATGCCCATGTTGGCGTAACCCTGGGCCAGGCCAAGGATGATGGTTTCGTCGAGCAGCGTGTTGAACACGCGCTTGTTGCCGAACGCCGTGTGCAGGCCCTTGGTGATCGTGTACACGCCGCCTTTCTGGGCCACGTCCTCGCCAAACAGCGAGGCCTCTGGGTATTTGCAGAACAGGTCATGCAAGGCGTTGTTGATCTGGATCGCAAGGTGCCTGGGGGCCTGTTTTTCGGGCAGTTTGGCTTCGCCGCCGAAGGCGGCCACACGCTTGTCGACAAAGTCGAAGCGCGTTGCTTCGGCCTGCACCTTGTCCGGCGTATAGGGTGCCAGCGGAGCCATCACGTCGGCCAGATCGGTCAGGCGTGGGCGGCTGTCGGCGTCTTCGGCTGCGGCAAAACACCTGCGTCGCGTGTCCTCGTACAGGGCAAGGATCTCATCCCGGGTCATCGCTCCGGATTCCAGCGCGATCGCGGCGCTGCGCAGCAGCGGATCGGTTGCCTCCAGCGCGCACAACTCCTCGATGCTGCGCCACTCGATTTCGAAGTCGGTGCCGGCGTGACCCATGATGCGCATCGTGCGCAGGTGCAGGAAGGTGGGGCGCCGCGTCCGCCGGCAATGTTCGACCGCGCGTTGCACGTCGCCGTAACCCGTCGCCAGGTCGAGCCCGTCGGCGTGGAAATAATCCAGGTCGGGACGACTGCGGAAGTTCTGCGCCACCCAGCCGCTTGGCGTCTTCACCGAGATGCCGATGCCGTTGTCCTCGCACACGAACAACACCGGTGCCGGCAGTTTCTGGTACGCGGTCCATGCAGCGGCGTTGAAGGCGGTCTGCGCGGTGGCGTGGTTGCTGGACGCGTCACCGAACGAGCAGATGGCGATGCTGTCATCGGGTATCGGCAAGGCATGGCCAATACGCCTGCCCTGCTCGATCGCCACTGCCGTGCCGAACGCCTTGGGCAAGTGCGAGGCGATCGTCGAGGTCTGCGGCAATACCCACAGCGGCTTGCTTCCCCAGACCTTGTGACGGCCACCGCTTGCCGGATCATCCTTGCTGGCGGCAAACGACAGTGCCGAATCCATCACCGGATCACGCGGCTTGCCATCACTGCCCGGCAACTTGCGGAAGCGCTCGGCCATGAACGCGCCGCTGCGGTAATGCAGGAACGCAGGATCGGTGTGCCGGGTGAGCCGCGCGACCATCGCGTTGCCCTCGTGGCCGGACGAACCGATGGTGTAGAAGACCTTGTTCTGCACGCGCAACACCCGCGCCATCAAATCAAGATGTCGCGAAACCAGCTGCGATTCAAACAGTTCGCGGAAACCACGCGCGTCAAGCGCACTGCCGTCTAGGATCGCCTCGCCTGGTGCCGGCGCTGCGACATCGCTGCGGCCGTTCCAGTCGCGCACGAATTCGGTGAAATTGACGTCGCAGATCTCGGCGCGGTTGAGGCTGCGCATGCGTGCGGGAATCAGGGGTTGGGTCACAGCGTCATCTTCCGTAGGCCGGGACTACGCGCCCGACGGTTTTTTTGCAGCGCTTCCGGCAAACCGGACATCGGGGGCGTAGCCCCGACCTGCGCCATCAAACATCACTGCAGTCCGTGCGGCGCTTCGCCCGACATTTTCCGCGCGATTGCCCCACAGCCCGATCCGGCTTGCACCGCATGGGCCCGGCAATCGACCCACGCGCGGGTAACACCGGCCATGATCAGAACGCGTTGATGCCCGTCAACTCGCGCCCCACCACCAACTGGTGCACGGTTTCGGTGCCTTCATAGGTGATCACCGATTCCATGTTCAGGCCATGGCGGATCGGGCAGTACTCGGTGGTGATGCCGGCGCCGCCAAGCACGTCGCGCGCCTCACGGGCGATGTCGATGGCCATGCGGCAATTGTTCCATTTCGCCAGCGATACCTGGGTCGGCTGCATCTTGCCGGCGTCCTTGAGACGGCCGAGCTGCAGTGACAGCAACTGCGCCGAGGTGATGCGTCGCGCCCAGTCGGCCATCTTCAGCTGTGCGCTCTGCGTCGCAGCCAGCGGACGGTTGAACAAGATGCGCTCCTTGGAATACTTCAGCGCTTCGTCGAGGCAGGCAATGGCTGCACCGATCGGCCCCCAGGTGATGCCGAAGCGCGCCTGGGTCAGGCAGCCCAGCGGGCCTTTCAGGCCTTTCACGTTGGGCAGGCGGTTGGCTTCGGGCACGCGCACGTTGTCGAAGAACAACGCCGAGGTCACCGAGGCGCGCAGGCTCATCTTGTGCTTGATTTCCTGCGCGTTGAAACCGGCGAAATCCTTCTCGACGATGAAGCCCTGGATGCCGTCGTCGGTCTGCGCCCAGACGATGGCGATGTCGGCGATGTTGCCGTTGGCGATCCACATCTTGCCGCCGTTGATGACCCAGTCACCGCCGTCTTTCCTGGCGTTGGTCTTCATGTTGGCCGGGTCC
>JBBSST010000061.1:0-9395 GCA_038241735.1 Lysobacterales bacterium
CAGCGGCCTGTCGGGCAGCGGCAAGTCGGTGGCATTGAAAACGTTCGAGGACCTCGACTTCTATTGCGTCGACAACCTGCCTGCGGACCTGCTGGCTGATTTCGTGCGCAGCGTCGCCGCCGCCGACGGTGCGCCGCAGAAACTCGCCGTCAGCATCGACGTGCGTAACCGCCACAGCGATCTTGCCAACATCCCGCAATGGTTGTCGGCCGTCGGCGCGATGGGCCTCGACCCGAAGCTGGTGTTCTTCGACACCCGCGACGAAGTCTTGCTCAAGCGGTACGCCGACACGCGACGCCGCCATCCGCTTAGCCACCTTGGCCTGGCACTGGCCGATGCCATCGCCCTGGAGCGCCAGGTACTCAAGCCGCTGCGCGCGCTGGCCGATGTGATCATCGACACCAGCGACCTCAACGTGCATCAGCTGCGGCGTCGGGTGACCACCGACCTCGATCTCCACCAGGGCGATTCGTTGTCGCTGCTGTTCGAATCGTTCGCCTATCGCCGCGGCGTGCCGCCGGATGCGGATTTCGTGTTCGACGCGCGCGTGTTGCCCAATCCGCACTGGGATGCACGCCTGCGCCCGCTGTCAGGACGCGACCGCGACGTGCGCGATTATCTCGACGCTCAGGTCGATGTGAACCAATACGTGGCCCAGGTCATCGACTTCCTCGATACCTGGCTGCCGCGCATGCGCTCCGATACCCGCAGCTACGTCACCATTGCATTCGGCTGCACCGGCGGTCGCCACCGCTCGGTCTACCTGACCGAAAAACTCGCCGAGCACACCCGCGAAAACGGCTGGCCGGATGTCGCCACCTATCATCGCGAGCTGGACTGACCGGGCGGAATGGCCCTCCGGCCAGCGTATTTCTCCACGTCCAGACCAGCCACGGTCCAGTCTGTCCGGGCACATGGCGATGGTCGGCCCAGCCTCGCTGCGCATATTTCGCGCCACGTCCCATGTGACAGATTCGGCGGCGTGCGCCAGGCCGGGCGGTGATCCGTGCTTCCGGCCTGCCACCTGCGTCTGTTAACTTTGCCGCATGGCCGTCGGCATCCTCCTCGTCACACACACTGGTATCGGCGCGGCGTTGGTCGAGGTCGCGACATCGCTGCTGCGCAACCTGCCGTTGAAGTTGGAGGCGTTCGAGGTGCCGTTCGATGGCGACCCTGACGTATTGTTGCCGCAGGCCAGCGCGGCGTTGCGGCGGGTCGATGATGGCTTCGGCGTGTTGTTGCTGACCGATCTGTATGGCGCCACGCCCAGCAACCTCGCCGCCCGACTGGCGCGGCTTGGCACCCCGGTCCGCCGCGTGTCGGGCTTGAACCTGCCAATGCTGTTGCGGGTAATGAATTACCCGGAACTCGAACTTGATGAACTGCCTGCCGTCGCCGCGGCAGGTGCCCGCAACGGGGTGATTCCGGGCGACGCGTGATCGTTGTCCATGCCTGCCCATCCACCCCATCCTCTCCGCCGAACGGATGAGACCGCCAGAGACACACGAATGATCGAACGCGAACTTCTCATCGCCAACAAGCTCGGCCTGCATGCGCGCGCGACCGCCAAACTGGTGCAGATATTGGCCGGCTATCGCTGCAATGCGACGCTGACGGCCAAGGGTCGCGAGGTCAACGCCAAAAGCATCATGGGCGTGATGCTGCTGGCCGCAGGACAGGGCACGCCGGTGGTGCTGCGTGTGGAAGGTGAAGACGAAGTCGCCGCGGCTGATGCCGTCGCCTCGTTGTTCGAGCGACGATTCGACGAGGGCAGTTGATGAGGCGCGTCCTGTCCGGTCATGGCGCATCCAGGGGCAACGCGCTGGGCCGGGCACGAGTGCGCGTGCCGCACACGGTGGAGGTCGCCGAAGAACGCATCGCCGCCGACGCGGTGGATGCCGAACTCGCCCGCCTGCACGATGCCATCGCAACCGTGCGCGCAGAAATGCTGGCGCTGCGCGACCGCCTGCATGGTGCACTGGCCCATGAGGTGGGTGAGTTCATCGACATGCACACGCTGCTGCTTGATGACCCTGAACTGCTGCGCGGACTGGAAGAGCTGATCCGCAAGGGCCTGTACGGCACCGATTACGCCCTGCGCCTGCAGCGCAATCGCCTCGCGGCCGTGTTCGCGCAAATGGACGATGCGTATTTCCGCAACCGCATCGACGACATCGACCACGTCATCGGCCGCTTGCACGCGGCGCTGCACCAGCGCGAACCGGACTTGGGCGGCGTCGCCGGCGAGATCCTGGTCACCGACACCGTCGCACCATCCGAACTCATGCAGCTGCAGTCGCAAGGGGTGATCGCGATCGTCACCGTCGGCGGCAGCGCGCTGTCACACAGCGCCATCCTTGCGCGCAGCCTGCACCTGCCGCTGGTCGTAGGCGCAACCCAGGCACTGCAACAAATCAACGATGGCAACGTTCTCATCGTCGACGGTGGCAACGGCCTGCTGGTCATGGAACCCAATTCCGATGACCTGCGCGCCCATCGCATGCGCGTGCGCGAGGGCCAGCGCGAGCGCAAGCAGCTGCATCGCCTCAGGCGCGAGCCATCACGCACCCTGGATGGCGTCGACATCCGCATCCTGGCCAACGCCGAATCGCGCGAGGACGTGGCCGAAGCGCATGCGCTGGGCGCGGCTGGGGTCGGCTTGTATCGCACCGAATTCCTGTTCCTGCAGCGCGACGAACTCCCCGGCGAGGACGAACAGTTCCGCGCCTACCGCGACGTGGCGCTGGGCATGACCGGCCGCACGGTGACCATCCGCACCCTCGACGTCGGCGCCGACAAGGCCGACCGCACCGGACTTGCCCTGAGCGACGAACCCAACCCGGCACTCGGCCTGCGCGGCGTGCGCCTGGCGCTGGCGCACCCGGACGTGTTTGAAACGCAGGTGCGGGCGATCGTGCGTGCCTCGGGCTACGGCCCGGTACGCATGCTGGTGCCGATGATCAGCAGCCGCGAGGAGGTCGTCGCCGTCGCCGCGTTGCTGCAACAGGTCAAACGCGATTTGCGCAGCGAAGGCCATGAAGTCGCCGAACACATCGCGCTGGGTGCGATGATCGAAGTACCGGCTGCCGCGCTCGCCCTGCCCGACTTCATCGACGCCATCGATTTCCTCTCGATCGGCACCAACGACCTGATCCAGTACCTGCTCGCCGCAGACCGCAACAACGAGGCGCTCGGCGAGCTTTACACGCCCCTGCATCCGGCCTTGCTGCGCCTGCTTGAAAGTGTCATACGCACCGCCAGGCGGCGCGGAAAACCCGTGGCCGTGTGCGGCGAAATGGCCGGCGACGCCACGTTCGCGCCGCTGTTGCTGGCGCTGGGACTTGAGGAATTCAGCCTGCACCCGGGCACATTGCTGGAATTGCGACAGGCCATCCGCATGCTCGACCTCGGCGTGCTGCGCTCGCGCGCGCCAGCACTGCTGCGTGCGCGCGATCGCGCCGGCATCGAGAAGTGGTTGCGGGCCAATACGCCCCCGACCACGCAGGCCATGGCCCCGGCAAACAAGTCCGGGGCTCCGTAGGACCACCATCACGACATGCGCAGACGTCATCAACGCAGGCGATAATGTGCGCATGAACGCTTGATCCTGTCGCGCCCTCGTGTCGCGACCAACCGACCTCGGGGATGCCATCCATGGCGCAACTGTATCGACCCAAGATCGTCCAGCCCGGCCATCCTTGGCCTGGCGTTCGGAGCGCGGCAGACGCCTTGTAGGCGACCGCTGCCACACGATCCTTACCCGCATGGCCGAGCCCGTCCGCCACGACAAGACCGCGCGTCAGCTGCGCCTGCTGTCGGATGCGCTCGACAGTGGTCGACTGGGGCCGGTCAGGCGATTGATCAACACCCTGGCGCCGGCGGAGATCGGCAACCTGCTCGAATCGCTGCCACCGGCCAAGCGCCAGGTGGTGTGGGGGCTGGTTGATCCGGAGGATGACGGCGAGGTACTTGTCCACGTCGGCGACGAAGTGCGCGAAAGCCTGCTGGCCGACATGGACCCCGACGAGATCGTGGCCGCCGTCGAGGATCTCGACATCGACGACCTCGCCGACCTGGTCGAAGACCTGCCGGACACGGTCATCGACGAGGTGCTCAAGTCGATGGACCGCGAGAACCGCGAGCGCCTCGAACAGGTCCTGTCCTACCACGAGGACACCGCCGGCCGCCTGATGAATCCCGACGTGGTGACGGTGCGCGCCGACACCACGGTGGATGTCGTACTGCGCTACCTGCGCCTGCGCGGTGAACTGCCCGAGCATACGGATCACTTGTACGTGGTCAGTCGCCGCCACCAGTATCTCGGCCGCATCGCGCTGCAGGCGCTGCTCACGCATGACGCCAACACGCCGATCAACCAGCTGATCGACGGCGAGCAACCGGCGATCGACGTCGAGGAATCCAGTGAGGAAGTCGCACGACAGTTTTCCGACCATGACTGGATCAGTGCGCCGGTGGTCGATGACAACAACATCCTGCTAGGCCGGATCACCATCGACGACGTCGTCGATATCATCCGCGAACAAGCCGAACACCAGGCTTTGAGCGCAGCCGGCCTCGACGAGGACGACGACATGTTCAGCCCGGTGCGGCGCGCGTTCCGGCGCCGGCTCATCTGGCTCAGCGTCAACCTGGGCACGGCGTTCCTCGCTGCCAGCGTGGTCGGCCGTTTCGAGGGCACGATCCAGAAGATCGTCGCACTCGCCGTTCTGATGCCCATCGTCGCCGGCATGGGCGGCAACGCCGGTACCCAGGTGCTGGCGCTGATGGTGCGCGGCCTGGCCCTGGGTCAGATCGGCGGCTCCAACGCCCGCATCCTGTTGTGGAAGGAAATCCGCGTGGCCTTGATCAACGGCATCACGCTGGGCACCCTGCTCGGCATCATCGTATTCATCTGGTATCGCGACGTGTCGTTGTCACTGGTGATCGCCTCGGCGTTGACCATCAACATGTGCTCCGCCGCGCTGGGCGGCGTGTTGGTGCCATTGACCCTCAAGCGCATGGGCTTCGATCCCGCCCTTGCCGGCGGCGTGATCCTGACCACGGTCACCGACGTGATGGGCTTCCTGAGTTTCCTCGGGCTGGCGACACTGATCTTGCTGCACTGAGCTTGCTGCACTGAGCTTGCTGCACTGAGCATTGCGCACCCGATTCGATCCTTCGTGTGGTCGTGTCCAATACACCGAATTGATGCGGGGAACGCATGGAGCAACTGGGGAAGATCACCGAATGGCGCGATGACCGCGGGTTTGGCTTCATCACGCCCATGGAGGGTGAAAAAAAACCTGTGTTCTTCCACGTCCGCGATTACCAGCAACGTGGGCGCCGTCCCGAGAAAGGCGAACTGGTGAAGTATGCCGCCGCGCAGAAAGAGGGCCGCTTGCGCGCGACCTCAGTGAGGCGCGCCGTTGCCAGCAGAAAACCCGTCGAGGCAAGAACCACACGAACAGCCTCCTCAAGGAACGCCCGCGCATGGCGCATTCCAGCAGCAGTGCAATATGTGGTCGTGATGCTGTATCTCGCCGCCCTGGGCTGGGCCATTGCGAAACAACGGCTACCAATTGAATTCACATTCGTCGTGCTGGTGATGAGCACGATCACCTGGATGGCATACGCCCTCGACAAACATGCAGCGCAACGCGGACGTTGGAGGACCCCCGAAACCACCCTGCACCTGCTGGAGCTGCTGTGCGGATGGCCGGGCGCATTGCTGGCCCAACAGCTGCTGCGCCACAAGACCAGGAAACCCGATTACCGGGTTGCTTTCTGGTGCATGGTGATACTCAATTGTTTTGCCATCTGGTATTGGGTGACGCGGGTTGCATCCAGCTGACCAGCCGCAGCGTGGTCAAGCCAGCAACGTCTCCAGCACCGCCATCCGGGTTGCCACGCCGTTGTTGACCTGCTTGAGGATCAACGACTGGGGTCCGTCGGCAACGGCATCGTCGATCTCCACGCCGCGGTTCATCGGGCCCGGATGCAACACCACCGCATCGGCTGCGGCGCGCCGCAAGCGCTTCTCGCTGAGGCCGTAATCGCGGTGATAGTCGTCCAGCGACGACACCAGGCCTTCGACCATGCGTTCGCGCTGCAGGCGCAGCATCATCACTGCGTCCACGCCTTCAAGCGCGGCGTCAAAATCCTGCGTTACCTGGCAACCGGCCAGCAACCCGTCATCGGGTAGCAGCGATCGCGGCCCGCATACGCGGATCTCGATTGAGGACGCCTCGATCGATGATCTCTTGTTGGATGACCCTTCGATCGATCGCACGTTGCCGGCGCCCAGCGTGCGCAAGGCATGCAGGTCGGAACGTGCGACGCGCGAATGCCTGACGTCGCCGACGATCAGGACCTTGAGTCTCGAGAAATCCGCGCCCTTTGCCTGGCGCAGGGTCAGCATGTCGAGCAGGCCCTGGGTAGGGTGCGCGCAGCGGCCATCGCCGGCATTGAGCAACGCGGTGCCCGGATTGGCCGCGGCAGCGAGCTCGGCCACGGCGCCATCCGCCGAATGCCGCACCACGAATCCGCGCACGCCCATCGCCTCGATGTTCTTCAACGTGTCGAGCGCAGTCTCGCCCTTGGTGGTCGACGAGGTCGAGGCGTCGAAGTTCAATACATCGGCGCCAAGCCGTTGTCCGGCCCGCTGGAAACTCAGGCGCGTGCGCGTCGAAGGCTCGAAGAACAGCGTGCAGATCGCGGTTCCGGCAAGGGCGTGATGATCGCGATCGGCATCGACGAAACCTTGCGCGCGGTCGAGCAGCGCTACCAGGGTGGCGCGCGGCAGGTCTTCAAGCGTAAGCAAGTGGCGCAGGCGTCCGTCGGAATCAAGTTGCGATGTCATGGCGATCCCAGTGGCGTAAAAAACAATCTGAATGCATCCAGTTTTGCCTCAGCGCATCTGTGTGCGACCAGGCGTGCTGCTCAAACTTTATCGCGTCATTGCGTCGCCGCGCCCGCGCTTACAGGAACGTGGCATCGCCGGGCGCTGCGAGGTAACGCTCGACGATCACCGCCGCCGCCACGGCGTCCAGCGCTGCGGCATCACGACGACGACGCCGGCCCTGGGCACGGTCGACGGCAAATCGCTGCGCCGCCTCGATCGAACTGGCGCGCTCATCCATCAACACCACCGGCAACTGGTAACGCGACTGCAGTTCGCGTGCGAACGCATGCGCGCGCAGGCGGATGGGCTGGTCGCCGCCATCGAGTGTCATCGGGTCGCCCACTACCAAGCCATCGGGTCGCCATTCCTTGTGCAATTTGTCGATGGCCGGCCAATCTGTGTGCTCGCCGTGCACGTCGATCACCGCGAGCGCACGCGCACCGTGGCCAAACGCGCTGCCCACGGCCACGCCAATGCGTCGCGCCCCCACATCGAAACCCATCACGGTGCCGTCGGCCTTGATTGACTGGGTGATGGCCATGCTCACGCGTGGCCGCTGTAGTCGGTGACCCGCGCCATGTCGACGCCGATGCGACCGGCGGCGGCCTGCCAGCGTGCTTCAAGAGGCGTGGCGAAAAGCAATTCTGTATCGGCCGGCACCGTCAGCCAGCTGTTTTCGGTCAATTCGTATTCAAGCTGGCCTGCGCCCCAGCCGGCACAACCCAGCGCCATGGTCGCGCGCGGCGGCCCTTCGCCACAGGCCATCGCCTCGAGGACGTCCCGCGACGTGGTGATGAACAAACCCTCGGCAATCGCCAGGCTGGAATCCCATTCGCGCACGCCATCGTGCAGCACGAAGCCACGCTCCGGATGCACCGGGCCACCCATCAGCACCACCTGCTCTCGCAATGCATCATCCTGGGTGTCGATGCCCATCTGTTCGAACACCGCGCCCAGCGTGTATTCCGATGGCCGATTGACCACCACGCCCATCGCGCCGTCTTCATCGTGCTGGCAGATCAGCGCCACCGAACGCGAAAAATTGGGATCCGCGAGCGATGGCAGCGCGATCAGCAGCTGGTTGGCAAGTGGCGTGGGCGCGACAGGCATGCGGACATTCTAGAGCCTGTCGAACTGATCCGTGCAACCGTGCCGCGGGTCTATTGCGCGCCGAACTGCAGCTCCTGTGGCGTCGCCAGCCGGACATCGATGACTTCCACCTGCGCCCTGAACGGCCGCCCCGCCAGCGGATGATTGCCATCGACGGTGATATTTTCTCCATCGATCGTCGTCACCACCACATCCAATGGTCCGCGCGCAGTCTGCGCCTTCAGTCGCGCGCCCACCTTCGCGGCATCAGCGTTGTCCAGCAAGCTGCGTGGCAGCGTCTGTACAAGTTCTTCGTAACGCTTGCCGAAGCCTTGATCCGGCGCCACTTCCACCTCGAAACGATCGCCTGCCTGCTTGCCGGCCAGGGCATCCTCCAGCCCACGCACGATGCCGCCTGTGCCGTGCATGTACACCAGCGGGTCATGCCCGACCGTGGTGGCAACCTGCAGGCCTTGCTGGTCGAGCAAGGTGAAATGAATCGTGGCAATGCGGCGATCGGCGATTTCCATGGCAACCCTGTCGTGTGGACTCACCGCATGGTCGCGCGCCGATGATTGCCGGCGCAACCCCGGCAACCCGCGTCACATTTCCACACCCTCCATTCGCTATTCTTCCACCATGGGTAGCTGCTATTGCGACATCGCACCTGGACATCCGTTACACGGTCCTTATCACGACCATGAGTACGGATTTCCGCAGCGCGACGAAGCCGTGTTGTTTGAGCGCCTCGTGCTGGAGATCAACCAGGCCGGCCTGAGCTGGCAAACCATCCTGGGCAAGCGCGAGGCGTTCCGCCGGGCGTTTGACGGCTTTGATGTCGACAAGGTCGCCGCATATGTCGAAACCGACCGCGAGCGCCTGCTCAACGATGCTGGCATCATCCGCAACCGCATGAAGATTGATGCGGTGATCCACAACGCAAAGGTGATCCGGCAACTGCGCGCCTCACACGGCGGTTTCGCCGAGTGGCTGGATGCGCAGGTGATGTCCGAAAGTCATCAACCACGCGACAAGGCGTCATGGGTGAAGCTGTTCAAGCAGACGTTCAAGTTCACCGGCGGCGAGATCACCGGCGAGTTCCTGATGAGCCGGGATTATCTGCCGGGCGCGCATCGGCACGGGTGTTCTTCGCTCCGACGCATTGCCGAAGCGCGCAAGGTTTTGCGTCGTTAGCGGCCAGGATTTGTCTGCTTCGCTGTTGGAACGGTCTCTGATCGACTGCTTTTGCAAGTTATTGCAGCTGCATGTTTTCCTGCCAGAAGCGAGAGCTTTCGCCTTTGGCGAGCGACTTTCTTTGATGAGCCAAAGAAAGTAGCCAAAGAAAGGCTCTTTCCCCGACGGAGCAAACCTATTGATTCGTTGTTACGGGGATTTTTCGACTCGC
>JBBSST010000062.1:0-9356 GCA_038241735.1 Lysobacterales bacterium
ACGTGCTGCGCGCCATCGCCTCGGTGCTGCAGGACTCCATCGGCCCGGATGACCACGCCGCACGGTATGGCGGCGACGAATTCGCCCTGGTTCTGGCGGTCGATGAAGCGCGCGCGGCCGTCGTCGCCGAACGCATCTGCCGGCAGATACGCGAATTGGCGTTTCCTGCTGCGGCCGGCCTGCGCTGCACCGCCAGCCTCGGCGTGGCCGGCGCCACCAACCGCGACACCTCGTTGCGCCGCTGGATGATCGCCGCCGACGCTGCCCTGTACCGCGCCAAGCGCCTGGGCCGCGACCGGGTCTGCACCCTGGCCGAAACCCCTTCTGGCATCGCCAGCACGGCAGCCCCCTGACGGCGCCGGGAATCGTTCGCTGATCGTGGCCGTGTGCAGGGTATCGGCGGCCATGCGCAGGCCGGTTTGATGGGGTCGACACTCCAATTTGCCGGGGGCATTACACTAGGCCACCCCCAAGTCGAGATATTTCCTTGGCAAAGCCCAATTATTCGTTCGAAAAACGACAGCGCGAAATCGCTAAAAAGAAGAAACAGGATGAGAAGGACGCGCGCAAGCGCGAGGCACGCGAGGCTCTCCAGCCCCCCGCGCCCGAGTCGTCCGCCGACGTGCCCGACCCGCCTGCCAGCACTTCGTAAGCCAGTCCCGCGCACGCGGGGAGCCAGGCCAACCGGCAATTGGCGCATAACGTTTGTCACTGCCCCGGTTGTCGGCAGTTGCCGAGAATCGGGCGATTGTCGTTTGCCGAAGGGTCGCGTGCCATGCTGTTTCAACTCGACACCTACACCCGCCACATCCGCCTGCTCGGCGCCATCGCCATCGCGGTGTGCATCGGCACCTGGGCGCTGGACATCGCCGACCTCGTCTATCCCTGCCCGTATTGCCGCACGCAGCGATCGGTGATCGGCGTGCTCGGCCTGATGATGATGCTGCCAAACCCCGGCCATTGGATCTCGCGTTACATCGGCTCGGTTTTCGGCGTGCTCGGGCTGGTGGTGGCGGCCGAACAGCATTTCGGCGGCTGGAAGAAGATCTGGGCAGGCAAGTTTTCGCTGGGCGAGCAGTGGTATCTCAATCCGTTCCTGCTGGCCGGCTGTGCGTTGTTCATCATCACCGCGCAAGTGATGCTGCTACACCTTGCCCGCGTGCCACCCGGCGTACCCACAGCCTCGTAACGACGTCGTCCGGCACCGCTGCGGGCTTATTTGTCTTGCTTGTCTTGCTTGTCTTGCTTGTCTTGTTTGTCTTGTTTGTCTTGGCATCGTCTTTTCATGGCACGACGCCCGTCCACGCCTGCGTCGCAAATTTATCTCGCGCCAATAGCTCCGCGCGGGCCAGTTCGTCCTCGCGCAGCACGTCGCTCACCAGCCCGCCATGGCGTCCGCGGAAGGTTTCGATCATGCGTTCGATCACCGCATCACGCGGCAATCCGGTCTGGCTGCGCAATGGGTCTACCCGCTTCTGCGCGCTGGTGGTGCCCTTGTCGGACAATTTCTCGCGGCCGATGCGCAGCACTTCGAGCATCTTCGTCGCATCGATGTCGTAGGCCATGGTGACGTGGTGCAACACCGCTTTGCCACGTCGCGCCTGCGCCGCCCCGGCGATCTTGCCGGCCGGCGATGCGATGTCGTTCAAGGGTTGGTACCAGGCCTTGATGCCCAGTTCGCCGAGCGCGTCGATCACCCATTCGTCCATCAGTGCATAGGCCTGCTCGAATGTCATCGCCTCGACCAGCGTGATCGGCGCGACGATCGAGTAGGTGATGGTGTTGCCCGGTTCGATGAACATCGCGCCGCCGCCGCTGATGCGTCGCACCACGTCGATGCCGTGGCGACGCGCGCCGTCGGCATCGACCTCGTTGCGCAGCGACTGGAAACGGCCCATCACCACGGCAGGCCCAGCCCATTCCCAGACGCGCAACGTTGGCGGCCGACGGCCTGCGGACACGTCATCGAGCATCACGTCGTCCAGCGCCATGTGCAGCGCAGGCGATTGCGGCGCCGCGTGGATCAAGTGCCAGTCATGGTCATGCCAGTGGCTGCGACTCATGCGCGGTCTCCGGACGCCGATGCCGGCCCGGGCCGCGCGGATTCGCATGCGCGGCGCACCGCGACGGCGACCGCTTCAGGCGTGAATCCGAACAATCGTGGTGCCGGCCCCAACGCCAGCCGTACTGCCTCGGCGACTCGCGCGTCATCGGTATCGACAGGCAGCCCGTCCAGCGCCGCGTTGATGGTGTCCAATGCGCTGTCGGGTTCGAGGAAAAAATCCCCACTGACCTGGACCATCGCAAGGCAGCCATCGACAATCGCAAGGTCGACCACCACCAATTTGCCGCCTGGAACCTTGTATTCGCCGTGCATGTCTGTCCAATGGTGTTGCGTCGAAATGCAGTCTATCCGCATGGCATCGCTGCATGGTTTTGGATGCCGTGATCGGCCGCGCGCAATGGCTGGCATGCCCTGCCACGGGCGGTGTGCAGTAGTGCGCCGCAACGCTACGTGCTCGGCAGCCAACCATCACTGCCGTATCGTGGCGGCATGACCACGCTGAAATACCTGGGCGGCTACAGTGAACACGTGCAGGCGCAGGTGCGCGAGATGATCGCGGGCGACCGCTTGGGCGAATGGCTCGCCAACAAGTACGACCAGGCCCATGGCGTGCGCAACGACAAGGCCCTGTATGCGTACACCGTGGAAATGAAAGACCGCTACCTGCGCAAGACCGAGCCGCTCAACAAGGTGATGTTCGACAGCAAGCTGCAGGTGGTGCGTCATGCGCTGGGCACCCACACCACCGTGTCGCGCGTGCAGGGCAGCAAGCTCAAGACCAGCCGCGAGATCCGCATCGCCACGGTGTTCCGCGACGCGCCGGCGGAGTTCCTCAAGATGATCGTGGTGCACGAACTGGCGCACCTGAAGCAATACGAGCACAACAAACCGTTCTACCAGCTGTGCACCCACATGGCGCCGGACTACCACCAGCTGGAGTTCGACCTGCGGCTGTACCTGACACACCTGGATTGCAGGCGGACCAAAATGGTCGATTCGCCTCCTGGCGACCATGTCGTTCAATCGCCTCCCGTATCCGATCGCGGCGCGGCACGCGCGTTGAAGCGAACGTAGCCGCGCAAGCCGAGTGCACCCGGAATCAGCGCACGATCGTCACAGGCACCGGCGCCTGCGCAATCACCCTGTTGGACACCGATCCCAATACCAGTCCCTTGAGTGCGCCATTGCCCTTCGAACCCATCACGATCAGGTCGACCTTGTACTGCTTGGCCACTTTGATGATGGCCGCGGCAGGCTCGGAAACATGGGGTTCTTCAGTCACGACGAGTTTGCTGGCGGCAAGCACGCGCCGCGCCGGCTTCAGCATGAACTCGTTGTTTTCCTTGTGATAGCGCGCCACGGCCTTGGCGCCGAGCTTGGCAGTGACGCCCTGCAGCATGGGCAAGTCGGCATTGAAGAGAATGACTTCGGGTGGCTCGGCCAGGCGTGAGGCCAGGCGAACCACGAACTTGGCGGCGCGCGTACTGATTGGGCTGCCATCGACAGCCAGGAGGATTTTCATGGTCGTGCTCCATTTTGTTGATACGTTGGTTGCCATTACACGCGTGAGTGCGATGGCGTGATCATTTTACGAAATCGTTGCCCTTGATCTTCGCGTGCAGCGGGTGGACGACCACCGTTCCTCCAAGGTGATCAACGCTGGACCCGGCAAGGCAGTCCAATCGATTCCAGTCCATGCAGCCATCATCGGCTGGCGACCGCCGCGGCATCTTGATCTGGATCAAAACCGACACGGCACGCCATGCGCAATGCCGGCGTCGAAGTGATCACGATGGCGCATGCACGATGGCCCATGCACGCGGCGCAGCGAACTTGCATCCGAGCCGCTCAAGGCGTTCAAGGCATTCAAGGCGTTCACGGCATCCGGCGGCGCCGTCAACGCCGCCATGTTTGCAATAGGCGCCCTGCCCGACGTTTTCGATTATGTTGACCACGACGTTGTTGCTTGCCGTGGTTGCTTGCCTGGCTCACGCAGTGATGGCCCCCAACGCGTGATATTTCCGGATAACTACTTTCTGCGATGGTTTAGACCCCCGGACTTGGCAAAAAACGTCGCGCACGCACTCAATACCGGCGTAATCGAGGAAAATGAATGTAAATAACATCGTGTTCATCGATGTTTATCCATAATGCGCGCACTCCTCTATCCATCCATCACGCCTCCGCATCAGCGCGCGGCGTCGTTGCGCGCATCTCGCGCCATCGCAATGAGGACCCACCGCAACCCTGCCCTACCGGGCCGTTGCCGCACCCCGCCGGCCAGCTTGCTGGTCAATCGCGAATCACCATCAAGGAGACATCATGCCCCTGGAGTCCACCAAGGTTGTCAGCACGCGCAGCAGCACCTCACACCTGCGCGGCCGCTCAAGCAAAGGCAAGGATCAAAGTCGCAGCCTCACCAGCGAGTGCATCGCTGCGGACGTGGCCACATTTCGCAAGCAAGGCGGACACATCGAAGTCCTCGGCATCACCCCAATCCGTGAGCGCGTGAACGTCACCGCGTCTCGCGCCAAGGGCAATACGCAGCGCCAGCCGCCCACTGTGGCAACGGCAGCCAAAACAGCAACACCCTGATCGACCTCACGGCATCACGGACGTCGCATCGGCGGCGTCCGTTTCGATGCAGGCGACAGCTCGAATTGGGCGCCGTGCCATGCGGCGGCATGGTCGCCATTGGAGCGCAGCACATCCCGGCTGGCTGCGCTTGCGCATTTGCTTCGACCGCCAGGTCGAGACCCCCGCATCATCCCGGGACGTCCGGATGTACCGGTCGGATAACGACCTTGGGCCATCAGCGCATCGCTTCGTGCAGGCATCGAGTGGAAGCCCCTCGAAACCCGTCAAGGTGACGGCTCCGATCCAGCAGCTCCGCGATGGAACTTCCCCCGCTACAACCCAGCCCTGACCGCTCACCGCGGGCTGTCGCTGCGCGCTCACATCGGGGCAATGCCGGCAGCGGTAACGTGCGTCGCTTTCCAGTCCGGAGCGTTACCGCATGAAGATCCTGATGATCCTGACCTCGCACGACCAGCTTGGCGACACCGGCAAGAAGACCGGCTTCTGGCTTGAGGAATTTGCAGCACCGTATTACGTGTTCCGCGATGCCGGCGCGGACGTGGTGCTTGCATCGCCGAAGGGCGGACAGCCACCCGTGGACCCCAAGAGCGACGCGCCAGACGCCCAGACGGATGCGACACGCCGATTTGCCGCCGACGCCGCGGCACGCGACGCATTGGCACATACCCGCAAGTTGGCCGAGGTTGCCAACGAAACGTTCGACGCGGTGTTCTATCCCGGCGGTCACGGGCCGCTATGGGACCTGTCCGATGACAAGGACTCCATTGCCTTGCTCGAAGCCACGGTCGCCGCGGGCACCCCGCTGGGCGCGGTCTGCCATGCGCCCGCGATCTTCAGGCACACCCACGGCAGGGACGGTGCTCCGTTGGTGCAGGACCGTAACGTCACCGGTTTCAGCAACAGCGAAGAAGCCGCCTCCGGCCTGACCGACGTCGTGCCGTTCCTGGTCGAGGACATGCTCAAGGCCAATGGCGGCCACTACTCCAGCGGCAAGGATTTCGAACCGCACGTCATCGTCGATGGCGCGCTGGTGACGGGTCAGAATCCGGCGTCGTCCGCAGCCGCGGCGCATGCGTTGTTGGCACTGCTGGCGATCAAATAGTCATTCCATTGGTCGACATGATGACGCGTAGCTGCAGTCGCCGACGTCCGAAACAACCAAAACCGGTCATCCACGCTGGGCGTCGGTCTTGCAAACCGTCGGAACAGGACGTTGATCGGGTCCAGAAACCGCATCTGGTTCATTCGCCGGGACCGGAAGCTGGCTGATTCCGCGTTACTTGAAACGTCTGCTCCCCGCCGCAACCGCAACCGCGAGGCACGTCCATGGCTCAGTTCACGGTAAATCCGCAGCGTTTCGATCCCTACAAGACGTTCAAGTTCCGGCTCAAATGGGACGGCCGCTACGTTGCCGGGATATCAAAAGTCAGCGCGCTGAAGCGCACGTCGGAAGTCGTTACCCATCGTGACGGCGGCGGACAGTCAAGCTTCCGGAAGTCGCCCGGCACCACGCTCTTCGAGCCACTCATCATCGAGCGCGGAGTCACGCACGACCTGGAGTTCGAGCGCTGGGCAAACCAGGTATGGAATTTTGGAGCGGGCTCCGGCACCGAAGTCTCGCTCAAGGACTTCCGCAAGGACATTGTCCTGGAACTGCACAACGAAGCCGGGCAGCTCGCGTTGGCGTACAGGATCTATCGCTGCTGGCCATCGGAGATACAAGTCCTGCCGGACCTGGACGCCAGCAGCAATGTCGTGGCCATCCAGCAATTGGTGCTCCAGAACGAGGGATGGGAGCGTGACTACGACGTTCCGGAACCTGCCGAACCGGCATTCGTTGCCCCGGCTTGACGAGAAAAGCTGGCAAGTTCACCTGCTTCACGACGCGTGAAGCGCGAAACGCAAAGTCGCGCGAGTCGGTTGCGGCGAAACGATGCGAGAGACCATTGGCGTTGGGATCAGCCGTGCGCGCCGCGGTCGTCCCGTTACTCTGACCTGCTGCCCTGACACGCGCCGAACGTTTCAGCATCTTTTCGCCCGCCCATGGCATGCGAGCACGGCGAACCCAGCGAACCCGGCATGGGAAGCCCATATTCAGAACCCCATGTCCAAAGCTTGACCGCGCAAGAAAATCCGCGGCGAACGCAGATGACATCAGGGATGCCTGATTCAAATGCAAATTTTCTCTGCCCGCTTGATTTGCACTTTCGACATCAGCGACACCAACGCAACCGAAAATCCCACTCTCGACTGTTTCACTCATTATTGGCTATGGTGGTGACCCACCTGCTCGAGTCAGTCAATGTCCGGCACGGTTGCTACCCAGGACGTCGCCAAGCTCTATCAGGCGCTCAAGCAATACATTCCCGAGGTTCGCAAGGATCGCCGCCTGCCGGTGCCGCCTGCCGATTCGGTCACCGTGCACGAAGCCCTGTGCGGAAGCCAGGTCACGCTTGATGCGCGCTTCGAAGGCGACCACGTCGCCGAGATCGGGCATCGCGTCAGGGCCTGCTCACTCGGGCAGGCGACCACCGCCATCGTGGTGCGTCGCGCACCGGGCCTGGATGCCGCCACCCTTGCGCGTGTCCACGGCCAGCTGCGGGAGATCCTGGACGGCGGGGACACCCAGTGCGAGTGGCCCGAACTCGAGGTATTTGCGCTGACACGGGCCATTCCTGGACGCCGTGGATCGGCAGAACTTCCGTTCAAGGCGCTCGAACAACTTTTTCGCCGCGCCGGTCTCACCGGTGCACCCGTGGACACGGATGTCCGCAGCTCCACTCAACCCGCAGGAGAGTGACCCATGAGCATTCAAGACATCGTCGTTGTCGGCGGTGGAATCGGCGGCACCATGACCGCCAACAACCTCGTCACCAAGCTCTACCCCGAGATCCGTGCCGGCAAGGCCCGGGTCAGCCTGATTTCCAACGATCCCTGGCATTACTACAAGCCGGCCTTCATGTACGTGGCGTTCGGCATGTTCTACAAGAACGAGCTGCGACGGCCGTTGCACTCGCTGCTCAAGCCGGAGGTAAACCTGCTGCTTGACGAGGTCGAAGGCTTCGATTTCAAGGACAGCCGGCTGCGCACGGCCTCGGGCAAGGACCACCACTATGACTACCTGGTGGTATCTACCGGCTGCATCCCCTCGCCCGAGCGCATTCCAGGACTCAAGGAAGGCGGCGACCATTTCTACCAGCATGATCCCGCGCTGGCGCTCTACCGCAAGCTCAGCACCATCGAGAAGGGTCGCATCTTCATCGGCGTCACGTTCCCCAAGACGCCCAACGTGCCGCACCAGTGCGGCATCGCGCCGATGGAAACCACGCTGATGCTCGACGACCTGCTGCGCAAGCGTGGTGTGCGCGACAAGGTCGAGATCGTCTACACGTATCCGACCATCTCCCAGTTGCTGCGCAACTGCCTGTTCCTGCAGAAGTCGGTGGGCGAGGTGCTGCCGTCCGTGTTTGATTCCAAGGACATCCGCCACCAGACCGGCTTCACCCTGGAACGCGTTGATCCGGACGCCAAGGTGGCCTATTCGGAGGAAGGCGAAGCGGTCGAATTCGACATCCTGATGCAGACGCCACCGATCCGCGCGGTCGACGCCGTGCTCAACTCCGGCGTCTCGCAGGCGCCCAACAACGAGGGCTGGCTGCCGACCGACCGCGAGACGCTGCAACTGGAAGGGTTCCCCAACGTGTTTGTCATGGGCGATACCGTCGACTTGCCGATCAGCAAGGCCGGTGGCAGTTGTCATAACCAGTCGCCAATCATCTGCGACAACGTCGCTGGCCTGATGCGCGTGGGCAGCACCGTGGCCGCGTACGACGGCAAGGTGCAGGCAATCGCGCAGATGGGCCTGGATGCAGGCATGCCGCTTTGGTACGACTACGATGACGACGTGATGCCGATCCCGGCCACCAAGGTCGGTGGCCTGATGCGCAAGGCGTTCAACCGGGGCGTCTATTGGTCCGTCGCCCGTGGCCTGATTTGACTGAGGAGCTCAAGACATGAATACCCAACTTCACGAATCGGCCACGGCGCCGACGCAATCGTTCGATCGCTTCCTGCAGGACAATCCGCAGCTCAACGATCCTGCCACGCTTGAAGGCATGGCGGCACTGACCGAAAAACTTGCCCCGCTGCTGCAGCTCAAGCGCTTCCACAACGTGGTCGACCTGCTGTCGGCGGTCTCCGACGTCGTGGACATGACCGATGACGCGCTGGTGCAGAAAATGATGAAGAGCTACGAGGACCTGGCCGCCGGTGCGTTCAACATCAACAACGTCATGCGCTACGCGGGCGCGCAGGCTGGCGCCGAGAAGGAACCGCCCACCGTGTGGCAGTCGCTCAAGCGGCTCAACGGCGATGCCGATGCAAGGCGGGGGCTGGCAATGGCGTTGTCCATGCTGGGCCAGCTGGGCAGGCAGGCCAGGAATGAGGCGACGACCTTGAGCGAAGACTGATCGCACCGTTGCCCGCATCCCGACGCCGCAATTCGCACGCCGGGGCGCGGGCTTGCCTCGATGCAATCGCAGTGCATCGCGTCGACAGCATGCGTCTCGCACGGCATGCGGTTCAAACAGCATGCGTTTCAAACAGCGTGCGTTTCACAGGGCAAGCGTGTCACACGACACATGCGTCACTGGGCGTACACCGGTACCACCTGATCACTCGACCGCCAGGACAC
>JBBSST010000063.1:0-8525 GCA_038241735.1 Lysobacterales bacterium
CACTCGACAACAACCTCGCCTGGGGCGCGTATTTCCTGTGGAAAAACGGCACGCGCATCGATGCCCATGCCGACCTGTGCCCGCGCACCGAGGCCGCCATCGCCCGCGCGCCGCAAAACTCGGTGCCCGGGCGCGCTCCGGTGCTGTTTTTCTCCGCACTCAAGCCCGGCACCCACATCCCACCGCACAACGGAGCCACCAACACCCGCCTCACGGTGCACATGCCGCTGATCATCCCGCCCGATTGCGCGCTGCGCGTCGGCGACGAAACCCGCACCTGGGAGCCGGGCAAGCTGCTGTTGTTCGATGACACCATCCGCCATGAGGCATGGAACTTCAGCAAGCAGCTGCGCGTGGTGCTGATCTTCGATGTCTGGCATCCGATGCTCACCGAACTGGAGCGCGACCTGGTCTCGCAAACCGTGCAAGGCATGATGGCGTTCTATGGCGATGACGCCGACCTGGGCGAGCTGTAATCCAGATGGCCGCCGACAACGACCAGCTGACCCGCTTTTTGCTTGACCGCGCCGGCGTGCGCGGCGTGTGCGTGCACCTCGACCAGACCTGGGCCGACATCCGCGCGGGCAGCGACTATCCCCTGGCCGTGGCCGAGATGCTCGGCGAGTCCGCGGCGGCGGCGGCGTTGTTCACCGGCCACACCAAGGTCGATGGCCGCCTGTCGGTGCAGCTGCGCGGCGAAGGCCGCGTGCGCACCGTGTTTGCCGAATGCACCGCCGCCGGCACGCTGCGCGGTATCGCCCGGCTCGCCGCGGGCGACGACACGCCTGTATCGCGCGACCTGCGCCAGCTCGGCGCCAACGCCATGTTGGCCATCACCATTGAAAACCCGGGCTCACCCGGCCGCGACCCGACCCGCTACCAGGGCATCGTGGCGTTGGAGGCCGACGCGCTGTCGCCGGCGTTCGAACAGTATTTCCGCCAGTCCGAGCAGCTGCCGACGCGGCTGCTGCTGGCGGCCGATGAACACCGCGCCGCCGGCCTGATGCTGCAGAAATTGCCCAGCGACCAGGGCGATGAAGATGGTTGGCGCCGGGCCAGCGCCTTGTTCGATACCCTCAGCCCGGCCGAACTGCTCGATTGGCCGATCGAAACCCTGCTGGCGCGTTTGTTCCATGAGGACGATGCGCGCATTCTCGGCAGCAAATCCTTGCATTTCTCGTGTTCATGTTCACGCGAACGGGTCGCCGCGATGCTGGAGTCGCTGGGTCCGGACGAAGCTCGTGCGGCGCTGATCGACGGCCAGGTCGAGATCCACTGTGAGTTCTGCGGCCGGGAATACCACTTCAGTGCCGCCGAACTGGACACCCTACTCAGGGCCTCCATGCATCAAATGGAGCCCCCATCCCAACTGCAATAGTCAGGATTTCATTACGGGATTGTTAAAGAAACATAAACCAGCTAGAGTCAAAACCAGTCTGTCGGGGGAACTTCAGACCTGTAAACAGGTCGATTCAAGTCATGCGATTGCACCTTGCCCAGCTATCGATTGCCGTCCTGCTCGCCTTTGGCGTGGCCACGGGCGCGTCTGCGCAGTCGAAGGCAACAAACAGCGCGATGATTCCCGTCTACAGCAACGCCAGCAACAAGGTCGAAGCCTACGTCCTGCTTGAGCCCACCAGTGACCGCCAAGCCGGCGCCCGTTGGCAGTTTGGCGGCAACAACGAGCTTGACGCCGCGTTTGGCCTGGATGCGGGTGATTCGCTGGCCCTGTTGTGCAAGAACGGCATTGCCAGCGCCTTGTCCAGCCTGTCCAACAATTGCGTCATCGGTTCCGTGGGCGATACCGCCAATGGCGCCAGCCATCGCGCCAATGCCACCGCCTCGTTCAACCGCGGCAATAGTCGTGTCGGAGTGGCCGCCGGCAGCGGCCGGGCCAATCTTCCGGCTTGGCTCACGCCTACCAGCCGCCGCGCCGGCGACGTTGATATCAACGACCTCACCATCTTTGCCCAGAAGAACATCGGCCGCGAAGGCATGGTGTCGATCGCCGGCACCATGGCCAAGGCACAGCTCATCCCGATCGGCGAGGCGCCGCCCAACCTGGCCGACCACTGGAGCAGCAAGTCGCTCACCATTGGTGGCGGCTACGGCAAATTTGGTGCCAGCATCGTCGGCCACGTCGTCAACGCCCCCGGCCAGCCGCAGTGGGAAGGCTTGGGCGTCGGCCTGACCTGGCGCACCCCGTGGAGCGGCCAACTCACCGTAGGTGCCGACAACCTGGTAACCCGCGGCAAGAACCCGTTCTCGCCAAGCTCCGATGCCAAGCAGGACGAGGGCGCCATCCCCTACGTCCGCTACGAGCAGGATCTCTGACACCTGTATTACCGGGCATCGCCCGCATTGTTTGTCAGACCTGCTGTCCAGACCCGCTGTCCTGACCCGCGACGCCTGGTTCGATCGGCCCTCATTGCATCAAATCAATCCACACGGCTATCGCTGATGCCTGGGTGCTAGGCCTGCACTCGGCTGGCCGGTATTCTCTTGCAGGATGAAGACCCCTTCTTTTCCCGCCATTCCGGCGCCGCCGGAGGCGCTCGCGCAAGCCGCGACCCACTTGCACGACGGACGGCTCAACCAGGCCGAGGCGATCCTGCAGGCGTTACGGGCCGCGCATCCGGCCGACCCTGCGGTGCATCACCTGCTCGGGCGGCACGCCGCCCAGGCCGGCGATTTCACGTCTGCCATCGCGCGCCTGACCGAGGCGTGCAGGCTCGCACCCGGCAGCGCGCAAATGCCGCTTGAGCTGGGCCGTGTACGCGCCGCGATGGGGGCTTTTGATGCTGCGCAACGCCATTTCGAACAGGCCATCGCGCTGGACCCCACGTTGTTCGATGCCTGGTTCCTGCTGGGCATCATCCATATGCGCAATGGTCACCACGAACAGGCGCTGCATCCGTTGCGCCAGGCGCACCGCCTGCAACCCGACCGCGCCGACGCCTTGCACGCGCTGGCAGACGCCCAGTTCCACGCCGGAAGCCCGAAGGATGCATTGCCACTGTGGCAGGCGATCGTCGATGCCCAGCCCGACAACCTCGACGCGCGCCTGAGACTCGGCGAAACCTGCAGCCGGCTCGGACTCCACGCCGACGCCGTCGCCGGATATCGCCGCGCATTGCAGGTCTTCCCGGAGTCGCCCGACCTGTGGATGGCCATTGCGCAGGCCGAAGAGGACGATGGCAACAAGCAGGCCGCGCAAGACGCCTACCGCCATACCACCACGTTGAAGCCGGGTTGGGCATTGCCATTGAGTGGCCTGCTCGGCATCCAGCGCGCCGAGGCCTCGCCCGAACTGATTGCCCAGGCCACGACCCTGCAGCAGCGCGCCGATTTACCCGATGCGGAACGAGCCTTGCTGGGTTACGCATTAGGGAAGACAAACGACGGGCTAGGCGAATATGCCGCCGCCATGGCCAGCTGGCACGACGCCAATGCCGCGCGCCGCAGGATGATTGGCCCACACGACCGGGCGTTGCTCGAGCGCCAGGCGCGACAGATGATGGCAGTCTTCGATGCCGACTTTTTTATCCGCAGGGGCATCCACGGCAACCCTGACCCACGGCCGGTGTTCGTGGTCGGGATGCCGCGCAGCGGCACCACCCTGACCGAGCAGATCATCGCCGCGCATACGCAGGCATTTGGCTGCGGCGAGTTGCCCGACATTCCCTTGATCGTCAAGCAATTTGGCGATCGCTGGCCGGGCAATGCGTCAGCGCTGGAAGACGACGTCCTGCAACAGCAGGCGCAGCATTACCTCGATGCCGCCTCCCGCCACGCCCCGGCCGATGCCCTGCGGCTGATGGACAAGGCACCGCTGAATTATTTCAACCTGGGGTTGATCGCCCTGCTGTTCCCGCAAGCGCGCGTGGTCTGGTGCCGACGCGAGCCGCGCGACATCGCCTTGTCCATCTACAGCGAGAACTTCTCCCTGGACTCGCAGTTCGCCACCGATCTTGGCGACATCGGCCACTTCATCCAGGTGCAGGCACAGCTGATGCGTCATTGGCAGGCGGTGCTCCCCCTGCCCATCCTCGAACTGCAGTACGAGTCGCTGGTGGAGTCGCCCGAACAGCAGGCCAGGCGCCTGATTGATTTCGTCGGCCTGCCATGGCAGCCGACATGCCTTGAATTCCACCGCAGCGAACGCGGCGTACAGACTCCGAGCCGCTGGCAGGTGCGCGAACCGATCCATGGTCGCTCCGCCGGCCGCTGGCGCAATTACGCCGCCGATCTGGCTGCTTTCGAGGCGATTTTCACTAATTCGTAACATTGATTCAGGTGCCGATCACCTCAGGACACCGTGATACGCCCATTAAAGGCGCCTGAAACTCCGCATAAAGCCCGCATTCATAGTGCTCAGGGCGCACGGTATCGTTTGCCTAACCATCTGATATATATCAATATTACGGATATTCGCCGCCTTGGGTACGTTGGTGTATCGATTTGCAGCCGGCGCAACACACGCTATTTTTCCAAAGTATTAACGACACTTTAATTTTTCGGCAGGCAGGGCTACTATCGCCGAAGCCTTACCGAATTTGGTGTCTGTATTGACGCCACCGGGAAGGTTCCCATGGGATTTACCCGAATACTCTACGTTTTGGAGAGAGAAATGACCCTTAAGACCACCAAGCTGCGCGACGCGATCACCTTCGCGCTCGTTGCGGGTGTTACCAGCATCGCCGGCACCGGCTTTGCGTTTGCGCAGGACCAGGACAGCACCGATACCGCCAAGACCAAGGCAACCACCCTGGATCGCATCGAAGTCACCGGTTCGCGCCTCAAGCGCGCCGAGATCGAAGGCGCGATGCCGGTCACCGTCATCGACCGTGCCCAGATCGACGCCAGCGGCGAAATGTCCGTTGCCGATTACCTGCGTACCACCAACTTCAACTCGGTCGGCCAGTTCCGTCCGCAGTCCGGCAGCTCGGCCCAAGCCGGCGCGTTCGCCGACCTGCGTGGTCTCGGCGGCCAGCGCACCCTGGTGCTGATCGACGGACACCGTGCCCCGAAGGCTCCGTTCGCAGCCAGCTCCGGTACCGATCTCAACGCCATTCCGCTGGCAGCTGTTGAGCGCATTGAAGTGCTCACGGACGGCGCCTCGGCGATCTACGGTGCTGACGCAGTCGGCGGCGTGATCAACATCATCACCCGCAAGGATTACAACGGCGCGCAGATCACCGTCGGCCATTCGAGCCCGAAGTGGGGCCCGACCGATGAAGCCTCCGTGCTGTTCGGCATCAGCGGCGACCGCGGCCACCTCGTCGGTGGTTTCTCGCACAACCGCCGCGCGATGATCTACACCAACGCGCGTCCCTGGGGCCAGAAAAAGGGCGCCAGCATCTACGGCAACAACTACGTGTCCTACCAGGACCTTGATAACGATGGCGTAGGCGACGTGTTGACCTCGCCGGGCGTCACTGCTGTCCCGGGCGGCTGCACCAACGCCAACTTCTACATCAACCCCAACAACGGTCGTTGCGTCTACGACTTCAACGCGGTTGCAGCTGACGAAGCCGCCGTGGGCAACAAGTCGTTCTTCCTGAACGGCGAAGTGCAGATCAACGATGACTGGTCGACCTACTTCAGCACCACCGTCGCCAACACCAAGAGCTTCGGCCGTTACGCGCCGACGCCTGGCATCGTGCGTCTTGAAGCTACCAGCGCGGCAAACCCGACCCCGGGTTCGATCACGTACCTGTACCACCGCTTCGCGGCCGCGGGTAATCGCGACGGCAGCAGCAACGCCAACGTCTATGACATCCTCCTCGGCTTCCGCGGTGCGGTCTCCGACACGGTCGATGCCGACTTCGGCGTGCGCTACAACACCTACAAGTACGACGAACTGGGCCGCAACTACATCGTCGGCTCGCTCGCCGCCCAGGCCTTCAACAACGGCTCGTACAACCTGCAGAACCCGGGCGCCACGCCGGAAGCCGTGCTCAACTCGATCAAGGCCACGATCAGCCGCGACAGCTTCTTCACCACCAAGGAAGTGTTCGGCAACCTGACCTTCAATGACCTGTTCGAAATGGGTGGCGGCTCGTCCAGCCTCGCCCTGGGTGCCGAGTTCCGCAAGGAGCAGATCGCCGACATCTACGACTCTCTGTCCGCAGCCGGCGTCGTGCTGGGTAGCGCGGGTGCTTCCTCGGGCGGTGGACGTGAAGTCAGCGCCGTGTACGCGGAAATGCTGCTGCCGATCACCTCCACCCTGGAAGCCGACATCGCAGGCCGTTACGAGAAGTATTCGGACTACGGCACCAACTTCGCCCCGAAGGTGGCCCTGCGCTGGCATCCGATCGACAGCCTGACCCTGCGTGGTTCCGTCGGCCGCGGCTTCGTTGCCCCGACCCTGGACATCATCACCCAGGAAACCGCGTTCTCGGCCGATCCGATCTACGATCCGGCCACCTGCTTGTTCTACGGCGACTACAGCGCAACTGACGTCAAGAAGTACGGCAGCGCGGCGGCGTTCTGTAATGCAACCGGCGGCAGCGCTGGTACGCAGGTCGACTCCTATCGCGAAAAGGCCAATGGCCTGGGCGCCGAGAAGTCCACCCAGTACCAGTTCGGCGTCGTCTGGGATGCCACCAGCTGGATGAACGTGACGGTCGATTACTGGAACATCAAGATCGAAGACCGCATCGCGTTCTTCGGTTCGCAGAAGCTGGTCGACATCAACAACGGTGACGACACCACGCCGAACCCGGGTGCGCCTTGCTCGCTGGTCCGCAGTGCCGTCAAGGGTGGAGCAGTTGACGAGATCCACAACTGCTACTTCAACCAGGGTGAAGTCAAGACCGACGGCGTCGACCTGACCTTGCGCACCAACTTCGACCTGAACAGCTGGGGCAAGCTCACCAACATGTTGCAGGCCAGCTGGTCGCGTGAGTTCACCATCGATGGTGGCACAGACCAAACCGGCACCCAGGGCTTCCCGAGCGTTCGTGCCACGTTGAACAACAACTGGCAGCGCGGCGACTGGAACGTTGGCCTGATGGCTCGTTACATCGGTCCCAACGGCTCCGGCTCGAGCACGACCGCTCACTACACCACCTATGATGCACAGGTGGGTATCGAGCTGCCGTGGAATGCCAAGGCCACCGTCGGTGTGAACAACTTCACCAACGAACAGCCGGAACTGATCTCGTACGACGGTCGTCCGTTCAACTTCTACCTGTATGACGCGTACGGCCGCACGCCGTACATCCGTTACGAACAGCGTTTCTGATCGACTTGTAACATTGCAGTATTGGGAGGGGCCTTCGGGCCCCTCTTTTTTTGTCCTTATACTTTGCCCATGCCTGACTCCACGCCCACACCCACGCGCCGGCAATCGGCATGGTCGCGTTACTGGCGGCACGACGTGCTGCATTCGCTGCCCGGCTCGTTTGCCGGCAATTACGCGGGCGCCATCGGCGACTTCTGGCAGCGCCAATTCAAGTCGCTGACCGCCGACCACCGTGTGCTCGACGTCGGCACCGGCAACGGCGCGCTTGCGCAGCTGGCCTGCCACGTCTGTGCAGCCAACATGCCGCGCGTGGACGCCATTGATCTTGCCGAGATCGCACCCCACTGGATCAGCGCGCAACCGCTGGCCTGCCAGCAGGCCGTGCATTTCCATGCCGGCGTTTCGGCCGAAGCGCTAGCGTTTCCCGCCCGTTCGTTTGACCTGGTCGTCAGCCAGTACGGCCTGGAATACTGCAATGCCGCGCTGGCCATCGCGCAACTCGTCCGCGTGCTGACGCCGGGCGGTCGGGTGGCGCTGTTGATGCATCACCGCGATTCGCGGCTCACCGAAGTCGCACGCGAAGAACTGCGGCTGGCGCAATGGCTGCTGGCGCCGGCCGGATTTGTCGATCGGCTTGAAGGCATCGTCCCCTACATTGCCCAGGCCGCGTCCGAAGCCGGACGCGCTGGCTTGCGCAACAACACCGCCGCCAATGTCGCGCGCGACGATTTCAACCGCGCGATGCAGGCCCTGGTCGCCGAAGAGTCGGCAAGCCTGTTCCCTGATCTGCTGCAAGAGGCCAGGACATTTTCCACGCAATGCCTGGCGTCGCTCCAGAGCGCCGACAGCATGGCGACGACGTTGCAAAGCTGCCACGACTACCGCCAGTCACTGCACGACGCGCAGCTGCGCTATGCGGAACTGTGCGAGTGCGCCATGGACGACAGCGCCATCGCGGCTTTCACCGCACAGCTGAGCGCAAACGGGTTTGTTTCAATCCGCCATGCCCCAATCGCGCACGGTAACGGCATGCTGATGGGCTGGACCCTGACGGCGCAGACGTCAGGCACCTAGGCCAACCGTTGTCGTAGGAGCGCCCCATGGGCGCGATAGGGCATTCCCGATAAAGCCATCGCGCCAATGGGCGCTCCTACGAATACAGCTGCACAGGTCGGGGTCACACCCCCGACGCATTGACCGCACGGGCGCCGGGCGCGTGGGCCAAGAGCCGTTGTTGTAGGAGCGCCCCATGGGCGCGATAGGGCATTCCCGATAA
>JBBSST010000064.1:0-8294 GCA_038241735.1 Lysobacterales bacterium
GGAGGTGCCGGCGTGCGCAAGATCGGGGCTGGCGCCGATGGAACCAGACAAGGCCATGGCCACGGCCAGCGCGACAGGATGCTTCATTACGGAGTCTCCTCAGATCAGTGGCCCACCAGCCTAGCTGATCAACGTGTTGGCCGGGCATGGAGACCCATACAGCGCGCGGGCGGCTGGCCCCGGTCGGGCGGCGCAAGAGCGGGCAATTGATTGCGGCGTCAGTCATCCGCATATCTGAAGGCACTACGCCGCCGCGGTGGCGATTGCTTTGAGGTGCCGCATGTCCGAAACCATCGAATCCGCCGCTGTGCCCGTGCGCATCGATTTCGTCTCCGATGTCTCCTGCCCGTGGTGCGCCATTGGCCTGGCCTCGCTGGAGCAGGCGCTGGCCAATCTGGGTGATCGCGTGGTGGCCGACATCCATCTGCAGCCGTTTGAACTCAATCCGCAGATGGCCGCTGAAGGTGAGGATGCGGTCGAGCACCTGCAGCGCAAATACGCCAGCACCGCGGCGCAGATCCAGGCCAACCAGCAAATGATCCGCGAGCGCGGTGCGGCGCTCGGCTTCACTTTCAACATGGACCAGCGTCGGCGTGTCTACAACACGTTCGATGCGCACCGCCTGTTGCACTGGGCGGCAACACAGGGCCGTGATCTGGCCCTGAAGCATTTGCTGCTGCGAGCTTATTTCACCGATGGCGAGGACGTCAGTTCGCTTGACGTGCTGGCGCGGCTCGCCGGCGAAGCGGGTCTGGACGTGGCCAGCGCGCGCGGCATGCTCGCCGACGGCAGCTTCGCCGATGAAGTGCGTACGCAAGAGCAATTCTTCCTCGACCACGGCATCCACTCGGTGCCGGCCGTGATTCTCAACGGTCGCCACCTGATTTCCGGTGGACAGCCAGCAGAGGCGTTCGAGCAGGCATTGCGGCAAGTTGCCAAGTTGCGCGACACCCAGCCAGCGGCAACAGCGCACTGAAGCGGCGGTGCGATTCAGCGCAGGCCTGCGCGCCGCCCGTCAGGTGGTGAGCCTCAGCGGCTTGCTTGTTGTATGACGTCGAGGGAATGCGTCGATGGCCATCACTTGCCCGCCGTGTTGATCGCACTGCGCCGACCTGCGCACCGATACTTTTCCCGCCGAGCCGTCGAAAGTCCGATGGCGCGCGCTAAAGCTGTGAAGCAGCCTGCGCCGACAGCCATTCAAATGCGCGCTGGGTCCACGGCCGCTGGCGCCATTGCGCGAAGGTCATTTCACGCGAGCGGCGGATGTCGCCGTCGATCACCTGGATCATGTGCGCGGCAAACTCACGGTCATGAATATTGACGTTGGATTCGTCGTTGAGCCGGAACGAGCGGTTGTCGAAATTGGCCGAGCCGCCGATCGTCAAATAGCCGTCCACCACCATCAGCTTGTTGTGGAACAGCGACGGCTGGAACTGGTAGAAGCGTGCGCCTGCCGCGAGCAACTCGCCCCAGGTTTCCTGCGAAGCGCTGCGCACGATGTGGCTGTCCACATACGGACCGGGCACCACGATGCGCACCTTCACGCCGCGACGCAACGCGTCCCGCAGCGCGGTCATCGCCATGTCACCGGGCACGAAATACGCAGACTCCAGGTCAATGCTCTTGCGCGCGCCATTGATGGCCATCAGGTACAACAACTGCATGTTGATGCTGCCGCCATCGGGCGAGCTGGCAAACGCCTGCACCGCAATGTCACCCATACGCGGCATGACCGGGTAATAGGCATCGCCCAGCAGCGTCTCGCCCGAGGTGGTCAGCCAGTTGTCGGCGAAGATCGCCTGCATCTGCGCCGCAGCCGGACCCTCCACCCGAAATTGCATGTCGCGCCAATGATCGGGTTTGGTCGCATTGCCATTCCACTCGTCGGCAATGCCGGCACCGCCGTTGAAGGCAACCTTGCCGTCCACGATCCACAGCTTGCGGTGGGTGCGATTGTTGATGCGGTCCAGCGAATACCAATGCAGCGGATGGAAGTATTCAAAACGCACCCCGCCTGCAGTCAACTGATCGATCAGTTGCTGCTTCATTTTTGAGGAACCAAGCCAGTCGGCCAGCACATGCACCTTGACCCCGGCGCGCGCGCGTTCAATCAGCGCGTCGGCGAATTCCTGGGATATGTCACCAGACCAGTAAATGTAGGTTTCCATATTGATGCTGCGCTGCGCGCTGCGGATCGATGCCAGCATCGAGGGGAAAAATTCGTCCCCGTTCTGAAGATCGGTTACCGCGTTGCCTTCGAGCACGCTGGCACCGAGCAAGGTGCCGATCTCGCGACGAAACTGCACGCTGTCCACTGCACTGACATGTTGCAGGCGATGCTCGAGCTGCTTTTCCTGCGGCCACACGTTGAGCACGATGATCGTGACAACGAATGCCACCAACGCACCGAGTGCCGCCCACATCACGCGCCGCCGGATCTGCGTCATTGCCATCGATTATCCCCCTGGTTGGAATACTGCCCTGCTATCTGCGCGTGCGGCACAGTCGCGCAGCTACCTTGCGATGCAGCCAACCGGATCTGACAGTGGGACTGCACACCCGTGCCGTCGGCGTGACTGAGCCGCTGCGCCATGCCAAAAAGCCCGCGTATCAGCAGGAACCTACCAACTCGTGCGCGAAAGATCGAGCCGCTTCCATCGCATCGTCCTCGCTGTCGAAATGCTCGCCGGGCACGGTGCGCAAGCTGTCGTCAGGCAGCCGCACCGTGACGTTCAGCTTGCCGTCCTCCCGTTCGTTCAGCAGCGCCGCAAAGGTCTTGCCGGTGTCCTGGAATTCACGCTCGTACTGGGCCTTGGTCATGCTGTCGATCCTCCGTCAGAAATGGCTGCGCGCGTACCGATAGGCATGCACGGCGCGGTCCTTCATCAGGCCACAGTCATGTCAGCGTTGACGTGAAGAAGGCCGACGGCTCATTCCAGAATGCAACGCAGCGCGTCAAGCGCCTCCTCGATCACCACTGCAGACGCCCTTTCGATGCGACGAAACGACCGCGTCCACGCGTCCACGGTGCGTGTCTGGTCACACGCAACGACTCCTGGGTCGCGGTACCCGCTCCGATCAAGGTCACGCTGAAACCGTGTTGTCACGTTCGGCACGGCTGTCACGGTCATGCTGCGTCCGTCGAGCGCAAGTGCAACGGCTGATCCCGCCTCCACGGCCAGCGTTTGCGCGATGGGCTTGGGATGGAAAGAATGATCGAGCCGCCGGATTGCTGCTCAGCGTTGCCGTGCAGGTCATCTCAGTCACTCTGTTTTACTGACATAGAACATCGTCGCCAGGACCCCGTCCTGCGAGCGATCAGGACGTCGCTGCGCGTGCAGCGAGCGGCCGTCGCTGCGCGAGCCTGGATCACGCTGACTTGCGCTGGCGCAACATCTCATCCATCGGCTGCGCCTTGGCAAACAGCCAGCCTTGCGCGTATTTCACGCCGTGCTGTTGCAGGAAGTCCGCCTGCGCACGGGTTTCCACTCCCTCGCACACGATGATCAGCTGCATCGAGACCGCCATGCCGATCAGGTGCAGCGCGAGCTGGCTGAGCATCGATTCGGTGCCGACGGCATCGACGAAGACCTTGTCGATCTTCAGGTAATCGGTTTTCAGACTGGTCAGGTGCGAGAGGCTGGAGAACCCGGTGCCGAAGTCATCGATCGCCACGCGAATGCCCAACGCCCGAATGCGCTGGATCGTGTGATCGGCCTTGATCGGTTCAAGGAACGCGTGTTCGGTCACCTCGGCAACAATGTTGCGTGCGTCGATGCCGGGGGTTTCGATGAGATGGCGCAACTGGTCCACCACCGTGCCCGAATGCAGATCCGACGGCGACAAATTCACACTCAGATACGCGTCCGGATGCTGCTTGATGAAACGCGGCGCATCGTTGGCCAGCTGGCACAGCGCGTATTCGGTGAAGTGTCCGATCAAACCGCATTGCTCGGCGGTCGGGATGAACAGCGCAGGGCTGAGGCCCGGCTCGTTTCCGCGCGGCCAGCGCATCAGTGCTTCCGCGCCCACCATGCGCCCGGAAGCCATCTCCACAATCGGTTGATAATGCAGCACGAATTCGCGCCGACGCAGCGCGGTGCGCAACGCGCTGGGAAATGACGTCCGCTGTCGCGCCAGGTAGAGCAGCGCCAGCATGATCAGGATGCCCAGCACCAGACCAATTGGCAGCATCACCACGGCAAACGCGCGCAGCCGCGCGATCAAATAGCTGCGCGGCACGGCAGCGTAGGCGACGATGTTGAGATCGGGCGAGGCCCGCACTGCCACCAAGTGGCGACCGTCGAAAAACACCCCGTCATGCGCCTGTTGCAACCGCGTCTTCCAGGTCGGGTCGAACGCTCCGCGACTGGCCAATGGCGTGTGCCCGCTGCGACTGTACAAGCCGATCGACACGTCGCGTCGGTTGACGAACACATCGAGCAACGTGTCCGGCGAGATCGCTGCCACGTAACCGCCGCGCTCAAGCACCAGGAACCGCTTGCCGGAACCCAGGTCGACTGAACTGCGCACCTGCACGCCCCACTTGCTGTCGAAGGTCACCGGCCCGAGGACGAAACCAATGCTCGGCGAACCGGCCGAAGAACACTGCACCCGGTCGCCCACAACGTATCCCACCGCCCGCAGGTAGCGATAGCTCATCGCGATTTCAGTCATGCGGCTCAGATTGACGGGCGAGCAGGCATCGGCGCTGGACACTTTGCTCAGCCGGCGATAGGCAGCATCGGATTGCTCGGCCATGGTTGCGCCACGACGCAACACTTCGGCGGCCATGCCAGAGGCCTCCTCGCTGACCTCGTTCATGCTCTGACGATGCGCCAGATACGCCGCAGCCAGCAGCGGAATCACGATCGAAAACACGCATATGATCCATGCCATGGCGGTGGCAATGCGGCTTCGCATGTGACCATTGCCTCCTGCTGTGGGCGTCACGGGGCCGCGGCGGTGTAGTGCCCTTTTCAGCAGGATCATGCCTGATCCCGTGGCGGGGCGCCGGACCGATCGACGGATCGCGGCCATCGCGCGGTGCCGCCACTTCCACCTCATCACAGACTTTTGGCCGATCAACGACCGACAGTTAACCCGGTCGCGACTAGATTGCTGCACTCCACCGTTGCGGAGCGCAACCATGCCCAAGGGCGACAAATCCTCCTACACCGACAAGCAGAAGCGCGAGGCGGAACACATCGAGAAGAGCGAAAAGAAGGAAGGCAAATCGGAGAAGACCGCCGAACGCATTGCCTGGGCGACCGTCAACAAGCAGGACGGTGGCGGCAAGAAAAAATGACGGCGCACTGAAGGTTTGATGCAGCAACCAGCCAGCAACAGCCCACCGCACAACCGTGATTGGGAAAATGGGCTGCCGGCCGCTGCCTGCGTTCTCGCGACGCGCTGCGTGTTCGTGTGGCTTGCGGTGGCATTGGGAAGTCGCGCCATGCACCGATCGCGGATTTGCAGCGCCGCGTCGATGGGCCGGTGTCGCCGTCCAAGCGGGGTCGGACTTCATCTATCAACCACCGCTGGCGCAGTAGCGTCAGCCATTCTCGCGCTGCGAGACAGCGATTCGCACGCAGCGATCCTCCCCTGAAAAAAGGAACGCACATGCCTGCGACGCATCGGTCCGCGACCGGTCGGATTGAAACTTGTGATGTCGCCGTGATCGGCGCCGGCACCGCCGGCCTGGTGGCGGAAAAACGCGCGCGTGATCAAGGTGCCAGCACACGATTGATCGACGTGGCGTTTGCAGGCACCACATGCGCGACCGTTGGCTGCATGCCATCCAAGTTGCTGATCGCGGCGGCCGACGCGGCGCAGGCGGTGCGCGACGCCGCCGAGTTCGGCATCAGCGCCACAACCCAGATCGATGGCGAGGCGGTGATGCAGCGGCTGCGCCAGTATCGCGACGCGTTTGTCAAAGGAGTGACCGACAGCATCGCCGGTCTGCCGGCTGGCATTTGCATGCGCGGGCGCGCGCACTTCATCGCGCCAGGCCAATTGGAACTGGATGACGGCACACGCATCAACGCACGTGCCGTGGTGGTGGCGACCGGTTCGCGACCTGCGTTGCCCAAAGCCTTTCGAGCGGTCGAACAGCGCGTACTGACCAACAACAACATTTTCGATCTGCCCGACCTGCCCGCTTCGGTCGGGGTGATCGGCATCGGTCCGGTTGGGCTGGAACTGGCGCAGGCGCTTTCGCGCCTTGGCGTGCGGGTCGAGGTCTTCAGCCAGAGCGATCAGGTCGCTGGACTAAGGGGAAAAGTCGGCGCTGCGCTGTACCAGATCCTGTCCGCGGAATTCCCGATTCACCTGGGCCAGTCGCCACACGCCGAATATGCCAACGAAGACTGCACTGAGGTGCAGCTGACGTGGGACGGTGGCAGCGCGTCGTTCGACTGGCTGTTGGTGGCCGCCGGACGGCCACCGCAACTGGACGCACTGCAACTGGACAAGGCCGGGCTGGAGCTGGACGACCACGGCATGCCCGAGGTCGACCCGGCCACGCTGCAATGCGCGAACGCGCCAGTCTTCATCGCCGGTGATGCCAACGGCCTGCATCCGGTGCTGCATGAAGCCGCCGATGACGGGGCGGTAGCCGGCCACAACGCGGCGAAGTTTCCGCAGTTGCGTCGGGCACGTCGGTCGGTTCCGCTGGCCATCACCTTTTGCCGCCCGGCTGCCGCCGTGGTCGGTCTGCAGCCAGAGGCCGGCGGTACCGACATCGTCACCGGCTGCGTTGATTACGCACGGCAAGGCCGCGCAAAAATCATCGGCAAGGCTCACGGCCTGTGTGAAATCTACGCTCAGGCAAGCGACGGCAAATTGCTCGGTGCCGCGTTGTGCGCTCCCGGCGGCGAACACCTCGCCCAGCAACTCGCCTGGGCAATCGACGAAGGTTTGACCGCCTCACAGATGCTGGATCGGCCGTTTTACCACCCGACGCTGGAGGAAGGGCTGAAAACTGCGCTGCGGCAGATCTGCCGCCAGGTATCCACGCCCGCTCCGTGGAACCATGCCGGCCAACCGCTTCCCGGCGACGACTGCGATTCTGATGGATCCAACTGAGCCACGTTGCGCGCACGCCCACGTTGCGCGCCAGGGTTCTGCGATCCGAAATCGGCAACCTTGAGAGCCGTTCGCGCCCGAGTCGACAGGCTGCGCGAAACCTGCCTGATCCACGACGAATTGCCTCTGATGGTTGCCTGTCGGTGATGGCGCCAGCCGGTGTGTTGGTCATGCAGCGACAAGGCGCGTTCTTCCAAACCTTCGCCGCAATTTGATCACGGCGCCCGGCTTGTAACTGGCGTCAACGCGGCGCCTGCACAGACCCAGACAGTTGCCGCCAGCTCGCATCACCGGCACTTCACTGCATGCGGCACAGGGTTGCGCATTGCCCGCCGCCCGGACCTGCCCATGCCCGCTCCCAAAAAGCCCGCCTCGCGATCACCCTCCACTACCCCATACTCCACTACCCCACCCTCCACTACCGCGCCGGCTGCCGCCAGCGAGGTGCGCGGCAACGCTGACGAGGTGCATCAACTGGCCGGCGGCGCGCATCCGCCGATGACCACCAATCAGGGCGTACCGATCAGTGACGACCAGAATTCGCTACGACCTTCGCCGCGCGGGCCGACGCTGCTGGAAGACTTCATCCTGCGCGAGAAGATCACGCACTTCGATCATGAGCGCATTCCCGAGCGCATCGTGCACGCCCGCGGCTCAGCCGCGCACGGCTACTTCGAGCTGACCAAATCGCTGGCCAGCTATACCACCGCGAAAATCCTCACCGAAGTGGGCAAGAAGACGCCGTTGTTCACCCGTTTCTCCACCGTCGCTGGCGGCGCCGGCTCGATTGATACACCGCGCGACGCGCGCGGCATCGCAACCAAGATTTACACCAGCGAAGGCGTCTGGGATCTGGTCGGCATCGATTTTCCGGTGTTTTTCATCCAGGACGCGATGAAGTTTCCGGACCTGGTGCATGCGCTGAAGATGGAGCCGGATCGCGGTTATCCGCAGGCGGCCAGCGCGCACGACACGTTCTGGGATTTCGTCTCGCTTACGCCGGAGTCTTTGCACGCAATCACCTGGTTGATGTCCGACCGCGCCATCCCGCGTTCGCTGCGCATGATGGAAGGATTCATGATCCACAGCTTTCGATTGCTGGCGAAGGACGGCAACAGCACGTTCGTGAAATTCCACTGGCGCCCGAAGCTCGGCGTGCAGTCCACGGTGTGGGACGAGACGGTCAAGATCACCGGCGCCGATCCGGA
>JBBSST010000065.1:0-8231 GCA_038241735.1 Lysobacterales bacterium
ACCTTCGTCCATGGCATAGCCGATCAGGGTCAGGTCCTGGTCGGCCAGGTTCTCCCGCGCATCGACCATCATCACCACCACTTGCGCGGCGGAAATGGATTGCAGCGTCTTGATGATGCTGAACTTCTCGACCGCTTCCTCGACCCGCGCCTTGCGCCGTACGCCGGCAGTGTCGATCAGCGTGTAGCGCTTGCCGTCGCGCTCCAGCGGCACGCGGATCGGGTCGCGCGTAGTGCCGGCCACATCCGACACAATCAGCCGTTCCTCGCCCAACAGACGGTTGATCAGGGTCGATTTGCCGGCGTTGGGCCGACCTACAATCGCCACCCGAATGCGGTCTTGCTCACCGTCCGCCTCCGCGTCAGACGACTCGAGCTCGGCCGGGAACAGCGCGGACAACGCGGCGATCAGGTCGTCCGTGCCACGATTGTGCGCGGCGGCCAGCGGAACCATGTTGCGCAGCCCGATCGCGGCGAACTCGGCCAGCACCGCGTCCTCGTCCAGGCCGTCGGTCTTGTTGACCGCCAACACGATCGGCTTGCCGCTGCGGCGCAGCTCGGCCAGCACCACGTGGTCCTGCGGCAGCAGGCCTTCGCGGGCGTCAACCACGAAGACCAGCGTTTGCGCTTCGGCAATCGCCACGCGCACCTGGCGCGCGGTGAGTTGATCCATCGATTCGTCAATGCCGGACAGGCCGCCGGTATCAACCACCACGAACGGTTGCGCGGTGCTGCGGCAGACCCCGTAATGACGGTCGCGGGTGACCCCGGGCATGTCTGCCACCAGTGCATCACGGCTGCGCGTGAGCACGTTGAAGAGGGTGGATTTGCCGACATTCGGACGACCGACGAGGGCGACAACAGGCAACATGATGGTGACCTCGGATGCGCGCGTCTTCGCTACGCTTCAATGTCCGCGTGCGCGGCCAGTCGTGAGTGTATGGCAACCGTCATGCGCTACGCGGCGATTCGCTTGCGCCGTCGGCTTACCCGCATGAATGACGATCGATCCGCCCACCGACACCGGGCAGCAGATTCACCGGCGCAGCGTGCCGCTTGACGCCTCGCGCCCCTCAAACGGCGCGGTAGCCAAGCTCAGCGAGGAGTGATGCGATACGCGCCGATATGCCCGACGACATCCTCGACATAGGCAACATCACCAACCACCAGCGGCTGCGCGCGGATCGACTTCTTGGACAGCCGCTCGCGCGCGGCAAGTGCACCGTCGGATGTCTGCAGCCAGTGCACGAAACCTTCGCTGTCGCCGATCACCAGGTGACTGCCCTGCACCGCCGGGCCAGTCAGCCAGCGGTACTTCAGTGCGTCGTTCTTCCACATGTCAGCGCCGCCGGTCTTGTCGAACGCCCACACCTGCGACGCGTCGTTGGCGGCATACACCGCGCGCTCATCCGCTGCGAGAGCGCCAAAGGTGGACAACTCACGCGACCACATGGGTCGACCGCTGGACCCGTCCACTGCCAGCAGGTTGCCGTGATAAGCCGCCGCGTAGAGGACACTGCCGTCCAGCAATACCGAGCCGTCGGCATCATTGAGACGATCAATCTCGGTACGGCCCTCACCACTGGCGAGTTTCTGTTCCCACAGTCGCGCGCCGTTGTCCAGACGCAGCGCGACCAGCTTGCCATCGTCGCTGCCGAAGAACACGACTCCATTGGCAACCAGCAGGCTGCCGTTGCCGCGCAGGCTTAGCACCGGCACGATGCTCTGGTCATACACCCAACGGCGCTCGCCGTTGCTGGCGTCCAGGGCATACACGCGACCATCCTGCGTGCGCACCAGTACCAGGTCGCCGGCGATCGCTGGCGCGGCAAGCACGCCTGCGCTCAATTCGACATCCCAGCGCGGGCTGCCGTCTTTGGCGTTTACCGCATACACATGTCCATCCAGCGTACCCACGGCAAGCAGGTCGCCCGCAACGGTCGGCCCGCCGGCGTAAGACGCATCCTGGCGTTGCTTGTCGCCCCAGCCAAACCAGCCTTGGGTGCGCGAACTCTTGGACCACAGCGACTTGCCGCTGGTGGCGTCCAGCGCTGACAGCGTGCCGTCGGCGCTATCGGCATAGAGCACGCCGTCCACGACCGTCGGCCGCAGCCGCAAGCCGCTCTCGCTCGCTCCGTTGCCCACCTTGGCATGCCACAACCGCGTCACTTGCAACGTCGGCTGGAAATCCTTGGCCAGCGGTGTCGGCGGCTGTACGTTTTCCTTCTTGAAGGAATGACAACCGGCCAGTGCCAGCACGAGCGCACTGGCCAAGGCAATCAATAAAGCGCGCTTCATCGGTCCGGCCTTCATGCACCCTTCTTCCCGGCCACGGCCAGATCGTCGATTTTCATTTGCAGAACGCCGCGTTGCGGTGCCTGTTCGCTCAATGCGGTCAGTGCACCCTGATAGGCCTTGCGCGCATCATCGGCGCGCCCAAGCTTGACCAGCACATCTCCGCGGAGTTCCTGCGTCATGCCCGGATAGGCTGTCGGCGCCATCGCATCGAGCGTCGCCAATGCCTGCGCGCCCTGGTTGCGCGCCAGTTGCACCTGCGCGATGCGCAACTGGACCAACGGATTCAGCGCGTTGTCGTCCACGTGCGCAGCAGCCCAGGCAAGCGAGGCGGCCGCCTTGTCGAGCTGCTTGTCCTGCACATGCTGACGGGCACGATCACTGGCCGCGAACACCGCATAGGTGGACTTGGCGTAATCCTTCATCAACTGCTCGGCAAGCCGCGCGGAGACGTCCGGTTTGTTTGACGCGTGAGCGATCTGCATCTGCTGGTATAGCTGCGCCGCCGCAGCTTCATTGCCGGCTTGATGCGTGCGCCAGCGCTGCCAGCCAAAAATGACCACCAAACCAATGATGATGCCGACCACGATCGATACACCGTTCTCACGCAGCCACTTGATGACGCGCTCGTTCTGCTCGTAGTCGTCGTATGCCTCAAAAGCCATGCCGTCACCGTTTGCCAGGGTCGGAGCGTCCGCGGGCCAGCCGAGCGGACGAAAATGGAATCACTCAAGCCTTCCGGTTGCCGGATGGCAGTTCGCAAGCATAACCGAAATGCGCGCATTGATTGACGCGCGCCGAGGGTTCGAGAAGGATGATTCGCGGCCCTGTGGCAGGCCAATCGGGCTGTGCCATCGCTCGGCGCAGCCTGCGTGCAGGCGACGGCTAAACCCGGAACGGCAGGCTCATTTGAATCAGAGTTCGGTCGCCGATGCCTTGCCGTCTTCGATCTGCACGCGCAGGCGCGCGACATTGGCACGCCGGAAATTCTCCAGCGCGATCGCTTGGCCATCAATGCTCAACTGCGCACCGCTGGCGTTGCCGATGCGTACATCCAGCGGCTGATCGCTGTGGTAAGTCTTGTTGCTGCCTGCCGGAAGCAACCCGTATTCGATGCGAGTGCCGTCGTGGTCAACGATCTCCACCCAGCTGGCTGCGCTCAGATCGAGGTTGACGCTGTGCTCGCCGCTGCCGACAGTGACCGCCTGACGTGCGCCTGGTGTGACACTGATCGCAGCGCCCTCAAAACCCGGAAATGCCGCCATCGAAGCCATCAGCGGGTGGTCCTGGATGACCGGAGGCGTGATCTGTGGCGCCGGCAACAAGGTACTTTTAGCGACGGCGCTTGATGCGTCGGTCGGCGCGCGCACATCTTGCTGCGCCACCGGCATTGCATCCAGCGGCGCCAGGTGGCTCAGGTCACGGTCAAGCGTGCCGCGCACGCCGAGCCAGATCATCGGCACAACGATGACCGCCGTCAGCACCACATAAGTCGCGGCCGTGGCGTAGCGATCGAGCAGGAAGCGCGAACGAGAGATGCCACCGCTGGCGACCAACGGCGGCGCGACCTGCTGAATACCGCGCAGGTCGGCCTGCACCGCGGTGTCGTCCACTGCCAGATAACCGGCATATTTACTGATGTAGCTGGACAGATAGATCGGCGAATCGCTGCCATCGTAGCTGTCCGACTCGAGCTGGCGCAGGACACGCAGCGGCAGGCGCAGGAAATGCGCGCAGGTCTCCAGATCCTCACCACGCTCCTCGCGCGCCGCGCGCAGGCGCATGCCGAAGGTCAACCCGGCGCTTGCAGTGGGCGTCGCCGCGCGTAGATCCAGACACGGCTGACCGACCAGCAGATCGTCACGTCCGTCACGCATGGTGACTGGCTGGGCAAGTCCGTTGGCAAGGTCATCGCCGCCGGAAGCACGCGCCGCGGTGGAAGGTGACTTCAAAGTGGTCATGGGCTGGTCGTGGTATCGAGGGCGCGCGCCTGTTCCGAGTCCGGGAACTGGCCTTGCAATCGCCTGGCGTAAGTCTGGGCAACATCCTGGTTGCCGAGTCGGGATTCAATATCGTGGCCGAGTTTCAGCAAGGCCGGGCTGGGATTGCCCAGTGCATCGAGGCGCTGCAGAAACGCCCTCGCGCGAAACGCCTGGTTGCCGGCGTACAACACACTGGCCAATTGGTACAACGCGTCGGCGTTACCCGGGTTGCGCGCAAGCGCTGCACGGAAATCCGCTTCCGCCGCGACTGCGTCGTTCGCCTTCAAATGGCACACGCCAGCGTTGGTCAACGCGACGTCCGGGGTGGCGTAAAAGGGATCGGCAACCGCCTTGCGAAAATAGCCGCTGCCTTCCGCGGCGCGTCCGGTCGCGCACAGAAACTGCCCGAGGTTGTTGTTCCAGGCGCCCTTTGCCGGCTCCAGCGCCACTGCCTTGCGATAATGCTGCTCGGCTTCCGTCGGCCGATTGATGCGTGCATACAACACCGCAATCACGGTATGCGCCGGCGCATAGCCCTCATCGAATTCCAGCGCACGCTTGAGTTTCCCCAGCGCGGTTTCCAGATCGCCATCAGCCATGTAACGCTGACCCAGCTCGGTGTGGATACGCGCGGCATCCACCGCCTGCGCAGCCTTGGTCGCCTGCGGCAGATTCTTGCTTAGCGCACTTGAATCCGTGCGTGTAGTCACGCAGCCGCCGAGGCACAGCGCCAACGCCACGATCAGCGCGCGATTACATTGCATGCATTGTCCCCTCAGCCTGTTTCCTGCGCAGGTCGGCACTGCGCCGGGTGCGGTCGGTGACTTGGCCAGCGAGCTGGCCGCACGCCGCATCGATGTCATCCCCGCGCGTACGCCGCAACATCGTCAGCACCCCGGCGTTGAGCAGTTGCGTCTGGAATTGCGCAATCACCTCGGGCTCGGACCGTTTGAATTGCGTGCCCGGAAACGGGTTGAACGGAATCAGGTTGACCTTGCAGGTGGGCAATGCGCGCATCAGCTTGATCAGCTCCCGCGCATGTTGCGGCTGGTCGTTGATTCGCTGCATCAGCGTGTATTCAAAGGTGATCGAGGTACGCGGCTTGCGCGCAATCCAGCGCTGGCACGCCGCCAGCAGTTCAGCCAACGGATAACGCTTGTTGATCGGCATCAACTCGGTGCGCAAATCATCGTTGGCCGCGTGCAGCGAGACCGCCAGCGACACGTCAATTTCGGCCGATAGCCGGTCGATCAGCGGCACCATGCCGGCGGTGGACAAGGTCACTCGTTTGGCCGCCAGACCGAAACCCAGGTCATCGCGCATCAAACGCATGGCGGTCAGCACGGGCTCGAAATTGGCCAATGGCTCGCCCATTCCCATCATCACCACGTTGGTGATACGCCGGTTTTGATGGGTCACGTTGCCCAGGGATTTGGCCGCCACCCACACCTGGCCGATAATTTCCGCTGGCGACAAGTTGCGGTTGAAACCCTGTGCGCCGGTGGAGCAGAAGCTGCAGTTGAGCGCGCAACCGATTTGCGAGGAGACGCACAAGGTGCCGCGTGTCGGTTCGGGGATGTACACCGTCTCGATCGCGTTGCCCGAATCCATGCCGAGCAGCCACTTGTGCGTGCCGTCGGTGGCGACTTTGTCGAGCAGCGTCTTTGGCACGCCGATGGTGCAGACCTCGGCAAGCTTGCCACGCAAGGCCTTGCCGACATCGGTCATGTTGTCGAAGTTGTCTTCCAGGTCATGGTAGATCCACTTCATGACCTGATCGGCGCGATAAGGCTTTTCGCCGATCTGCGTGAAAAATGCACGCAGGCCCTGGCGATCCAGATCGAGCAGATTGATCTTGGTGGTGGAAGCAGCGTCAACCATGATTACCTGCCAAAGATCTCCGTCTCACGGAAAAAATAGGCGATTTCGTTCGTCGCCGTGTCCACTGCGTCGGAACCGTGCACGGCATTGGCGTCGATCGAGTCGGCGAAATCCGCGCGAATGGTGCCCGGCGCGGCGTCCTTCGGATTGGTCGCGCCCAGCAGGTCACGATGCGCGAGCACGGCGTTTTCGCCCTGCAGCACGGAGATCATTACCGGGCCGGAAATCATGAATTCGACCAGCGGTTTGAAGAACGGGCGCTCGCGGTGGACGGCGTAGAAACCTTCGGCCTCGCGCTGCGACAAATGCTGCATGCGACTGGCAACGACCCTCAGGCCGGCCTTCTCGAAACGCGCAACGATTTGCCCCACGACGTTCTTGCCGACAGCGTCAGGTTTGATGATGGAAAGGGTGCGCTCCAGCGCCATACAGGTGTGCTCCGGAAAGTCGAACGAAAAAAAGGGATGCTGCAGGTCGAGGCGGAACCGGCCTTGCGGTCGCGGGATTCCGGCTCATCTTCACGCGATGATGACGAATTCTACCGCATCCGTCCTTGCCGTGTAGTGTGACGCAGGCCGCGGTTTGACGCTGGCGGAGTCGCACGGCTATGCTCAAACGATCGTTTGAATCGCAATCATCCGTGGAGCGTCGCGTGAACGTGTCGATATCCACCAAAGACCGCATCCTGGGCGCTGCCGAACAATTGTTCGCTCAGCGCGGCTTCGATGGCGCGTCATTGCGCCAACTTACCAGCGCCGCTGGCGTCAATCTGGCCGCCGTCAACTATCACTTTGGTTCCAAGGATCGTCTGGTCGAACAGGTGTTCCGCCGCCGCCTGGACGCGCTCAATGCGCAGCGGCTGGACGCGCTGGCGAGCTTGCGCGATCAGCCGGACACGACGCTGGAGGCGGTGCTCAGCGCCTACATCCGGCCGGCGCTGGAGTTGTCACACGATGCTGGCGGGGCGCTGTTCATGCGCGTGCTGGCGCGTGCGTTTGCCGAACATGACGACCGCTTGCGCCAGTTTTTGTCCGACAACTACGGCCACGTGATGCGCCAGTTCACCGCCGAATTCGCGCGGCTACTGCCGCAGTTGGACAAGCCGGAATTGTATTGGCGCATCGATCTAGTGACTGGCGCGCTGACCCACGCGATGTCCGGCTTCGGCATGATCCAGCGCCCACGCGAGGTCAGCGAGGACAGCTATCGCGAACAAACCGCGCAACACCTGATCCGCTTCGCAGTCGCCGGGCTCAGCCATCCTTGATGGTCAGCCGCCTTTCCCTTCCACGCACTCTCCCTCCCACCCATGGAGCATGTTCATGACTGACGCACCCGTTCCCTCTCGCGCTTTGCGCATTCGCAAGGCTGCCGTGCTTGGCGCCGGCGTGATGGGCGCGCAGATTGCCGCGCACCTCACCAACGCCGGCGTCGAGACCGTGTTGTTCGACCTGCCCGCGAAGGAAGGACCGAAGAGCGGCATTGCGCTGAAGGCCATTGCCAACCTGGCCAAGCTGTCGCCCGCTCCGCTGGCCGACAAGGCGCTGGCCGCGGCGATCATCCCGGCAAACTATGACGACGACCTGGACCACTTGAAGGAAGTCGACCTGGTGATCGAGGCGATCGCCGAGCGGATGGACTGGAAGCTCGACCTGTACAAGAAGATCGCTGGCCATCTTTCGCCGACCGCGATCATTGCCTCCAACACCTCGGGGCTGTCGATCACCAAGCTGGCCGAGGCGTTGCCGGAAGAGATGCGCCATCGCTTCTGCGGCGTGCACTTCTTCAACCCGCCGCGTTACATGCATCTGGTCGAATTGATCCCGACCCGGCTCACCGACCAGAGTGTGATCGACGGCCTGGAAGCGTTTTTGGTGACCACCGTCGGCAAGGGCGTGGTGATTGCCAAGGACACGCCGAACTTCATCGGCAATCGCATCGGCGTTTTTTCGATGCTGGCCACGATGCACCACACTGAACAATTCAAGCTCGGCTTTGACACTGTCGATGCGCTGACCGGCCCGGCGATTGGCCGCCCGAAGAGCGCCACCTATCGCACCGCCGACGTGGTCGG
>JBBSST010000066.1:0-8088 GCA_038241735.1 Lysobacterales bacterium
CAAAGCCTCGGTCATGCGCGCAACTACCCACGGCTGCGAAATGGTCTGTCCATGACCAATCGGCAGCGCATCGTTTTCATACGCGTGGGCGTGCCACGCCTCGTCGATGAAATGGTGCCGCGGCAGGTTGCGCATGACGTCGATCACCCGTGCATCCGCAATGCCCGACTCGCGCAGACAGGTCACCAAGCGGTCTCGAGCGCGTTGCGAAGTGATTCCCTCGCCGCGAAGCTCCGCTGGCGGCAATGGATAAACCCCATTCATGCGGCGCCCTGCCCGCGACGGCTGCGCTGGTCTTGCATGTCATCGCCCAAACCCTCCATCCAGCTGCTGACTTTCTCCAGCGCCTGGAAGCGAGTCAGATCGACATGGATGGGAGTGACCGAGACGAACCCGCGGCGCACCGCGTTGAAGTCGGTGCCGGGGCTGGCGTCGTCCACTTCGCCGGCCGGACCGATCCACCAGATCGGGCGGCCACGCGGGTCGGTCTGCGCGATCGACGGCGCGGAGCGATGCCGACGTCCCAGCCGCGTCACCTCGAAGCCCTGGATCTCCTCCCACGGCAGGTCAGGCACGTTGACATTGAGGATGGTGTCAGCCGGCAACGGATCGACCAGCAAGCGTTGCATCAGCAGCAACACGGCCTGTGCAGCCGAGTCGTAATGCACACCAGCGTGATCGACGCTGACCAGCGATACCGCGATGGCGGGAAGGCCGAGAAAGCGTCCTTCCATGGCAGCGGACACGGTACCGGAATAGATCACATCATCGCCGAGGTTGGCCGAGTTGTTGATCCCGGAAACGACCATGTCTGGCTCATGGTCAAGCAGACCCGCCAACGCCAGATGCACGCAATCCGTCGGCGTGCCGGCCACGCGAAAGTAGCCGTTACCCATCGGCATGACGCGCAACGGCGCATCCAGAGTCAGTGAATTGCTGGCGCCGGAGCGATCCCGATCGGGTGCTACAACGGTTACTTCACCGACTTCGCGCAAGCGCTCGGCGAGCACATGGATACCCGGTGAATCCACGCCGTCATCGTTGCTGACCAGAACTCGCATGTTGCCCCGCAGGTGACCGGACGCGCGTGTCGCCGACGCATCATCAAAGGACAAGTCTACTCGACGGGGTCCACGGTTTCACGGCGCGCAGGCGCCGGCGAGTGTGACAACGCGCGCTCACCTCAGGTCAGCAGTTCGCGCACCACGACGGTCGCGTAGCTCCCGGCCGGTAGCTCGAAAGTGACTTCCAGCGTGCTTTCGTCCTGCCAGTGCCAGAGCAAGGCATCCGGTCGCAAGCGCAGCGGTCGACGGTCCTGGGTCATGCGTGCAGCAACAAGGCCATCAACCAGATCCGCATGGCCGGCGGCGATGCCGCGTTCAAGCGCGCCCACTACGGCATCGCTCGGCGGGTCACCCTCACCCCACAGCGGCCCGGACGGGTGAATGTCGTGCTTTGCAAGCCGCTCGGCCAGCGCTGCGGTGAACGGCTCCGGCCCAAACTACGATCGGGAACCGGCCAACGCCCAGATCTCTCCGTCCAGCGCGGCATCCCAGTTGCCCTGTTCGACGCGCGCGGCCAATAGTTCGTTGAAAATTTGCGAGCGTGCGGCGGACAACAGCATCGATCGACGGTTTCTCTCCACGCGCCGGCCGCCAAACATGGCACGCGCCTGAGCCACGTTGTCGCCACGGCGGCCGAAGCGCTGGTCGCCAAAATAGTTGGGGACGCCGCGCGCCGCGATCTGCGCCAGCCGCTGCTCTGTTGCCGAGCGGTCGCCTCGTGCATCGCGCAACACCAGCGCGAAACGATTGCCGCGCAAGCTGCCGCGTTTGAGCTTGCGCGTGTGGCGCGTCGAAGCCAAAACTCGAACGCCGTCCAGCGCAAGCGTCGACCAGTCCGGGTCGGGCTTGCCGGCAAGTTGCACGGAGAATGTCTGGGTAGTGACGGCGTGGCGATCCTTCATCCCTGCGAAACCCACTGCCACCGGCGGCACGTCGGCGAAGCGCGCCAACTCACGTGCGACCCAGTCGGTATTGGCGCCCGTCTTTTCCACCCACAACCACGCGTGCTCACCATGCCCATCCGCGTCATAGCCAAGGATTTCCTCGACCCTGAAATCGGCAGCGCTTGAGCGCAATCGCGCAGACAACGGCGGCGTACCGAACGCGCGCGGCAGATCATTTGCCGACACATCGTCAGGCGGCGTGGCGAATTCGGACATCGGTAACCCTCCGCCGCCGTTGGCGCGTTGCAGTGCTAGACCAGAAACACGCTGGCCAGACCAAGGAAAATGAAGAACCCGCCGCTGTCCGTCATGGCAGTGATCAAGACGCTGGAACCAATCGCCGGGTCGCGGCCGAACCGCGTCATCAACATGGGTATGCCGACGCCGCAAAACGCTGCCAGCAACAGGTTCAAGGCCATTGCCGCGGTCATCACCACGCCCAATTCCCAGTTGGAATACAGCAGCCACGCAGCGATGCCGATCACGCCTCCCCACACGACGCCGTTGATCAGCGCCACCGCCAACTCCTTGCGCCAGAGACGGCGTGCGCTGGCAGGACTGATCTGGTTCAGCGCAAGTGCGCGCACGATCATCGTGATGGTCTGGTTGCCGGAGTTGCCGCCAATGCCGGCGACGATCGGCATCAGCGCGGCCAGCGCGACCAGTTCGCGGATCGAGCCTTCAAACACGCTGATCACGCGTGAGGCGATGAACGCCGTCATCAGGTTGAGCGCCAGCCAGGCCCAACGGTTGCGCAGCGATTTCCACACCGACGCAAAGATGTCTTCTTCTTCGCGCAGGCCGCCGCGACTGAGCGCCTCGCTCTCCGCTTCCTCACGAATCACGTCGACCATGGCGTCGACGGTGATGCGCCCGATCAGATGGCCGAACCGATCGACCACCGGCGCCGTTACCAGGTCATAGCGCTCGAATGCCTGCGCGACCTCGTACACGTCGTCTCCGGGATGGAATGTGTTGACATCCGGCGCCATCACTGCGCTGACCATCTGGTCCGGTGGATTGACCAGCAGCCAATGCAGCGGCAACACGCCGGTCAGCAGATTGTCCTTGTTGATCACAAACAGTTTGTCGGTCTGCGCGGGCAGTTCGTCGAAACGGCGCAAATAGCGCAACACGACTTCAAGGCTGACGTCCTCGCGGATGGTCACCATTTCGAAGTCCATCAGTGCGCCGACCTGGTCGTCGGGGTAAGACATCGCCGACTGCAGCTGCGCGCGTTGTTCGGCATCGAGGCTGGCCATGAGCTCTGGCAGCATCGCGCTGGGCAAGTCGTCGACCAGGTCCGCCAGCTCGTCCGCATCGAGCGTCTCGGCGGCGGCCATGATTTCATGCCGGTCCATGTCCGCGATGAGCGACTCGCGCACCGCATCGGACACCTCAAGCAGGATGTCACCGTCGTGGTCCGACCTCACCCGTTGCCAGGTAGTCAGGCGATCGTCCAGCGGCAACGATTCCAGGATGAAGGCAATGTCGGCTGGATGCAGATCGGCCAGCAACGCCCGCAGTTGCGCTTCGGCCGGTGCTGGCAATGTGCCCTCCACGCGACCGCCGAGCACGGCGAGGATGGCATCCAGGCGCTCGTGCAGCCTCTGCGTGGCGCGACCCTCCAGCTCGGTCATGCGCGCTCCAGCAAGACGATCGCGTGCGCCGCGATGCCTTCGCCACGACCAATGAAGCCCAGCCGCTCGGTGGTGGTGGCCTTGATGCTGATGCACTCCAGGGTGGTTGCGAGGTCCGCCGCGACGAGCTCACGCATTTGCCCGGCGTGCGCGGCAATTTTCGGTGCCTCCGCCATCACGGTGATGTCGGCGTTGCCGATCAGGTACCCCGCGGCCCGCATGCGTGCGGCAACCTCGCGCAACATGCGGCGGCTGTCGGCGCCGGCCCAGCGCGGATCAGTCGGCGGAAAATGGATGCCGATATCGCCCAGCGCCAACGCGCCGAGGATCGCGTCACACAGCGCGTGGATTACCACGTCACCGTCGGAATGCGCGACCAGCGCGTGATCATGGTCGATGCGCACGCCGCCGAGCACAACGTGGTCTCCGGGACCAAAAGCGTGCACATCGAAGCCGCTGCCAATGCGTGTCATGCGGTTCTTTCCAGCAAGTAGTCGGCGAGCGCAAAATCAGCCGCGGTGGTGACCTTCAGATTGTCCTCGGAAGCTTCCACCAGCAGCGGCGTGAAGCCTGCCTGCTCCATCGCCATCGCCTCGTCGCTTACCGCTCGCCCCGCTGCGCTCGCCGCACGCAGGGCGCAGCAGAGCTGTCCGCGGCGAAACATCTGCGGCGTGAATGCACGCCAACGACGTTCACGCGGTTCCGTGCCGATGACGTGACCGTCCGCGTCTGCGCACTTGAGCGTGTCGCGCAAAGGCGCCGCGAGCAGCGCGCCATCCGTCTGGAAACCCGCGTCGATCAAACGGCTGATATCCGTGGCACGCACGCACGGACGCGCCGCATCGTGCACCAGCACAAAGTCGCGTTCGTCCACCGATGCGGGCAGCGCGATGAGCCCGGCAAGCACCGAATCGCTACGCTCGCCGCCACCAGAAGTGGTCAGGACCGGCTTGCCGTGCACGTTGTCCCAGCCAGGCCAATGCGTATCACCTGCGGCCAGCACCACCAGCAGGCCCGCAATGTGCGGATGACGCGCCAGCCGTTGCAACGTGTGCCAGATCAGCGGTTGTCCGCCCAATGGCAAGTATTGTTTCGGAGACGTGCCACCCACGCGGCTGCCTCGCCCGGCCGCCGGCACCACACACCACAACGGCGACATCTTCATTGCGACCCGGCGGGTGCCGCTGCGGGCGGCGGTGGCAAGGTGCTTTGTGCGCCAGCAGGCAACTCAACCACCTGGTAGAACACTTCGCCTGGCTTGATCAGGCCCAGTTCGTTGCGCGCGCGTGCCTCGATCGCCTGATCGCCGTGCTTGAGATCGCGCACATCAGCGCCGAGCGCCTGGTTGCGCTGGATCAGCCGGGCGTTATCGTCGGCTTGTTTCTTCACCGACACACGCAGGCTGTCTACCGCCTGCATGCTCCCGCTGCCGGACCACAGCTTGAGCTGGAGGGCGATCAGCGCCACCAGCAGGATGAGGGCAATCCAGCGCAACATCGGCGGTGATTCCCCGATCAGTCCGGCAGGCGCGACAGGTTCGGAAACGCGCGCCGGCCGGCATACCGGGCGGCGCCGCCGAGTGCCTCCTCGATACGCAACAACTGGTTGTACTTGGCGACGCGATCGCTGCGGCACAGCGAACCGGTCTTGATCTGCGTGGCAGTGGTGGCCACTGCGATGTCGGCAATCGTGGTGTCCTCGGTTTCGCCCGAGCGGTGTGAAATCACCGCTGAATAATTTGCCGCATCGGCCATCGCGATCGCTTTTAGCGTCTCGGACAGCGTGCCGATCTGATTCACCTTGATCAGGATCGAGTTGGCAATCTTCTTTTCAATACCTTCGCGGAAGATCGCCGGATTGGTCACGAACAGGTCGTCTCCGACCACCTGGACACGCTCGCCGATACGGTCGGTCAACAGCTTCCAACCATCCCAGTCGCCTTCGGCCATGCCGTCCTCGATGGAGATGATCGGATACTGCCCGGCCCAGTCAGCCAGCAGGTCGACGAACTGGGCCGGGCTGTACTGCTTGCCCTCGCCGGCCAGGTCGTACTTGCCGTCGCGATAGAACTCCGAGCTGGCCGCATCGAGGCCAAGCAGGATCTCGCTGCCGACCTTGTACCCGGCCTTGTTGACGGCTTCCAGAATGGTGTCGATCGCCTCGACGTTGGATCGCAGGTTCGGTGCAAAACCACCTTCATCACCCACCGCTGTGGCCAGGCCGCGTCCGTGCAGGACGCTCTTCAGCGCATGGAAGATTTCCGCACCGGCACGCAACGCCTCGGCGAATGTCGGCATGCCGACCGGCAGCACCATGAACTCCTGCACATCGATGTTGTTGTCTGCGTGCGCGCCGCCATTGATGATGTTCATCATCGGCACCGGGAGCGCACCCGGTTCACCGGTGGTGCCATTGATGCCGGCCAGATATTTCCACAGTGGCTCACCACGCGAAGCCGCCATCGCATGCGCCGCAGCCATCGATACGCCCAGCAATGCATTGGCGCCGAGCTTGCCCTTGTTCGGGGTGCCATCGAGCGCAATCAGCCTGGCATCCAGGCCGCGCTGGTCAGCTGCGTCGAAACCGGCAAGCGCGCCAGCGATGGCATCGTTGACGTTGGCCACCGCACGCTGCACACCCTTGCCGCCATAGCGATTTTTGTCTCCGTCACGCAATTCGACGGCCTCTCGCGAGCCGGTCGAAGCACCGCTGGGCACGGCAGCACGACCGAAACCGCCATCAGCAAGGGTGACTTCCGCTTCCAGCGTGGGGTTGCCGCGCGAGTCGAGGATTTCACGGGCGTGGATGCGGGTGATCGTGGTCGTCATGGTGATCCGTAGTCTGTGGTGTGCAGCAACCGCACGAGCCGGTAGGTGGGCGATGCTCTGCGATGCGTATCAGTGCAGAAACTTCATCGGCCAGCGAGCCGTCATGGCAGCAAGTCTTGTTCAAGAAACCGGTGCCGCTTGGTCACGGCGTCCAGTTCCATCAGTGTTTCCAGCAGCGCTTCCATCTTGTCCAGTGGCCAGGCGTTCGGACCATCGGAAAGCGCCTTGGCCGGATCCGGATGGGTTTCGGCGAACAGGCCGGCGACGCCCACGGCGACTGCCGCACGTGCCAACACCGGAACAAACTCGCGTTGACCGCCGGAGCTGGCACCCTGCCCGCCCGGCAACTGCACCGAATGGGTGGCATCAAACACTACCGGGCAGCCGGTATCGCGCATCACGCTCAAGCTGCGCATATCCGACACCAGGTTGTTGTAACCGAAGCTGGCGCCGCGCTCGCACACCATGATGTCTTCGTTGCCGGCCGCACGCGCTTTGGCAACCACGTGCTGCATGTCCCACGGCGCCAGAAACTGGCCCTTCTTGATGTTCACCGGCTTGCCGGCACGCGCCACTTTCTGGATGAAGTCGGTCTGCCGACACAGAAAGGCTGGCGTCTGCAGCACGTCGACGACCTCTGCCACTTCATCCATCGGCGTGTACTCGTGCACGTCGGTAAGCACCGGTACCCCGATCTGTCGCTTCACCGCAGCCAGGATGCGCAGACCCGCTTCCAGCCCGGGACCGCGAAAGCTCTGCTCCGACGAACGGTTGGCCTTGTCGAAGCTGGACTTGAAGATGAAGTGGATGCCGAGCCGATCGGTTATCTCCTTCAGCGTGCCGGCGGTGTCCAGTTGCAGTTGTTCGGATTCGATGACGCAGGGCCCGGCAATCAGGAACAGCGGCTGATCCAGCCCTACCTCAAAACCGCACAGCTTCATGGCTGTTCTCCGGCGTGCCTGCATTGGCGAAGGCGCAGCGAACTCATGCGTCAGCTCGCGTGTCCGCGGCGGCGGCAGCGGCTTCGGCCAGCGACGGCGCTTGGCGCACCGCCTGATATTCACGCGCAGCCTGGACGAAGCCGCTGAACAACGGATGGCCGTCGCGCGGCGTGGAGGTGAATTCCGGATGTGCCTGGCAGGCAAGGAACCATGGGTGCTGCTGGCGCGGCAACTCGATCATTTCAACCAGCAGGTCATCCATCGATTTGCCGGAGATCACCAGACCCAGATCCTCGAACGACTGCCGATAACGGTTGTTGAATTCATAACGATGACGGTGCCGCTCGCGCACCACGTCCTGGCCGTACAACTCGCGCGCCAGGGTGCCGGCCTTGAGTCGGCATTCCTGCGAGCCCAGCCGCATGGTGCCGCCGAGATCCGAGCCATCGTGGCGCTGTTCGATGTCGCCGGTCGCGGTGGTCCATTCGGTGATCAGTGCAATCACCGGGTCGGGGGTGTTGCGGTCGTTCTCGGTGGAATCGGCGTGAGCCAGGCCGGCGATGTTGCGCGCAAACTCGACCACCGCCGCATGCATGCCGTAGCAGATGCCGAAGTACGGCACGCCATGCTCGCGTGCGTAACCTGCCGCCAATACCTTGCCCTCGAAGCCG
>JBBSST010000067.1:0-8040 GCA_038241735.1 Lysobacterales bacterium
GCGCGCCCTCGCACGCGGCTAGCGAGCGGCTGACCTCGTAGGAAAAATCCACGTGGCCGGGGGTGTCAATGAAATTGAGCGGGGAGGTTTTGCCATCCAGCGCGGTGTACGGCAGCGACACCGACTGGGCCTTGATGGTGATGCCGCGCTCGCGCTCGATCGGGTTGGTGTCCAGCACCTGCGCTTCCATCTCGCGTGAACTGAGTCCGCCACAGAGCTGGATGATGCGGTCGGCGAGCGTGGATTTGCCGTGGTCGATATGGGCAATGATGGAGAAGTTGCGGATCAATTCCATGGAGCGCGGGTGGCCTTTGAACGAAGTGCCACCACCACGAAAGGGAGCGGCTGCGCGCCGCCGCAGCGGCGACGCGAACCGTGAATTATCGCATGGAACGGCCGCCCTTCACGCACGCTGCCGGTCCGCCACCATCGCACGTAGCGGACCCAAGCCGAGGCTCAGCTGGCCGGTACGGTGAGCCCGATGAAGCTGCTTTGCTCACCACGCCGCACCAGCAGCAGCACCGTGCTTCCAGCTTTAACCTCACGCGTGGCGGCCTGGAACTCCGCCACGCTGCCGATGCGTTGCTGGTTGACCATCAGGATCACGTCACCAGCTTGCAACCCCGCCTGGCCGGCGACCGGGCCGGTCACGTCGGCGACGACCACGCCCTGCCCGGCTGGAACACCGAGCTGCTTGCGGATGTCCGCGTCCATCGCCTGCACGGTCAGCCCCAGTGCCGCCGAGCCGCTGGCTGTTGCGCCACCGGTGGCGTCGGTGTTGCTGACACTGCGCTGGTCCCGAGGCGTTTCACCGATGGTGACCGGCAAGGTCTGCCGCTTGCCGTCACGCAAGATCACCAGCGGCACCGAACTGCCCGGCTTGCTCATGCCCACCAGCGGCGGCAGGTCGGACGACTGCTGCACCGCGCGGCCGTCGTATTCCAGGATGATGTCACCTGCGCGCAGACCGGCCTTGGCCGCGCCGCTGTCCGCTGTCACGTCCACCACTGCCGCGCCGATGCCGTTGTCCAGCTGGAACGTCCTGGCGATATCGTCGGTGACCGGCTGCACCATCACTCCGAGCATGCCGCGAGAGACATAGCCCTTGCCCTTGATCTGGCCCACCGCGTTCATGGCCACATCGATCGGAATGGCGAACGACACGCCGGCATATGCGCCGGTGTTCGAATAGATCTGTGAATTGATGCCGACCACCTGGCCCTGCAAGTTGAACAGCGGACCCCCGGAATTGCCCCGGTTGATCGGCACATCGGTCTGGATGAACGAGGTGTACGCCTGGTCGCGCTCACCCAGATTGCGGCCAACCGCGCTGACGATGCCCTGTGTCACCGTGTAATCGAAGCCGAACGGCGACCCGATCGCGAGCACCCACTGGCCGGGCTTGAGCGTGCGCGAATCGCCGATGCTTACCGTCGGCAGGCTGCCACCGGCATCGATCTTGAGCAGCGCAATGTCGTAGGTGGGATCGGTGCCGACCACCCGTGCGGTCAGCGTGCGTCGATCCTGCAGCCGCACCGTGACCTTGTCGGCGCCGGCAACCACGTGGTTGTTGGTCAGTACATAGCCGTCGCTGGAAATGATGAAGCCCGATCCAAGCGAAGTTCCGCGCTGCTGCTGCGGCGAAGGCATGTCCGGCATGCCGAAAAAGCGGCGCAGGATTTCATCCTGCGGGTTGCCTGGCATGGCTGGGCCACGCTGTCCGGCACGTGGCGTTGGCGTCCTGGCGCTGCCGTAACGCGCCTCCACGTGCACCACCGCCGGGGCGTTCTTCTGCACAATTCCGGTGAAGTCTGGCAGCGTTGCGGCAGCGGGCGGTGTTTGCGCGTGAACTCCGCAGACGGCCGCCGGGCCGAGCAACAACGCGAACGCGACATGGCGCAGGATCGATGGATGCATGTGTCCTCCGTGGGTTGATCTCAAATCAGCAGGTGCCCGCAAGGCGAAGCGCCGCGCTCGCCGCGTTGGTGCGACCCGTCAGCATCCAGTCAGGACTGCGCTCCAGCCGTGCACAGACGCGGCCGGGCCGGCGATGCGAGGCGCTAGCGCGCGCCCACTGCGGCGCGTGGCGACGCGAGGCGCGCTACCGATGAAGCGTGCGCCGGATCGAGCAAAAGATAGGTTCCGTCGGCATTGTCCAAAGTGCGATATCGATACAACGGCACCATGTTGGCGGCGTCGGCCGGCACTACGCCCGCATCGCGCAGCGGCGCGCCCAGCGTGACCGATGCCCGCTGACTGAGCAGCCCGGCGGGATTGCCACTGAGCCACGGTGGCACCGCCGATGGCGCGGCCCACGACGCAGTCGCCGCGTTGGCGGCGGCGCCGTCTTTCTCTGCGGCCTGTGTGGCGATGGCGCGTTCGGCGTCGGAGGTGGGCTGGCCAATCATCAGCGTGGCGGCAGCCACGCTGGCTGCGATAGCACCACCGGCTGACCAGCGCAGCCAACGCCGGGGGCGTGAGGTCGAAATGGATGAAATCGATACGGCTGGGTTGTCGGCAATCGCCGCACTGACCCGCGATGAGAATCCGCTGGAAGCGGCCGACGCTGGCAGACTGCCACGCAGCGTGTCGCGCATGATCTCGTATCGATCCCAGCGCCGCTGCAGGCTGGCATCGTGTCCCAAGGCGCGCACCAGAAACCGCAACTGATGCGCCGGCAACTCATCGTCGAGCGCGGCGGACAAGGCTTCGCGAGACTCGGCCAACGCGGCCGCCGTAGGGTCTTCGACGGATGGATCGCCAGAGTGCATCGAGTTGTCGTTCATGCGTGGTCCTCGCGGTCGGACAAAAGCGGCCGCAGCTTCTCGTCAATGGCTTCGCGTGCACGGAAGATCCGCGAACGCACAGTGCCGATCGGACAACCCATGGACTGGGCAATCTCGTCGTAACTCAGCCCATCGACTTCGCGCAGCGTAATCGCCGTGCGCAATTCCTCGGGCAACGCTTGGACAGTTGAAAACACCGATTGTTCAATTTCCTGGCGCATCAGTTCGTGCTCGGGCGTGGCGTTGTCATGCATCCGCTCGGCGCCGGCCATGAAATCGGCGTCGTCGGCATCCACATCTTCCGATGGCGGCCGGCGGCCCATGGCCACCAGATGATTCTTCGCCGTATTGACCGCGATCTTGTACAGCCATGTGTAGAACGCACTGTCACCGCGAAACGCGCCTAGCGCCCGCCATGCCCTGATGAAAGCTTCCTGGGCGATGTCCTCGCATTCGGCGTGGCTTCGAACATAGCGCGACACTAACGCAATCACCTTGTGCTGGTACTTGCGTACGAGCAGGTCGAATGCGCCCTTGTCCCCGCCCTGCACGCGCTTGACCAGCGCGCGATCAAGCTCGTTTTCGGCCATGCGGGCCGTATCCATCGTCAATGCCGTCATCCACTACCAAGCCGGAAGGAAGGTTGCGCGTGCCCGCAGGCATGCGCCAAGTCGGTCAGGCTAACGGCGCCGCCCTGCACCGGCCCTGACGACTCGCAAGTCCAGGTGTTCAATCATGGGGCCGTCCGCCGACAGCTCAAGCCGGTTCGCCGACTCGCAATTGCAGCAGGCGCTCGCGCTCGGCCAGCAAACTGTCGAAGCTGACCGCTTGCATCGGCCTCGCAAACAGGTAGCCCTGCAATTCATCACAGTGCTCGGCGCGCAGGAATTGCAGGTGTTGCTCGGTCTCGACACCTTCGGCGACCACCAGACGTTTCAATCGGTGTGCCATGTCGATGGTGGCGCGAACGATCGCCTCGTCGTCCGGGTCTACCCCAATATTGCGCACGAAGCTCTGGTCTACCTTGATGTGATCTGCCGGCAGGTGTCGCAGGTAGTCAAGTGATGCCGCGCCAGTACCAAAGTCGTCAATCGCCACGAGACAGCCGAGCTGGTGCAGCGCATGCAGATTTTCGACCAGATTCGGTGCGGTCTTGATGCTGATGCTCTCGGTGATTTCCAGCTCCAGCAGTGACGGGTCCAGGCCGGTATCGCGCAATGCGCTGGTCACCGTCTCCAGCAAGGTCGGCTCCATCAGCTGGACGGCTGACAGATTTACCCCAAGTCGCAAGCCCAGCGAATAACGCTGTTCCCATTCCTGCGCCTGGCGGCAGGCGGTGCGCAATACCCACTCACCGATCGACACGATCAGGCCAGTTTCTTCAGCCAATGGAATGAACGCCGCCGGGCTGACCAGGCCGAGCTCCGGATGCTCCCAGCGGATCAAGGCCTCCATCCCGACGATGTCCTCGGTTTGTGCATCGATCTGCGGCTGATAGACGACCCGCAACTCGCCATTGCTTTCGGCGTGGCGAAGTCGCGTGCGCAGCGCCATGCCGTGCTCACGCGCATATTCCGGGCTGACCTCGAAAACCTGATAGTTGTCGCGGCCAAGATGCTTGGCTGCATACATCGCCTCGTCGGCGTGCTTGAGCAGCGTATCGGCGTCGCTGGCGTCGTCCGGGAAGAAACTGACGCCGACCGAAGCGGTCACCTTCACCGCGCTGCCGTCCTCCAGATACAGCTCCGGCACCATCGCCTGGACAATTTTCTCGGCCACCCGCAACACGTCGTCGCTCTTGACAATGTGGCGCAGGATCACAGTGAACTCGTCCCCCGCAAATCGAGCCACCGTGTCAGAGGCACGGATGCTGCTGCACAATCGCCGCGCGATCAGCGCCAGTACCTGATCTCCGGCAGCATGCCCGTGGGTGTCATTGATTGACTTGAAGTGGTCGAGGTCGATGAACAACAACGCGAAGCTCTCGCCGTTGCGGGCAGCCTCGCGCAGGATCATGGTCAGGCGGTCATTGAACAGCAACCGGTTGGGCAAGCCCGTGAGCGAGTCCTGCAAACCCTCGGCGCGTCCCTGTTCCCGTGTGCTGCGCAGTTCCAGACCATGCGCAAAGCGCGCAGCAGCACAGCGCAACAACGGTTCCAGCACATCCATGCCGACAAAGGGCTGATGGCGGCCGACCAGCAGCGCACCGATGACGCCATGGCGCTCGTCCAGCAGCGGCAGACCAATCAGCCCGGTCAACGAAAGCTGTTGCAACATCGGATCGGCAAGCGCGAGCTGGGGCGAACCGTCCGGATACAGCAACGTGTTGCCGCCAAGCACCCGCTGCACACAGGTCTGCAAAGGCGCGGGAACCCAGGCGATTTCCTTGCCATTCCAGTGTTGTACCAGTTGCACCGGGCCTTCGCCGTCATCCTCGCGCGCCGACCACAGCGCGAGGTAATCCAGAGCGAGCGCCTCCGCCAGCAAATGCGCGGCAGCTTCATGCGTGTCGACACCGTCCGTACTTGCCACCAGCCGCGAGAGCAAGGCGAGCGCCCCGGCTGCGCCGACAGCTGGTTGATCACTGCGAAAACTGACCAGCAGCGACTCACCGGAGCCGTGCAGCATCGATTGCAAACGAGCACGACCGCGGTCGTTGCCGCGCACGGAGTGGCGTCGACATGCATGCCAACTGCCTGCCGCGACGGCAGCTTCGATGCTCACTGGCTGGTCAAACTGCAGCACGTCTGTCAGCGGCAATCCTGACCAGGCCGCCGATGACAGGCCACTGTGCGCGATAACCGCCGGACTGATCTCCAGGACGCGCAGCGATTGACTGTCAACCAGCATCCATTCGTCGGCGGTTTCCAATGCAGGCATCTCCTCTGCTGGCAGCGCAGGTAGTCGGGCGACACTGGCCATGCCATCGACCGGCGGCACCTGACAGGCGTCACGCCAGCGTGTGATGAGTTCGGCCTCCACTCGCGATGCGTGCATCCAGCCGCTCGTTCCGGGCGGCAAGCTGGCTGCAGTAACCGCCTCGTCGTGATCAACCACAAGCAGCAGACTTGCTGCCGACGCAGCAGGCATCCGCCGCAACTGCGCGCACAGGGTGCGGCTCGCTGCACCATCGGTCCCGACCGCCACCACCATCAGGGCGAGGCCCGGCTCCTCACGAAGCAGGGCTTCTGCATGCGCTGCATCGCGCGCGCAATAAATCGGCGCGCAACCAGCTCGATCCAGCGCGTCGAACAAACGGCGACGCAGCTTCCGCGCGGCAGCCACCAACAGAATGCCTGCAGCCATCGTGCTCAGCCCTCCACCAGCCAGCGGCCATCGCGCATGCGCAGATGGCGACCGGGCGTGTTGTCGTAGCGCAAGCATGCGGCGACGTCGGTCAGATACTCGCGCAACGCCGCCGGCGGACTGAGCAACACCACGCGGCGCAAATGTGCGGTCTGGGTACGAGCCAGTTGGCGCAACACGGCTGCGTCGGCGGCGGACAGCGGCAATGCCAAGCCGAGCATGAAATACACCCCGAAATGCATGCTCTGGCGCATGAAGCGCAGCGCGCCGCCGAGACGCTGGCAGTCCGGGAAGCGGCCATGCGTGTCGCGCAAGCTGCTCATTCCGATCTCCGGCTCCCACAGGTAGACCGCCTGGCCAGTGCGTCGCGCCAGCGCGCGGAACTCCAGCACCGACGCCCGCACGTCCACGCAATCGAGTATGACCAACCCGCTGGGCGCATCCAGGATGCGCGCGAACGCATCCGTCCCTGCCTGGGCCGCTGCCTCTGAAGTCACGCGATTCATGCACCTCGCTCCCGGGTGTGGCGACGGCTGCCAACCGGCGCGGCTGGCAGGCGTCGGTTCAACCATGGTCAGCGCAATCCCGCCGTGCCGCCATCTGCGTACGGTAACTCAACTGGGTCGCCCGCCATCGGGAAGTTGCTCCACACAGCGCGGTCCGCGTCTCGCAATCGCCACCCCGGAAAGGTATGGTTCTGGCTCCTGTCACCAGACGGCTGCGCCATGTTCGAAGGTCTGCGATTCAAGCACTGGAACACCAGCGTGGACAACGACGGCGTCGTTGTGCTTGCACTGGACCGCGCCAACAGCAAGGTCAACGCGATCTCACGCGAGGTGCTGGACGAGTTGGGCCAGATGGTCGAGCGGCTGGCGATCGAGGAACCGGCTGGAGTAATCATCCATTCGGCAAAAGCCAGCGGGCTGGCAGTGGGCGCCGATATCACCGAGTTTGCTGGTTACGCGCGCGCGGGCACCGTGCTGGAGAACATCCAGTATGGCCAGCAGGTGTTTGAGGCGCTGGCCAGGCTGCGCTGTCCTACTGTCGGCGCGATCCATGGCGCGTGCCTCGGTGGAGGCGCCGAGCTGATGCTCGCTTGCCGCCAGCGCATAGCGGCCGACGCCGACAGTACCCGCATCGGTTTGCCCGAGGTCATGCTCGGCATCCATCCCGGCTGGGGAGGCACTGCGCGGTTGCCACGACTGATCGGCGCCAGTGAAGCGCTGCCACTGATGCTGGCGGGCAAGACGCTGTCAGCGCGGCGCGCGCTTGCCCTGGGCGTGGTTGATCGCCTCGCCCGCCCGTCGGAGCTGCTGGCCGAAGCTCGGCAATTGTTGCGTCATCCGCACGCGCGGCCATGGTCTCGCAGAGTGCGCGCATGGGCCGACAACAGCTGGCTCGCGCGACAGATCCTGGCGCCGGTGATGGTGCGCCAGACGGCGGCCAAGGTGAGAAAAGAACACTATCCGGCGCCATTTGCGTTGATCGAAGTATGGCGTCGCGGCAACGGCAGCATCCAGCGACGACTGCAACTGGAAGCGCGTTCGGTCGCACGTCTGGCGGAAACGGCTACAGCGCGCAATCTGACCCGGGTGTTTTTCCTGCGTGAGCGACTCAAGCGCCAAGGCAGCGGCACTGATGCCAAGGTACAACGCGTGCATGTGGTGGGGGCCGGCGTGATGGGTGGTGACATTGCCGCCTGGTGTGTGCTGCGCGGTTTCGACGTGACCCTCAACGATCGCGGCATGCAATACATCCAGCTCGCGCTGGATCGTGCGCGCCAGCTGTACGAGAAAAAACTGAAGGCGCCGGACAAAGTGGAAACGGCGATCAAGCGATTGCGCGCCGACCCCGACGGCAGCGGCATCGCCGACGCAGACCTGGCGCTGGAAGCGATCTACGAGGACGGCAGCGCCAAGCGTGAGTTGAACGCATTGCTGGAGCCGCA
>JBBSST010000068.1:0-7652 GCA_038241735.1 Lysobacterales bacterium
CCCACTGGAACGCATTGCCCTCGGGCACCTGCAGATTGCGCCAGTTGTCGTCGCCGGCAAACACGTCGGCATAACCTTTGGTAAACATGTCCGCCTGCACGCAGGCATCGATGACATCCTGGATCTCGCGATTCGACGGCCAGATGTCGCGCAGATAGACCGGCTCGCCGTCACTGCCGGTGCCGAGCGAGTCCCTGAGCAGGTTGGTGCGCATCGTTCCGACCAGCGCATAAGCGACCACCAGCATCGGTGACATCAGGAAGTTCATCTGCGTCTGCGGGTGGATGCGACCTTCGAAATTACGGTTGCCCGAGAGCACGGAACATACATTGAGGTCGTGTTCGGCCACGCCCGCGGCGACTTCCGCAATCAGCGGACCGGAATTGCCGATGCACGTCGTGCAGCCATATCCGACCAGGTTGAAGCCGAGCTGGTCCAGATACGTTGTCAGCCCGGCCCGATCGTAGTAATCGGTGACCACGCGCGAGCCCGGTGCCAGCGAGGTCTTGACCCACGGTTTGCGAGTCAGGCCTTTCCCGACCGCGTGCTTGGCCAGCAGGCCAGCGCCGATCATCACCAGCGGATTGGAGGTGTTGGTGCACGAGGTGATGGCGGCGATGACCACGTGGCCATTGTCCAGCCGAACTCTGTCGCCGTTGGCCAGAGCCAGGTCGACCGGCGCGTGCGGCCAGTCGCGCTTGACGTCGCTGTGGCCGGGGACATGCGGCGCATCGTTGGCGCAGTCAGCCACGATCGACACTGGATCGCTGGCCGGAAACGATTCATCGATGGCTTCGTCCAGGCAGCCCAGAATCGCGTTCTCGTAGGACTGGCCAGTGAGCAGCGCGCCAACGGCGCTGGGAGCATTCCGGACCGGGATCCGATCCTGTGGGCGCTTGGGCCCGGCAATCGACGGTTCCAGCGTCCCCAGGTCCAGCTCCAGGGTCTGCGAGTATTCGGCTTCGTGGTCGGGGTCGTGCCACAAGCCCTGCGTCTTGGCATAGGCCTCGACCAGGCGCACCTGATGCTCGGGGCGGCCGGTCAGGCGCAGGTAGGCGAGCGTTTCATCGTCGATCGGGAAGATTGCGCAGGTGGCGCCGTACTCCGGGCTCATGTTGCCCAGCGTGGCGCGGTTGGCCAGCGGAATGCGGGCCACACCCGGGCCATAGAAATCGACAAACTTGCCGACCACCCCGGTACGCCGCAGCAGCTCGGCGACGGTGAGCACCAGGTCGGTGGCGGTGGTGCCGGGCGGGAATTCGCCGGTCAACTTGATGCCGACCACCTGCGGAATCAGCATGCTCATCGGCTGGCCCAACATGGCCGCTTCCGCCTCGATGCCACCCACGCCCCAGCCCAGCACACCCAGACCGTTGACCATCGGCGTGTGCGAGTCGGTGCCTACCAGCGTATCGGGATAGGCCAGCATGCCGTCCGGCCCCTCGCGGGTGAACACCACGCGCGACAGATATTCCAGATTGACCTGATGGCAGATGCCCGTATCCGGCGGCACCACCTTGAAGTTGTCGAATGCCTGCTGCGCCCAGCGCAGCATCTGGTAGCGCTCGACGTTGCGCTCGAACTCAAGCTGCGCATTGATGGAAAAAGCGTCGCCGTCGCCGAACGCATCGACAATGACCGAGTGATCGATCACCAGTTCACTGGGCACCTGCGGGTTGATTTTCTGCGGGTCGCCGCCCAGCGCGATGATCGCGTCGCGCATTGCCACCAGGTCGACCACGCACGGCACGCCGGTGAAATCCTGCATCAGCACACGCGCGGGCGTGTATTGCACTTCCCGTTGCGCGGTGGCCTGGGGTTGCCAATCCGCCAGCGACTGGATCTGCGCGTGCGTCACCAGACGGCCATCCTCGTTGCGCAACAGGTTTTCCAGCAGCACCTTGAGGCTGTACGGCAGTCGGTGCGCGGTCTTGATCCGGTCCAGCCGATAGATCTCGTAACGGGTGCCGTCAACCGTCAAATGGTCGCGCGTGCCAAAACTGTCGTTGCTCATGAAAGTATCCTCGTCGAGCGTGAACACGCCATCCATCGGCCGCTTACTCGGCGAACAACGACAACGCGTGGGTGGCTGCTATCGAAACGCCAGGTCCAGATTGGTGAACGCCCCGATAACCAGCACAAGCCAGACCAGGTCGACCCCGACCAGTGTCGCAAACTCACTCGGTCCGATTGCCGATAGTCCCACAACCACGGGCAAGCCCTGCTTGGTGTGCCAGATCACAGCGACCAGCAGGGTCGCCGCGGTCACGGTCAGTGCAACCAGTGCTGTGCAGCTCGAAAGCGAAATCCAGATCCCGGACCAGGTTGCGGACGCCGCTGCGCAAGTGGCAGCACAGCGCGAAGGTCCAACTCAGCAGGAATGGCACCTCACGCTGTGAACGCGATCAACCATACCTCGCGCAATCGGACGCGCGCCAGCAAACGCGGGAATGCACGCACCAACCCATGCGGCCGCTTGCGCTCCTCCGATAACGGCAGACGCTCACACCGGACCGACACAAGACGGCGCGAGGAGGCCACATGGGATGAGGCCGAATCTGGAAACTTGTGCAAGCGGGAACGGAAGATCGTTGCAATCAATTGTGGGAGACGCGCTGTTGCGATTGCGGATGGCCCACGCGGCCTTCAGCGCACGCCGTGCATCAGCTTGTTGATCAGCGGAGCGATAAGGAACAACAGCACGCCGCCACCGAGGAGGATCCAGAAACCCATCGTGTAGCCGGTCAGCGCCGATTCCACCGTCATGCCGGTTTCGCCACTGACCCCGGCGGCAAACAGACCAGCGAGATTGTTGCCGATGGCGGTGGACAGGAACCAGCCGCCCATGCCCAGACCGACCAGCCGCACCGGCGCCAGCTTGGTCACCATCGACAAGCCGATCGGTGACAGGCACAGCTCGCCCATCGTCTGCAGCACGTAGCACAGCACCAGCGGCCACAGCGGAATCAGACCGTCGCCGGCGACCAGACTCGACAGCGCGTACATCAACACCGCAAAACCGAGCGCATTGCCAATCAGCCCCAGCCCGAACTTGCGCGGAATCGACGGCTCGATGCGGCGCTTGTCCAGCCAGCCCCAGACCAATGCCACCAGCGGTGCCAGCAGCACGATGGCAATCGGATTGACCGACTGGAACCAGCCGATCGGGAATTCCCAGCCGCTGAGATTGCGGTCGACGATATGCTGGGCGAGGAAGTTGAACGAACTGCCTGCCTGCTCGAAAAACATCCAGAACAGCACGTTGAACGCGAAAATGATCAGCATCGCGATAACGCGATGGAGCTGCACCCGCCCGGTGCGGATCGCCTCGATCACCAGCATCACGCCGACGCCAATGAACAACGCGGTAAGCAGCCACTGCAGCATCACCGCACCAGCGCGATCCATCAGCAGGTAGACCAGCGGAATGGCCACCAGCACGCCGATTGCGACATAGACCACGCGCATCGGGTTGGCGATTTCCGGCGCCGGCTTGCCAACCGGACCGAGCTGACGGCGACCAAACCAGAACCACACCAGGCTGATCAGCATGCCCACGCCCGAGGCGGCAAACACCACGTGGTAATTGTCGTGTTGTGGCGTACCGAATACTTGCTCGGCGAGATAACTGGTCAGGATCGGCGCGATCAGCGCGCCGCCATTGATGCCCATGTAGAACAACGTAAAGCCGCGATCCCGGCGCGAATCACCCGGCGCATAAAGCTTGCCGACCAGCGATGAAATGTTCGGCTTGAACAAGCCGTTGCCGACGATGACCGTGGCCAGGCCGAGCATGAACACTTCATGCTGCGGCACCATCACCATGAACAGGCCAGCGGCCATCACCACCGCACCCAACAGGATGGAGCGCTGGTAGCCAATGACCTTGTCCGCGATGTAGCCGCCAAACACTGCCGTTGCATACACCAGCGCCAGATAGGCGCCGTAGGTACGGCTGGCTGAGGCCTGCCCGCCTTCATCGCCGCCAAAGAACTGCGACACGATGTACAAGGTGAGCGCCCAGCGCATGCCATAGAACGCAAAGCGTTCCCAGAACTCGGCCATGAACAGCATCCACAGTGGCCGTGGATGGCCTAGCAACTGCGGATAATCGGGTACAGCGGCAGCGTCGTCGGTCACGGTGTTGTCGCTCATGCAGCCCCTTCCGTTTCGTATTGCGCGCAAAAAGTTGCGAGCGGCAGATGTAACGGAGGGCCGCCGCGCCGTCAACTGCGCTGCAGCAAGCGGCGCCGTTCGGTCAGGTACCCAACACTGTTCGCACGTCGAGCAATTCGGGGAAGAACTCCAGCTCCAGCGCCTTCTTCAGGAAGTCGACGCCGGACGAACCACCGGTGCCGCGGCGATGGCCGATGATCCGCTCGACCGTCTTCATGTGACGGAAACGCCACAGCTGGAAACTTTCTTCGACGTCGACCAGCTGCTCGCACATGTGATATTCCGGCCAGAACTGCGCGCGATCCTCGTAGATGCGCTTGAACACCGGCAGCAGCGCATCATTGCGCTGATGCGGCTGGGTCCAGTCCCGCTCCAGCAACGCCGCCGGTACGGCATGACCGCGACGCGCCAGGTAGCGCAGGAATTCGTCGTAGAGGCTGGGCGCTTCCAGCACCTCGCGCAGTTGCGCCTGTGCGGCGGGATCGTGCGCGAACACCGCCAGCATCCCCGCGTTCTTGTTGCCGAGGGTGAACTCGATCTTGCGGTACTGCAGCGACTGGAAGCCCGACGACGGTCCGAGCACGCCGCGAAACTCCAGGTACTCCGCCGGCGTGAGCGTTTCCAGCACGCCCCACTGGGCAAACAATTGCTGCTGCACCTGTTTCACCCGCGCGAGGATCTTCAGGCAAGCGTCGACATCATCACGACGCAAAAGCAGCACTGCGGCTTGCAACTCGTGCAGCAACAGTTTCATCCACAGCTCGGCGACGTGATGCTGCACGATGAACAGCATCTCGTCGTGATGGTCGCTCAACGGCTGCTGCGCGGACAACAAAGTGTCCAGCTGCAGATAGCCGCCGTAGGTGATCTGCCCTTTCAGGTCGGTCTGTACGCCCGCTTCGATTTCGCGCTGGTTGTCGCTCATGGATGGCCCGCGTCCGCTGGTTGAAGCACCATGTTAGCGGCAGTGGATCGCCGCGAACCCTGATGCGAGACAAGACTGCATGCAGTGATCCAGAGCGCGCGCCAGCTGGCGCAACGAACGCATACGATACCCTTTGGCGCGGTCGTAAATGGCGTCAGTACGCCATTTGTCGGCTCTGCAGATGTGTTTGCATGCTGCGCCGTACCTTGCCGCGAGAGGCCTGCGCCTGCTATCAAGAGCAGTCTTGCCGAAGCCATTTCGCTCGTTGCGCAGCCACCGCGCAGCGCGCACATACCCCATCGCCCATGCGGAGCGCGTCGTGACCATCGCCGCCAAATTTGAAATCGAATACCTGCAATATCTCGATGCGGAGGGCAAGCAGGTGCGGGACGACCTGCCCGCCTTTGCCAACGACCTGGAGTACATGGTCAAGCTGTACAAGCTGATGCTTTCCACGCGCGTGTTCGACGCCAAGTCGATCGCGCTGCAGCGCACCGGCAAACTTGGCACCTATGCCAGTTGCCTTGGCCACGAAGCCGCGCATGTCGGCATCGGCAGCGCAATGCGGCCCGAAGACGTGCTGGCACCAAGCTATCGCGAGTACGGCGCGCAGCTGTACCGCGGCGTGCAGCCGCGCGAGGTGTACATGTACTGGGGCGGCGACGAACGCGGCAACGATTACCAGACCGAGCCGGCGCGGCATGACTTTGCCTGGTCGGTGCCGATCGGCACGCAATGCCTGCACGCGGCCGGCAGCGCGCTGGCCTTCAAGATCCGTGGCGAGAAGCGCGTGGCGGTGTGCACCATCGGCGACGGCGGCTCGTCCAAGGGCGATTTCTATGGCGCGATCAACATCACTGGCGCACGCAACCTGCCGATGGTCGCAGTGATCGTCAACAACCAGTGGGCCATCTCGGTCCCGCGCAAGATCCAGTCCGGTGCGCCGACACTCGCGCAGAAAGGCATCGCGGCCGGCTTGTTCTGCATCCAGGTGGATGGCAACGACATCATCGCCGTGCGCAAGGCGATGGAAGACGCGCTGGATCGCGCGCGCAACGGCGAGGGTGGCACCGTGATCGAGGCGGTTACCTATCGCCTCGGCGATCACACCACCGCCGACGATGCACGCCGTTATCGCGGCGAGCAGGAGGTCAAGGACGCCTGGGACCGCGAGCCGATGAAACGCCTGCGCAACTGGCTGGTCACCAAGGGCGCATGGGACGAGGCCAAGGAAGAAGCGTGGAAGGCCGAGTGCGACGACTGGATGGACAAGGAAGTCGACGCTTACCTGGAGACCCAGTCGCAGCCGATTACCGCCATGTTCGATTACATTTTCGCCGAAGTCCCCGCCGACCTCGCCAAACAGCGCGACTACGCGCTTTCGCTTGAATCCCAGCTCAATAACGGCGAGGCCCACTGAGTCATGGCACAGATCACACTGATTGAAGCAGTCACGCAGGCGATGGCGTGGGAGATGGCGCACGACGAATCCGTCGTGGTGCTGGGCGAGGACGTGGGCATCAATGGCGGCGTGTTTCGCGCCACCCAGGGTCTGGCGGAGAAGTTCGGCGAGTGGCGCGTATTCGACACGCCGCTGGACGAGACCACCATCGCCGGCGTCACCGTCGGGCTCGCCGCCCAAGGCATGAAGCCGATCGCCGAAGCGCAGTTCGAAGGCTTCATCTACCCGATGATGGAGCAGATCGCCTGCCACGCCGCCCGCATGCGCAACCGCACGCGCGGGCGCATCACCGTGCCGGCCGTGTTTCGCGCGCCGTGGGGCGGCGGTATCCGCGCGCCGGAGCATCACTCCGAAGCCAACGAACACTTGTTCACCAACATTCCCGGTCTGCGCGTGGTGCTGCCTTCTTCCCCTTCGCGCGCTTACGGCTTGCTGCTGGCCGCGATCCGCGATCCAGACCCGGTGATGTTCTTCGAGCCCAAGCGCATCTATCGCCAGTACAAGGAAGAAGTGCCCGACGACGGCGAAGCGCTGCCGCTGGACGTGTGCTTCGTGCTGCGCGATGGCAGCGACGTGACCCTGGTGACCTGGGGCGCGCAGGTGAAAGAGTGCCTGGAAGCGGCCGATGCGCTGGCCGCCGAGGACATCAGCGCCGAAGTGATCGACGTGGCCACGCTCACGCCGCTGGATTTCGACACGATCGCCGAGTCGGTGCACAAGACCGGCCGCTGCGTCGTCGTGCACGAAGCGCCCAAGACCGCGGGATTCGGCGCCGAAATCGTCGCGCGGCTGGCCGAGGAATGCATCTACGACCTGCTCGCGCCGGTCGAGCGCGTGACCGGTTTTGACACGCACATCCCGCTGTTCCGACTGGAAATGAAATACCTGCCGAGTGTCGAGCGCATCGTCGCGGCGGCGAAGCGTACGCTGGCGGTCAGCTGAGCTGACGTCGGGGAACGGGGAGCGGGGAACAGGGAACGTCGAGCGCTTGCTCTGCCTACCCAGTTCGTTCCCTGTTCCCTGTTCCCTGTTCCCTGTTCCCTGTTCCCTGTTCCCTGTTCCCTGTTCCCTGCCCCGAAAAACAAACAG
>JBBSST010000069.1:0-7346 GCA_038241735.1 Lysobacterales bacterium
CCATACTCAAGCGTATGGTTATTGCAGCACCGACAATTCCCGACATCCAATCGATCCAGTTTCCGGTGGCTGATCTGGCGCTGGAGGTGACCACGCGTCACGCGGGGGGTTATCCCTGCGTGGTGTTTGCGCACGGCTTCGGGCAGACGAGTGGCGCCTGGCATGGTGCGGCAGACGCGCTGGCGCGGGATGGCTGCCGGACGGTCACGTTTGACAGTCGCGGTCACGGCCAGAGTGGCCGGCTCGCCGATGGCGATTATCACCTGGAACAGTTCGCTGACGACATGCTGCGACTGGCGAGCGCGCAGCCGGAACGTCCAATCCTGGTCGGCGCATCGATGGGTGGCCTGCTCGGATTGCTGCTGGCGGGCGAGGTTCGGCCGGCACCATTTTCCGCGCTGGTGCTGGTGGACATCACGCCACGCTGGGAGCCGGCCGGAGTGGAACGCATTCTGGCCTTCATGCATGCCTCTCCCGATGGGTTTGCCGACTATGCCGAGGCCGCCGCAAAAATAGCCGCCTACCTGCCGCAGCGAGCGCAGGAAAAAAGTGGGCGGCGGCTGCGCTCGTTGTTGCAGCCTGGAGCTGACGGGCGTCTGCGCTGGCATTGGGATCCGGCGCTGCTTGAGGCGGTGGTTCGTGATGGCGAGCGGTACCAGGGACGTCTGCAGGCCGCTGCGTCGTCAATCAAGATGCCGGTGTTGTTGCTGTCCGGCGCTCGCAGCGACGTGGTGTCAAATGCCACGATCGGCGAATTCATGGCGCTGGTACCGCATGCGCGGCATGTCGAGATACCACACGCCACCCACATGCTGGCCGGTGACGCCAACGATGCTTTCATCGATGCGGTGTCAGGGTTCGTGCAAGGCATTGCAGGCGCCGATCGAGCGTCTGCAGATGCGCTTCAATCCCAATGAGGTTTTTTCCATGTTCGTGATTCTGACCGTGCTCGCTGCCGTCATCGCAAGCGGCGTTTGTGCCTACCATCGCACCAGTCTGCGAACCTGGGCGGTGGTCACGGCGGTGATCACGCTGCTCGCGGGCGTGTTGTTGCGCACCCCATGGACGACGGTGATCCTGCTGTTGATCGAGGCGGCGATTGCGGTGCCGCTGCTGTGGGTCGATTTTCGCCGTCGGCAGATCAGTGCACCGCTACTCAAGGCTTTCGCCCGCGTGACGCCACAGTTGTCCGAGACCGAGCAGACGGCACTCGAAGCGGGCACGGTGGGCTTCGAGGGTGAACTGTTTTCAGGCATGCCGCGTTGGCGCGAATTGCTGGCCCAGCCGCGGGCGGAGCTGAGCGTCGAGGAGCAGGCGTTCCTCGATGGTCCGGTCGAAGAATTGTGCGCCATGGTCGACGACTGGCAGATCACTCACGAACTGGCGGACTTGCCGCCTGCGATGTGGGCGTTCATCAAGCAACACAAATTTTTCGGGATGATCATTCCCAAGCGCTACAACGGCCTGGAGTTTTCTGCACTGGCGCATTCGGCAGTGCTGCAGAAACTGTCGACCATGTCGGCCACGCTGGCCTCGACGGTCGCGGTGCCCAATTCGCTCGGGCCGGCCGAGTTGCTGCTGCATTACGGCAGTGAGGAGCAGAAAGACCACTACCTGCCACGGCTGGCGGTCGGCGAGGAAATTCCCTGTTTCGCGCTGACCGGTCCCTATGCAGGCTCCGATGCAACTTCCATCCCTGATGTCGGTATTGTGTGCAGGCAGACCGTCGATGGCGTGGAGACACTGGGCCTCAAGTTCACCTTCGACAAGCGATACATCACGCTGGCGCCGGTGGCGACCGTGGTGGGGCTCGCCTTTCGCATGTACGACCCGGAACATCTGCTGGGGCAGCAGGACGATTTGGGCATCACCCTGGCGCTGCTGCCGCGCTCGACGCCGGGAATGGAAATCGGCCGCCGCCACCTTCCGTTGAACGTGCCATTCCAGAATGGCCCGGTGCGCGGCAACGGCATTTTTGCGCCGCTGTCGGTGTTGATCGGCGGGCCGCAGATGGCCGGCCAGGGCTGGCGCATGTTGGTGGAAGTGTTGTCGGTTGGCCGCGCCATCTCGCTGCCATCCAGTGCAACCGGTGCGCTGCGGGCCGCGGTTGCCTCGGTCGGCGCATACGCGCGCATGCGCAAGCAGTTTGCCTTGGCGATCGCGCGCTTTGAAGGCGTCGAGGAAGCGTTGGCGCGCATCGGTGGGTTGACCTACGCCACCGCCGCGCTGTCGCGATCCACTGCTGCGGCGGTCGATCGTGGCGAGAAGCCGGCGGTGACTTCAGCCATCGCGAAGTACCACGCCACCGAGTGGGGTCGGCAAGTTGCCGGTGACGCGATGGATGTGCTTGGCGGCAAGGGCGTGCAACTGGGGCCGAAGAATTACGCCGGAAGGGCGTGGCAGGGCGTGCCGATCGCGATCACCGTGGAAGGGGCGAACATCATGACGCGCAGCCTGATGATCTTCGGCCAGGGTGCGATCCGCTGCCACCCGTATGTGTTGCGAGAGATGCAGGCGCTGGCGATCAGCGACCGTCGCGAGCAACTGGTCACCTTTGACCGTCTGCTGTTCGGACACATCGGCTTCGGCCTCTCCAACGCCGTGCGCAGCTTCGCGATGACGCTGACCGGCAGCCGGCTGGGTGACAGCGCAGGCGACGCTTACACGCGCCGCTATTACCGCAAGCTCAATCGCTATTCGGCGGCACTCGCGTTGTGTGCCGATGTGTTCATGGGCGTGCTGGGCGGCAAGCTGAAATTCAAGGAAAAACTCTCCGCGCGGCTGGGCGACGTACTCAGCTATCTGTACATCGCCAGCGCGATGCTCAAACGCTACGAGGATACCGGCCGGCCGGAGGCGGATCGGCCGCTGCTGGCCTGGGCGTTTCACCAATGCGTGTGGAACATGCAGATGGCGCTGGACGGCGCCATCCGCAACTTCCCGTTACGCCCGGTGGGCTGGTTGCTGCGCGTGCTGGTGTTTCCGCTGGGCCGCAGCGAAGTGCCGCCGTCCGATCGCCTGGGCCGGCGCGTGGCCGCGCTGATCACCGCGCCGAGTGAAGCGCGCAGCCGCCTGATGGAATGGGTCTACCTGACGCCCACGGCAAACAACACCATCGGTCGCATGAACGCGCTGCTGCCGGACGTGATCCTGGCCGAACCGGTGGATCGCAAGTTCGCCAAGGCGCTGAAGACCGGCCAGTTCAAGGCCCACGACTACGCCGGCCAGGTCGCGCAGGCTGAGCAGGCCGGCGTACTGAACAAGAGCGAGGCAGCACTGCTGTGCCGCGTGCGCGAAGCGGTGTTCGAATTCATCTCGGTGGACGATTTCGATTCCGACGAGCTGCGCGCAGCCAAGCCGCGCGCGGCGAAGCAGCCTTCATCTGCGGAGTAAGGCGCTTGCTGAACGCCGGCCCAGCACCCGCGGACAATCAATCTTTACGCACGTGCCGCCGTGCGGGCACGATCGAGCCGCGGCGCAAGGCGACGGCGATCAGGCCCAGCGTGCACAGTGCGCTGGCGGCGAGGGCGATGACCGAGGCCTCGGCGCCGAACGCACCCCCGCTCAGCCAGGCCGGACCGCTGCGGGTGGACACCAGCCAGCCGTCAGCGGCGGTGCCCGAAACCGGGATGCCGTAAATCGTGCCTTGGGCAAAGTTCCATGCCGCGTGCACGCCCATGCATAGCGGCAACGAACGGGTCACGTGGTAGATCATCCCGAACAGCAATCCGGCCTCGATCGCGATGGCGGCCGAACTCCACACGGTGGCGCCGGGATTGCCCAAGTGCACTGCGCCGAAGAACAGCGCCGAGACGAGCAGTGCCCACCACGTGCCAATCCCTTCCTCGACGATGCGGAACAACACGCCGCGAAACAGGATCTCCTCGCCGATACCGGCGCCCAGGGCACTAACCAGCAGCGCAGACAACCATGCCGCGTGCGGATTGGTGCCGGTGACCTGATAAATTCCCGACAGCCACATCGTGCCCACTACCGCGCTGAACAGCGCCAGGCCCGCGAGGACGCCGGCGATGCCGCCGGGCAGCAGCCGGCGCGGGGCGAGTTCATCGGGTCGGCGTTGCTCGATCCACCGCGTCAGCAGCAGGTAGGCAACGAGGGGTATCACGGCGCGCACGATGAGTTGCGCCAGGTCGCGGGCGATCGGCGACGAGCTTTTCCCGCCCCAGCCCAGCATGTGCATCAGCGTCACCGCACCGACCGTGAGGGCCGCGAACATCACGCAGAAGATGACGATCCGCGCCAATGGTGAGAACACCAGCCAGCGCTTCCAGCGCGGCGCGTCAGCTGGCGTGGTGAAGGCGATGGTCTGCTCGTGCATGCGTGGTTCCCCCGATCAAATCCGCACTTGGCAGTGCGGCCGTGGCGATCTACAGCTCCGCGCCGATGCCGTGCTCGCGCGTGTTGGCGGACATGAAGGGATCGGATCGATCAATCCTGGTCGTCACCGAGCACGCAGCGGTTCTTGCCAGCCTGCTTGGCCTGGTACATCGCGCGGTCGGCGGCGTGGACCAGGCGTTCATCAGCATCACCGGACGCGCCGGCCCGGTATTGCACGACGCCAATGCTCGCACTCACGCGCACCTCGACATCGCGTCCATCCACGCGCAGCAGGCATGGCATGGCCACCTGTGCGCCAACGGATTCGCACACCCGCAACATCAACTGCCGGTCGGTCACGTTTTCCAGGATCAGCGCAAATTCGTCGCCGCCCAGGCGCGCAACCGTGTCGCTGTCGCGCAGTCGCGCGGTCATCCGGCGCGCCAGTTCGCACAACAGCGCATCACCGGCGGGATGGCCATGCTCATCGTTGACGCGCTTGAAGCCGTCCACATCCAGGAACGCCAGTGCGAAGCTTCCGTGCTGCCGGTCGGCGCGGTGCATGGCGCTCTGCAGACGATCGTGAAAAAGCATCCGGTTGGGCAGCCCGGTGAGCGTGTCGTGGCTGGCCTGATGACGTACCAGCGCCTCGGCGCGCGCCCGCTCGGCCACCTCCACCGTGAGCTGGCGATTTTGTTCGGACAACGTATCCAGCGCCTGCTGCAAGTCACGGCGCGCCAGGTACAAATCGAGGAAGACCCGTACCTTGGATTGCAGAATCACGTCGTTGATCGGTTTGGCGATGTAATCGACCGCCCCGGCGCGATAACCGCGCAGCCGGCTGAAGTCGTCAACGTAAGCGGCAGTGACGAAGATGATCGGCGTGTCGTGCATCTGTTCGCTGACGGCAAGCAGATTGGCCACCTCAAACCCGTCCATGTCCGGCATGTGCACGTCCAGCAGGATCAGTGCGAACTGGTGATCCAGGCACAACTGCAACGCCGCATCGCCGCTGGCCGCCTCGAACACCTGCGCGCCACTGTCTGCCAGCAGCTGCCGCATGCTGAACAGGTTGGCCGGGGTGTCGTCGACGACCAGAATCTTGGGGAGTTCGTCCGGATTCATGCCGGCCCGGACCCGCTGGCGCCGTCGTCAGGGACCCAGCGGACAAGCCGGTCGGCGAGCTGATCCAGATCCAGTGGCTTGGACAGGTAATCGCTGGCGCCGGCGGCGAGGCAGCGCTCACGGTCGCCATCCATCGCCTTGGCGGTCAGCGCAATGATCGGCAAGGTGGAAAAAGCCGGCTGCGCGCGAATCGCCTTGATCACGGTATAGCCGTCCATTCCCGGCATCATGATGTCCGTCACCACCACATCGGTGTGCGGGTTCTCGGTCAGCAGGTCCAACGCCTTCTGACCGTTCTGGGCCATCGTTACCTGCATGCCCCAGTCGCGCAACACCCGGGTCAGCGCGAACAGGTTGCGCATGTCGTCATCGACCACGAGCGCCAATCGTCCGCGCAAGCGATCGCCCGGACTGGGCGCCATGGGTCCAGGCGCAGCGTCGGAGGCGACGCTGCGCAGGAAGCGGCTCACCTCGTCGCGTAGCTGGTCTGGCACGCGCGCAGCCTTCGATACGATCGCGCTGGTATGGGCTTTCAGCCTGGCCAGTTCACCGGCGTTGAGGTCGCGCCCGGAATACACCACCACCGGCGGCACGCTGGCGGGCGTGCAAGCAAGCTGGTCGAGCATGTCCAGCCCGGACATGCCCGGCAGCCCCAAGTCCAGCACGATGCAGCCGTAACTCGTCCGCGTCATCTGTGCGAGTGCATCTTCAGCGCTGCCGGCATCATCAAACGCCACGCCCACATGCTGCAGCTGGGTGCGGATCGCCAGTCGGTCGGCCGGATTGTCGTCAACGATCAAGACCCGTTCTGGACGCACCTCGGTAGCGTGCAGCACGCGCTCCAGGGCAATGGCAATCGACTCGCGCGTGACCGGCTTGACCAGAAAGCCGACCGCGCCTGCGGCGGCGGCGCGCTTGGTGTCATCGCTGGCGGAGATGAAATGCACCGGTATGTCGCGCGTTTCCGGGCTTGCCTGCAATGCGCCCAGCACCGACCAGCCATCCATGCTGGGCAAGGTCACATCCAGCAGGATGCCGTCGGGACGCTCGACGCTGGCCATTTGCAGGCCGGCTTTGCCGTCGTGCGCGAGCAGCACGCGGTGGCCGTGTTGTTCGACCAGATTCGCCAAGATGCGCGCGAATGGTTGGTCATCCTCGATCACCAACAAGGTGGCGCGTGCCCGCAGTGCATCCAGCGGGATGCCCGGCGAAGCCGGCAGCGGCATGGTCGCGCCTGCCGCAGCGAGCATTGGGGGTGCGGCAGGCTCGGCGTTGCCAGGCGACACCGCAGTCGGCACAGCTTCCGGCGGCGTGAACGGCAACCACAGCACGAAGCGGCTGCCGACGCCGACCTCACTGTGCACGCCCAGCTCGCCACCCAGCAGATGCGCCAGTCGGCGTGAAATCGCCAGGCCCAGTCCGGTGCCGCCGAACTGGCGGCTGGTACTGGCGTCCACTTGTTCGAACGAGTTGAAAATGCGACGGAACTTGTCCGTCGCAATCCCCATGCCGGTGTCGCTGATGCTGAGTGCAAGCAGCGGTTGTCCGCCCAATTCCGCCGGCACGTCCGGTGCATCTTGCCCAGCGGGTCCGATCTCCACGCTGACCGATCCATGCGCGGTGAACTTGAACGCATTGCTCAACAGGTTGTTGGCGATCTGTTCCAGCCGGGCGCCATCGGTGAGCACCGTGGCAGGCAGTCCGGGCGCCAACACCACGCTGTAGTCAAGCTTGCGATCGACCGCGACGTGCGCAAACGAGCGGCGCAGACGCTGGGCGAATTCGGCCAGTGAGAGCGTGCCGATCACCGCCTCCATGCGCCCGGCTTCGATCTTGGACAAGTCCAGAATGTCGTTGATCAGTGCCAGCAGGCTGCTGCCCGC
>JBBSST010000070.1:0-7326 GCA_038241735.1 Lysobacterales bacterium
CGAGGACCAGCCGGTGCATCTGGTCGTCAGCGATCCCAGCATCTGCGTAGACCGCTGCACCGCGGAATACGGCAACCCGTGCGAAAACTACTGCCCCGCCAGCGTCTACGAAATAGTCGAAGACGTGCTGCCCGACGGCAGCAAGAAGCGGCGCCTACAAATCAATGCAGCCAACTGCGTGCACTGCAAGACCTGCGACATCAAAGACCCGTACGAGATCATCACCTGGGTGACGCCCGAGGGTGGGGCTGGGCCGAATTATCAGAACTTGTGAGCCGCCGAACGCTCTCTCCATTAATGTGCACGCGCCTGAACGGCTACAGCCCGAACACTTCAACGATTGGACCGGCAGCACAAGGGGACAAGCTCCATGCGGATTGAAGATGTGAGCGATGCCCTCGTGCGCGACGCCAGCGGTCTCTACGTGGCATCAGGATCCAGCCACGTCTCCTACCCGTCCGAAGGCCACGCGCAGTGTTTCCAGGTCGAGGATCATTCGTTCTGGTTCAAGCACCGCAACGCGTGTATCGTGGCCATGGTGGCGCGTTATCCCCCGCCGGGAACACTGCTCGATATCGGCGGCGGCAATGGCTACGTATCACAAAAACTGGCGGAACTCGGCCACGACATCGTTTTGATCGAGCCGGGACACACTGGCGCCCTGAACGCGCGCAAGGCACGCGGACTCGAAAACGTCATCTGCGCCAAGGTTGAAGAGGCCGATTTCATCCCGCAATCTTTCGGCGCCGTCGGCATGTTTGATGTTATCGAACACATTGAGCACGACCGAGCATTCCTTGAAAAAACAGCGCGCTTGCTGAAGCCAGGCGGCATGCTTTATTTGACGGTGCCGTGTTATGGCTGGTTGTGGTCCCAAGCCGATGTAGACGCAGGTCACTTTCGTCGGCATACGCATGAAAGTCTGCGCAACCTGGTGTGCCGCCATTTCGAAATCGAATACATCAGCGGCTTTTTTCAAGCGCTGGTGCTTCCCCAGTTCCTGTTACGTGCCCTGCCCTATCGCCTCGGGATGAGGCAGACCAAGGTGTTGTCCGACGCGGCAGAACACGGCGCAAGCAACGGCTTGATGGTGCGTTTGCTGACGCGACTGCTGGCGCGGGAAGCCGTTGGCATCGCCGCGGGCCGACAGGCAAAGATCGGCGCCAGCTGTCTTTTGGCCGCGCGTTATCGAGGTTAAATCTCTGCGCCCGCCAGTACAAATGAATGAATCTTCGGCGGCGCGGCCGGCGCGACACAACACGAGAGGTGCATGAAAAAAAGAGATAGCTCGCGCCTTTACAAGTCGCGGAAAGTATTGATCGGGCGGGGCCGTGTTCGTGCCATCTTCATCATCAAATTTCTGAGGCCAAACCGCTGATCGAAAGCCTTCCGTGGCGCTTGAAGCGCCTCTTCTACCTGCTGCAGCGCATGCGCAACAGCATCGTGTTGCGCGGCTGGCGCGGCACCTTCATGCGTGCACGACAGGAATTCCAAGCCCGCCCTGAGCTGGACCGGGAACTGTCGCTATTGGCTCTGGATGAGCCGTTTTCGCCTTTCGCGCTGCCCCGCGTCGGGACGCCGCAAGTGTCCATCATCGTTCCGGTATACGGCGAGTTGCCCTACACCCTCGCCTGCCTGCGTTCGCTGGTGCGGTACGCGGGCCAGGCACCGTTTGAGGTGATCGTGGTGGACGACGCCTCGCCCGATGGGAGTGCCGCCGCACTGGCGCAAGTTGGCGGGCTGCGGTTGTTGCGCAACGCCAGCAACCTCGGCTTCGGCGGCAGTTGCAACGCCGGTGCCGCGGTCGCAGGGGGTGAGCTCCTGCTTTTCCTCAACAACGATACGCAAGTCACGAAGGACTGGCTGGACGCCCTGCTGCGCTGTTTCGCCGAGCGCGCCGACTGCGGCATCGCCGGCAGCCGATTGGTGTATCCGGACGGCCGCCTGCAGGAGGCTGGAGGCTTGGTGTTCGCTGATGGCAGCAGTTGGACCGTTGGCCGCTTCGAGCCGCGCGATGCGCCGGCATTTCGCTATCGGCGCGAGGTCGACTACGTGTCTGGTGCAGCACTGATGATCCGCCGCGATGTGTTCCAGCGCGTCGGCGGATTCGACGCGCGTTACGCGCCGGCCTACTACGAGGACACCGATCTCGCCTTTGCCGTGCGCCAGCTCGGCTTGTGCGTGTATTACGAACCGGCCAGCACGGTCATCCACTGCGAGGGCATTACATCGGGCACCGACCTCGACGGCGGCATCAAGCGCCATCAGCCGCTCAACCAACGCAAATTGGCCGACAAATGGGGCGCCGAGCTGGCCGCGCAACCGCCAGTAGGCACAACACTGGAACGGGCGATTCGCTGGCGCGCACGCGGCCGCGTGCTGGTGGTGGACGCGATGACGCCCGAGCCCACGCGCGATTCCGGTTCGCTGCGGCTGTGCGCGATGCTGGGTCTGCTCGGCGCGCAGCGTTGGAGCACGATCTTCATGCCTGACGATGGCCGCGCCAGTGCGACGGAAATATCCGAGCTTGGCGCGCTGGGGGTCGAAGTGTTGTGCCGGCCGTGGATGAGCGACTTGCCGCGCTGGCTGCGCGAGCACGGCGGTGACTTGCACGCGGTAATCCTGTGTCGGCATACGGTTGCCGGCCAATACGCGGGTCTGGTGCGCCGCCATGCGCCGCAGGCAAAGCTGTTGTTCGACACCGTGGACCTGCACTTCCTGCGCGAGCAGCGCGCCGCGCAGTTGCGCGGCAACGCGATGATGGCCAAAGGCGCCAAGGCATCGCGCCACAGCGAGCTGGCCTTGATCGCGCAGTGCGACATCACCTTGGTGGTCAGCCCGTACGAACAGAAACTGCTGACGCAACTGGTACCGCAGGCGCGCGTGGAACTGTTGTCCAACATCCAGGAGATCCACGCTTGCCGCAATGGCCACAAAGGGCGTGCGGACCTGGTCTTCATCGGCGGCTACGGCCACCCGCCCAACAGCGACGCGATCCGCTGGATCGCGCACGAGATCCTGCCGCGCCTGCGTGAAGCGATCCCCGACATTCGTGTGCACGTTTTTGGTGACGTGCCAGACACCGTGCGCCACAAACTGGCCACGCCGGGCCTCACACTCCACGGCCGGGTCACGGACCTCACGCAGTGGATGGACAACTGCCTCGCTTCGCTGGCGCCGCTGCGTTTCGGCGCGGGCGTGAAGGGCAAGATCAACATGGCCATGAGCTACGGAGTGCCGGTGATTGCCACCGGCGTTGCGGTCGAAGGCATGCAACTCCAACACGCCGTCAACGTGCTGGTTGCCGACGATGCGGACGCCATCGTGGCCGCGGTCATCCGCCTGCAACGCGATGCCACGTTGTGGCAACGACTCTCGGCTGGCGGCCTGGAAAACGTGCGCGAGTATTTTTCGCCGGACGCCGCCGATGCCACGCTGCGGCGGATCCTGGATTGACATGACCAGCCCACGCGCCTTCGTCCAGCGTCACCTGTTTTTACTGTTGCGTACCGGTTTTCGGCTGACGCCAATGCGCACGTCCACGCGTGACCGCCTGCGCCAGCGCTTCCTTGACCGTCATTCGGGCCTGATTCCGCCCGGACCCCGTGGTCAAGCCCCAGCCGCAACGCAGGAGCGCCGAGCCCGTGCCCATGCCGGCGGACGCGCCATTGGCTACATGCCCCATCGCATCGGCACCCTGCCGAACCCGATGCCGGCCACCCTGGTGGCGTTCTATCTGCCGCAGTTTCACCCAATTGCCGAGAACGACGCGTGGTGGGGCGAGGGCTTTACCGAATGGCGCAACGTGACCCGCGCACTGCCGCAATTCGAAGGCCATGCACAACCGCGTTTGCCGGCGGACCTGGGCTTCTACGACCTGCGCGAACCTGACGTGATGCGCCAGCAAATGCGACTTGCGCGCGAATATGGCATCGGCGCCTTCTGCAGTTATTTCTACTGGTTTGCGGGCAAGACACTGCTGGAAACGCCGCTGCAACAGTGGCTGGCCGACCCAACGCTCGATTTGCCGATGTGCCTGTGCTGGGCCAATGAAAACTGGTCACGGCGCTGGGACGGGCGTGGCGACGACATCCTGATCGGCCAGCAACACAGCGCGAACGACGATCTCGCCTTCATTGCTCACGTCGCACCTTACCTCGTTGATCCGCGCTACCTGCGCGTGGACGGCAAGCCGCTGTTGCTGGTGTATCGTCCCGGTTTGCTGCCTGATCCGCATGCCACCGCCAAGCGCTGGCGCGAATGGTGCCGCGCGCACGACATTGGGGAAATAGCGCTGGCGTATGTGCAGAGTTTCGACCGCGTCGACCCGCGCGACATCGGCTTCGACGTCGCGGTTGACTTCCCGCCCAACAATCGCACGCTGCCGCCGATCACCGCGCGGCAAAAATTGCTCAACCCGGCCTACCGCGGCGACGTCTACGACTGGCGCGAACTGGCCCGGCAATCGATGGCGCAAGCCGAGCCCGCTTATCCATGCTATCCCGGTGTCAGCCCGGCATGGGACAACGAGCCCCGGCGCAGCGGCAAGGGCCGCGTGTTTGCGCACGCGTCACCGCGCGGCTATCGCGACTGGCTGCGCCATGCCATTGCCGCAGCAAAACGGCGCGCTCCCGCGCAACCGCTGGTCTTCATCAACGCCTGGAACGAATGGGCCGAAGGCGCAGTGCTGGAACCCGACACGCGGCTCGGGCACGCCTGGCTGCACGCGACTCGCGAAGCGCTGCAGCCCCCCGTCGCGGCGTGCGCCGACGCGCGCCCCTGCGCAGTACTGCACGTTTGGTATCCGGAACTGCTTGACGAGCTGACCGCTGCGCTGCGCGCCAGCGGCTTCGACTGGCGAGTCATCATCACCACGGCGCATGAGCGCGAGGCGGAAGTGCGTCATCGGGCGGCCAAGTTGCAACTGGTTGCCGAGATCGCGGTGTTCGAAAACCGCGGCCGCGACATCCTGCCGTTCCTGCATGTCGCCAACCGGCTGCTCGGCGAAGGCGTCGCCACGGTTCTCAAGTTGCATACCAAACGTTCCCCTCAACTTTCCAATGGCGACGCATGGCGTCGTGACTTGCTGAACAAATTGCTCGCACCCGGACGGGCTCGGCGACTCATTGAGGCCATGTCTTCCGACCGGACCCTGGGCTTGATTGGCGCCGAAGGCCACCTGCTGCCACTACGCCACTACTTGGGTGCCAACCGATCTGCCCTGGTCTACCTGAGCAACCGCCTTGGCATGTCTCCCACAAGCGATGACCACACACAGTTTGTAGCTGGCAGCATGTTTTGGGTGCGGCTGGAAGCACTGCGTCCTCTGTTGGACGCAAACCTGGGCGAAGACGAGTTCGAAACAGATGAAGGCCAAGTGGACGGTACCCTTGCGCACGCCATCGAACGGGTCATCGCGACGGTCGCATCATCTGCCGGCTACCAGGTGACCGACGTGGCCACGGTTTGCGAAATACCGACAACAACTCCTCCCGATCGAGACTATCCGTTCGCGCACCGAGGCCATTGAACGCGAGCGTCAGAATCTGTGACGGCCGTGCATGCATGGCCGACGGGTTAGAATGCCGGTTTGCATGACAAGCATGTGCCGGCGAGAGCGGCAAAGGAATCGCAGATGAAGATATTGGTCGGTTACAAGCGCGTTGTGGACTACAACGTGCGCATCCAGGTGAAGTCCGACGGAAGCGGAGTCGTGACCGACGGCGTCAAGCTATCGGCGAACCCATTTGACGACATTGCGCTGGAAGAAGCACTGCGGCTGCGCGAGAAGGGGCTCGCAGACGACGTTGTGGTCGTCAGCATTGGTCCGGCGAACCTCACCGCTCACTTGCGCAACGGGTTGGCGATGGGCGCAAACCGCGCCATTCACGTGATCACCGACGAGGCGGTGCAACCACTGACCGCCGCGCGCATATTCTTGAAGCTGGTCCAGAAGGAGCAGCCGGGTTTGGTGATCCTTGGCAAGCAGGCGATCGACGACGACGCCAACCAGACTGGTCAGATGCTGGCTGCACTATGGGATCGTCCACAGGCAACGTTCGCCGGCAAGGTCGAGATTGATGGCGACAAAGCCACCGTTACCCGGGAGGTCGATGCTGGCCTGGAAGTGATCGAGGTTGATCTGCCAGCGGTGATTACCACCGACCTGCGCCTGAACGAGCCGCGATTCATCAAGCTGCCGGACATCATGAAGGCCAAGTCCAAGCCGATTGAAAGCGTCCCGTTCGACTCGCTCGCCGTCGAAGCCAGCGATGACCTCAAGATCACCCACTACGCCGCACCGGCCAAGCGCAGCCGCGGCGTGATGGTCAAGGATGCCGCCGAGCTCATCGCCGCGCTCAGGCAGAAAGGATTGCTGTAGCCCATCACATCCCGCGTAGGAGCCCCCTCTCGGGCGATGCGCTTGTGCAGATGTTCGCACAACAGAGAAACAGCATCGCCTCGAGCGGTTCCCCCGCACATAGACAAGCTCCGGAGACATACATGAGCAAGCTCCTCGTCATTGCCGAACACCAGGACGGCAAACTCAATACCGCCACCGCACGCGCCATCAGTGCTGCCAGCGCGGTAAAGGGCGATGCCATCGACGTGCTGGTGCTGTCCGACGCGCCCGACGCTATCGCCGCGGAGGCGGCAAGCATCGATGGCGTGAGCCGCGTGCTCACCGCCACCAAGCCGCAGAATGCCCATCCGCTCGCGGCGGTACTGGCACCCCAGATCGCCCAGGCCGCGGCTGACTACAGTCACGTCTTCTTCCCCTCAACCACCTTCGGCAAGGACGTCGCCCCGCGCGTCGCCGCGCTGCTCGGCGTTGCCCAGGTAAGCGACGTGATGACTGTCGACGGGCCACACACGTTCAAGCGGCCAATCTACGCCGGCAACGCCATCATCACGGTCGAGGTCGATGCGGCACAGACCGTCGTCGCCACCATCCGCACCGCCTCCTGGCCTGCGGCAAAAAACGGCACCGGCAACGCGCCGATCGAGCCGCTTACCATTGACGTGGCTTTACCCACCCACACCCGCTTCGTCGAGCTGAAGCAAGGCAGCAGCGACCGCCCGGATCTGCAGAGCGCGAGCAAGGTCGTCTCCGGCGGCCGCGGCGTTGGTTCGAAGGAAAACTTCGACATCATCTACAAGTTCGCCGACAAGATCGGCGCCGCCGTTGGCGCCTCGCGCGCCGCGGTCGATGCCGGCTACTGCCCCAACGAAATGCAAGTCGGCCAGACCGGCAAGATCATCGCGCCGGAGTTGTACATGGCTATCGGCATCTCCGGCGCGATCCAGCACCTCACAGGTATCAAG
>JBBSST010000071.1:0-6951 GCA_038241735.1 Lysobacterales bacterium
GTGCAACATGTAGATGACGTCCTCGCTGGCGACGTTGCCGGTGGCACCCTTCGCGTAGGGGCAACCGCCGGTGCCGGAGACCGAGCTGTCGGACACCCGCACGCCTTCCTCGAGGCAGGCGAGAATGTTGGCCAGTGCCTGCCCATAGGTGTCGTGAACATGCACCGCCAGCGCGGCCATCGGCACTTCCTGCGCCACCGCACGCAGCATCGCGCGGGCCTTCAGCGGCGTGCCGACGCCAATGGTGTCGCCCAGAGACACTTCGTAACAGCCCAGCTCGTACATGCGCCGGGCGACCCGCACCACGTCGCTGACCGGCACCTCGCCCTGGTACGGACAGCCGAGCACGGTCGAGACGTAACCACGCACGCGTACGCGGTCCGACTTTGCCTGTTCCAGCACCGGGATGAAGCGCTCGATCGATTCGTCGATCGATGCGTTGATGTTCTTGCGGTTGAACGCTTCGGACGCCGCCGTGAACACCGCAACTTCGCTTACGCCCACTGCGCGCGCGCGTTCGTAACCGTGCAGGTTCGGCACCAGCACCGGGTAGCTCACGCCGGCAACCTTGCCGATCGCGGTGAATACTTCGGCGGCATCGGCCATCTGCGGCACCCACTGCGCGCTGACGAAGCTGGTCGCCTCGATCGTCTGCAGGCCGGTGGCCGACAGGCGATCGATCAGTTCCACCTTGACCGACGTGGGCAGCAAGGTTTTCTCGTTTTGCAGTCCGTCGCGGGCGCCGACTTCCACGATGCGGACGTGATTGGAAGAAGTCATTTCGTCCTCCTTGTGCTCACGTGGGAGTCTGGCTTGCGCGCGATGGTTCCACGTTGCGGCGGGCACGACAGGGCGAACGCGGCAGAGTTGGCAGACACGGCAGACACGGCAGACCACGCACGGGCTGCCGCGCTTTGCGGCTTCTGCCGGGCGTCTTTGAAAACGCGCGCCGCCATGGTCGCCGCGCGGCGTTGCCGGCGCGCGCTGCCGCCGTTGCCCGTGCTGCGGGCTTGCCCACGTCGAGCTTGTGGCCGTCTGGCAATGGCTGGCGTATCAGTTGGCAAAGCGCACCAATATCGCGTCCGCTTCGACGAACTCGCCCTCGGTTGCGCTGATGCTTTCAATCGTGCCGGCGCGCGGCGCCTTCAATGCCAGCTCCATTTTCATCGCTTCCATGACCAGCAGATCCTGGCCTTGCTCGACGATGTCGCCGGTCCTGGACTTGACCAGCACGATCCGCCCGGGCATCGGCGCGATGACCTGGTGTCCGACAGCCGTGTCGGTGGTTTCCCAGACATGGAACGGCACCCGCGCCAGGCTGTAGCGCTGTCCATCGGCGTCGTGCAGCAGCACGTGGCTGGCATCGACGCTCAACCTCACACGTCGTGAGCCGCCATCGAAGCGGGCGCTGAGCCAGTCGCCATCCAGCGCCGCGCCGCGCACCTCACACAAGGTGTCGCTGTGCTGCAGTTGGTAATTGCCGCGGTCGCCATGGCCTTCCACCGAGTAGCGCTGGCCGCCGAAGGCGAGCGCCAGAACCCGCTTGCCCGCGTGCCCGATGCGCCACGCGTCGGCGCGTGCCCAAGGAGAATCCGGCTCCTGCGGATGCTGGGCGCGTTGTTGCTCGCCCGAGTACTGCTCTTGCTGCAGCAACACGGCGGTGGCTGCGGCAAACAACACCGGTTCAGGTGGTGCGCTGTCGCCAAGCACAAATTCATCCAGATGCCGATCCAGGTAACTGGTGTCGATGCGTCCCTCGACTACCACCGGGTGTCGCAACAGCCGTTCGAGGAAGCCGATGTTGGATTTCGGTCCGACGATTTCGCATTGCGCCAGCGCCTCGCGCATGCGCTGCAACGCCTGCACGCGATCCGCTGCGTGGACGATCAGTTTGGCGATCATCGGATCGTAGAAAATCGTCACCGTGTCGCCTTCGACTACGCCGCCATCCAGCCGCACGCTGTCTGACGGGGTCGGCAACTGCAGCCGCGTCAAGGTGCCGGAGCTGGGCAGGAACTGGTGGTCGGGATCTTCCGCGTACAGGCGCACTTCCATCGCGTGACCATGCGCGTGCACCTGTGACTGGGTCAGCGGCAGCGGCTCGCCATCGGCCACGCGCAGTTGCCATTCGACCAAGTCCAGACCCAGCGTCATCTCGGTGACCGGGTGTTCCACTTGCAGGCGCGTGTTCATCTCCATGAAGAAGAACTCGCCGTCCTGGGCGACGATGAACTCCACCGTGCCGGCGCCGACATAGTCCACTGCCTTGGCCGCCGCGACGGCCGCCGCACCCATCGCCGCGCGGCGCGGTGGATCGAGGAACGGGGAGGGCGTCTCCTCCATCACCTTCTGGTAGCGGCGCTGGGAAGAACACTCGCGCTCGTTGAGATGGATGATGTTGCCGTGGGTGTCGCCGAACACCTGAAACTCGATGTGCCGCGGATACTCGACGTAGCGCTCCAGGATCATCCGCGCGTCGCCGAAAGATCCGGTCGCTTCGCGTTGAGCTGACGCCAGTGCGTCGGCAAACTCGCCAGCGTCGCGCACGATACGCATGCCCTTGCCGCCGCCGCCGGCCGCCGGCTTGATCATCAGCGGATAGCCGGTCTTGCCGGCCTGTTCGGCCAGCCAGCCGGCGTCCTGGTTTTCGCCGTGGTAGCCGGGCACCAGCGGCACGGCGTGCTTTTCCATCAACGCCTTGGCCTGCGCCTTGGAGCCCATCGCATCGATGCTCTCCGGCCGCGGGCCGATGAACACAATGCCCGCATCAGTAGACGCTCGGGCGAACGCGGTGTTTTCCGACAGAAACCCGTAGCCGGGATGGATGGCCTGCGCACCGGACTGTCGCGCGACCTCCAGGATGGCGTCACCGCGCAGGTAGGATTCGGCTGGCGTCGGACCACCGATCGGCCACGCTTCGTCAGCCAGCCGCACGTGCTGCGCATCCTTGTCGGCCTGCGAATACACCGCAATGGTGTGGATGCCCAGTCGCCGGCAGGTACGCAACACGCGGCAGGCAATTTCGCCGCGATTGGCTATCAGAACGCGCTCGAACATGCGGATCCCTTCTCAAGAACAGACAGCAACTGCAAACCGCTTGAAGTTAGCAGACGGCGCCGGTGCAGCCGCTGCGCGGCGCAGCATCGGTGTGGTGGCGTCAACCGATCGCCGCGACCGGCGCGGTCATCCATTGTCGCCTCCGCCGACCCAGCGCGGCGGACGTTTGTCGAGGAATGCCGCCAGGCCATGCTGGCCTTCCTCGCCGATCCGCAGCCGTGCGATCAGTGCGGCGTTCACATTGTCCAGCGTTTCGACTTGCTCCCGGTCCAGCCCGCCAACGCGCATCGCCAACTGTTTGGCTTCGCGCTGTGCGCCGGGCGCCACCTTGTTGAGCAGGTGCTCGACCCGCTCGATCGCGTCGTCCAATTCCGCCAGCGGCACGGCGGCGTGCAACAGGCCGATGCGTGCGGCTTGCTCGCCGTCGAATACTTCGCCGGTGATGAACAAGCGGCGCGCCTGGCGCACGCCGATGGCGGCGATCACGTACGGCGAGATGACCGCCGGCACCAACCCCAGCTTCACTTCGGATAACGAGAACTTGGCGCTGCTGACCCCGATCGCGATATCGCAGCACGCCACCAGACCCACGCCGCCGCCGTACGCGGCGCCATTCACCCGCCCGAGGGTGGGCTTGGACAGGAACTGCAGCGTGCGCATCAGCTGCGCCAGGCGTTGGGAATCTTCGCGATTCTGCTGCTCGGTGGCGCCGACCATCGAGCGCATCCAGTTCAGATCGGCGCCGGCGGAGAAACAACTGCCATTCGCGGTCAGCACCACCGAGCGGACCCTTGCATCGCTGTCGGCCGCTTCTAGCGCGGCGGTAAGTTCGGCGATCAACGTGTCGTCGAACGCGTTGTGCACCTGCGGCCGATTCAGAGTCAGCCACAAGGCGCTGCCGCGGCGCTCACACAGTACCGAGTCGCTCATCAGCTGATTGCTCCGCAAAACACCATGATAGACGCCGCCCGGGCGCGTCCTGCGCGCTGGAGGCAAATCGGCGCTTCCCGTACAATGCGAACCATTATCATTTGAGCAAGGCCCGTGAACCTTTCCGAGCTGCCCAAAAACACTCCCGCCGTGGTGGATCAGGTGCTTGACGCGCATGCCGCCGATGGCATCGCCCAGCGTTTGCGCGACCTCGGTTTCGTTGATGGCGAGCCGGTGCGCGTGGTGGCGTTCGGCCCGCTGGGGGCGGACCCGCTGCTGGTGCAGATCGGATCAACCCGGTTTGCCCTGCGCCGCAGTGAAGCGGCGCGGGTCAGCTTGCGCGAGGCTGCCGCGTGAGCGCTGCGAGTTTGCGCATCGCGTTTGTCGGCAACCCCAACTGCGGCAAGACCGCGCTGTTCAACCAGCTTACCGGCGGCCGCCAGAAGGTGGCCAATTACGCCGGCGTCACCGTCGAGCGCAAGGAAGGACGGTTCACCGCGCCATCGGGCCGCCTGCTGCAGTTGCTGGATCTGCCCGGTGCGTACAGCCTGTCGGCGACCAGTCCGGATGAGCAGATCACCCGCGATGTCTGTCTGGGAAGTTACCCGGGTGAGCCGGCGCCGGATCTGATCGTCTGCGTCGCCGATGCGACCAACCTGCGCCTGCATCTGCGCTTCGTGCTGGAGGTGCGTCAACTGGGCAGGCCGGTCGTGCTGGCGCTCAACATGAGCGACACCGCACGTCGTCGCGGGATCGTCATCGACGTGGCCGGCTTGCAGCAACGACTGGGATTGCCGGTGGTGGAAACGGTGGCGATCCGTCGCGGAGGTGCGCAGGCATTGATCGCGCAGGTCGATCAGATGCTGCCGTTGCCGACGATGGCGCCGCCGGCAGTGATCACCAGCAACGCCGATCTGCATGCGCAGGTGCGCCAGCTGCTTGCCGCCACCGTGCAGATGCCGCGCGCGACCTCGGCGCTGGACGATGCGCTGGACCGCTGGGCGCTGCACCCGGTGTTTGGCCTGGCGATCCTGGGCACGCTGATGTTCCTGATTTTTCAGGCAGTGTTTTCGTGGGCGGAGCCGGTGATGGAGGCGGTGCAGCTGGGCATGACCGCGCTGGGCGCGTTGTTGACCCAGGCGCTGCCGGCGGGCAGCGCGCTGCACAGCCTGCTGAACGACGGCATTTTTGCCGGCCTCGGCGCGGTGCTGGTGTTCCTGCCGCAGATCCTGATCCTGTTTGCCTTCATCCTGGTGCTGGAGGAATCGGGCTATCTGCCGCGAGCCGCGTTCCTGCTCGACCGGCTGATGTTCAAAGCCGGACTGACCGGACGGGCGTTCATTCCGCTGCTGTCGAGTTTTGCCTGCGCGGTGCCGGGCATCATGGCCACGCGCAGCATCACCGATCCGCGCGACCGGCTCACCACGATATTGGTTGCGCCGTTGATGACCTGCTCGGCCCGGCTGCCGGTTTACACCTTGCTGATCGCCGCGTTCATCCCGCAACGTACGGTGGGTTTCGTTTTCAACCTGCAGGGCGTGGTGCTGTTTTCGCTGTATGTGTTCGGCATCGTTGGCGCGCTGGTGGTGGCCACCGTGATCAAGCGTCTTCGTCGCGACAAGAGCGAACACGCGTTGTTGATGGAATTGCCGTCCTGGCGCCTGCCGCATCTGCGCGACGTAGCGCTCGGGCTGTGGGAACGCACGCTGATCTTCCTGCGCCGCGTCGGCGGCATCATCCTGGCGCTGACCGTGCTGCTGTGGTTCCTGTCGAGCTTTCCGGCACCGCCAACTGGGGCGGTCGGGCCGGCGATCGACTACAGCTTGGCTGGCCGGCTCGGCCACCTGCTGCAATACGTGTTCGCTCCGATCGGCTTCAACTGGCAGATCTGCATTGCGCTTGTGCCTGGCATGGCGGCACGCGAAGTGGCCGTGTCGGCGCTGGGAACCGTCTACGCGATGTCCGGTTCCGATGCCGCGCTGGCTACTCAACTGGGTACGGTGATTGCGCAACAGTGGTCGCTGGCGACCGCGTTGTCGCTGCTGGTCTGGTACGTGTTTGCGCCGCAGTGCATGTCGACGCTGGCGGTGATCCGCCGCGAAACCAACAGCTGGCGTTACGTCGCCATCAGCGCCGGCTACATGTTTGCGCTGGCGTATGCCGCCTCGTTCGTCACTTTCCAGATCGCGAGCGTGCTGGCATGACAACGTTCGCGATAATCCAGGCGCTGGTGATCGGCATCGTGGTCGCGCTGAGTGCGTGGCAGGTGTGGCGAAAAATGTTGCCGCTGACCAGCCGCCGCGTGCAGAGCGCAGTGGCCCGCTGGCTCGATCGACCTGGCCGGCGCCGGGTCATGCGCATGCTCGGGCGCTGGTGTCAGCCGGCCGAGGCGCGCAGTGGCGGCTGCGGCACGGGCGACGGCTGCAGCACCTGCGGTGGTTGTGCACCGCCGACTCCATCGACCGAGCAGGGGGGGCAGGCGGACTGCGATCCACAGCCGTTGCATTTTCGTCCGCGTCGGTAGCCTTTGCGGTCGCCATTGGCAGCGCGTGTCACGGAGGTTTCAAAAGGCCACGGCCACACACGAATTGAAAGGCCACCAGCGCGCACGAAGAAGCCGGCTTTCGCCGGCTTCTTCAGATACCACAACGCGCGTACTGGATCAGGCCAGATCTTGAATCAGGCCGCCTCGTGCGTCAGGCCAGGTCGTGAATCTTGGCGTTGAGGCGGCTCTTGTGGCGGGCGGCCTTGTTCTTGTGGATCAGGCCGCGGGCGGCGTAGCGATCCATCACCGGCTGGGCGGCGGCGTAAGCGGCAGTGGCGGCGTCCTTGTCCTTCGCCTCGATGGCCTTGACCACCTTGCGCAGGGCGGTGCGGACCATGGAGCGGGCGCTGATGTTGCGCAGGCGGCGCTGTTCGGACTGGCGCGCGCGCTTCTTCGCGGACTGGATGTTGGCCAAGGTA
>JBBSST010000072.1:0-6815 GCA_038241735.1 Lysobacterales bacterium
GCCCGGCAGTGCTTGCGCAAGCGTTTTACCGATGACCTCGCGGTGACCGATCAATTGCTGGTAAGCCGCATTGGCGAAGTCGAAGCGGTGATCGGGGCCACGCAACATCGCCATGAAGCCGGGCGCCTGTGCAAACATCAGTTGCAGACGTTCGCGCTCGGCCACGCTGCGTCGTTCGGTCAGCACCAACTCGGTGGTTTCAACACACAACACCAGCACCCCACCAACACCACGCGACGCGCGGCTGTCGTTGAGCGGGTTGTAGCTGTAGGTCAAGTACACGTCTTCCAGGCGCCCGCCACGGGTAATCGGCACCAGCTGGTTCTCGTTCCAGGTGGATCCTTCGCCGCGCATCACATGGTCAATTTGTGGACCGATGACGTCAAAAATTTCGGCCCAGCAGACGCGTCCGGATTGGCCCAGCGCAGTGGCGTCACGCTCCGCGCCGAGCGACGGTGCGTAAGCGTCGTTGTAGATCTGGATCAGCTGCGGCCCCCACCAGACCACCATTGGATGGCGCGAGGACATGATCAGTCGCACCGCGGTCTGCAGACCCTGCGGCCACGATGCCGGCGGGCCAAGTGGATTGCTGGCCCAGTCGAACGCGCGAATGCGGGCGCCCAGCACGCCGCCACCATGCAGGAAGTCCGGGGTGGAGGGATTGTCGTCGTCTGGCTGCTGCATCAGATTTCCCGTGGTGGAGCATCTATGGATGTCGCTGACGGCAACGCTTCAAAGCGAACTGCCCGGCGTGATCTGTATCGACGGCTTCCCCGCGCATGACTCCGGTTACATTCGCCCGTACGATTGCCCGAGACAGTTTGCGACACCGGCCGGTTGTCCAGTGCATCAGCGTCCATGCAGTGCACCGTTCGACAATCAACGTCGCCGCATTGGCCTGCATCCGGAGCCGCAACCCCCGCATGTTGCATCCATCACGATGCTCAACACAAAGATGTCGCCGCCACGTCGGCGGTCGCCAGTTGGTCCAGGCGAGGCTGGGCGGCAAGGCATGAGCGATTGCCGCGGCTGCGCGCAAACGATTCGGACAGTGACGGCGTCAACCGCGCGAGGACGATGCTGCCGCTGTAACACCGGCTGCGATGGAGGCGGGGGTTGCCCGTTCTTGCGCTGGCGGCGTGACTGGCATGCGCCCCTAAAGCAGTCTCGTCTGGACGGCTGATTCGCGAACTGTCAGAGCGCACGTTTGAGGCACCGAGTGCGCCCAATGCGCTCGCGCTATCGCGCACGTACCCACGCGCTATCGCGTACGGATCACGCAGCGATGAGAGCCGGCGACGGACCGTTTCCGCGCAGCAGACGCATGGCCGCGTCGACGCGCCATCGCCGCTCGCGCACACAAGGTTCACGATGAAAATGAAAAGCTCGCCGCTCCTTCCATTCATCATGCGGAGCGTTTCCATGGATGCCATCCAGCTGCTGAAAGCCGATCACAAGAAAGTCCGCGAATTGCTGACCGAGCTGGTGGGCACGACCTCGCGGGCGGTGAAGAAACGCGCGGACTTGCTGGCGCAGATTCGCGTCAATCTCAAGGCGCATACGACGATCGAGGAGGAAATTTTCTACCCTGCGTTCAAGCAGGCCGGGAAAAAGGAAGAGGCGAAGATGTACTACGAGGCGATGGAAGAGCACCGCGCGGCTGGTGACCTGGTTTTACCGGATCTACTCAACACCCAACCCGACAGTGACCAGTTTTCCGGCCGCGCCAAGGTGCTGAAGGAGCTGGTCGAACATCACGTCAAGGAGGAAGAAAGCGAGATGTTCAAGAGCGCCAGGAAATTGCTCTCCAAAGAGGAACTCGCTGATTTGGGCGCACAGATGGAGCAACGCAGAGCGGAACTGGTCAAGCAACTTCGCTAAGCGACCTGCGTCCAAAGCGCGTGCGAACCTGGCGCGACGCGACGATGGATCTGGCGCGGCCGTTCAAACGAAAGCCGTGTCCAGCACCATCATCAGCACGAAGCCGATCATCAAGCCGCCGGTGGCGAAGTTCTCGTGGCCTTGGCGGTGCGATTCGGGAATGATTTCGTGACTGACCACGAACAACATGGCGCCGGCGGCAAACCCCAGCCCGAGCGGCAACAGCAGCGGGACGCCGACCACGACGGCCGCGCCGAGCACCGCGCCCACCGGTTCAATCAGACCCGACGCCATCCCTACCGCCACGGAAAATCCGCGTGCATAGCCGGCGGCCATCAAGGCAATCGCGACGACCAAACCTTCCGGAATATCCTGAACTGCGATGCCGGTGGCCAATGCCAGGCCGGCGGCTGGGTCGGTGCCGGCAAAGCCCACGCCTATCGCCAGCCCTTCGGGCAAGTTGTGCAGGCAGATGGCGAACACAAACAGCCACGCCCGCTTGAGTCGCAGCGACGAACGGCCCTCCGGCCCCTTGATGAAATGCTCGTGCGGCACCAGAGCGTCGAGCAGCATCAACAGACCGGCGCCCATCAGGATCGACAGGCCGACCACGCCACCGGCTTGCCACGGTCCGGCGCCGTGGTTTTGTGCAGCCTGGATGCCCGGCAGCGCCAACGAGAATGCGCTGGCCGCCAGCATGACTCCGGCCCCGAAACCAAACAGCGTGTCCTGTGTGCGCTGCGACAGATTGCGCGAGAACAGCGCCGGCAGGGTGCCGAGCGCCGTCGCTGCCGCTGCGACGCAGCCACCGATCAGTGCCAGAAGAATTGGCGAAGTGCCCACGATCATGCTTCGGCTGCCAGTCTGCGGGTGGTGGTTGAACAGAACGGGACGGACATGGCTTTCCTTGCCGCGGTGGCGAAGACAGCAGCGTCAGCGACCCGCGTGAGGACGCCTTCGCTGCCAGCCGCGCATCGGTTGCTTGCGCCGACATGGATCACCAGCATAACGGTGATGCAGCTGTTCGCGTACGCATTGGCGCGCCGCATTGGCGCAGTGGCAGAAGCACGGCGGATCGATGCCGGTCGCGAAACCCACGGTGGAAAACCGCGTCGTGTTGCCTATCACCGAAGGGCTGCGGCAATGGCGCGTGCCTGCTCACGTCGGCGGCCGTACCCGAAACGCGATGCTTATGCGTGCGCCGACCGGCTCTCGCTGCTTGGGAATGCCGTGGTCGTAATTCAGCTGGCTGCTCCAGTCCATGATCAGAAGGCTGCCTGCCGCCAGCTCAAGGTGCACGACACGCCGTGGCGGGCGCTTGGCGCGGATGGTCATGCATCGAGTGGCCCCCAGACTCAGCAGCGCTATCGGCAGGCCGCGGACGAGGTCGGTCAGCTTGTCGTTGTGCGGGGCCACGCTGTCGAACTGGTTGCGATACAGGTTCAGTCCGACGCTATTGAACGGCACCTCGATTGCCTCGGCCACGCGGTCGATGGCCAGGCGCAAGACCGGATGCAACGCCGGATCGGTGGCCGCGGAGTTGGCGCGTAGCCGCGGCACGTCGACCTCGCGCTCGTACATGAGCCGTCGCCCGCCGCGCCATGAAATGTCCGCGTGCAGGCGGGTGAACCACTGCGCGGAAGTGGCGCGGTCCAGCCAGCGCGGCATCAGCACAATGCGGGCGCTCGCGTCGTCGATCAGGCTCTGGCGCGCATCGTCAAAGAGGTTGAGTTGCGTCATCCAGGTCAGCGTGGGCACATGCGCGCGCAATTCAGGTGAAGGCTTGAAAGTCGTTGAGGGTCTTCACAACACCGGGACCGATCTTCTATCTTTGCATTCCCCTTGGCGGTCAAGCGCTGCTCAATTGGGGAAAGACCATGACCGACGGCGAACCTGAGGACGCGATGGACCATCAGCAAAAGCAACCCGCTGCGCCGGGGGCGCCGGCCGAGGCGGTGGTCGCCGATCAATTATTGCAGGCGATGCCGGGGGCGACTTTTTCGTTGCTGGTCGGCAGCGTGGTCGACTACGCCATCTACATGCTTGATGTGGACGGCCGCATCGTCAGCTGGAACGCTGGCGCGGAGCGGATCAAGGGCTATGCCGCGCAGGACGTGCTGGGGCAGAATTTCTCGATGTTCTATACCCCCGAGGAGCGTGTCGCGGGCGTTCCCATCGCGGCACTGGCCGCAGCCGCGCGCGATGGCCGCTACGACGCCGAGGGCTGGCGCGTGCGCAAGGACGGCACGCGCTTCTGGGCCAGCGTGGTCATCGATCCGATTCTCGACGCCGGCAAGCTGCTCGGCTTTGCCAAAATCACCCGCGACGCCACGCGCCGCCGCAACCACGAACTGGCGCTGCTCGAGAGCGAGCGGATGGCTCGCGGCATTATCGACACCGCGCTGGATGGCTTCGTGCAGGTGGACGAGGCCGGTCTGGTGACGGAATGGAACCCGCAGGCCGCCGCCATGTTCGGCTGGACGCGTGACGAGGCGCTTGGCCGCGAGCTGGCAAAACTGCTGCTGGCTGGCACCGACAGCGAACGCGGCGCCGCAGCACTGCCGCCGATCAAGACCTCGTCGTTGGCCGGGACTTCCACGCTGGAAGTCACCACCCGCGACGAGCGCAAGCTGACGGTGGAGCTCAGCATCAGCACCTTGCCGCTGCTTGATGGGGCGCGCTACAACGTATTCATTCGCGATCTGAGCGAAAAGTTGCAGACTGAAACGCAACTGCGTCAGGCGCAGAAAATGGAAGTGGTAGGCCAGCTCACCAGCGGTATCGCACACGACTTCAACAACCTGTTGCAGGGCGTGATCGGCGCGCTTGAACTGGTGCAACTGCGCGCCAACGCCGGGCGGTTGGACGGCATCGGACATTTCGTTGGCGGCGCACTTGCCTCGGCCAACCGCGCCGCAGCGCTGACCCATCGACTGCTGGCCTTTTCGCGCCGGCAGCCGCTGGATCCGAAGCCAGTGCAGGCCAATCCGTTGATCGAGGGCATGGGCGAGTTGCTGAAGCAGACCCTGGGCGAAAACATCGCCCTGGACCTTGATCTGGAACCAGACCTCTGGACCACGCTGTGCGATCCCAACCAGCTGGAGAACGCGCTGCTCAACCTGGTCATCAACGCCGCCGACGCGATGCCTGAGGGTGGCCGATTGGCCGTGCGCTCATGCAACGTCGATGTCGACCACGCCAAGGCGCAGCGTTGGCAAGGCGCGACGCCGGGCGAGTATATCTGCATCGCCGTGTGTGACAGTGGCCAAGGCATGCCGATCAATGTGCTGGAGCGCGCTTTCGATCCGTTCTTCACTACCAAACAGGCCGGTGAAGGTACCGGTCTGGGTCTGTCGATGGTGTACGGGTTTGCGCAGCAGTCAAAAGGTCAGTGCGTCATTCACAGCAAGGCCGCAGAAGGTACGACGGTGCGCATCTATTTGCCACGCCACGAACCGGCTGCGACCGACAATCCAAGCCCGCGCCTGGACACACCGACAGAACACCTTCGCGGCCATGGCGAGTGCGTATTGGTCGTCGAGGATGAACCGGTTGTCCGCAACATCGTGGTCGAGGTTCTGCATCAGCTTGGCTATCAGGCGCTGGAAGCGGAGGACGCCGAAGCGGGACTGGCCATTCTGCGCGGCACGACCCAGGTGGAAATGCTCATCTCCGACATTGGTTTGCCCGGCATGAACGGCAGCCAGTTGGCAGATGCGGCCAAAGTGTTGCGTCCGCAGTTGCGCGTGCTGCTGATGTCCGGCTACGCATCTGCCGCGGTGTCACCGGCGGGCTTTCTCGGGCCGGGCATGACGCTGTTGACCAAGCCGTTCACGGTGGCCGTACTGGCCACCCGCATCGGGCAGATGATGGCTTTGGCAACTGCCGATGCCGCGGCGAGTCCCACGTCATGAGTTTCGTACCTGATCACTGGTCCGACATCTTCGTCGTGCAGACTCCGCTGCTTGAGTTGCTGGTGCGCGGCCTGGTGCTGTACGCAGGCATCCTGGTGTTGATGCGGCTGATGCCAAGGCGTACTGGCGGTCAGTTGGCGATGATGGATCTGGTCATGGTGCTGTTGGTAACCGAAGCTGCGTCGCATGCGCTCGGCGACTATGACGCGCTGGGTGACGGCCTGGTCATGGTGATCGTGATCATGGCGCTCAACTATCTGGTCAACTTCCTGAGCTACCACGTTCCCGCCTTCGAGCGGCTGGTGTCCTCCCCGCCACTGCTGGTGATCCGCAACGGCCGCTTTTTGCGCCGCAACATGCGCAGCGAGTACCTCACCGAGGAAGAGTTGATGAGCTACTTGCGTCAAAACGGCATAGACGACGTCAGTGCGGTAAAAGCGGCGTTCGTCGAGGACGAGGGAAAAGTCTCCGTGATCAAGCGCGCGGACGCATAGCGGCTGAGCCGGTTGGCCGGCGCACGACGGCGGCTTTGTTTTGTGCAACGAAGCAAAAACGCCGCGTGCACTACAACCGAACCGTCACACTCCAGTTGCAAGCGCGCACGCCGACGCGGCGGCGCAGGCGTGTTGCCGGCGATTGAAGGTTGCGCAGAAATATTCCATCGTGTCGCCGCCGCGACGGCATCGCGAATAGCGGCGGGCGCAAGATCGGTGACACGCTGCGCGATGCGCGTACCGATTTTTGTCAGCGCCTGTCGGGTGTGCACGGTTTCAAATGAACGCGGTCGCGCCGCGCATTCTCGACGCACAGCACGTCAGGTCGCTTGGCGCTCCATCCATGCCACTACCGTTGGTGATAGTCCACGCCGGTGGCTGGTTTCCAAGCCGTTCGCGATGGAGGCCGCAACCTGCATCGGCGAAAAGATGGCGCCATGCTGCGCCGGATACCACGATGTTGTCGCAGGCACGACAGGGTTGCGAGTCTGGCCGGACGCCTGGTAATCACGCACAAGCACGTGTA
>JBBSST010000073.1:0-6804 GCA_038241735.1 Lysobacterales bacterium
GACGCGCTCCACGTCCACGCCCATGTCCTTGCCGACCTTGATCTTCAGCGACTCGAATCCACGCTCCACCGCAGACAGCGAATCGGCCACCATCTTGTCGATGTAATCCACGCTGATGGTGATGTCGGTGGTGATCACCGGGTCGCCGCCGCCGAGCAGCTTGTACAGCGGCGCACCGTAGAGTTGGCCCCACAGGTCGTAGACGGCTATTTCCACCGCCGCCTTGGCGCTGGTGTTCTTCTCCATCGCGGTCTGGATCAAGCCGGTGACGTGATTCAGGTCCGCCACATCCTGTCCGAGCAGGCGCGGACTGATGTAATGGCGGATGGCGTCGATGATCGAGCCGTGCGTGTCGCCGGTGATCACTGCGGTGGCTGGCGCTTCGCCGTAGCCGACCTCACCGGTGTCGGTGTGCACCATCACCACGATGTCCTCGACCTCGTTGACGGTGCGCAACGCGGTCTTGAACGGCGTCTTCAACGGCACCCGCAACATGCCGAATTCGATGCTGGTAATTTTCATCAGCGGGTAGCCCCGGCGCTCGGTTTCATGCGTGTCCTTTTTCCTGAAGTGTCGCCACGATGCTCAGTGGCGCATGCGTACGATGCTGGTCATGCGGTCAACGTAGGTCTGCTTGTCGTTGAACAGCAGCGGCAGCAGCGGCGTCACCGATACAGCGTTGAGCTTGATCCGCGCGATGCTGCCGTCGGTGCGCCGATACCGCATGCCGCCGACGTCATGGATGACATACGGCGCGCCGTCGATCCGGCCAATCACCAGCATCACGTGACCGGGGATGTAGACCAGGTCGCCGGTTTCCAGTGACTGCACCGCGCGCAGGCGGTCGGCCTTGCTGCTGCGCTCGTCGAAGGCGAGCCGGTTGAAAGCCGGGCTGATCGCCTGCCGGCTGGTATTGCGCGGCATTCGCACGCCCATGCTGGCGTACACATCGGAAACAAATCCGCTGCAGTCGCGGCCGTCGTAAGCGTGACCCCAGCCATAGCGCTCGCCGAGAAACTTGAACGACTGCGTGATGATGTTGGCCGCGGTCAGCGGCAGCGGGCCAGCGGCGGTATCGGTGTTTTTCTGCAGCAGTGCCGGAGTGAACTGCAGCCGGCCATCAGTCGCGCGCAACGGCAGCTCGATGACGTGCGAGGTGTACGCCGTCTGCCCATTGACCGGCTCGGTCGGCGGCAGATCGGTAAGCAGCGGCACACGCGTGCCCATGTCGAGCGGCAGTTGCGACACCCCCGGCTGCTCGCGGGTGAATACGGTGCGCACGACAGCCCCAGTGACAAGCCGGTACGGCGTCTTGTCGACGTAGCCGAAAACCTCCGCCGCGCTGCCTTCGGCGACATCCGTGGACAGCACCCAGGCCGCGTAGCGCGGCGTCACCACGAACACCCACACACCATCGGCACTCGTTTGAGCGAGCACGGCGGGCGTGCCCGGAAACGCGGCGCTTTCCTGGAAGCGGTCGATGTCGGTTTCACCGCGTTCGCTGAACACGCGCAACTCGGTGGGAAAGGTGCGCAACGCCGCTCGCCGCACGATCAACCCGTAACGCGTGGATTGCTGCGCTGGCACCGCGTCGAGATTCATCTGCGAGACCAGTGCGTCCAGCGTGGCGGCAGGCACCGGCGCGCCGTCGATATCGAACAGCGGATGCTCCGGCCGCTGCGAAAGCGCGTTGATCCAGCCGGTGACCTGGGCTCGGCTCAGCGTGGCGGGGAGCTTGCGCAAGTCATGCATCGATGCGTCGTCGCTCAACAACTTCGCGTTCTGCGCGGCGATCTCCGCGGTGGTGAGGATCACCTGTTGCGGCTGCGCCTGCTGACCCACCCAGAATGCCGGTGTCAGTTGCGCCTCGCCGACGCCCAAAACGCCGGAGGCAGGCGCCGGCAGCGTGGTCGCAGCGTCGCGCGCATGCAGCGGCGATGTCGCCACGGCGAAGGTGAGGATCGCGGATACCAGCAGGCAATAGCGCATGGACGTGCTCCTGTATCGAGGCTGCATCAGAGTGTCGCCAGCATCGACATGATCGATGCCACCACCAGGCCGAATCCGGTGCCCAGGATGTAACCCAGCAAGGCCAGCAAAATGCCGACCGGCACCAGCGCCGGTGAGTAGCTGGCGGCCAGTACCGGCGTGGCTGCCACCCCGCCAATATGCGCCAGCGAGGCGATCCCGCACAGGAACAGGTCGAAATGGAACAGTCGCGCAAAGCCGATCAACAGCAGCGCGTGGATGGCGATGATGGTTACGCCGCACAACACGTACAGCGGTGCCGCGGCGATACCGGTGAAGTTGCTTTGCGAAGCGAGCACGGCGACCACGCCGATCAGCAAAGTGCCGGAAATCGTGCCGGCGCCGGGATAACGCGCCAGCGGCGTATGCGCGGCAATCAAGCCTGCGGTGGTGGCAATCAGGATCGCCCAAGTGGTGGAGGTGAGCATGCTGGAGGTCGGCAGCCAGGTCGACAGCCACGCGGCAAACGCCGCTACCGCCAGTGCCAGCCCGAGCCAGATCAGCACGCTGTCCGGCGTCGTCGGCGCCTGCGTTCGCGTCGGCGCGATAGGCAAGTTGGCGCTGGACACCGCATGCGTCCAGCGATTGAACGCCGGTGCCAGTCGCGCCACCGAGAACAGCACCACCACCCACATCGAATAACCCAACGCATCGGTCAGCAGTGACATCGCCAGATGCGCATCAGACATCCCGATCGCCTGCTTCACCGCGATCATGTTGGCGGTGCCGCCGACCCAGCTGCCCGACAACGCGGCCAGCGGATGCCAGGCGTCGCCGGGCAACCACGCGCGATAAATCAGGAAGGTGCCGATGAACGCGACGAACAGACTCACCGAGGTGCACGCAAACACGCCCAGCACGCGCGGGCCGAGCGCGAAGATCGCACGCAAGTCGCAGTTGATCATCAGCAAAAACAACAGCGCCGGAATCAGCCGCGTGATAAGCATGCTCTGTGTCGCCTGGATTTCCGGGTTGATCTGCCACAGCCCGATCACCGCCAGCGCGGTCACCAGCAGGTAGGTCAACACGATTGGCGGCATCACGTTGAACACGCGCCAACCGTAACGACGCTCCAGTGCCGGGAAAATTCCGGCAGCCAGCAGCATCACCGCCAGATAGGGCCATACGCTGTGGATCATGACGCTGCCCCCGGTACTGATTGCCGTTGCCGCAAGTCCATGCTTTCTGTGATCAGTTGCCGTCAACGTGGGCCAGACAACCCGCCAGGCGACCGCAAATACTGCTTTGCGCAGGTGTCTGCGATGCTGCTTTGTGACACGCGTGGAATAGGTGATTCATGTATTGCGTGGTCGAAGCATAAATTATTGACCACGCATTGCAAGCATGTTACACAGGCTTCGACGCTGGACGTCGGGGACGGAAATGACCGCAACGCGACCGCACATCACCGCGACTATCGCACGCGCCGCAGGGCGCAGCGCGGTCAGCGGCGCGCTGCTCGTCATGCTGTGTGCGTGTGCCAGTGCGCCGACAAAAAACGTCGCCATGCAGCCGGCGACGACCAGCGCGATGACGCAAGTCGAGGCGTCGGCGCCGCTCATCGCACGGATCGATGACGGTCACTTTGCCGCCGCGCAGGCGCAGATCAGCACCGCCTTGCGCTCGCCCACGCTGGCCGCCAGTGAACGTCGTGCGCTGGAACTCCAGCGCGAGCGGATGCGTCGCATCCTGCTCGATTTCACGCTCAGCGCCGACGAGGTCAAGGCGCAGGTGCGCAAGAGCATTCCCGACCTGACCGACGCCGAGTTCGCGCGCTGGGACAATGCGGGCCTGTTTGAACACCAGCGCATCGACGGGCGCACGCTGTATTTCAAACGCGCCGCGGGCAACCTGTTCCGGCTCAGCCCCGAAGCTCTGGCCCGGCGCGCAGTGCAGACCCCGCTCAGCGAGGGGCCGATGGAAAGCTTGAACGACCATCAGCGCGCGATCCGTCGCGCCGCGCTGGCCGAACAGCGCAGCAGCGTGTTGCCACGGCGCGTGCGCATGACGCAAACGTTGACGGTCGACGCCGATGCGGTGCCGGCAGGTGAAAGCGTGCGCGCATGGATCCCCTACCCGCGCGCCGTGCCCGGCCAGCAGCAGGACATCGGTTATGTCGCCAGCGTGCCGAGCGCGCACGTGATCGCGCCGGAATCGGCGCTGCAACGCACCGTGTATCTGGAAAAGGCCGCGGTGGCCGGTGTCCCGACGAAGTTCTCGGTCACCTACGAACTGACCCTGCTGGCGCAATACCACGCCATTGACGCGGACAAGGTACAAGCGCGCCCAGACGTCCAGACGTCCGTACCGCACTGCAACGAAGACACCATCAACGCTCCCTGTTCCCCGTTCCCCGTCCCCGCCAACGCAGCCGACTTGGCGCCGTACCTTGCCGAGCGGGCGCCGCACATCGTGTTCACTGACGCACTGCGCGCGTATTCACGCCAGGTCGTGGGTGATGAAACCAATCCCTATCGCATCACCCGGAAATTGTTTGCCGCGGTCGATCGCATACCGTGGGCCGGTGCGCGCGAGTACTCGACCATCAGCAACATCAGTGATTACGCACTGCACGCCGGTCACGCCGATTGCGGCCAGCAAACGCTGTTGTTGATGACCCTGTTGCGCCTGAATGGGATTCCAACGCGGTGGCAATCGGGCATGGTGTTTTCCGACGACGGCAGAGGCTACAACAACATCCATGACTGGGCATAGGTGTATCTCGCGCCGTACGGCTGGGTGCCGATGGATGTAACCACCGGGCGGCTGCAGCCGGCCGCGCAAGACGATCCCGCGCTGGAATGGTTTTACCTCGGCGGGTTGGATGCGTATCGCATCGCCTTCAACGACGACTACGCGCGCGCCTTCGAGCCGGCCAAGCAGGCCTTCCGTTCGGACGACGTCGACTCACAACGCGGCGAAGCGGAATGGCGCGGCGGCAACCTCTATTTCGATCAACTGGATTACCACTTCGACTGGCAGATGCTGCCGGCGGAGCAAGGGCGCAGTGGCACCTAGTCAGCAATTTTCATGAACGTGGCATCGACGGCGTCGATGGGGAGAAAAGCAATGAGCAACACCTGGACTTTGCGCAGGAACGTACTGTGCATGGCGCTCGGCTTCGGCCTCGCGTCGCTGGCGGCACCGGCCGCATTCGCCGCCAACACAGACGGCGCGGTGGTCGGACATGCGCAGGCCGGCGCGGTGATCACCGTCGTCAATCCGGCTACCGGACTGACCCGCACCAGCACTGCCGATGCGCGCGGCAACTACCGCTTCGCCTTTCTGCCGGTGGGCGAGTACACGGTCAGCGCAAGCGCGAATGGTGAAACAGTGGGCTCTCCGCGGAATGTGACAGTGACGCTGGGCAACACCACCACGGTGGACCTGGCCGGCAGCCCCAGCGCGACCGAACTGTCGGCGGTACAGGTGGTCGGCACCGGACTGCCGGTCATCGATGTCACCTCGACCGAGTCGGCGACCAACGTTTCCCGCGCCGAGCTGGTGCGCCTGCCGGTGGACCAGAACGTGGCCTCGGTTGCGCTGCTGGCGCCGGGCGTGGTCAGAGGCACCTCTGCGTTTGGTGGCATTTCCTTCGGCGGGTCGTCAGTCGCGGAGAACGCGTTCTACGTCAACGGACTGAACGTCACCGACTTCTACAACCGCAACGGATTCTCCGAGGCACCGTTCGCCTTCTACGACCAGTTCCAGGTCAAAACCGGCGGCTATTCGGTGGAATTCGGCCGCACCACCGGCGGCGTGGTCAACGCGGTGACGCGCTCAGGCAGCAACGAGCTCCACTTCGGCACCGAGATCACGCTGGAGCCGGGCAACTGGCACTCGGCCGCCAAGGATCGCTACGACAGCGATGGCAACCGATACATCACCGCCAGTCGCGATCGCGACTCGCTGGTCAAGCTCAACGGCTACGTGTCCGGTCCGATCATCAAGGACAAGCTGTTCGTGTTTGCCATGTACGAGGCACGCGGCAGCAGCCCGCGCAACACCAACGATTCCGGCACCACGTTCACTGCCAACAACTCCGGCACTGGTTTCTGGGGCACCACGATCGACTGGAACATCAACGACAGCAACGTGCTGCAGTTGATGGCGTTCTCGGACAAGAACTCGAACACCGGCGACGTCTACAGCTACGACTACGACAGCAACACGCTCGGCACACGCACCAACAAGGTCTTCAGCGATACCGGTGGCAAGAACGCCGCGCTGACCTGGACCAGCTACCTGACTGACGACCTGTCGATGAAGCTGATGTACGGCACCAACGAGCGAGAGGCGTTTACCCGCTCGCAGCTGGACATCGACTGCAACTATGTGGCTGCCAACAACGCATTTTTGAAGCTGCACGACCCCGGCGTGCAGGTGGGCTGCACCAGCAGCTCGACCGTGAACCAGCGCGCCGACAAGCGCAAACAGGCGCGTGCGGACTTTGAATGGGTCTTGGGCGACCATCTTGTGCGTTTCGGTTACGACCACGAAGACGACACGTCCGACTACGACCGTCACTACGCCGGTCCGGGCGCCTTCTACTACAACCTGTATGCCGCCTCCGCCGGATCGACTATTTCCAACGGTGGTGTCGTGCCGGCCGGTTACGACTCCTACATCCGCGCGCGCCGCTACGAGATCGCCGGCACCTTCACCACCAAGAACGCGGCGTACTACATCGAGGACAACTGGCAGGTCACGCCCAACCTGGTGCTCAACGCCGGCGTGCGCAACGACAGCTTCGACAACCAGGATGCCGAGGGCAAC
>JBBSST010000074.1:0-6550 GCA_038241735.1 Lysobacterales bacterium
GATGAGGCGTAGCCGGTAACGCCTCATCGCGCCCATGGGGCGCTCCTACAAGAATGATCTCCCTCCACCACCCACAAGGCCCGCCACGAATGTCGATGTCCACACGCGTACTGCTCGGACTGGTGCTTGGCGCCATCATCGGGCTGTCGCTCGCGATCTGGGATCCCGCGATTGCAAAGATCACCGCTGATTTCGTGCAGCCCATTGGCCGGCTGTGGTTGAACGCGCTGCAGATGACGGTGGTGCCGCTGGTCGCCGCGCTGATCGTCATGGGCGTCAATACCGCCAGCGATGCCGCGTCGTCTGGACGCATGGCGCAGCGCGCGATCGTGGTGTTCCTGGTGCTGTTGACCCTGGCCGCGATCTACACCGCGATCACCGCCCCCGCACTGCTGTCATTGCTGCCACGCGACGCCGCGCTGGTGGAATCATTCCGCACCGCGTTGACCCCGGTCAGTGGACAGACCGCACCGGGCGGCTTTGGCAACGCCATCGCCGCGATCATCCCGGCCAACGCGATTGCCGCCGCCGCGCAAAGCGCGATGCTGCCGCTGGTGGTGTTCTCGCTGTTCTTCGGTTTCGCCCTGACCCGCATCGATCCGGAGCGCAAGGCGCGGATGCTCGAGTTCGTGCAGACCGTCGGCGACGTAATGATCGTGATCGTGCGCTGGGTGCTGTGGATCGCGCCGCTGGGCGTGTTCGCGCTGGTATTGGCGGTGTGTGCGCAGGTCGGGGTGAAGATGCTCAGCGCCCTGGCCTGGTACATCCTGCTGCAATGCACGCTGTACATCAGCGTGACGCTGATGCTGTACCTGGTTGCACGCTTTTTTGGCGGTGAACCCTTCAAGCGCTTTGCGCTGGCGATCCTGCCGGCGCAGGCCATTGCCGCCAGCACGCAGTCTTCGCTGGCCTCGCTGCCGGCCATGCTCGAGAGCGCGCGCGTGCGCCTTGGCTACCCTTTGCAGGTCACCTCGCTGGTGCTGCCGATGGCGGTCTCGCTGTTCCGCATCACCAGCCCGATCCAGTATCTCGGCGTCGCCGCATTCATCGCCTGGATCTACGGCATCGACGTGTCGACGATGCACATGGCCGCCGGTGTTGGCCTGGCCGTGATCGTCAGCATGGGCTCGGTTGGCCTGCCCGGCCAGGTCAGCTTCATGGCCACCAACATGCCGGTCGTGCAGGCAATGGGGTTGCCGATCGAGCCGCTGGGCGTGCTGCTAGCGATCGACACCATCCCGGATGTGTTCTCCACCGTGGGCAACGTCAGTGCCGATCTCACCGCCACCAGCGTCGTGGCGCGGCGCACGCGGACCGACTCCATCCAGCCCGCGGCAATAAACCCGTCAACTGGACACGACACCGTCGCCTGACTCGGATCGGTTCGCACACATCGTGGTGGGGTCGTTATCACGGGTCGCGCGCACGAAATCTTCCGTTGCCGGCAGGGCTGTGCTGCGCGAGGTGGGGTGACGAACGTCACTTGACCCGTTTGCATGCGCCCAGCAAAGTTGCCGGGATTCGTCATTTCCCGTGCCTGTGCTCCGTGGACTCCTGCGGTTGCGTGCAGGCCACACTGGTGGAGCAACTCGATGGACAGACGTGATTTCCTCACGATCGGCGGCATTGGCCTGGCTGGGCTGATCCTTCCGATCCACGGCCGCGCGATCGCGGCCGAAACCCTGCTGACGACAATGGACATCGGCCTGAAGAAGTCCATGGCCGACGCCGCACTGCAGGCCGCCACGCAGGCCGGCGCCTCGTACAGCGATGTACGCATCGGCCGCTACCTGCGCCAGTTCGTGATCACCCGCGAAGACAAAGTGCAGAACGTCGTCAACACCGAATCCAGCGGCGTCGGCATCCGCGTGATCGCCAACGGTGCCTGGGGTTTCGCCGCCACCAACGACATGACCACGCAGGGCGTCGCCAAGGCCGCGCTGCAGGCCGTCGCCATCGCCAAGGCAAACGCGAAGAGCCAGACCTCGCCCGTGCAGCTGGCCCCGACGCGCGGCGTCGGCGAAGTGGCGTGGAAGACTCCGATCCGCAAGAACGCCATGGCAGTGCCGATCACGGACAAGGTCGACCTGTTGCTGGGCGTCAACGCCGCCGCGACCAACGCCGGGGCCAATTTCGTCAATTCGATGCTGTTCCTGGTCAACGAGCAGAAGTACTTTGCCTCCACCGATGGTTCCTACATCGACCAGGACGTGCATCGCATCTGGGCGCCGATGAGCGTCACCGGGATCGACAAGGCCAGCGGCAAGTTCCGCACCCGCGAAGGCCTGTCCGCACCGATGGGCATGGGCTACGAATACCTCGATGGCGACGCATCGGGCAAGATCGTCTCGCCCAACGGCATCGTCAATTACAGCCATTCCTACGACATGGTGGAGGACGCCGTCGCCGCTGCGAAGCAGGTCCAGCAGAAACTCAAGGCGCCCTCGGTGAAGCCGGGCAAGTACGACCTCGTGCTGGACCCGTCGCACACCTGGCTGACCATCCATGAGAGCGTCGGCCATCCGCTCGAACTCGACCGCGTGCTGGGTTACGAGGCCAACTACGCCGGCACCAGCTTCGTCACCCTCGACAAGGTGAAGGAGCATTTCCAGTACGGCAGCGAGCACGTCAACATCGTCGCCGACAAGCTGCAGCCGGGTAGCCTGGGTGCGGTTGGCTACGACGACGAAGGCGTGAAGACCCAGCAATGGGACCTGATCCGCGACGGCAAGCTGGTCAGCCTGGAGGCGATTCGCGACCAGGCCCACCTGCTCGGCCTGGATGCGTCGCAGGGCTGCTGCTATGCGGACTCGTGGTCGAGCGTGCAGTTCCAGCGCATGCCCAACGTCTCGCTGCAGGCAGGCCCGAAGGAACTCTCGGTCGCCGACATGATCAAGGATGTCGAGAATGGCATCTACATCATGGGCGATGGTTCGTTCTCGATCGACCAGCAGCGCTACAACGCCCAGTTCGGCGGCCAGCTGTTCTACGAGATCAAGAACGGCAAGATCACCCAGATGCTCGAGGACGTGACCTACCAGATCCGCACCCCGGAATTCTGGAATTCCTGCGTCGCGGTCTGCGACAAGCGCGACTACCGCATGGGCGGCTCGTTCTTCGATGGCAAGGGCCAGCCGAGCCAGGTATCGACGGTCTCGCACGGTTCCAGCACGGCGCGCTTCAACGGCGTCAACGTCATCAGCAGCGCCCGCAGCCTCGGCTGAGCGGACCACAGGAGATCCATCAATGAGCATCCTTACCGAAGCCCAGGCCAAGGCCATCCTCGACAAGGTCATCAAACTGTCGACCGCCGACGAATGCAGCGCCTCGCTGTCGGGTTCGATCGACGGCAACATCCGCTTCGCCTTGAACAACGTCTCCACCAGCGGCATCGTCGATAACACCGACCTTGCGGTGCAGGTGGCGTTCGGCAAGCGCACCGGGGTTGCGACGATCAACCAGTTCGACGACGCATCGCTCGAACGCGTGGTGCGCCGCGCCGAAGAGCTGGCGAAGCTGTCGCCGGAAAACCCCGAGTTCATGCCGGCGGTCGAAAAGCAGAGCTTCACCCATACCAATACCTTCGCCGCCTCGACCGCTGCGATTACCCCGGAATATCGCGCCAAGGTCGCCGCCGATTCGATCGCCGCATGCAAGGCCAAGAAACTGATCGCCGCCGGCTTCCTGCAGGATGGCCAGAGCTTCGAGGCCTTCGCCAACAGCAAGGGTAACTTCGGCTACCAGAAAGGCAGCGGGCTGGATTACACCTGCACCGTTCGCACCGAGGATGGCACGGGTTCGGGCTGGGTCGGCCGCAACCTGGACGATGTCGACAAATTCGATGTCGGCAGCGACATCCAGACCGCCGTGCGCAAGGCGAGCGCGTCGTCCTCTGCCAAGGCGCTGGAGCCCGGCAAATACACGGTGATCCTGGAGCCCGCCGCGGCAGCCGGCCTGGTCTCTTTCATGATGGGTTACTTCGATGCGCGCCAGGCCGACGAGGGCCGCAGCTTCCTGTCGAAGAAGGGTGGCGGCAACAAGATCGGCGAACAGGTCTTCGATCCGCGCGTCAACTTCCGCGCCGACCCCAATGACCCGGACGTACCGGTCATGCCGTGGGACGGCGACGGCCTGCCGCGCGAGAAGATGGCGATCGTGAAGGACGGCAAGATCGTCGCGCTGGACTACTCGCGCTACTGGGCGCAGAAGAACGGCAAGCGCGCGGTCGGGTCGTCCGGCAACCTGATCATGTCCGGTGGCGACAAGTCCACCGCCGACCTCGTCCGCGGTACGAAGAAAGGCGTGCTGGTCACGCGCACCTGGTACATCCGCATGGTCGATCCGCAGACCGTGCTGCTCACCGGCCTGACCCGCGACGGCACGTTCTACATCGAGAACGGCGAGATCAAGTACCCGGTGAAGAACTTCCGCTTCAACGAGTCGCCGGTGATCATGCTCAACAACATCGAAGAGCTGGGCAAGCCGATCCGGGTGCAGGGCGATGAATCCTCAACCATCATGATGATCCCGCCGATGAAGCTGCGCGATTTCACCTTCACGTCGCTGTCGGACGCGGTCTGAGCAGCCAAACCGTCGTGTTGCGCCCTGCATGGCAGGGCGCTGCAAACGCAGCGCCCGTCTCCTCGAGTTCGTCACTGCCGCGCAGGCGGCAATGACGGCTGGAATGTCCTCGCCATGAACCGCGCTGAATTCCTGAAGCTGATGGTAGGCGGCGCGGCCGGACTGGCACTCGCTCCGGTTGCGCGCGCGGCGGCACCCTACGATTTCTGGTTCACCCGGCTGAAGTACGACTCCGGTGACTGGGACGTGGACCAGCGCATGCCGGCGAACATGATTACATCCTTGGTCGACTACACCAGCCTGCGCGTCGACCCGGTGGAACACGTCGTCGCGCTGGCCGATCCGAAGATGCTGCTGGCGCCGTTCTGCTATCTCGCCGGGCACACGCTGGTCGAGTTCAATCCCGCCGAGCGACGCAACTTCGAACGCTACGTGCGCAACGGTGGATTCGTCTTTGTCGACGACTGCAACCACGACATCGACGGCCTGTTCGCCACGTCATTCGAGAAGCAGATGGCGGCGATCTTCGGCGCCGGGGCCATCAGGAAGCTGCCCAGCAAGCATGCGCTGTACCGCAGCTTCTTCGTGTTCAAGGACGGCCCACCCGCGACCGGCATCGAACTCAACGGCTGGGGCGACGACCTCGTCCACGATTACCTCAAGGGCATCGAGATCGATGGCCGCCTCGGCGTGCTCTACAGCAACAAGGACTACGGTTGCGAATGGGATTACGACTGGCGCAACAAACGCTGGCTGGCCGAAGACAATACGAAGTTCGCGGTGAACATCGCGATCTATGCGCTGACCGCATGATGGCGATGCACTTGCCCCTCGCCCTTCCTGCTTCCTGCCGTCATCCCCGCGTTGGTGGGGACGACGATTTCTTGTGTGCCACGACAGGATCCATATGAGCACGTCCATTACCGAATCCGAACTTCAAATCGAACTCTCGCGCCTCGGCAGCCTGCGCGCCGCGATCGCACAGGTCATCGTCGGCCAGGACGATGTCGTCGAACAACTCTTGATCGCGCTGCTTGCCGGTGGCCACTGCCTGCTTGAAGGCGTGCCGGGCCTCGGCAAGACCCTGCTGGTGCGTTCGCTCGGACAGGCGCTCGACCTGCCGTTCCGCCGCGTGCAGTTCACCCCGGACCTGATGCCCAGCGACATCCTCGGCACCGAGATCCTGGAAGAGGACCACGGCACGGGTCGGCGCGTGTTCAAGTTCCAGCCCGGCCCGGTATTCACCAGCCTGCTGCTTGCCGACGAGCTCAACCGCACCCCGCCGAAAACCCAGGCCGCGCTGCTGGAGGCGATGCAGGAACACACCGTCAGCTACGCCGGCGTCACCCATGCCTTGCCCGCACCTTTCTTCGTGCTGGCGACGCAGAACCCGATCGAGCAGGCCGGCACCTATCCGTTGCCCGAAGCGCAGCTCGACCGCTTCCTGCTGAACGTGCGGGTGGACTATCCAAGCGAATCGGAGGAGCGCGACATCCTCGCCCAAACCACCGGCACCCGGGTTGCCGCGGTTCCGAAAGTGATGGACGGCGCCGCCATCCTCGGCTTGCAGGCGCGCGTGCGTGAAGTGCACCTGGGCGACGACCTGCTCGGCTGGATCACGCGCCTGGTGCGCGCCAGCCGCCCGCACGCCGACGCGCCGGATGAAATTAGGCAATGGCTGCGCTGGGGCGCCGGTCCCCGCGCCGGGCAATCGCTGGTGCTGGCCTCGAAGGCGCGTGCGCTGTTGCATGGCCGCCTGAGCGCGACCCGCGACGACGTGCTGGCGCTGGCCGCGCCCGTGCTGCGCCATCGCCTTCTTCTGTCGTTTGCCGCGGAAGCGGAGCGCAAGTCGACCGACGATATCGTCGCCATGCTCCTGCGCAACGTGCCGTTTGCCCCCAGTTGACGCGTAGGAGCGGCTTCAGCCGCGAGCTTCTGATTTCCGCCGACCCACCAAAAGGCTCGCGGC
>JBBSST010000075.1:0-6396 GCA_038241735.1 Lysobacterales bacterium
CGCATCGAGCGCCTTGACCGCGTACTTGAAGACATCGCTGCCGGTCATGGAGATGCGCACGCCGGCGTTTTTCTCGTGTTCCTTGAAGCCGACCGAAACACCGACCGGGCACCACAGGTAATCCTTCTTGCCGCCGTCGGCATGCAGGTGGGTGCTGAGGATCCCGGTTTCGCTGTCGGCCTTGAGCACGACCGCGCCGGCGCCGTCGCCGAACAGCACGCAGCTGGTGCGCTCGGTCCAGTCAACCATGCGCGTGAGCGTTTCAGCGCCTACCACCAGGACGGTTTTGGCGCTGCCGGTACGGATGAACTTGTCGGCGATGCTCAGCGCGTAGATGAAGCCCGAGCAGGCGGCGTTGACGTCGAACGCGGCGCAGCCATTGGCGCCGAGGCGATGCTGCAACAGGCAGGCGGTCGAGGGGAATATCAGGTCGGGCGTGGTGGTGCCGAGCACGATCAAGTCGAGCTCGGAGGCATCCACGCCAGCGGCTTCCATCGCACGCACTGCGGCGTGGAACGCCAGGTCGCCGGTGGTTTCACCCTCGGCGGCAATGTGGCGCTCACGGATACCTGTACGCGAGTAGATCCACTCATCGCTGGTATCGACCATCTTCGACAAATCGTCGTTGGTCAGGACCCTCGATGGCAGGTAACTGCCCGTGCCGGCAATACGCGAATAAATGCGCTGGTTCGAGGCTGGCTCGCTCATCGGGGTGCTGCCCTCACGTGGATCTGTCGGCGCCCATGCAGGCGATCGGACAGCATATGCCTGAACCGTGCGCGGCGATGCTGCTCACCATGACCATGGACTGTCCCGCCGCCTTCAGCGACAGGACAACCAGGGATCAGTCTTCCTCGGTGACCGAAGTCTTCGGCTGGATGACCTGCTTGCCACGGTAATAGCCGTCGGCAGTGACGTGATGGCGCAGATGGACCTCGCCCGAGGTCGGGTCGGTCGACAGCTGCTTTGCGGTCAGGGCGTCATGCGAACGACGCTGGCCACGGCGGGCGGGGGAAACGCGGGATTTCTGTACAGCCATTGGGATTGCTCCAGCTCTGGATCGGAATCGCGCGGAGGCGATTGTTTCAGGTGTCTTGCTTGTGTCTTGCTCAGTGTCTTGTCTTGCAAACTTGCTTGCGATCGTTTCAGGTCAATGCTTTTTCAGGCCCGCCAATGCCGAGAACGGATTGACGCGTGCTTCTTCGTCCGCCGAAACCGGCCAATCACGCTCCACCGCTTCCGAACCGGGCATCACCGGCACCACCGGCACTGCGAGGATCAGCTCGTCCTCGATCAATTCGGTCGGCCGCAACATGCCATCCTCGGCCACCAGCAGCGCCTCGTAACCTGGCGGCAGCGCGGCCTCTTCCACCTCGTCATTCTCCTGACCGGCGCGGATCAAGCCAAGTCGCTGCACGATCTGCACGGGGAACAGGAATCGCTGCAGCGAGCGCTGGCACAATAACGGCAGCTCGGCATCGATTCGCAGTTCAACATACGGCACCAGCAGGGCATCACGATCGAAGTCGAGCGCAAAGCTCACTTCGCCCTGGCTGTCGAACAATGCATCGCGCAAGCGCGTCATCGACGACAGTGGCAGGCGCCCTTCGAAACCGCGCCGGGCTGCGACCATGCGCCAAGCATCAAGGGTCTCGGGGACGTCGGTGGACATAAGCCGGGGAATGTTAAGGATCGGCCCGACCCCTGTCAAATCCCCACCGCCTCGCAAACCCTTGCGTGGTGGGAGGATTTGCCCCCGGCAGGCACCCACGGCAGACTGCGGCCTCGTCCATCGGGCCTGCGCGTCGTGACCCTGACCTTCACTTTGCTGACCATCGCCATCCTTGCCGCTGTCCTGGGCCTGCTGTTGCGCCGCCGCAGCCGACGGCAACGCGTGCTTGGCCAGCTGCTGGATGCCGCTGACGGCCTGGAAGAGCGGCTGCGCACCACTCGCGCCGAACTCGACGGGGTCATGCACCCAGGGGGCATGGGCAGTGATGCCAACCCGGTCCGCGACGCCCTGCAGGAAATGCTGCGCCAACGCCTGTGGCTGCAACAGCAGGGCGCCGACGCGTCGCTCGACCAACTGCGCCAGGTGCGTGACTCGATCGACGCCGCGCGCCAGCGCATCGACCATCAATTGCTGGCAGTCGAGCGCGCACGCGCGCCGTCGCACTGAAGCCGTCGCACTGAACATGGCGACGCAACTCATCCTGGCTTCGACATCGACCTATCGCCGCGAATTGCTGGCACGCCTGTGCCTGCCCTTCGGCACCGCACGCCCGGACGTGGACGAAACCCCGCAACGTGGCGAATCACCCATGGCCTTGGTCGAACGCCTCGCCAAGGCCAAGGCCATGGCGATCCGCGCGGAAAACACCTGGGTGATCGGTTCCGACCAGGTCGCCGAACTCGACGGCATCGCGCTGGGCAAACCGGGTCACCATGACGGCGCGGTGGCGCAGCTGTCGGCCATGTCGGGACGCGCGGTCGCGTTTCGCACGGCGGTTGCGATCTTGCATCACGATGGCCGCGTCTTCAGCGCCCTCGACACCACGACCGTGCATTTCCGCGACCTGTCCGGCGATGAAATCGCCCGCTACGTCGACGCCGAGCAGCCGCTGGATTGCGCCGGCAGCTTCAAGTCCGAAGGTCTGGGCATCGCACTGTTCACGGCGATCCACTCGCACGATCCCACCGCGCTGGTCGGTCTGCCCTTGATCGCCACCGCGCGCCTGCTTCGCCAGGCCGGATTCGTGGTGCCCTGAGGCGGAAACCGCTTCCCGCCGGCATCCGTCCGCTGCCCTGGCGCAGGGCAAAGCCCGTGGCAAACACCGACGACATCCAACGGTGGCGGCATGAGCCGGGTTTCAGTCGAGCACCCTATTGGATGGTCAGCGGCTGCTCGCTCCAATCTTCGACGCTGTCATCACGGCCATGCAGGCGCAGGCCCAGCCAGTGTCGTCCGGGCGCGAGGTTGCCCACGTCCACGTGCGCACGGAAGCCCACATTGGGGTGGCCCGGATCGTTGGAAATTTTCCAGAATGCGGCGGTGCCGGGGCTCGGCAATCCGTACTGGGCCTTGCCGACAACCTTGCCATCAAGCAGCACGTCGACGCCTTCCAGCCCGACACCGTCCTTGAAAGCCCAGCCGTTGACTTCAAGGGTCTTGCCGGCACGTGCATCGATGGCTGGCGAATCGATCCACGCCATCGCCGGGGCCGTGCATGCAGCGGCGGCGGTGGTCGCGGCCGGTTTCGATGGCTTAGCGGATTTGCGGTCGAAGGCGAACATCACATACCGCTGGCGACCATGGTCGATGTTGAGCACGCGGGGCCTGGGTAGCGGCCCGACCAGATCGCACAGGACGTGATAACGCTGCAACAGATGCTTGTATTCGACGTCGCTTGCGCCCACCACCAGCAGGATCGGATCATCACCCCAATCGGCCCGGCCGGCGCTGCGCAGGCCCCACAAGCGCAGCTGCGGCGCACGACCGTGCTCGCGATTGAGCGGATGATCGAGCACCTTGATATCCGGGTCGCCGAGCGCGAAACCGAGCTCGGCGCCGATCTTGAAATTGTCGGCCACGATGCGCGTGCCTGCCGGCATCGCTGCGTGCTGCTGGCGGACGACCGCAGCCAGTTCGCGCCAACCGGAAAAATTGGACGGATACCACTTCAATGCCGCCGACTGCGCGCGCAGCGATGGCATCGAAACCGCCGCGTAATAACCCAGCACCGCGATCAATCCACAGGCCGCGACCGTCCAGGTCAGCCGCCGCAGCCACGGCGACCAGCGATCGAGCAGCGCCGGCAACAATGGCAGCAAGGCCAGGTATCCCGGCAGCGGCCAGTGGAAACTCACGCGACGGGTATCGGCAAAAAATCCCAGCACGAAGAAGCCCAGCACCAGCAGACCGCCCAGGCCGGCGAGATAACGCACCCCCTCGATGCTGCGATCGCGACGTTGGCCCGCCGCCGCCAGCAGCGCGACAAACAGGGGCGGCGTCACCAGCAGGCCCTGGATGGCGATGAACCACAGGCCATCAAGATGGAAGGCCCACGGATGCCGATCGACCAGTTGGAAGCGCAGGCCGGCCTCGGCGTTTTCCATGTTCCAGGCCATCAGCGGCGTCCACGCCGCGACACCGAAGGCGATGGCGATCCACACGCGCGGGTCGGCCAGCGCACGCCGGCCATGCGGCAAGGACAGCAACACCACCATCCCTACCGCGATCACCGCGATGAACCGGTAATGGCTCAGCGCACCAATTGCCAAGCCCAGCGCGAGCAACAGCGCCCCGCCTTCGGTGACGTTGCGCAGCAGGCGCGCGCCGGCATCGATGCACAACAAGGTGGCCAGCGCCATCGGCACATCCGGCAACGCCAGCAATCCCAGCGTGCCGGCAAGCGGCAGCAACAACATCGCGATGCCCGCCAGCCAGGCATGGCGTTGGTCGAATTCGCGTGCCGTGATCTGCACCACCAGCCATGGCAGTGCCGCTGCGATCAACAAAAACGGCAGGCGCACCGCGAGGAGCCCATCGCCGAAGGCAATATTGCCCAGGCGGATCAGCCACGCGGTGAGTCCGGGCAGGTCGGAATAAGCCCAGGCCAGGTGGCGGCTTTCCTGCCAGTAAAACGCCTCGTCGACAAACAATGGCAGGCGCGCGGCCATCGCCAGCTTGAGCAGCGACACGCTGGCCCAAAGTGCGATGAACACCATTCGTGCATCGATCTGTTTCCGCATCCCGCCGCGCCCTCGCTACACTCGAATCTTCCCACGGAGCGATCACGACGCATGTCCGCAACCCCCGCACAGCACGCCATGCTAACCGACGACCTTCGCGACTCGGTCAAACGCGCCCAGGCCCAGGTCAACACGCTGGTGCTCGGCAAGGCCCACGAGGTGCGCCTGGCCTTCGTGGCGTTGTTATCCGACGGTCATCTATTGATCGAGGATCTGCCCGGCCTTGGCAAGACCACGCTGGCCCACGCGATGGCGACCACGCTTGGGCTGGGTTTCCAGCGCGTGCAGTTCACCTCCGACCTGCTGCCCTCGGACATCGTCGGCGTGTCGATCTTCGATGCGCAGGCGCGGCGCTTCGAATTCCACCCTGGCCCGGTGTTCGCGCATGTGCTGCTGGCCGACGAGATCAACCGCGCACCGCCGCGCACGCAAAGCGCCCTGCTCGAAGCCATGGCCGAGCGCCAGGTCACCATCGACGGCACCACGCACGCCCTGCCAGATCCGTTCTTCGTGATCGCCACGCAGAACCCGGCCGACCTTGCCGGCACGTATCCGTTGCCCGACTCGCAGCTTGATCGCTTCCTGCTGCGGCTCACCCTGGGCTATCCGGATGAAGGTGCCGAACGCGCCCTGCTTGCCGGCAGCGACCGACGCGAACTGATCGCGCAGGCGTTGCCGATACTGGGCGTCGATGAAGTGCAGCAATTGCGTCGTGCCGCCGCAGGCATCCACGCCAGCGATGCGCTGGTGGCCTATGTGCAGGCCTTGCTTGCGCGCAGTCGCCACCATCCGGGCCTGCGCGTTGGCCTGTCGCCGCGCGCCGGCATCGCCTTGTTGCGCGCTGCGCGAGCGTACGCGCTGCTGCTTGGCCGCGCGCACGTGTTGCCCGAGGACATACAGGCCCTGTTTGCATCGGTTGCCGCACATCGCCTGGTGCCCGACACCGATGCCGGTGATGACCTTGCGCTTGCCAAGGCCATTTTGCACAGCGTGCCGGTGGATTGAATGGCGAACGCGATATCGCGCTCGTGGCGCAGGCGTGTTGCCTCGTGGATGCGGCCACGACAGCCCGAATCGCTGCCGGTGATATTCGATCGTCGTCGCATCTATATCCTGCCGACCCGCTTCGGCGCGTTTTTCGTGCTGTTGCTGCTGACCATGCTGGCGGGCGCACTGAACTACAACAACAACCCGGCCTTGTTGCTGGGATTGCTGCTGGCGGCCGCCGCCAACACCAGCGTGTTTGCCGCGCACCTGCAGTTGAGCGGTTTACGTACCCTGGCGATCGACGCCGAACCGGTCGCGGCGGGTAAACCACTGGTCGTGCGCGTGCATGCCCGTGCCGAACCTGGACGCGCACGTCGCGGACTGCAGGTCCAATCCGGGCAAGAGTCCGCCACGCTGTCGCTTGAGCAGGGCATTGGCGAGGCAACCCTGCATTTGCCAACCACGCAACGCGGCTGGTTAGAGCTGGGCCGCCTGCGCATTTCCACGACCCGGCCGCTGGGACTGGCGCGCGCGTGGGCCTATGTCTGGCCGCAGGCATCGCTGCTGGTGTATCCATCGCCCGAAGCCCACGGGCCGCCGCTCCCGCAGGGCAGCGGCGACAACGCGCAGGCGCGCCTGCATCCCGCCGGCGACGAC
>JBBSST010000076.1:0-6354 GCA_038241735.1 Lysobacterales bacterium
GAGACCCGCCAGCGCTTCAAGGAAACTTTTGACAAGGTCAACGCCGGCGTGCAGGAATTGTTCCCGCGGCTGGTTGGTGGTGGTCACGCCTATCTGGAACTGACCGGCGACGACCTGCTCAACACCGGCGTGTCGATCATGGCGCGCCCGCCGGGCAAGCGCGTGTCGAACATCACGCTGCTGTCCGGTGGTGAAAAAGCGTTGACCGCGGTGGCCCTGGTGTTCGCCATCTTCGGCTTGAACCCGGCGCCGTTCTGTCTGCTCGACGAGGTGGACGCGCCGCTGGACGAGGCGAACGTCGGGCGCTTCTCCAGCCTGGTGCGCGAGATGAGCGAAAAAGTCCAATTCATCTTCATCAGTCACAACAAGGCAACCATGGAAGCGGCCAGCCAGTTGTGCGGCGTAACCATGCGCGAGCCCGGTGTGTCGAGACTGGTGCAGGTGGATCTTGCCGAAGCAGCTAAACTGGTCGGAGCCGCCTGAGGAACCCATGATGCCGTCATCACCCGTGCTTGCGTTCGCCTGGAATCCGGTCATCGGGGTGCCGCTGCTGATCGTCGGCATCATCGTGCTGGCAATCATCTGGCTGTTCGGTCAACCGACCAACGCCCAAGGCAAACGCCGCCCGCTGGCAGGCAAGTCGAAAGGGGAACGTCACGAGCCGCTGCTGGGCGAGCGCAGCGAAGACGACGCGCCATCGTTCAGTGCGCTGGACATTTCGTCCTCGCCATCCGGCGTCACGCCACGGACAGAGCAAGGTGAACTCGGTGGCGGCCTGCGCGCCGAACTGGAACGCCTCGGCGCCACGCTATCCGGCGATCACGCGCCGGCGACCCCGATGACGGCCGCAACCGTCAGCAGCCAGCCGGTCGCCAGGGCACCGGCAAAACTGGCTGACCACGTCGCCTCGATCATCGAGGCGCTCCGAGCGCCGCCAGCGCCGTCGGCCGACGCCAGCGATACCGCCGCAGCGGTGGCGCAACCGATCGCCACCGCACCGCTGCCGGAACTGGCCGGACAAGGAACGATCGCTGCCACGCCATCGCCGGCCAGCACGCCGCCGCCGCGCTCCGACCTCGGTCGCCGTCCGGCCCAACTGCCGGTCGAACGCATCGTCACCTTGTTCGTGGTGGCACGTGAGGGAACGATCTTCAACGGCGCCGACCTGGTGGTCGCGGCGGAGAAGGCCGGGCTGGAATTCGGCGACATGGGTATCTACCACCGTCTGGTGGATGGCAAGCGCGAGCTGGGTCCGATCTTCAGCGTCGCCAACATGCTCAAACCCGGCAATTTCGACCTGTCCCGGCTGGATGCGCTACGCACCCCGGGCGTCAGCTTCTTCATGACCTTGCCCGCGCCGATGGCCGCGCTGGACGCATGGGACGCCATGCTGCCCACCGCGCAGCGGCTGGCCGAGCTGCTCGACGGCCATGTCCTGGACGAGGAGCGCAATGCCCTCGGCCGCCAGTGCATCGCCCACATCCGCGACCAGCTTCGCGCCTGGGATCGCGACCACGAAGGCAAGGCGATCATCTTCGGGCGGTGAATCGGGTGGTGGGGGCCATCGTGGGCTGCCGCATCATTGTGTATTGAGTCTTGCGGAAGACTCCGGACCGGGGAGTAGAACCTGCGCTGCAACGTTTCTCATGCAGAGGCATCGCCGCAAACCCTGGTGCGCGGAGATCTCACGCGACTTATCGTCTACCGACACCACTCGAACCCGAAAACCCGCGCTTTGATTGGCGAAGCTCAGCGCTCGATCGTTACGCTTTGCATGAGCCACCCGGCGACGCAGGCTCAGGCGTCCGCCTGGCTGAGACGATGCATGCGGCGTTTGCGTGGCGTAGAGGCATATATCGATGAACGCGATCCTCGACGTCCGCCTCGCGCATGCGAAGAATTCCGCTGACAGACGCGCTGCGTGGCCGCAAGCGCCCATCTGTATTCGCTCCGGCCAAGACATCGACGGGTTGTCCGAAAGGTTCGTATCCAGCGCCGTGCTGCACAAATGCCACGATAGGTACCATGTCACTAGTCCCAATACCGCCTGCCTGGCCGACGTCGTGTTGACGTTGCGTTCTCCGCAGGCCGGGGGCCGCGTGCGAAAGGCTGTCCGGGTGCTCAGGAACCCCGTCCACAGGCACGGGGAAAGCAGCCGCGAACTGCCAATCAAAGCGTATAGCTTGCGCGTGCGCGGACGGCTGTTTGCGTTGATGAGTGCGCACGCCGGCACGCCCGCGTGCGTTGGTATTCGCAATCCACTAATGGAGCCGCCCGACCATGCCGCATAAGACCGTCGAACACGCGAGGCGCACGTCGGGGGCGAATGCCGCGAGTGCGGCCAGCGAGCGCGACGAAGGTCGACAGGTGTTGATCGCCGCCCCCGGTGCCGGCGATGCCCAGGTGTTGGCAGAATGGCTGCGCGAGGCGGACTACGAAACCCAGATCTGCGCCGATCTTGCTGTGCTGGTCGGCCGGATCGGCTCCCGCACCGGCGCCGTGCTGGTCATCGAGGAAGCGCTCGACGGCGCCGTGAGCGAGCTCAATCAGGCCGTGAGCCAGCAGCCGTCCTGGTCGGATGTGCCGTTCGTGCTGTTGTTGGCGGAGCCTTGCGCATCCAGCGGCAGCCAGGACGTCTCGCGCCTGGCGTTTCTGAAGCTGGTCACCAACTGCGTCGTGCTGGAGCGACCGATCGGCAAGACATCGTTGCTGAGCACCGTTGCCTCGGCGTTGCGGTTGCGCCAGCAGCAGTTCGAAATGCGCGATCGTCTGCGCGACCTGCGCGACAGCGATGCGCGCTTCAAGGCTATCGCCAACTCGATTGATCCGATGATCTGGACCACGTTGCCCGACGGCTACCACGACTACTACAACCAGCGCTGGTACGACTACACCGGTATGGCGCAAGGCAGCACTGACGGCGACGGATGGAACGGCCTGTTCCATCCCGACGACCAGCCGAGGGCGTGGCAGCGCTGGCGTGAAAGTCTCGCCACCGGCGAGCCGTACGAGATCGAATACCGTCTGCGCCACCACTCAGGCGAATACCGCTGGGTGCTCGGCCGTGCCCAGCCGCAGCGCCAAGATGATGGCAGCATCCTGCGCTGGTTCGGTACCTGCACCGACATCGAGGACCTGGTCAAGGCGCGCGACGTGCTGGCGCGCTCGCGCGCGGAGCTTGAGCGAATGGTCGCCGATCGCACCGATGCGTTGAACAAGGAGATGGCCCAGCGCAGCGAGGTGGAGGCCGCGTTGCGCCAGAGCCAGAAGATGGAGGCGGTAGGCCAGCTCACCGGTGGCATCGCGCACGACTTCAACAACATGCTGGCGGGCGTGCTCGCCGGGCTGGAGTTGATCAAGCTGCGCATCGACGCAGGCCGGCTGGACGACGTGCACCGGTTCATCGAGGCGTCGGTCAGCTCTGCCGAGCGCGCCGCGGGGCTGATCGCACGACTGCTGGCGTTCTCGCGCAAACAATCCCTTGACGCGCGACCGCTCGACGTGAACGCGCTAATTGCGTCATTGGCAGATCTGTTGCGCCGTACCCTGACCGAATCGGTCACGCTGCGCATCACTCCCGACGATGCGCTCAGCCTGGTGGTAGCCGACGCCAACCAGCTTGAGAGCGCGCTGCTCAACCTGGCCATCAACGCGCGTGACGCGATGCCTGATGGCGGCGAGCTGACTATCCAGACCTCGATGGTTGAGCTGGAGGCGGCAAATGCTGCAGCCCATCCCGACCTCGCGCCCGGCCGCTACGCGAAGATCACGGTGTCCGACACCGGTACCGGCATGAGCGACGCGGTGCTGCAGAAAGTGTTCGACCCGTTCTACACCACCAAGCCGATCGGCCAGGGCACTGGCCTGGGTCTATCGATGGTTTACGGTTTTGCACGGCAGTCCGGCGGGCACGTGCGCATCCACAGCGATCCCGGCGCCGGCACCTCGGTAGAAATCCTGTTGCCGGTCAGCGAGGCGACCCAGGTCGACCCGGTGATGGATGCCGGTGCCGTACGCGAAGGCAACGGCCAGAGCGTGCTGCTGATCGATGACGATCCATCAGTGCGCATGTTGGTGCGCGAGCTGTTGAAGGAGCTGCAGTACCAGGTTTTCGAGGCGCAGGACGCGGACAGCGCGCTGCCCATCATCACTTCGCCGCGCGCCATCGACCTGCTGCTGACCGATGTAGGACTGCCCGGAATGAACGGTCGGCAGTTGGCTGAAATCGCGCGCACGCATCGTCCGGGCCTGCCCGTTTTGTTCCTCACCGGATATGCCGAGAACGCAGCAGATCGCGCCGATTTCCTGGAGGAGGGCATGGCCATGATCAGCAAACCGTTTTCGCTTGAGGCGCTGGCGGCAAAGATTCAGGAGATGCTCGCCTGAGCGTGACTTGCGATAGTCATGGCGCTTCGCGGTTGTCCGGCTCAGGCCCGTCTCTGCGCCATGCTGCCCACCACGCAGTCGCTGACCGAACTGCCGACGGTTATGTCCTGGGCCAGGAGCGCAGCCAGCACACGCGCTGATCAAGCCATCGATTGGTCACGGTTGAGCGGGTGACGTCTGGCAGCGGCGGGATTGCAACGGCAGCGACCTCGACCTCGACCTCGACCTAGAGACGAACGGGCCCTGCCTGGTTGGGCTGCATTCGCAGTTCGTAGCGTCGCTGTGCGGCGGGTGATGGGCGGGAACGTGTCCGGCATCAGTTGGCTCCAATGGCCGAGGGGTGAGAGTGGTGCGGTGTTCGGCACGATCGCCCATTCACCGCGGCAGCGCCCATACCGGTCGCTGCGATCATCCAGAGGTCGACCATGAAACAAGCCAAGTTGAAATTGTTGAAACGGGTCCTGCTTGCAGCGCTTGTCGCCACTGCCTTCCTGCCCGCACTTGCCAGCGCGACACCGACGTCGTTCAACGTCGACGGACAGTGGAATCGCGGGTTCATCCCGGGCGGCGGTACGTTCAGCGGCATGATGTTGGTGGACACCGTCGCTGGCGAGATATCGTCGATGGACATCCTGTTTGCGGATTTCCCGGCGCTGCCGGCATTCAACATGATCCTCAGCCAGCAAGCGTCGTCGGGCCAGTGGCTGGTGGGTCTGGGCAACGGCAGGCTGGACCCATTTGGTTCACCGGAGCAAGTCTCTTTCAGTTTTTTCACCAGCCCGGGGGTGGGTTCGCTGATCGGATTTGACGGCGGCGTGATCCGCCAGGGCGGTTCGGGGATTCTCAACACCGGTACGCCGACAAGAATCTTGCAGAACTTCAAAGGCAGCATCACACCTGCGGTCGCAAGCGTGCCAGAACCTGCCGCGTTGGGCATGTTTGGACTGGGGACATTCCTGCTCGGTGGTCTGGTCGTGCTGCGTCGGCGCACCGCACGTGCTCCTGCCGCCGGCCGACAACTCTTGTGTTGAATGCCTGAACCGGGCTGACCATGCGGGTCGAACACTTGGCTCGCTGGCGCGCCCGGATTCTGCGGTCTGATCGTGTGCAGAGCCCCTCGTAACATCAGGCCCCTCGACACAACGTGCGAAGGATCCCGTATGCAGCAGGCATGGGCTTGTTGTGACGGCGTGGTCCTGAGCGTAGCCACGACCACCCGTGCTGCTGTCGTGGCGGACCGCAACCGCGCGTTGGTCGCCCTCAGACAACCTTTGCAGCACCGGCATTCCCGTCGTCGGGATCATCCTTGAACAGGTCCTTGATCAACGCGTCACTGGACCATCTGGTTCGTTGCCGTGCTTCCATCACTGGTACTTGCATCAACTGGTGCTTGCGCAACAACGCTCGCAGTTGGTGATAGCTGAGGTTCGGGGGATGCACTCGCCGGATGCGCCACCATCGAGAGCGACCGGGTGACGGTGGCGCCTGAGGTGCAACAGTGCGGTTTTGCACGTTGTGCGTTCATGGCCGTCAGCCGATCTCACCTGGTGAGATGGCCACGGTGAAGACTGCAGGGCAGGTGTCGACAGACATCACCTGAAGTGGACCGTCCAAGCTTTTGATCCTGATGAACAAGTCTGATGACCGGGCGGTCGCGCTTCGCCGAATCCTTCATTTTCACCATTAAAGGTGAAAAGATAGCCGCCAGGAGCCTGCATCTGACCTCGCGCCAATCCAAGATCCTGGAATTCATCCGCAGCGAACTTGCGCGCTCCGGACAGGCGCCGACGCTGGAGGAGATCGGGCAGGCGATGGGGCTGCCCAATGTCAGCGCAGTGCTCAAGCACGTGCGCTCGCTGGAGGCGAAGGGGCGGCTGCAGATCGAGCCAAACCGCACGCGCGGCATCCGGCTGGTCAGCGGTATCGATGCGCTGGATGCGGACACCATGGAGTTGCCGTTGCTCGGGC
>JBBSST010000077.1:0-6339 GCA_038241735.1 Lysobacterales bacterium
GCCTGCTCCTCGCGCTCCTCGTGCAGCTTGAGGTACTTGCGCCAACGCTCGGCGGTAAGGTCGCCGGTATCCAGCGCGCTCTGCACCGCGCATCCCGGCTCGCTGCCGTGGCCGCAATCGGCGAAGCGGCAGTGTTCGGCCAGCGCGTCGATATCGGCGAACAGCTCGAGGTTTTCCTCGCCGGTGAGTTTCAGTTCGCGCATGCCCGGGGTGTCGATCAGGCAGCCGCCGCTTGGCAGTTGGAGCAGCGCGCGGTGCGTGGTCGTATGCCGGCCACGGCTGTCACTGCTGCGCACCGCGGCGGTCGCCATCGCAGTCGCCCCGATCAGCGTGTTGGTCAGGGTCGATTTGCCCGCCCCTGAAGACCCCACCAGCACTGCGCTGTCACCGGGTTGCAGATACGGCAAAAGCACCGCCGCACTCACCGGATCCTTGCCATTGATGGCAAACACCGGAGTGCCATCGGGCAAACGCTCGCGCAACGCATTGATCTGCGCGGCAGTGTCGGTGTGCGCGTCCACCTTGCTCAGCACGACGATCGGCTGCGCGCCGGAACCTTCGGTCAAGGACAGATAGCGCTCGATGCGCGCCGGATTGAAGTCGCCATCCAGGCCGGTAAGGATCATCACGTAATCGATGTTGCTGGCGATCAACTGGCGGTCGTAGCGTTCACCCGCGGCGGCCCGCGAAAGCACCGTCCGACGCGGTTCCACCCGCACGATATGCGGCGGCGTGCCCATTTGCACCACCACAAAGTCGCCGACCACCGGCCGCTCTGCGGGATCAATCCCCCGCTTGAGGAAGCATCCGTCCGGCTGCGCGCCAAATAAAGTGGCCCCGTCGTGCAGTTCATAACCGGCACGATGTTGAACGACGACGCGCGCCAGCTGCAGGTCGCCTTGTGGCAGCGTGTCTCCCCGCCAGCCGATCCGGCGCAGGCGGGCAATCTTTTCGGCGTCGCTCATGCGGGTGTGGTCTGCACGGTTTTTCCGATTATGCCTGTACGCCCGGGTGACGACATGAATTGAAGTAGAGATGTTGCGTGTTTGGGGCGAGGGGGGCAAGCGGCGCGTTGCCTCACTCGCGCGCTCTGCCGCGCTGTTACGATCCGCATTGCTGCACCGCAACCGCGGTGTCCACCATCGAGGTCCCCTCTTGGCCCCCATGCTGCCCAGCGCGCACCTGGCACAAGTGCGTTACGAAATCCGCGGCGCCCTGACGCGGCGTGCACGCGAGCTGGAAACGGCCGGCCACGACATCATCAAGCTCAATATCGGCAATCCCGGCCGCTATGGCTTCGAGGTGCCGGACCATCTGCGCGAAGCGATCGCCGCTCATCTTGGCGACAGCGCAGCCTACGGCCACGAGCAGGGACTGGAGTCGGCGCGCGAAGCGATCGCCGAGCGCCAGCGCGCCAATGGTGCGCGCGACGTCGATGTCGAGCGGATTTTCATCGGCAATGGCGTCAGCGAACTGATTGATCTGAGCCTGCGCGCGCTGCTCCAATCGGGCGATGAAGTGCTGTTGCCGAGCCCGGATTATCCGCTTTGGAGCGCCGCCACCATCCTCAATGGCGGCGTACCGAAGTATTACCGTTGTCTGGCGCAAAACGCCCACCTGCCCGATCCTTCCGAGATCGAGGCGTTGATCACCCCGCGCACGCGAGCTCTGGTGTTGATCAACCCGAACAATCCCACCGGCGCCATTTATCCGCGCCACCTGCTGGAGGAGTTGGTGGCGGTCGCTGCTCGCCACCACTTGCTGCTGATGTGCGATGAGATCTACGACGAGATCCTGTACGACGGGAGTCTGTTCCAGCCGCTGGCAGGCGTGGCCGGCGATGTGCCGACGCTGAGCTTTGGTGGGTTGAGCAAGGTGCACCGCGCGTGTGGCTACCGGGTCGGCTGGATGAGCCTGTCCGGCAACGAGGCCGATACCGCCGGCTATCGTGACGCGCTGCAACTGCTGGCCGCACTGCGCCTGTGCCCGAACGTGACCGCGCAATGGGCGATCCCGGCCGCGCTGCACGGACCGGCCACAATCAACGCGCTCACCGCTCCGGGCGGACGCCTGCACGAAGCGCGCCGCGTCGTCAGTGAAGGCGTTGCCGCCAGCGATTACCTTGCGATGGTGTCGCCAGCCGGCGCTCTTTACGCCTTCCCGCAGGTGCGCGCGGACCGCATCGCCAGCTTCGACGACAACGTTTTCGCACTGCGCCTGCTGGAAGAGGAATCCGTGCTGGTGGTTCCCGGTACCAGCTTCAACGTCTCGGCCAGCCGCCATTTCCGCCTGACCTTGTTGCCGCCGGCCACGCAGTTGCGCGAAGTGTTTGTGCGCACCGAGCGACTGCTGCATCGCATGGCCCGTGAACAAGTGCGCTCAGCGCCGCTCGCCGCGATGGCCTGAGCGATCGGTCACGCATGCTCCGTGCGAACACACCACTGACTTATCTGGCGCTTGGCGATTCCTACACGATCGGTGAAGGCGTGGCGCCGGGTGAGGGCTGGCCGGATCAGCTGGTGCGTCATCTGCGTCAGCATGACTTGGCGATGGGTGATCCGCAGATTCTCGCCACCACCGGCTGGACGACGGACGAACTCGATCGCGCCATGGACCAGGCAACGCTTGCTCCGGCCTATGATCTGGTGACCTTGCAGATCGGCGTCAACAACCAGTACCGCGGCGCACCTCTGGCCGATTATCTGCAGCAATTCTCGGCGCTGCTGGAGCGAGCGAGCGGCCTCGCCCGCCGCGAGGCGGCACGCGTGGTGGCGGTGTCGATCCCGGACTGGGGCGTCACCCGGTTTGCCCGGGAACGACAACGCCATGCGCCCACCATCGCGCTGGAGCTGGACCAGTTCAACGCCGGCGCGCGCAGCCTGGTCACCGCCCGTGGCGCGCGCTGGTGCGATGTCACCGAACTATCGCGTCAGCACGCCGACTGGCTGACCGCCGACGGGCTGCATCCTTCGGCGAGACAATATGCTTTGTGGGCAGCGCGCGTGCTGCCGCATGCGTTCGCCGCGCTGGCCGTTCAGGACAGCTGAAACGCGATGGTCAGGCGAGCGGCCAAAGCGGGCACCGAGATGCCAGATGCGCCGGCACTACCAGTGACCAGGAGCGTTTTACTGTCGAAACCCTCGCCTCAAAGATGGGCGTAACGGGCACGGCTGTATCATGCGGATTATTTGCCGGAGCCTTTCCATGTCCCTCGACAGCGCCATCCGCGAACGTATCGAAACCATGCTGCACGAGCACCGCGTGGTGTTGTTCATGAAGGGCGATCGCGCCCAGCCAATGTGTGGCTTCTCGGCCAGCGCAACCAACACCTTGAACGAGCTGCTGCCCGATTACCACACGGTCAACGTGCTGGAAGACGCGGAGATTCGCGACGGCATCAAGGCTTATGGTGACTGGCCGACGATCCCGCAGCTATATGTCGACGGCGAGCTGGTCGGCGGCGCTGACATCATCAGTCAGCTGTACACCAGCGGCGAGCTGCACACGCTGTTCGGGCTGGCCGCACCTGACCGCACGCCGCCGGAAATCACCATCACCGATGCTGCCGCCGCGGCGATCCGCGATGGCACCAGCCACGCACAGGATGTGGCCTTGCATCTGGAGATCGGACCTGACCACAGCGCCGGCTTCCAGCTTGCGCCCCCCGGCGAGCACGATATTGTTGCCACCTCGAACGGACTGGAAGTGCGCTTCGATCCGGCCAGCGCGCAGCGCGCCAAGGGCATTGTGATCGACTGGGTATCCACCGTTCAGGGCGAAGGCCTGAGTCTGAATTTTCCGGACACGGCGTCGATCGCATCACTGAGCGTGCAGCAACTCCAGACGCGGCTGGCTGCCAACGACATCACGCTGATCGACGTGCGCCCGGCCGGCGGTCGCGCGCAGTCCGCACCGTTGGCCCAGGCGCGCGTACTGGAAGACGAAGGCTACGACGTCCTCTCCGCACTGCCGCGCGACACCGAGCTTGCCTTCATCTGCCACCACGGCATGTCCAGCCGCGCGATGGCGGAACGTTTTGCCGCGCACGGTTTCATTCACGTGCACAACGTCGAAGGTGGCATGGATGCGTGGGCACGCGAGGTCGATACGAGCGTGCCGCGGTACTGAGCCGGAACACCAGTCGGCTCAAACGTCTGCGGGCAACGCGTCCGTTGCGTCGGTGGCTTCGTTGAAGTCACCGATAGCTGCGACCAGTTCGGTAACGGCCATGCGCTCCACTTCACTCAGATCCGGGTTCCAGCTATCCAGAATCAGGACCACGCGCGTCTCGTTACTGCGGTTCCACGCCTCGTGTTCAAACGTGTCGTCGAAGGTGACGCACTGTCCGGGCTGCCATACATGCGTTTCGCCGCCCACTCGAAGGGCACAGTCGGGCGGCACGATGAGCGGCAGATGCGTGACCAGCCGTGTGTTGGTGACCCGCGATGCGGCAGGATGTGTGAGCCCGGTTTCAACACCGAGAACAGCGTTTCCGGTGCGTGATCGCGAATCCGCACCAACGGAACGGTATCGAGCACCGCGGCGGTTTGCGGGCAACGCGTGCAGTTCTCATCATGCCGCACGCCATGGCGGTAGAAGAAGAACGCGTCCCAGGCAGCCTTGTGGCCGCCCGAGGCAGCCAGCAAATGCTGGTCAGCTCCCTCAGTCTGCACCCCTAGAAAAGCTTCCAGCTCAGCACCTTCGCGCAGCAAGGTCTCCAGTTCGCTGCGTATCGCCGCGCAGGCTTCCTCCACGGTGTCAATCCATGGCAGTCGATGACGCGGATAGAACGGCTCGCTAGGGATGCCGGGAAAATAGAAGAAGGTCGGCCGCTGACGCGGATCGGGAATGTCCGCTTCACGGTCGCCCAGATAGATGGCCAGGCTTTGCTCGACACGCACCAAGTCGGCGACACCGTAGCGTTGCCGCAACGGCTCGATTACCTCGTGGAACCAGCGGCGGCGTCCATCGCGGACGTAGTTGGTAGCGTATTTCACGACATCGCGCAGCGCCGGCGCCGTGGTGGCATCGCTGAGCCAGCGACCCTTGTCCTGGCCGGTGCGGATCGCGCGGGAATAGGCCAGCAGCGCCTCGTGGCTGCGACCCATCTGTTCCAGTGCAATCCCCATCTGCAGCCGCGCTGCGAACGCATCTGGCGTTTGCTGCAATCCGCGTTTGAAGCTGACGGCAGCTCCAGCGAAGTCGCCCATCGACAACCGTACGCTGCCACGCTGCAGATCGACGCCAACGGCAGCAGGATCGTGACTCGACACCCGTTCCAGCAGTCGCAGCGCGGGTTCAAACTCACCACGTTGTTGGTGGCGGTCAGCCAGGAACCGTAGTGCCTCCGGATCGTGAGCCTTCGACTCGAGCAGGCGCTCGAAGGCTTGCTCGGCGCCTGCGTCGTCGCCGCGCTGGCGATGCTCGCGGGCGGCCTGACGGATGCTTTCGATATTCGACGCTTGAAACTCAGGAGTCATCAATCACTCGCTGGCGGGGCGCGCTTGCTCAAGAGCCCGGGCGCGATGAGCATGGGGACAGGGCACAATACCCTCCTGTCGGTACGTGATCGGCTCGGCGGACACGCATCGGGTGCGGATGGCATCTGACCGGGTCATTGACGCCGGAAGTTTGCGCAGTTTATCCGCTTCGGAGGTGGCATGAGTTCACGACGCGATGGCCTCAGTCCAGCCGCAGCAAAGATCGTGCAGGCCAGCGCGCAGGCTCTCGACGCCGGACGCGTTGACGAGGCGGCGCGGGAGCTGGCTGGGCTGAATGCCGCCGATGCCAGGCATCCGGAAATCCTGCGCATGAAGGCCGGCGTACTCGGTATGCGCGGGCAACACCGCGATGCCGTTGCCATGATGCGGCAAGCACTCGCCAGCCGCCCGGACGATTCGGTTTATCTCAATACGTTGGGTACGTTGCTGGGACAGGCAGGCGACTACGACGGCGCCATCAAAGTTCTTGAACACGCCTGTGGACTGCAACCGAAGATGGCGATGGGTTGGTACAACCTGGGCGTCATGCTGACCCGCTCGGTGCGAAATGATGAGGCGGTAATCGCATTCCGGAAGGCGGTGACGATCGAGCCACGGCACGTTCTGGCGCGGGCACTGCTGGCGGACATGTTGCGCACGCAGGGCGAGGTGCAGGCGGCAGCGGAAGAATACCGGCGCGTACTGGCCATCCAGCCTGCGGCAGGCATGGCCTGGTGGGGGCTGGCCGACCTGCGCCACGCACCGTTCGACCACGCCGACATCGCTTCCATGCGTGCGGCCCTGAACTACACGGCGGCCGGCGATGACGATCTCATCGCCATCGGCTTCGCGCTGGCCC
>JBBSST010000078.1:0-6248 GCA_038241735.1 Lysobacterales bacterium
CCCCATGGGCGCGAGAGGCGTTACCGATAAGGCCATCGCGCCCATGGGGCGCTCCTACAAAACCGAGGCCGGGGCTGCACCCATGCCGGCCATTGGCCAACACGGGACCGGGTTCACGAAAATGAGCGTTGCGTGAATATTCAACGTGAAATTAACAAATTTCAGCTGATTTTCTAGCGCTTGGTTAACGTATGCCCCGCTCATGGCCGGTAGGATGCCCCGTCGGCCTGCTGTCGGAGTGCCACAAAACGTGGTCCGACACCGCCAGCGGACATCAGGATGCGTCCTTCTCCACGTCGTCATCGGACTCGCGAAGTGACGCCAAGGCATCGCGCAACGCTTCATTTGCGGTTGCCGACAAGGGTACGGCGGGCAGTTCCGGCCGGGCGCGCGGCGCCGGTGGTTGAACGGTCGTCTTGACGACAACTTGAGTGACATCCAGTCCGATGGATCGGGCGGCGTTGAGGAGATCGTTGGCGGCCAGGCGCAACCTGGCATGCCAGACCGGCGAATCGACGACGAATACGAGCTTGCCACCATCGATATTCGCCAGCCGCGCATGCGCGGCCAGCGAAGGCGGCAGCAGGGGACGCAAACGACGGTCGAGTTCGTCCAGCCACATGGCGCGGCGGATCGGATTGCCGCCCGCAGCGCCGGCAAACAACGCATCCAGCGCGGCTTGCGGGGCAGTGGCGCGTGGCACGCCGGACGACTTGGATCTCGAATCAGACATTGGCCACCATGACTCTACACAGCTTTCTCAATCGCGCGCGTACGCACGCAGCAAGTCTCCGGCAGAACGTGCAGCAGCGCATCCACACGCTTGCGCACGCCGCACATGCGCGCAGCGCGCGTCGGCCGGCCGTGGCCATCGCGGTGTTGTTTGCCGCTGGTGCGGTGCTCGGCGTTGGCACCAGCCGCGGCGTCGAAACCGCGCGCGTGTCCAACCTGCAGGCGCGCAGCGACGCCCAGCAGCAGCTGCTCGATACCACCCGCCGCCAGGCGCAGCGCGAGGTCAACGCACTGGCCGCGCGTCTTGGCGAACTGCAGGCCGAGGCCAATCGCCTCAATGCGCTGGGCGACCGCCTGACCCGCATCGGCCAGCTCGGCGATGGCGAATTCGACTTCAACAAACCCGTCGGCGTGGGTGGTGAAGGACCGGTGCGCGACATGCCCGCCGGCGACCTGCGCGGTGGCATGGACAAGCTCGGCGCCCAGCTCAAGGATTCCGGACAACAGCTGTCGGTGCTCGAATCGCTGTTGTTCAACCGCGAACTCGACCGCAATGCCACGCCATCGCGCGAGCCGATCGCCAACAGCTACATCACCTCCGGTTACGGCGGCCGCGCCGACCCGTTTGGCGGCGGCAGCGCCTTCCACAAGGGCATCGACTTCCACGCCCGCGTGGGCGATCCGGTCTTGGCCGTGGCCGATGGCGTGATCAGCTATTCCGGCGTGCGCTCGGGCTACGGCAATGTCATCGAGGTCGATCACGGCAACGGTTACGTCACCCGCTATGCGCACAACTCGCGGCTGGTGATGCAGGTCGGTGACCTGGTGCGCAGTGGCCAGCAAGTGGCGAAGGCCGGCTCGACCGGCCGCTCGACCGGCGCGCACGTGCATTTTGAAGTCTGGGAAAACGGTCGCGTGGTCAACCCGCGCAAGTTCCTGGTCGAACAGGGCGTCACCCGGCAGTAGGTCGGGTCGCGCGACAGGCCCGGGCTGTCTCATGCGGGCCAAGCGCAGCACCTCTGACACCCGCTGGCAACGTAGGCCCAAGGCCACGCGCCTGCCGCATGGCGGGCAATGCGAAGACACCGGTTGAAGGTCGTTGCGCATGCCGCTGCGCGCCATGTCTCCGGGATCACGGCTGCCAATCCGCCGACGCAACAGCCAAGGGGGCTATCATCCACGCCAACGCGGTCGCCATCGGGCTTGATACCCCGCGCTGGCGCCACCACGTACAATATCGCGTTGCCAAAAAAGGGCGCCCGGCGCTCTTTTTCCGTTTCAGGGCGCTTGGCCCGGGCTGATGTCTGCGCCCGATCCCCAGGACAACGCGCTGATGGCGACGTCCTGATGACAACATCCCGATTCCACCTTTTCCGGTACCTCCATGCTCAATCGCCTGCTCACCAGCGTCTTCGGTAGCCGCAACGAACGCCTGATCAAACAACACCGCCGCATCGCCCTCAAGATCAATGCGCTCGAGCCGCAGATGCAGGCGCTGTCGGATGCGCAATTGCAGGCCAAGACCCCGGAATTGCGCGCACGCATCGAAAAAGGCGAGAGCCTCGACAAGATCCTGCCCGAGGCGTTTGCGGTGTGTCGCGAAGCCAGCCAGCGCGTGCTGGGCATGCGCCATTACGACGTGCAGATGATCGGCGGCATGGTGTTGCACATGGGCAAGATCGCCGAGATGCGCACCGGCGAGGGCAAGACCCTGGTCGCAACCCTGGCCACCTACCTCAACGCGCTTGAAGGCAAGGGCGTGCATGTAGTCACCGTCAACGACTACCTCGCGCGTCGCGATGCGGCGTGGATGGGCAAGCTGTACAACTGGCTTGGCCTGACGGTCGGCGTGGTCTACCCGGGCATGCCGCACGGCGACAAGCACGAGGCCTACGCGGCCGACATCACCTACGGCACCAACAATGAATTCGGCTTCGACTACCTGCGCGACAACATGGCGCTGTCGAAGGATGACCGCTTCCAGCGCACGCTGCACTACGCCATCGTCGACGAGGTCGATTCGATCCTGATCGACGAGGCGCGCACGCCGCTGATCATCTCCGGCCCGGCCGACGAGTCGCCGGAGTTGTACATCAAGGTCAATCGCATCGTGCCGTCGCTGACGCGGCAGAAAGAGGAAGAAGGCGAGGGCGATTACTGGGTCGACGAAAAAGGCAAGCAGGTGCACCTGTCCGAAATGGGCCAGGAGCATGCCGAAGAACTGCTGCGCGGCGCCGGCATCATTGAACCGGACGATGGCCTGTACGCACCGCACAACATCCATGTCGTGCACCACCTCAATGCCGGCCTGCGCGCGCACGGCATCTACCAGCGCGACGTCGATTACATCGTCCGCGATGGCGAAGTGGTGATCGTCGATGAGTTCACCGGCCGCACCCTGACCGGGCGCCGCTGGTCCGATGGCCTGCACCAGGCGGTCGAGGCCAAGGAAGGCGTGCCGGTGCAGCGCGAAAACCAGACCCTGGCCAGCATCACGTTCCAGAACCTGTTCCGCATGTACAAAAAACTGTCGGGCATGACCGGCACCGCGGATACCGAGGCCTATGAGTTCCAGAGCATCTATAACCTTGAAGTAGTGGTGATCCCCACGCATCGGCCGATGGTGCGCAAGGATCATTCCGATGCCGTGTTCCTCAACCGCGCCGGCAAATATCGCGCGGTCGCCACCGAGATCCAGGAAGCGCACGCGCGCAACCAGCCCGTGCTGGTCGGCACCACCTCGATCGAGGTCTCGGAGATGTTGTCCGAGCAGCTCAAGCAGGCGGGCGTCGTCCACGAAGTGCTCAACGCCAAGCAGCACGAGCGCGAAGCGACGATCGTCGCCCAGGCCGGCCGTCCCGGCGCGGTGACCATCGCCACCAACATGGCCGGTCGCGGCACCGACATCGTGCTGGGCGGCTCGCTTGAAACCGAACTGTCCGACCTCGAAGCCGAAACCGGCGCGCCGGTCGACGCCAGCACCAAGGCGAAGCTGAAGGCCGAGTGGCAGAAGCGCCACGACGCGGTCAAGGAAGCCGGCGGCCTGCATATCGTGGGCACCGAACGCCACGAATCGCGCCGCATCGACAACCAGCTGCGCGGTCGCTCCGGCCGCCAGGGCGATCCGGGATCGTCGCGGTTCTACCTGTCACTCGAAGACAACCTGATGCGCATCTTCGCCGCCGACTGGGTGCAGCGCGTCATGGCGCGCATGGGCCTGAAGGAAGACGACATCATCGAAAGCCCGCTGGTGTCCAAGCAGATCGCCAACGCGCAGCGCAAGGTCGAGGCGCACAACTTCGACATCCGCAAGAACCTGCTTGAGTTCGACGACGTCAACAACGACCAGCGCAAGGTGATCTACAGCCAGCGCGACGAAGTGCTGGAAGCCGAGAGCGTCCAGGACAACGTCGAAGGTATCCGCGGCGACGTGGTTGCCGACATCGTCGAGCGCCACGTGCCGGCCAACTCCATCGACGAGCAATGGGACCTGCCGGGCCTTGAGGCCACGCTGGCAGAAGAGTTTGGCCAGCAGCTGTCGATCGTGGAGATGGCCAAGAGCAAGACGGAACTCGATCCCGAAGGCATCCAGGAGTATGTGCGCGAGGCCCTCGACCGCACGTTTGTCGACAAGGAAGCCTCGGTGGGTCCGGAGACGATGCGCATGCTGGAAAAACACGTGATGCTCAACGTGCTTGACCAGAACTGGAAAGAACACCTGGCCCGCATGGATTACCTGCGCCAGGGCATCCACCTGCGCGGCTACGCGCAAAAGCAGCCCAAGCAGGAATACAAGCGCGAAGCCTTCGAGCTGTTCAGCGACATGCTGGAAAAGGTCAAGCGCGAAGTGGTGACGATGCTCGCGCGCGTGCGCATCCGCAGCGAAGAAGAAGTCGCCGCACTGGAAGCGCAGGAGCGCGCGCAGGCCGCCGCCGTCGCCCAGCAGATGCAGTTCCAGCACGCCGACGCCGGTGGTTTTGGCGCCGACGAGGAAGCCGCCCAGGTCGAGAACGAGCGCGCCGGCATGCACACACCGATGACCCGCGACGCGCCCAAGGTCGGCCGCAACGACCCATGCCCCTGCGGCAGCGGCAAGAAGTACAAACATTGCCATGGGCAGCTGGTCTGACGCCTGCGTAGGTCGGGGCGACGCCCCCGATGCCCCCGACGCCCCCGACGCCGGGATGACTGACGTGCGTCGGGAGCGTAGCGCCGGCGCTCGCACGGCATGACCGCCCCGCGCGTCGACGTCGTCGCCGCCGTCATCACCGATCCGGGCGGCCGCGTTTTGCTCGCGCGCCGCACCGAGGGTCGCGACCTGGCCGGGATGTGGGAGTTCCCCGGTGGCAAGCGTGAACCCGGCGAATCGCCCGAGCACGCACTGGCCCGTGAGCTGCACGAAGAACTCGGCATCCAGGCCCGCATCGACGCGCCGCTGATTGCAGTGGCCCAGCAATACCCGCACAAGCGCCTGCGCCTGGACGTGCGCCACGTCCGCCACTGGCGAGGCACGCCGCGCGGGCACGAAGGCCAGGCGCTGGCCTGGGTGCCGGCGGACAAACTCGTCAACTACGCCATGCCACCGGCCGACCGCCCGGTGGTCGCCGCGCTGCGCCAGCCCGACCGCTATCTGGTCACCCCATCGCCCAATGCAGGCGAGGGCGACGAGGGCTGGATCGCTGCCCTGCAGCAGGCATTGGACGCCGGCATCCGCCGCGTGCAGGTGCGGCTGCATGGCCTCGACGCGGCGCGCCATCGCGCACTGGTCATCGAAGCCTCGCACCGATGCCGCGCCCGTGGTGCGCACGTGCTGGTCAACGCCGACATCGCGCTGGCGCAGGAACTTGGCATCGGCCTGCACCTGCGCGCGGCCCAATTGAACGACCTGCGCCAACGCCCCGTCGCCCCCGACCTGCCGCTGGCCGCGTCTTGCCACGACCCCGAGCAATTGCGCAGGGCGCAGGCACTGGGCTGCGATTTCGTCGTCGTCGGCCCCGTCAAGCCCACGCCCACGCACCCGGACGCCGCCGGCATCGGCTGGGCGCATTTCGAACACCTGCGCGAACACACCTGCCTGCCGATCTACGCGATCGGCGGCGTGACGCCCGACGACATCGCCACCGCCCGCCAGCACGGCGCCCAAGGCATCGCCGCCATCCGCAGCTTGTGGAATCCGCATCCGCATCCGCATCCGTAGCCCGCAACCCCGTCACCCCACGTAGGTCGGGGCCACGCCCCCGACACCCGGAACCTTAAAACCGTCGGGGACGTGGCCCCGACCTACCAAAGACTCATTCAATCTCCAAATCTGCCGGGGCAACCGCCCCCCAAACGGCGGGATATGTAGACCGTGGGAAGGCCCCCCGACGCCCCGAACCCCATCACCCGTAGGTCGGGGCCACCCCCTCGACGCCCCGAACCCCATCACCCGTGGGTCGGGGCCACGCCCCCGCCACCCGCACCCCAACACCCCACGTAGGGGCGGGCCCCCCCCCCCCCGCCCCGGACCCTAAAAA
>JBBSST010000079.1:0-6212 GCA_038241735.1 Lysobacterales bacterium
CACTCGATCCAGCTGGGCTATGCCGTGCCATCGATCCATACGCGGTTTGATGTCGGCGTGGACAATCTCGCCGACAAGCAGCCGCCGTTGCTGTACCAGAACGGCTCGAACTACAACGTGGACACTGCGACCTATGACGTCCTTGGGCGTTACTACTGGGCCCGCGCGACAGTGAAGTTCTAACCAACCTCCCGCCGCAATGGCGGCAGCTTGCTGTGCACCCGAGGGCCGCGAAGCAATTCGCGGCCCTCTTGCATAATGGGCGCTGGCACAACTAGACCCGAGCAGCATGCCTATCCGCAGCACCGATCTGCTCCACGCGATGACCGATGCCTGGAACGCCGGCGATCCCGAACGGGTGATCGCCTTGTCCGATGGTGCGGCGCTGGATCAATCGCACGACGACAACATCTCGCTGTTGCTTGCGCTGGCGACGCAAGCGACCGGGCGCTGGGCGCAATCGGCAGCGCTGTTCGATCAGCTGACCCGGTCGCGCCCTGCGGTTTCCGCCTACTGGAACAACCTCGCCGTCGCACGCCGGCAGGCGAACGACCTTGACGGCGCCGAACAAGCCGCGCTGACAGCGCGGACGCTGGCGCCAGATGACGCCGAGGTGCATTACAACCTGGGCCTCCTTTACATCCAGCAGCGACGCTGGTTGTCGGCACGCGAGACACTGCTGGAAGCGGCACAGCTGGCGCCCGATTTCATCGAAGCAAGACTGCACGCTGCGCATGCCTGCTACGTCTGCGGCGACAACACCGGACAAACGGACATGCTCGCTGGCGCCGCCACCTGGCCCGCGCAAGCGGCCGAGCAGGCATTGGTCCTCGCCACGATGTTGTCCGCGCAAGGCGAGCTGGATAGCGCGCTGGACGCACTGGCGCGCGCGACGGTGACGGCCGGGCCATTGCAGAGCGCGATGCGAATGCGTCTGGCAGCGCAACGCGTGGCCTTGCACGAACGCAACAACCAGCTTCAACTGGCGCGCGACGAATTGCAGCAGTTGCCGCTTGCCGCGCTCGAAAACTTGCCACCCGAAGCCATCCAGGCGCGCGTTGACGGCTGGCGCGCACACGCTGCGGTACTGATGCGACTCAACGCCCATGCCGACGCAGCGGCGCTGTACCGGCGGGCACTGGCCATCGGCGTCGACGAGGAAACCCGCGCCAGTGCCGCCTTTGGTCTGGCTGCGGCTTGTGATCGCCAGGGCCTGCACGATCAGGCATGGCAAGCTCTGACGGAAGCGCATGCGGCGCAACTTGCGATCGCGTGCAACGTCGTTCCCGAACTGCTCGCGCCCGACAGTCAGCCGCTGAATTTGACCGCCGGAGTCGTCGGGCGGCAAACCTTCGTCAACTGGAAGCCGCTGGCGGCTCCCGACAGCACGCACAGCCCCGTGTTCGTGCTCGGGTTTCCGCGCTCTGGTACCACTTTGCTGGAACAGATGCTCGATGCGCATCCGCAATTCCAGTCGATGGACGAGCGCGCTTTCGTGCACGAACTGATCGAGCGGATGGAAGGCGTGGGCCAGTCCTATCCGGCGGATCTGGGGAAACTCACGCAACGCGAGGTCGACCAGCTACGTGACGTCTATGCCCGGATGGTCGCCGAGGTGGTGCCGGATGCCGGCAAGCATCGGCTGGTGGGCAAGCATCGGCTGGTGGACAAGAATCCGCTCAACATGCTGTGCCTGCCGATGATCATGCGGCTGTTCCCGCACGCGCGGATCATCCTGTGCCTGCGCCATCCATGCGACGTGCTGCTCAGCTGCAGCATGCAGCCGTTCCGATCGCCGGCGTTCATGGTGTTGTGCTCATCCCTGCAACGCCTGGCGCAAGGCTACGTGCGGGCGTTCGAACAGTGGCAGCACGATGTCGAGGTGTTTATGCCGCAGGTACTGGAATGGCGCTATGAACTGGTGGTCACCCAGTTCGATGAACAGGTCACGCGGCTGGGGAATTTTTTGCAGGTAAGTGACCCTGCGCCGATGACGCGATTTGCCGAACATGCGCGGCAAAAACGCTTCATCAGCACGCCGAGCTATGCGCAAGTCACCAAAGCGGTGCACCGTCGTTCGGTCGGCCGCTGGGAGCCGTATCGCGAACACTTTGAACCGGTGCTGCCGCTGCTGCAGCCGTGGCTGGAACGATTGGGTTACAGCGTGTAGTTGAGCCAGCTGGGCTATAGCATGTACCGGGCCAGCGCGATCCTTCGCGCTGGCTTTCATGCTGAGCGGGACAGCCGGTTTACTGCTGTGCGGCTGGCACCGCAGCCTCGGCAGGTTGCGTACCCACTGCGGCGGTCATCTTGCCGCCATACGGCAGCACTTCGGCAGCCAGCTTCGGATCGGCACCGATGGCGCCGACCGCATCGAACAGGATGTGCGCCGATTCATCCAGCTGCACATCCTTCGCCTTCTTGGCCGCCTTCTCCTGCTTCAGCTCACTTTTCAAACTGCGCTCGCTGGCATTGAGGCCGTCGTCGAGCCGGCTCGGCTCATCGGCAAACGCCGCGTCGTTGCCGTCGATCAGCTTGTGCCGCGCGCGGAAAGCGGCCTGCATCACGTCCATCTGCTTGCGCTCCGCTTCACGCGCGGCGAGGTTCAACGAGATCGAGGTCTTGGCGCGCAAAGCCTTGTATTGCGCCAGTTCGTCCAGCATCAGTTTCCACGCCGGTGAATTGGCCACCCGTGCAGCGTGCGCGTGTTCCAGTTGCGGGAGGTAGGCGGCGAGGTTGGCCACTGGCTGGTAGACCGCCGGCGCGATCTGCGTCCACTTCAATGCATTGTCGTAAGTGGACTCGCCGAAATCCTTGTCGTCGCCATTCTGCGGAAAGGCGATATCCGGCGTGACGCCCTTCAGCTGGGTCGAGCCACCGCTGATCCGAAAGAATTCGGCGATCGTCATCTTCAACTCGCCGTACTGCGGCTTGTCGGTGGTCGCGCGGGCGAAGCGATCAAGGTCCACCAGATTTTGCACGGTGCCCTTGCCGAAGGTCGGCTCGCCGATGATCAATCCGCGGTGATAGTCCTGGATCGCGGCGGCGAAAATTTCCGATGCCGACGCCGAGCCGTGGTTGACCAGCACGGCCAGCGGACCACTCCATGCCATGCCTGGCACGTCGTCGCCCTGCACTTCGACCTGGCCTTTGGCACTGCGCACTTGCACCACCGGCCCCTGGTCGATGAACAGGCCAGTCAGCGCGTTGGCTTCGGCCAGGGAGCCGCCGCCGTTATTGCGCAGATCCACCACGACGCCGGCCACACCGGCGGTCTTGAGTTCGCCGAGCAACTTGGTCACGTCGCGAGTGGCGCTCTTGAAATCCTTGTCGCCCTCGCTGCGAGCACCGAAGTCGGAATAGAAAGTGGGCAACTGGATCACGCCAATCTTGCGTGTGACGTCGCCCTCCTTGATATCGATGATCTTTTTCTTCGCCTGCGCGTCCTCGAGCGTCACCTTCTTGCGGACCAGGGTGACGATCTCGTGCTTTCCATCCGGACCGAGGTCCGCCGGCAGGATTTCGAGCCGAACGACGGTGTCCTTCTTGCCGCGGATGCGATTGACCACGTCGTCCAGTCGCCAGCCGATGACATCGGAGATCGCGCCGTCCTCGCCCTGGCCGACGCCGACGATGCGATCACCAGACTTGAGCTTGCCAGACTTGATCGCCGGGCCACCGGGCACCAGCGTGTAGATGACCGTGTAGTCATCCCGCCCCTGCAGCTGCGCGCCAATGCCCTCCAGCGAAAGCTTCATGGCAATGTCGAAGTTGTCCGCCGCGCGCGGGCCGAGGTAGTCGGTATGCGGATCGGTGGTGTTCGCGTAAGCGGACATGAAGCTCTGGAATGCGTCCGGACCGTCCAGCTGGCGCACGCGCTCGATGTAGCTGGCGTAGCGCTTGTCCAGCGTCTTGCGGATTTCTGCATCACCCTTGCCGGCCAGTTTCAGCCGCAGCCAGTCATTCATGGTGCGCTTGCGCCACAGGTCGTCGAGCTCTGCCTGGTCCTTTGGCAGCGCGGCTTTTTCCCGATCGAAGGTGTAGTTGGTGTCCGCGGAAAAATCGAAGCCCTGCGCCAGCAGGCTGCGCGCATAGGTCATCCGCTCGACCGCACGCTGCACGTACAAGTTGAAGATCGAGAAGGGACCGCTCAGGTCCTTGTTCCAGATCGCATCGTCCAGCTTGCTGCGCAGCGGTGCAAAGCGCGCCATGTCCGACTGCATGAAAAACACTTTTTCGCCATCAAGCAGCTTGAAATAGGCGTCGAAAATACGTGCCGACATCGCGTCGTCGAGCGGACGCGCGTCGTAGTGGAAGCGGGTCAGGAAACGCGCCGAAAGCTGCGCCGCCTCAGCTTCGGTTGGCACCGGCACGAGTGGCCAGACCGACGCCTTGCGCGCCTTGCCCGCGCCCATGTCGGCGGCGGATTGTGCCAAAGCGCAGGTGGCGGTAAACGCCAGCAGAAAACCCAGAGTGATGGAACGCGCCAGACGAAAACGAAGTGTCATGTAAGGTTCTCAGCAGCTACTGCAAGTCGAGGGGAGTGGCGTGATCACAATGCGCGTTGCATTGCGTGAATGCGCATGCCGGAAGTCCGGTTGGCCGGCGGGTATCGAAACATGGTGAAGACGTCGGCATCAGAAGGATGTAAATGGCCCTGTAATCGTCGGCGACGTCTGCCGCGCGCGCAAGCGCTGGTTTGCTTTCGCTCAGGCATCGGCCACGACGAAGTGATCGGTCGCACGCGCCGGAAGCTCAGGGACGACAGGATCAGCGGTTCGGGCGCGGTACCCGAACTGACGACAGAAGGCATTGACAAGAACATCTTCCACGTCCGCCAAGGCTGACGGACCGACGCAGTCTACCATCTGTGTGACCGCCAAACCTTTGTAACCGCAAGGATTGATCCGGCTGAACGGCGCAAGATCCATCGCCACATTGAAAGCCAGGCCATGGAAAGTGCAGCCGCGTCGCACGCGCAGTCCCAGCGCGCCGATCTTGGCGTCACCGACGTACACGCCCGGTGCCCCCGGATGGCGCCCGCCAATGATTTGCCAATGCGCCAGCGTGTCGATCAGCACCTGCTCGATGCCGTCGACCAGGTCGCGCACGCCCACGCCCAACCGACGCAGGTCAAACAGTGGATAGGCAACCAGTTGGCCCGGTCCGTGATAGGTGACCTGGCCTCCGCGATCCACGGCAATCACCGGGATCTCGCCAGGTGCCAGCACGTGCTCCATCTTGCCAGCCTGACCCAGGGTGAACACCGGTTCGTGTTCAAGCAGCCACAACTCGTCCGCCGTCGTGTCGAGCCGGCGATCGGTGAAGTCGCTCATCGCATGCCAGACCGGCCGATAGGATCGACGACCCAGCCGGCGAACATGCAGCGGGAGATTGGGCGAGCGGGGAGAGTTGGGCATCACGATGGTGGCGGCAGGAAGAAGAACGGACGGCTTGGAACGGAAAGCTCAAAAAAAGCACCGCGCGAAACGTGCGGCAGGAGAAGGCACCGCGAAACCACACTGCGGTCGATTACAGATGATCCAGCGACCGTGCAATGCTCAGAGCGTGTAACGAATTTGCGGGTGCGCGCGCAGCGCGGTGTGCGCCGCCTCGTACTGTTCGCGGTTGTCGCATTGAAACGTGACCGTCACCGACACGTAATTGCCGCCACCGGAATGCCGGTGGCGCACGCTTTCCCGCAACACCTGCAGGCCGGCACCTTCCAGCAACTCCGGTACCTGTGTCTGCAGCCCGGCGCTGGCACCGCCGACCGCCGTGATCTTGAACTCGCCGGGAAACTGGAAGCCCTTGCCGGATGCCTGCGCCTGGCTGAAATCCACCGGCTCCATCACTTCGCGTCCGGCACCGGCACGCTGGTCGGCTTGGAGCTGTGGAACCACAACATGATCGAGTCCCACAGGCGCGAGAAAAACCCGCCCTGCGGCGCCTCGTTGATGGCAATCAATGGCACCGATTGCACAGGTTTTCCATCCAGGGTGATGCGCAGGGTGCCGACTTGTTGTCCCTTGCGGAACGGCGCCACCAGCGTCGCGGGAATGTCCATGGTCGCCTTGAGCTTGTCGTAGTCGCCGCGCTTGACGGTCACCAGCACGTCTTCAGACACGCCCAGCGGCAGCGTGTCGCTCGCCCCTTTCCACAGTCGCGGCGTGGCCAGTGGCTTGCTCGCGTCATACAGCTTGTGCGTCTCG
>JBBSST010000080.1:0-6103 GCA_038241735.1 Lysobacterales bacterium
ACGAACGCAAGGCGCGGGCCACCGGCGCGGCGGTACCGTTGGGCAGCCAGCTGGCAGATGAAGCGCTGGAGCATTGGTACGCCGCGGCCAATCGCGCGCGCGAGAGCCTGCGTGGACCCTTGCGCAATGACCTGTTGTTGCTTGATTTGCTGACGCGTTGGCGCTGATGACGGCCCCACCTTTCGACGCGGCGATCACCGCCGCGACCCGCTTGCTGGTGGTCGCTCCGCATCCGGACGACGAAACCCTCGCCAGCGGCGTGTTGATGCAGCGTGTGCTGGCCGCCGGCGGCAGCGTCGATGTCCTGCTTTTGACCGCCGGCGACAACAACCCGTGGCCGCAGCGGCTGCTGGAACGGCGCTGGCACATCGGCACGGCAGGCCGCGCCCGCTGGGCGCACCGACGCCAAGGCGAAATCCGCAGCGCGCTGAAATGCCTGGGTGTGGATGCCGACAGCCTGCATGAACTGGGCTGGCCGGACTTGGGTCTGGTCGACCTCGCATTGCAACCGGCGGGTCAGACATTGCGGATACTCGGCGACCGACTTGCAAGCCTGCAGCCAACCCTGCTGGCGTTGCCTGCGCTGACCGATCGACATCCCGATCATGCCGCCGCCCACGTGCTGGTGAGGCTTGCTCTGGCCGCGCGCAATCAGTCGCCGCAACTGTGGAGCTATCTGGTGCATGGTTCTGCTGCGCCAGCGCACGGCGTCACCTTGCACGCCAACCCGCGCGAGCAGGCGCTGAAGCTGTCTGCGCTGGCCGCGCACACCAGCCAGATCACATTCAGTGGGCCGCGCCTTCGACGCATGGCCAGCGGTCCGGAACATTTTGGCGATGCGCTCGACGTCTGCGCCGACGGATGGATGCCGTGGCGTCCGCCGGCGTGGTTGGCGCCGCTGCTGTGGCTGAGCGTGATCGGACCGGACGGCGTGCATGAGTGGCGCTGGTCCGACGCTCCGCTGCAGCGCCATGCCGATGGTCGCTCGAGGCTGGTGTCGACGGCGGCAGGGATCGGCGAGCCACGTTTCGCACGTCTTGCGCTGCGCATCCCATCGCCGTGGATTTTCGATCACTGGGGCTGGTGCCAGATTGCGTAATCGATCACATTTCGCGCGCGTGAGTGGATCCGGTTCGCGCAGGCTGCGTGCACCCCACCACGCGAACGGCCTCGACGAGTACCATCGGTTGGAAGGCCGTGATGCAGGTCCTGTGTTCCTGATTGGCTGATGCCATGCACACGACGGATAGGGAAGGAGTGCCGAGTGCTGCGCAACCGACGAAACCGTTGGACGCGTCGCCTCTGCGCCCGGTTGCTGGCGCAGGTGCGCCAGCCCCAGTGATCGAAATCGCAGCTATTGCCACCTTTCCCGACTGCGGGATCGAGTTGTTGCAGGCCGCACTCGCCACTCGCCGCGTTGGTGTTCTGGTGCTGTCTTCGCAGCGTACCGTGCGTTTCAGCAACAGCGCTTTTTGTGCGCTGTTTGAGCTCGATTGCGAACCCGTGACCTTGGCAGGCCAGTCGCTGCGATCGCTCGGCGCGAGCCTGGCTGCCGACCACGCAGCAGCCGCGCACGAATGGCAGCGGGTCGACCAGATGATCTGCGCCGGCGAAGCGGTCGAGGATGTCGAGGTGCGAACCGGTGACGGTCGCGTGCTGCTGCGGGACATCACGCCGATCATGATGGGCGTGACCGTGCAGGGCTACCTATGTCAGTGGCGCGATATCACGGCGCAGAAGCGGCACGAGAAACGCATCGAGCAGTTGGCATTCTTCGATGAAGTCAGCGGCTTGCCCAACCGCAGGCGTTTGTTTGAACTGCTTGAAGTGGCGCACGCAACGGCAATGGCGCGGCAAAGCGTGTTCGCCGTCGGCGCGCTGGACCTTGATCGGTTCAAGAACGTCAACGACACCGTCGGGCGTGATGGCGGCGACCGGGTACTCACCGAAACCGCCGCACGGATTCTCGGCATGTTGCGCCCGGAAGACGTGCTGGCACGCTTCGGCGGCGATGAATTTGCCGTGGTGATCTGCGGGCTCGACAGCAAGGAGCAACTGGACGCCATCAGTCGCTGCATCCTGCAGGCGCTACGCGCGCCATTTGTGATCGACGGCGAGCACATCCAGCTCTCCGCCAGCGTCGGCTGGACCATGTTTCCCCGGGACGATGCCGATGCCGAAGGCCTGGTGCGGCATGCCGAACTGGCGTTGTTCACCGCCAAGGAGCAAGGCCGTGATTGCGGGCTGTTGTACGAGCCGACGATGGAAGCCGAGCAGTTGCGGCTGCGGGCGATGCGCGAGCGTATTGCGCAAGCGTTGAAGACCGATCGTCTGCAGCTGCTGTTCCAGCCGATCGTCTACATCGACGGCTTGCCTGGCCGCAATGGTGTCGCCGGAATGGAAGCGCTGCTTCGCCTGGATGACACCGGCGAAGGGTTGATCGAGCCGGCCAAATTCATGCATGTGCTGGACGATCCGCAACTGGCGCGACCGATCGGGCGCTACGTGCTCGAAGCGGCGCTGCGTGAGTGCCATGCGTGGATGCTGGCCGGGGTGTCGGTTCCGGTGTCGGTCAACGTCAGCACGCGCCATCTGCTGCATCCGGCCTTCTTTGGTGACATCGAGTCGGTGCTGGAAACCTATCCGGATGTGATGGACATCGGCTTCGGCATCGAAATCACCGAAACCGGCCCGAGCCTGGACCACACCCGCGCCAAGGCCATTATCGAAGAATGCCGGCAGCGCGGCATCCGCGTTGGCCTGGACGATTTTGGTACCGGCAGCGCCTCACTCAGCCATATCCAGCAATTGGACATCGAGCACATCAAGCTGGACCAGAGCTTCGTGCGCGACATCCTGATCGACGAGCGCAACATGGCAATTGCCGCCGGCGTGATCACCACCGCGCGCATGCTCGCCCGAACAGTCATCGCCGAGGGAGTGGAAACGTCGGCGCAGGGTGACCTGCTGGCGTCGCTCGGCTGCCACCAGTTGCAGGGTTACTCCATTTCGCGACCGATGCCTTCGGCAGCGGTGCCTGGCTGGGTGGCCCGTTGGACGCCGCCGAAGTCGTGGGCTCACCTGGCGAACGAGCGGCATGCGCTGCTGGCCGAGCCGGCGGAAATCCTGAGTGACCACGCCGCGGCCGATTGAGATGATGCAAGCATTGATCCGCGGAGATTGGCGAGCATCGCTGTGGTACGTTGCGCGCCGGGGCATTCGCAAACCGCAACCGGTACCGACCCGACAGGAGATGCCATGAAACCCGTCATCGCCCGCCAGGGCATCGTGTCATTGAAAATCAAGGACGCCGCGGCGCTGTACAGCGCGTACATGCCGTTCCTCAAGCGCGGCGGCTTGTTTGCGCCGACCGCGCAGCGCCACGCACTGGGTGATGAGGTGGTGTTGCTGGTCACACTGGCAGAGGAAACCGAGCGCATGTCGGTGGTGGGCACGGTGGTGTGGATCAGTCCGCCCGGTGCCCAAGGCAACCGTGCGGCAGGCATCGGCATCCACTTCAACGAGTCCGGTGATGCGGAGGCGGCGCGTAGCCGCATCGAGAACATTCTCGCCGGCACGCTCAGTTCCGAACGGGCTACCGACACCATGTAAGTCGCACGTCGCCGGAGGGCGCGGCGGCCAATCGAAGCGGCTCGCAGCCGCTGCCTGTCGCGGCGCACGCACGCGCTGATACAATGCGCGGATCATGGATTCTTCTTGCGTGGATGGCGAACATCCGCGTAGCCGGAAAATGCGATGCACGCATCGGCTACTGGCAAGACTCCAACGTCGAAGCAGCCGGAGTGTCCCCGCCGGTCCCTGATCTGCCCTGCGCGAGGTACGTTGCATCGTGCTTGCCGAATACTGGCCTGTCCTGTTGTTCATCGTCATCGCCGCTGGCGTGGGCGTGGTGTTGCTGGCATTCGGCATGATCGCCGGCCCGCGCCGCCCGGAGGCGGAAAAACTCGCCCCTTACGAATGTGGCTTCGAAGCGTTCGAGGACGCGCGCATGCGTTTCGACGTGCATTACTACCTGCTGGCGATCCTGTTCATCATTTTTGATCTGGAGATCGCGTTCCTGTTTCCGTGGGCGGTGGTGTTTCAGCAGATCGGCATGATCGCGATGATCGAGATGGGGCTGTTCCTGCTGCTGCTGGTCGTCGGCTTCGCCTATGTGTGGAAGAAAGGAGCGCTCGAATGGGAGTGATGGATTCCTTCAGCGGGATGATGCACAACCCCGATCCGGTCAACCTGGTCGACGACATCCTGCTTCCGGCCGCAGAAAATCCCGTCGTCCAGCGTGGCTTTGCCACTGCGCGCATGGACGAACTGGTCAACTGGGCACGTACTGGTTCGATGTGGCCGATGACTTTCGGGCTGGCGTGCTGCGCGGTCGAGATGATGCACGCCGGCGCGGCGCGGCTTGACCTGGATCGTTACGGCGTGATCTTCCGCCCCAGTCCGCGCCAGAGCGACGTGATGATCGTGGCCGGCACCCTGGTCAACAAGATGGCCCCGGCGCTGCGCAAGGTTTACGACCAGATGCCCGAGCCCAAGTGGGTCATTTCGATGGGCAGCTGCGCCAATGGCGGTGGTTATTACCACTATTCGTATTCGGTGGTGCGCGGTTGCGACCGCATCGTGCCAGTGGACATCTATGTGCCCGGCTGTCCGCCGACCGCCGAGGCGTTGATCCACGGCATTCTGCAGTTGCAGAAGAAAATCCGCCGTACCAACACCATCGCGCGTTCGTAGAGGTTTCGATATGTCCGCTCCCGTTCCGAGCTCGCTGGACGAGCGTCTGATTGCGCGATTCGGCGACACCCTGGCTGTGACCAGCGTGCGCCGCGAGACCATCGCCGAATTGGCGGCCGAGGATTTGATCGCCGTGGCGACCGCGCTGCGTGACGAGGCGGACTTCCGCTTCAGTTTGCTGATTGACCTGTGTGGCGTTGACTATTTGGGATACGGTCGCGACGAATGGAAGACCGATGACGCCACCGCGACGGGCTTTTCGCGCGGTGTGCAGGGGCAGGCGATGGGCCGCTTCAACTGGGCGCAACGCCCGCGCACGGACGGTGACTCGCCGCGCCGCTTTGGCGTGTCGATCGAGCTGCTGTCGCTTGAGTACAACCGGCGTCTGCGCTTGCACGTTTTCTGTGCCGACGAGAGCTTGCCGATCCTGCCTTCACTCACGCTGGTGTGGCCTGGCGTCAACTGGTTTGAGCGCGAAACCTTCGATTTGTACGGCATCATTTTCGATGGCCATCCAGACCTGCGCCGGATACTTACCGATTACGGTTTTGTCGGCCATCCGTTCCGCAAGGATTTTCCGTTGATCGGCAACGTCGAGGTGCGTTACGACCCCGAGCAGAAGCGCGTGATCTACGAGCCGGTATCGATCGAGCCGCGCGTCGGCGTGCCGAAGGTGATTCGCGATGACGCCGATTTGATGCAGGCGCGCGCAGAAGCCGCCGACCACTGGCGCGACAACTGAGGCACGGGAAAAGCCATGCAGGAAATCCGCAATTACACGATGAACTTCGGCCCGCAGCATCCTGCTGCGCACGGCGTGCTGCGCCTGGTGCTGGAGATGGATGGCGAAACGATCGTGCGCGCCGATCCGCACATCGGCTTGCTGCACCGTGGCACCGAAAAGCTGGCCGAGTCCAAGCCATTCAACCAGTCGATCGGCTACATGGATCGCCTCGACTACGTCTCGATGATGTGCAACGAACACGCCTATGTGCGTGCCATCGAAACCTTGCTCGGCATCGAGGCGCCGGAGCGCGCGCAATACATCCGCACGATGTTCGACGAGGTCACGCGGATCCTCAACCACCTGATGTGGCTGGGTTCCAACGGGCTCGATCTTGGCGCGATGGCGTTGTTCCTGTACGCGTTTCGCGAGCGCGAAGAGTTGATGGACGTGTACGAGGCGGTGTCCGGCGCGCGCCTGCACGCGACTTATTACCGTCCCGGTGGCGTCTACCGCGATCTGCCTGCGCAGATGACCAGGTACCGCGAGTCGCCGTGGCACAAGGGCAAGGATCTCAAGCGCATCAACAGCTGGCGCGAAGGTTCGCTGCTGGATTATCTGGAT
>JBBSST010000081.1:0-5648 GCA_038241735.1 Lysobacterales bacterium
CAAGTTCCAGGCCGGCCCCGCGCTTTTGCAGGCGCTGACGGCCTACTCGGTGCGGATGGAGCAGTCCGATGCGGTCGATGCCGTCGCCGTTGGCAGCTCGGCCGTAAAGCAGGTAGTGACCCATGCCACGACGGCGATGCCCTATGTGGAGACCCTGACCGAAAACGAGGCGATCTTTACCGTACAGACGCCCAGGGAGATGGCAAACGTGGTAATTCCCAGCGTCACTGGCAGCGCGACCCTGGGCGACCACGTCGCCATCACCGTCGCCTCGCGGTTGCTGCCATTGACCGAGAGCCTCGCGCCGCGGGCGGCTGGCGCGCTGTTCGACAGTGTGCAGCATCTGTTTCCGCACACCCGCGATCTGGGCGCGGTGAAGCTGAGCCTGGACTTCCTCAAGGAACGCAGGGTGGGCGAACTCAACATTGCGTTCCGCTCGACCCTTGACGTCTTTTCCTATCGGCTTGACGCGTGGCTCACGGCGCGCGCAAACCGCCGCCTCGAACAAATGCGCGCCACAACGCCGTCTGGACTCCACATGGGCGGCTACGCCTGGGTGGAAAACCTCAAGGCCGACTTCACTCCGGACAGCGAAGGCTATCTGCTCGCGCCATCGCAGGCGCACGCGGCCACGGCCGCGCTCCTGCGCAGCGGCTTCATGGCCAATCATGAGCAAGGCGCGTTCGATGTTGTCCTCGATTCCAAACGTACGCGCCGTGCGCAGGACATCCTGCAAGGCCTGACGCGCGATCAGCCTCTGGCCGCGCTTTACGGCTATCGGATCGAGCGAGGCTTGCGCGATGCGGAACTGGGCAAGCTCATCTGGCCGTTGCGGCTGGCGTATCCCTGGCGACCCGTGGCCGGGCCGCCGGCGGATGCGGCCGAAGCCATCGGCGCACGCGATGTGGTCGATGGTGCTGCGTTGCTCGCCGACTGGGCCGCGGCGTCCGATCCGGTCGTGACGAAGATCGACGCCGTACTTGCGGGGCTGGCGGTGCCCGGATCAGCGATCAACGCCAACGAGCGGACAGTCTTGTCCGTTGTCATGGCCGATGCGCTGGATCTGGCCGACAGCGTCGCCGATTTGCTGCTCGCCGAAGGTGCGCACCAGATCGCCCAAGGTCGTCCCGAGCGCGCTGCGGCGGCCATGGGCGTGGCCGACAAACAGGCCATGCCGATTGAGACGCAGGTGGGACGCACGCCGCGCGGGGGAGCGAGCTACACCCAACGTGTTGTCGTGTTGTGCCCTGCCCCAGTCCAGGGCTGGCCCGAGGACCGCCGCTCGGGCGCTGAACCTGGCGTCAACGCGTGGCTCGCGACGATGCTCGGCAAGCCCGACGCCTACCATTTTTCCGCCCGCGTGCACCGCCATGATGCGCACGGGGTCGACACCATCGACGCCGACCCTGTGGTCGTGGAATGGCGAGAGCTTGGCCTGTCGCCGCTGTCAGCCGTGTGGCTGGCCGGAAACGCCAGCTCGACACGGATTGCGCCGGCGGGCGAAACCGGCTTTCGCAGCCTCGTTGCCGCGGCACTGGTCGGGAAGATTGTCGACCCGCAAGCCGTGACCGGACTCGATATCGACTCTGCGGCCGGCAATACGCTGGGACTCGCGGCGTTTGAGGCCATTGCCATGACCCTCAGGAACCTGCTCGACAAGTCGCGCTTCGCGACCCGCAAGGATCTGGTGCACGTCGACAGCGCAACTGAAGAGTCGCTTGCCATGGGTGAGTACCCAGGTGTGGATGTGGCCGAGCTTGAAGCTCGCGCCGGCAAGCTGCTTGACGCGTTTGACGCAATCAGCGCGAGCTTGCTTGCCACCGCCAATGCCGACGCCCTGCTTGCCGGCCTGACAGCGGCCGATGACATGGTGTCGTCGGCAACCTGGCCCGCACAGGTGTTCGCGATCGACGCCCGCGGCGCCGACCCGGCCACCCGCGAGCAACGCGCGACGGATGCGATCGCCGCACTTGAACCCGTGCTCGTCGCCAGGCGCGACGCCGTGCGTGCTGGCCCGAAATTGCTTGATGGGCAGTCGACGCCCACCGACGCACAGCGCGCACAACATGCCATCGAGCAGATCAAGCGATTGCTGGGAAAAGACTTCCCGGTTTTGCCGCGCTTCGCCATCGGCCCGTATGCGACGGAATTCAACGCCTCGCTTGCCGACCAGGAGGCGCTGACCACGTCCGATGCGTGGCGCGTCAATGGCTGGCTTGCCCAGGTGGCACGCGTGCGCGATGGCGTCGATCGCTTTGCTGCCGCCTTGTCCGCTCACGAGGCATTGTCGGCACCGCTCGAATCCGGGGACCTGAAGGTCGTGCAATATCCACATCACGACGGTCGGGTCTGGGCCGCGCTGCCCGAGGCATGGCAGGAAGACGAAGCGGCGGTGTTCGATCCTGCAAAGGTGCCGGAGGAACTGCGTGACTACCTTGGCGCGCAACCGGGCGCACCGTATCGCGACATCAACCGCGTCGCGCCCAATCTTGCCATCACGCTGCATGCACCCGGACTTGCGGCCATTGCATCTGACGAGACGCTCGCCGTCTTTGTCTGCGACGAATGGCCTGAATTCATTCCCGATCCGTTCCAGACCGCGGCCATCAGCTTTCAATACGACGCGCCAGGTGCCCGCCCGCCACAGGTGATATTGCTGGCGCTGCCGCCGACGCTGCACCAGACAGCCTGGAGCTTCGACGATGCCGTTGACGTGATCAACGAGGCGCTTGATCTGGCCAAGCTGCGCGGCGTTTGCCCCAAGGACCTGGGCAGCGGGCTGGGGGCCCTGCTGCCGGGCAATTTCCTGCCCCACACCTACACCGACGACCTGCCGAGCGTGAAAGTCCTGCAGATGATGCGCGCGGCGCGCCAACGCGTGGAAACCTTCGCCGGCAACCGCACCGACACGTTCGTCCTCGGCAAAATCTGAAACGGGAACGTCATGGGCATTTTCGAGCTAAAGAAAAATGTCGCGGCGATGACTGCCGGCGTGGTGGCCGACAAGAAGCCGTCCATCACCGGGATCACGCGTCTGGAGACTCAGCCGACGGCCATCAACATGCAGTCGGGGCTGGCGGCACCGCTTGCCGACCCCCTCTGGCTGTTATGTCGGCAATGGCAGTTCAACGAATTCCAGGGCGAGGACGCGGGCACGCCATTGCGCATCCAGTTCCAGGTCGATGGCACGAAGGTGGACGCATTTCGCGCAGGGGCTGACGCAACCCAGCCGTGGCAGCCGATCGGCGACCACGACGTGCCCATCGAAACCCGGGTCGAGGCCGAGCCGGTGTGGACAACGCACGCGCGCCTGCGCGGCGAAGCGGGTCAACACGCACTGCGCATGGCCACGCCCGCGGCGCGCACAGCGCTGCTGGCCGCCTACCCCCTCGTGCTGCCTGCGCCGCGCGATCCGGATGCCGATCGCGCCGGGCTGCTGTGGTCCTCGTTGCTGGACAACCGCACCGTCGACGCCCAGACGCTGGCAACCGATCTGCGCCCGCTCCTGGACGGTGCCCGCGCACTCTCGGCGCTGCCCGCCGCCCTGATGCTGAATGCGGGTGAAGCTGCGGCGACCCGCGCGATGTTGGCGCGCTGGCTGACCTGGTTCGACGCGCTGCTTTTCGAAGGCGGCGCCGCGAACCCCTCGTGGCAATCCAACCGCATGGAATATGCCTTTGCGCTCAAAGCCGGCGGCACGCAATTGGACGCGGCCGAATACACCGATGGGCATGTTGATTGGGATGACTTCCGCGCCACCGCAACCGCTCCCGTAGACGCGCCGGTGCAGCAGTCCTTCGCCGTTGCTTCGCGTCATCCGTCGCCGGTGCGCTACCCGGGCATGCCGGCGGACCGTTACTGGGATTTCGAGGACGGCAACGTCAATTTTGCCGGCGCAGAGGCTGGCGTGACCGATCTGTTGCGGATGTGCGTCACCGAGTTTGCGCTGACCTTCGGCAACGACTGGTTCCTGCTTCCCGTACGCCTGCCAGTGGGCTGGGTTCACCGCGTCAAGACGTTCTCGATAACCGACAACTTCGGCATCGTGGCGACGCCTGACAAGATCAAAAATCCCGCCGGTTCACAGTGGACCATGTATTCGGTGACAGCCGACGCCACGTTGCAAGACACGCTCAGTCATGCCCTGTTTCTGCCCGACAGCCTGGACGGCGTGCAGGAAGGCCAGGTACTTGAGGAAACGATGCTTGCGCGCGACGAGATGGCGAACCTGGCGTGGGCCATCGAGCACAAGGTGCAAGGCACATCGGGCGAGCCGCTGGACCGCGGGCTCGAGGCCAAGGCACTGAGCTTCCAGCAGCGCATCGCCTTCGATGGCGGCCTGGACAGCCCGCAGCTCGTCTACCGGCTGCAGACGCCCGTGCCGGCCAACTGGACCCCGTTGCTGCCCGTGCGCGATGCTCCGTTCGACCCGTTCGATCCCCACCCGCTGACCATCCGCCTGGCTCGCGCCGGCATGAAGCGCTTCTTCCCCGAAGCCGACGCCAGCGTGCTCGGCACCGTCGATCCGGCTTACGCCGAATTCCTCGATCTTCTCGATGCGCAAGACCATTTCATCACCCGCATTCCCATCGACGACGAAGCCTTGCGCGCCTACGTGTTCTACCCGCGCGGATGGATGCTGCGCCGCGACCCGCTGCAGCCGATGGCGGACGACGACACGCTGCTGCTGGAGGAAGAGGAAGTCCCACGCATCGGCGCGACGCTAAGGCGCAAGTTCCAGTACGCGCGCAGCAGCGACGGGCGCGGTTGGCTGTGGATGGGTCGCAGCAAGACGGCAGGTCGCGGCGAAGCACAAAGCGCGCTGCGCTTTGACGTTGCCGTCAAGCAGGACACCCCGCGTTAGGCCGCAGCCTTGGCTTGCCAACATCTTGCAAACAGCTGTTCGCCGGCCACCACTCGAAAAGGAAAACGCCATGAACGAGTCCACTCGCCTTGAATACCTCCGATTTGCGCTGGTTCTGGTTGGCATTACATTCATTGTTGGAATCTATCTGCTGATGGTCGTATGGCCGTCCGGATGGACATGGCACACTGGCCATTCCGACTATCCCCTGATGATCATCGGGATTTACGCAACGCTTGGTGTGTTTCTGCTTTTGGCTTCCCGTGAACCCTTAGCCCACCTCAGCCTCATCTGGTTCACGGTCTGGTCCAGTGCAATACACGGCGCAATCATGGCTTTTCAAGCATTGGCCTCCGCTCAGAATCACGCGCATCTCATGGGAGATATACCTGCGCTCTTCATCGTCGCGGCCGTGCTCGCGGTGCTGACTCCGCGCAAGAGAAGTGCTGCCATGGCCCAGGAGGCCTAGCATTCCCGTCCGGGCTTTTCTGTCAACGGCAAACGCATGGCAGGGAAATCCGGTTGCACGGTGGTTTCCGCATGCGGGCCCGGTTGGCACTGGCGTTCGATGGCTGTTGAATTTCCATGCTTCGGAGGTGACTTGTGACTGACAAAACAGCGGCCCAGCTCGTTCAAGAGGCGAAGAGCAGTATCGATAACCTCACCCCTGATCAAGTCCAGACGGAAATTGCCGCCGGCAACGTCACGCTCGTGGATGTACGCGACGCTCCTGAACTCGTCAATGGCAGCATCCCTGGCGCGATTCACGCTTCTCGTGGAATGC
>JBBSST010000082.1:0-5577 GCA_038241735.1 Lysobacterales bacterium
ATATCCGTGCAGGATCGTAGGAGCGCCCCATGGGCGCGATGGGGCCGATACCGGGAAAGCAATCGCGCCCATGGGGCGCTCCTACGGGGTGTGGCGTCGCTCGAGGTGACGTTGCGCTGCAAATCTGCGAGCACGGTGTAGACGTTGATCGCGAATATCGCGTAGGTCGGGGCCACGCCCCCGACGTCGGGGTATCCATCGGCAATATCAGGCGCCGGGATATCCATCGCCAAGATCAAAAACCGTCGGGCGCGTGGGGCCGGCCTGCGGCAGACGGATATCCCGTGCAGGTTGCTCAGGCGGCTTCGCGTGCCTGCTGTGCCTTGAGGTCGTAATAGGAAGCGGCGCGCAGTTCGTGGACGTCGAAGTCGTCGACCATGATGGTGTCCAGGGTCAGTTCGCGCAGTTCTTCTAGCTGGCGACGTTCGTCGGCGGTGATCCAGCCTTCCTTGACGCCTTCGTCGAGCTGCGAGACGAAATCCAGTGCCTCGATATCGCTGTTCTTCAATGCCTTGAGGAATTTGCGCTCGACCGGTTCGGCGAGGATCGCCTTGGCCAAATAACTGTTGATGCGGCCGGCGGGGTTGTTGGCGCACGGGGTGGTGAATACGCCGTTGGCGATGCGGTCGCGGGCTTCGTTGGGGGCCATCAGCAGGGCAGCGGCGCGGTGGCCGAGGCGGTCGCTGGGCGCCTGCGCGCGGCGGCCCCAGGGAAACACCAACACCCACAGCATCCAGCCCACCGGGCGGATCGGGAAGTTGCGCAGCGCGCCCGACAAGGCCAATTCGGTCCTGTGCACGGCGTCGTGGAAGGCCCACGCCAGCAGGGGTTGGTCGCCGACCGGCTGGCCTTCGTCCTGGTAGCGCTTGAGCATCGCGCTGGTGAGGTACAGGTTGCTGAGCACGTCGCCCAGCCGCCCGGACAGCGATTCCTTGAACTTGAGCTTGCCGCCCAGCAGCAACATCGACACGTCGGCGACCAGCGCCAGGTTGGCCGAATAACGATCGAGCTTGCGGAAGTAACGCTGCGTGTACGCATCGCCGGGCGCGGCGCCGATGCGTGCGCCGGTGAAGCCGAACCACCACGAGCGCACCGCGTTGGAGATCGCAAAGCCGATATGGCCGAACAAATTGCCATCGAACTCTTCCAGGCCCGCGGCGGCGTCCGGGTTCTGCGCGGCCTTCATTTCCTTGAGCACCCACGGATGGCACAGGATGGCGCCCTGGCCGAAGATCAGCAGGCTGCGGGTCATGATGTTGGCGCCCTCGACCGTGATCGCGATGGGCGCGGCCTGCCAGCTGCGGCCGGCGAAGTTGCGCGGCCCCAGGATGATGCCCTTGCCGCCCAGCACATCCATCACGTCGCTGGAGACCTCGCGAGCCATGCTGGTGCAGTGGTATTTGGCGATCGCCGAGGGCACGGCGGGTTTCTCGCCGCGATCCACCGCCATCGCGGTGGCCTGCGACAGCGCGCTGATCGCATAGGTCTTGCCGGCGATGCGCGCGAGCGCTTCCTCGACGCCTTCGAAGCGGCCGATCGACAGGCCGAACTGCTTGCGGATGCGGGCATAGGCGCCGGTGGCAATCGCGCCCATCTTGGAGCCGCCGCTGGCGGTGGAGGGCAGGGTGATCGAGCGGCCGATCGACAGGCACTCGTTCAACATCTGCCAGCCCCTGCCGGCGTAGTCTTCGCCACCGATCAACTGCGACAGCGGTACGAACACGTCGCGGCCCTGGATCGGGCCATTCTGGAACGGCGAGTTGAGCGGGAAATGGCGCCGGCCGATGTCCACCCCGGGGGTCTCGCGCGGCACCAGCGCCAGGGTGATGCCGTAGTCGCGGGTGTCGCCGATCAGGCCGTCGGGGTCATACAGGCGGAACGCCAGGCCGATGATCGTCGCCACCGGCGCCAGGGTGATGTAACGCTTGTCGAAGGTGAGCTTGACGCCCAGCACGCTGGCACCGTTCCACTCGCCCTGGCAGACGATGCCGTAGTCGGGGATGGACGTCGCATCCGAGCCGGCAAACGGCCCGGTCAGGCCAAAGCACGGCACTTCGCGGCCATCGGCAAGGCGCGGCAGGTAATAGTCTTTTTGTTCTTCGGTGCCGTAGTGCATCAGCAATTCGCCGGGGCCCAGCGAGTTGGGCACGCCGACCGTGGAGCTGACCACGCTGGACATCGAGGAGATCTTCTGGATCACCTTGTGGTGCGCCAGCGCCGAGAAACCCAGGCCGCCGTATTGCTTCGGGATGATCATTCCGAAGAATCTCTGCTGCTTGATGTACTCCCACATGTCCGGCGGCAGGTCGGCGTGGATGTGGGTGATTTCCCAGTCGTTGATCTGCTTGCACAGGTCTTCGACCGGGCCATCGAGGAACGCCTGTTCTTCGTCGGTCAATCGCGGCGCGGGCTGCGACAGCAACTGCTGCCAGTCCGGGTCACCGGAGAACAGTTCGCCCTCGAACCCGACCGAGCCGGACTCCAGCGCGATGCGCTCGGTTTGCGACAGCGGCGGCAGGATCTTGCGGTAGAACTTGAGCAGCGGTGCGGTGATCAGCGGCTTGCGGATGGCCGGGATCAGCAGCGGTATCGCGATCAGTGCGACCAAGGCGGCGACGATGATCACCGCGATGTGGTTGGCGCCCAGCAGCCAGCAGGCGACCAGCAGGGTGGCGGTGATCGCGGCCCAATACGCCAGGCGCAGGCGGTGGTAGGCGGCAAACCCACCGACGAGGAGGAAGACAAGGAACGGAAGCGCGACGCTCATTTGGGGACTCCGGGCAACCTGCTGATCATCATGAAGCTGGCGTGCGCACGATGCATCCCGCCAGACGTTTTACCATACGCATAAGTATGGATTCGATGAATGCGATTGTCAATTGCCCGCTGCGTTTTCGTTTCAGTGGGTCGCTCGCCCTGCTTCAGGGAGACGATGGGTTCCGATCAACGCCCCGGGCAGTACTGTTCCGGGCAGTGGCGTATGGATACACTAGGAACATGACGTCGACCACATCGGTCCCGGCCTCCGACAAGCCGGAACGCAAGGGGCGCCTGAGCGCCGAAGACTGGGCCCAGGCGGCCCTTGAGCTGATCGCCGAGCACGGCGTGGCGGCGGTGGCCGTGGAACCCCTGGCCCGCCGGCTCGGGGTGACCAAGGGCAGCTTCTACTGGCATTTCCCGTCGCGCGACGCCTTGTTGCAGGCCGCGCTGGAGCGCTGGGAGAGTTTCGAACAGGAGGCCGTGTTCGGCACCCTCGAAGCCATTCCCGACCCGCGCGAGCGCCTGCGCGACCTGTTCCAGCTGGTCGCCCACGAAGCCAAGTCGCACGTGATCTACAGCGCGCTGCTCAAGGCGCTCGACCATCCTGCGGTGCAGCCGGTGATGGAGCGCGTGTCGCAGCGTCGCCTGGATTACCTGACGGCGTCGTTCCGCCAGGCCGGCCTGGGCCGCAGCGACGCCCGCCACCGCGCGCGCCTGGCGTACGCGGCGTATGTGGGGTTCCTGCAGCTGTCTTTGCAGAAGTCGCGGCCGCCGCGCGAGGAATTCGAGGCCTACGTCGACCACATGATGAGCACGCTGATCCCACCCCCTTCCCGGCATGAGGCCACACCATGAGCGCGAGCCCACTTCCTCCCTCAACGTCCCCGAGTTCACTGGCGGCATTGAACGACTGGGTGGCCGAGGTCGCCGCGCTCACCCAACCGGCGCACATCCACTGGTGTGATGGCAGCGACGCAGAAAACGACGCGCTGCTCGCGCTGATGCAGGCCGATGGCACCCTGCTGCCGCTCAATGACCAGACCCATCCGGGCAGCTGGCTGCATCGCTCCGATCCCGACGACGTCGCCCGCGTCGAGCACCTGACCTACGTCTGCCACGCCAACCAGGACGACGCCGGTCCCAACAACCATTGGATGGCGCCGGCGGACGCGCACGCCAGGATCGACGCGCTGTTTGACGGCTGCATGCGCGGTCGCACCATGTACGTGATTCCCTACTGCATGGGCCCGATCGGCTCGCCGCTGGCGCGTTGCGCCGTGGAGATCACCGACTCGCCCTACGTGGTGGCCAACATGCGCCTGATGACGCGGATGGGCGCCGAAGCGCTGGCGCGGATCGAGCGCGAGGGTGCGCTGGAAGGCGGCGTGTTCGTGCGCGGCCTGCATTCGATCGGCGAGCTCGACCCCAACCGCCGCCTGATCATGCACTTCCCCGACGAGCTGTCCATCAAGTCCTACGGCTCGGGTTACGGCGGCAACGCGCTGCTTGGCAAGAAATGCCACGCGCTGCGCATCGCCTCGCACCAGGCGCGCAACGAAGGCTGGCTGGCCGAGCACATGCTGATCGTCGGCATCGAGAACCCGCAGGGCGAAACCCATTACATCGCCGCGGCCTTCCCCAGCGCCTGCGGCAAGACCAACCTGTCGATGCTGATCCCGCCCGACAGCTATCGCGAGAAGGGCTGGAAAGTGTGGACGGTGGGCGACGACATTTGCTGGATGCGTCCCGGCGCCGATGGCCGCCTGTACGCGATCAATCCGGAAGCCGGGTACTTCGGCGTCGCCCCGGGAACCTCGAAAAAATCCAACCCCAATGCGCTGGCCTCGATCCAGCACGACACCATCTTTACCAACGTCGGCGTCACTGCCGACAACCAGCCGTGGTGGGAAGGCCTCGACAACGGACTGGCGCCGGTCACCGACTGGCGCGGCGAACCCTATGACGCCGCCAAGCGTCCGGCCGCGCATCCAAATTCGCGCTTCACCGTCAGCGCAAAACAGTGTCCGTCGTATTCGCCGCATGCCGAGGATGCGCAGGGCGTGCCGATTTCGGCGATCGTGTTTGGCGGCCGTCGCGCCTCGCTGGTGCCGCTGGTCTTCGAAGCGCGCGACTGGGCCCATGGCGTGCTGGTCGGCGCCTCGATGGGTTCGGAAACCACGGCGGCCGCCACCGGCAAGGTCGGCGTGATGCGCCGTGACCCGATGGCGATGAAGCCGTTTTGCGGCTACAACTTCGCCGACTACTTCGCCCACTGGCTGTCGTTTGACACGCCCGGCGCGCAGTTGCCGAAGGTGTTCCATGTCAACTGGTTCCGCAAGGGCGACGACGGCAAGTTCCTGTGGCCCGGCTTCGGCGACAACCTGCGCGTGCTGGAATGGATGATCGGCCGGGTCAAGGGCGAAGCCAGCGCGGTCGACACGCCGATCGGCGCATTGCCCGACCTTGCTGCGCTCAACCTCGACGGTGTTGCCTTGTCCGATGAAGCGCGCGACACGCTGTTCGGCTTCGAGCGCGAGGGCTGGCGCAATGAGTTCGAAGGCATCGGCGCCTACCTCGCCGAATACGGCGCGCGCATGCCCGACGCCATGCATGCCGAGCAACAACGCATCGCCGCCGTGTTGCAGGACTGACCCCGGCCCTACGCAGCCAGCCGTATTCGTAGGAGCGCCCCATGGGCGCGATGGCCTGATCGGGCAAGCCCGATCGCGCCCCTGGGGCGCTCCTACAACACGGCGCGTGGGCCAAGTGCCCGCCGCCCGGGCGGTCCATGCGGCGGGGGGGTGCAGCCCGCCCTGC
>JBBSST010000083.1:0-5470 GCA_038241735.1 Lysobacterales bacterium
CGGATGGTCGCTGACGATGGCGCCATCGAACAAGCCAGCGCCTCCGGTGACGGCGTCGATGAGGTGCGTTTCAGCGACGAGGGCGAGCCGATTGAAGACGACCGCTTGCGGCTCATGTTTGTCTGCTGCCATCCGGCGCTGGCGCAGACCACGCAAATTGCGCTGACCCTGCGCGAGGTGTGCGGACTGACCACCGAAGCGATCGCCAGCGCGTTCCTGCTCGCGACCCCGACGCTGGCCCAGCGGCTGGTTCGTGCCAAGTCGAAGATCCGTGTCGCGCGCATTCCCTACGAAATACCGGCCGCCTGCGAGTTGCCGGCGCGTCTGACCAGTGTGCTGCGGGTGGTGTACCTGGTGTTCAACGAAGGCGATGCGGCACGCGAAAGCGCGCTAGCTGACGAAGCGATCCGACTGGCCCGACTGCTGCATTTGCTGCTGCCCACGCCCGAAGTAACCGGCTTGTTGTCGCTGCTGCTGCTTCACGACGCGCGACGTGAGGCACGCACTTCAATGCTGGGTGAGCCGATCCTGCTGGAAAACCAGGATCGCTCGCGCTGGAATCAGCACGCTATTGCCGAAGGCTGCGCCCTGGCGCAAACCGCGCTGTCGCAACGCGGCTTTGGTGCCTATGCGTTGCAGGCGGCAATTGCCGCCGTGCACGCAGAAGCGGCCAGCCTGCCATCGACGGACTGGGCGCAGATCATCGGCCTGTATGACGCCCTGCTGCAACTCGAACCCAGCCCGGTGGTAGCGCTGAATCGCGCAGCCGCCGTCGCCATGCGCGATGGCCCCGAAGCTGGCCTTGCACTCATCCACGCGCTGCTGCCGGCGCTACACGACTACTTCCCGGCGCATGCGGCCGCCGCAGAACTGCATCGGCGCGCCGGACACGCGAGCGAAGCGCAGACGCATTATCGGCGCGCCCTGCGACTGGCCCAACGCGCACCCGAGCGCCGCTTGATCCAACAACGGCTGGATGCCCTGGAAGCCGAAAGATCCCTTTTTCCCGAGCCTGTCGAAAAACACCCTTCTCGTTCGACTACCTGATGCAGGCGGCACATCCTTGCCCGTCCCGACCGGAGATATTCATGACAACTACCCTCGTTCCCATGCTCTCGTTTGCCGGAACCACTCGCGAGGCGTTCGCCTTCTACGAGCAGGCGCTCGGCGCCAGAATCACCGCCATGCTGAGCTTTGCACAGATGCCTGAAGGCGAAATGCCGGACGATGCCTGCGGGAACGGCTGGGCCGCACCGCGCGCCGAAGACATCATGCATGCATGCCTGGAATTGCCCGGCGGCGCGCAGATGTACGCCGGGGATCTTCCACCCGGCGCCCCGCACAATGGGTTCAACGGCGTCACGATGGCGCTGGAGCTGGACACCGTCGAAGAAGCCGCGCGTGCGTTCGAGGCGCTGTCGCAAGGCGGCAAAGTGACCATGCCGATCGCTCCCGCGTTCTGGGCCGGTGCCTTCGGCATGCTGATTGATCGCTTCGGCGTGGCCTGGGCGATCAACGGCGCGCCGATCCCGCTGCCATGAGCGTCACCAACCGGAACACGCCCGTGAATAGCGACCGCGACCTGCTCCTGAACCGCGACATCGCGGCATCAGCGCAGCAGCTCTATCGCTGCTGGACCGAGCCGGCGCTGATTCGTCAATGGTTCGCGCCCAAACCGTGGACGGTGCCCGAAGCGCACGCCGATGTGCATCCCGGCGGCAGCAGCCTGATCATCATGCGTGGTCCCGACGGTGAGGAGTTTCGCAATCCGGGCGTTTACCTGGAGGTGGTGCCGGATCAACGACTGGTCATCACCGACGCATATACGAGCGCATGGGAGCTGGCAGACGAGCCGCTGATGACGTTGATCGTCAGCTTCGATGATCTCGGCAACGGCCGCACGCGCTACACCGCCCTCGCGCGACACTGGACCGTGGCCGCGCGCGAACGGCACGAAGCGATGGGCTTCCTTGACGGTTGGTCACGCTGTGCCGACCCCTTGGCCGAACTGGCGGTGACACCATGAAATACCTGTGCCTGGTCTACCTCGATGCCGAGCATTGGTCGTCCTGCGACGATGCCGATTGTGCCGATTACGCGCAGGCACTCAGCAACAGTCGGCAACTGCTGGCGGCCGAGCCGCTGCATCCCACGCATTGCGCCACTACCGTGCGCCTGCGCGGCGGCGAGGTCACCCTGTTCGACGGTCCGTTTGCCGAAACGCGCGAGATGCTGGCCGGCTTCTACCTGATCGAGGCGCGCGATCTCAGCGAAGCAGTGCGTGTGGCCGCGGGCATTCCACCGGCGCGATACGGCAGCGTGGAGGTGCGACCGGTGCGCGAGCTGCAGAGGGCTGGCAGCGACTGACGCGATGTTCATCCGCGCAGTCGCACGCTGGCGGCTGGTTGTACTTCAAGCGGAAGCAAGATGACCTCTATCTCCAAACCGGCGGCGCAAGCTGCGCCAAGCCACACCAGCGACAATGACGGTTCTTTGTCATGAGCGGCCGGCGCAAGTCGCTGGCCAGCGCATGGCTTGACCTGGCGCTCGGTTCGATGGAAATGATGCAGGGCTCGGCGGTGGTCATCGGCAAACGGACCAGCGCGATGGCGACTGCCGGTGCCAATCCGCCCGTCGCACACCAGCGCGAAATGCGCCGCATGGTGGATGAGAAAGTCGTTGCTTCGGCCGAGTCGATGACCCGGGCGGCGTTCGCTTCGGCGGCCGCATACCAGTCGATGGCGATGACGGCCATGCTCGGCGGGCGCGCACCAAACAGCACCCAGCTGCAGCGCGCCGCGATCAAGGTGCTTGGCGCGGCAGCGGCGCCCTACCGAAGCAAGGTTCGCAGCAACGTCAAGCGGCTCGGACGCAAATAGCCGGGGGCGCACGCCGCCGCGTGTCCCCGGCATACGCAGCTCACGTTGCCCGTCGCATGCTGGCCTTGCCGCGTAACTGCCCGGCGGCCGCCCGCCGATCGCGCACGCGCCGTCGCGCACGATGCCAACTTTCACGGAGCCAATCGATGACCTCACTGCGCATCGCCACCTTCAACATCAACGGCGTGCGTTCGCGGCTGCCGATCCTGCTGGAATGGCTGGCGCGCGAGCAGCCGGATATCGCGTGTCTGCAGGAACTGAAGGCCGACGACGACGTGTTTCCGATCGACGCCATCCGCAAAGCCGGCTACGGCGCGGTCTGGCATGGTCAACGCGCATGGAATGGCGTGGCGATCCTGGCGCGCGACATGGACCCGGTCGAAAGCCGGCGTGGCCTGCCCGGTGAGCCGGGCGACAACCAGAGCCGCTATCTGGAAGCCGCCGCGCACGGCATCCTTGTGGGGTGCCTGTATCTGCCCAACGGCAATCCGCAGCCGGGGCCGAAGTTCGATTACAAACTGCGCTGGTTCGAACGGCTGATCAGCCATGCCGCCGGCCTGTACATAACCGGCCACCCGATCGTGCTGGCCGGCGACTACAACGTGGTGCCGACCGACGAGGACATCTACAACCCGCGCTCCTGGCGCAAGGATGCGCTGCTGCAACCGGAAACCCGCGCCTGCTACGAGCGGCTGCTCACACAGGGCTGGACCGATGCACTGCGCGCGCAGTATCCCGATGAACGCATCTACACCTTCTGGGATTATTTCCGTCAGCACTGGCAACGCGATGCCGGCTTGCGCATCGACCACCTGTTGCTCAGCGATTCACTGGCCAGGAACCTGACTGACGCTGGCGTCGATCGCTGGGTACGCGATCTCGATCATCCCAGCGACCACGCCCCAACCTGGGTAAAAGTGAAGCTGCCAGCGGGGAAGCGGGTGGCCACGCGAAAGCGGGCGGCCCCGCGCAAGCGCGCGACATCCGACTGAGTCTGGCGGCTTTGTCCGCGCCAGCCGCGGCCTTCGCCGATGGTAATCAATTCTGTGCGTTGGGCTGCGCGGCGCCGCCATCAGAGCGGTGCCGCGTGATCTTGAAATCGATCGGCTTGTACTCGAAGTTGTTTGACTGCCCGGCTGAGCACGCCGTCATGGCCACTACCAGCGGCATCTCCGCGCGCAGCCGGATGAAGTCCCCGGCACGGCTCAGCGGCGGCAGGACGGCGATGGCGCCGGTCTCGCTGTCGACGCTCACGTGCATGAAAATGTTGAACGCAATCGGAATCTGGTCGACGCCGATACCATAAGGCGCGAGCGCCATTGCAAGATTGCCCTCGCAGCCGGGACGGCCTTCGGTTTCACCGTAGATGATCTCGAACATCCGTCGGGAACACGGCGTCAGCGTGAAGTCGTGGCGCCCGCAGGTGTCCTCGATGATGCTGAACATGCGGCGGCTGCGATTGGAATACAGCACGTCGCCGGTGCTCAACCACAGCCTGGCGGCGTAATCGATCGAACGGCCCGATGACAGGTATTCGCGCAGGTCCGCACGAGCAAACGCGGTGAGGTCACTCACCTGCTGCCCGTTCGGGTCGATCACTTGCAATTCGTCGCCGGCGTCCAGCTCGATTGCGGTGGCCGAACACGGCGCAATCCGCTGGATTTCCGCCGACGCAATCGTGCTGGACGTGCCTTCAGCGTCGGCGCTCATCCGGCTTCCTTGAAGCGAAACGGGCACGTCCAGTTGGGTCCGACCTTGCGCCCGCTGTACTGGCGGGTTTCCCCGGCCACGCCGAAATCGGCCAGATTGGGATTGATCGACCCTTGCAAGGCGACGTCGCGTTTGCGCGTTGCCGCCTGCATCTTGATGAAGCGACCGTCTGCGCGTAACCGCTCAAACTGCCGGTGCGAATTGAACACCAGAGCAGGCCAGCCAAAGCGCCGCGCCATGCGCGATGCGCCAGGGTGCAGGCCAATCACGAAAAACGGATGGCCGGCCAAACTCAAGCTGAACTTCGGGCTGTCCGGATCCCGGGTAACGTCATCGGCCCAGCGAACGCCGCGCTGCACGTCCAGGTCGTGCAGCCGTTGCAGCTGGGACCACAGCAGAGCCTCGAAGCGTTGCTCGTCGGTATCGCGTGGCCCGGTGAACAACGCCACGAAGGAGCGCACGGTCTTGTCCGTTGGATCGGCCGCGTCGACCTCGGCTGCAAACGTTCCGAGGCGGTCCAGCAGGCGCGCGTCATTGGCGCGCTCGCCAAGCGCAGCGAACTCGTGCGCACGAATCCCGTCACGCGCCAGCGCCGCTTTCGATCCCACGCACGGAAACGACCGAGCGGCTACGAATTTGAAGAATTGCGCTGCAATCGCGCCGCCGCTCGCGCCAGTGGCGGGCCGGTCATCTACATGCGCGTGCGGGGTGGACGGTGCAGCGTGGTGCTTTTGCGGAGCACAGGAATTCATCTTGTTCGGGTCTCGCAATAGCGCGCCGTTGGGCGCAGGACGGGTCAGAGGCTAACCATCCGGCCGGCACGGTCGCGTGCAGGCAAGGTGGAAACCGCGACAAGAATCAATGCCGATTCACCTCGCCGC
>JBBSST010000084.1:0-5350 GCA_038241735.1 Lysobacterales bacterium
CCGAAGCGCTGCCGTCGCCGTGGGCAAAGGTGACCGGCCGCTCGAACATGTATTGCTGCCCGGCGTCCGCGTGCGGTCTGGCTACGCCGAGCAACTGGCACAGTTCGATGGCGAAGCTTTGTGCCGTCGCCAATTCCGATGCGTTGACGCCGCGCCATCTGGCGATGAAGGCGTCGCTGTCGTCCGTGCTCACCTGATCCATGCTGCTTCCACGTCGATTCCCCGACTTGGCAGGCTAGCACCTGCGGGCGTTTGCGCCGGGCGTGACGGCAGTCGAGCCAGAGCGTTGAATCGGCAGCGCGTCCCGCGCGGCGCGGTCAGCGGCGAGGCGTGGCCACGCGCACGGAACGATCAATGCAGCCGGGCGAGCAGGGCCTGGAAGCGCGGAAGCTCACGCAGCGAGGTGAGGTCACTGTCGTTTTCCATCCACGCCCGGTCGCCCCAGCCCAGCTCAACGGCGTGTTCCAGCAGGTCAAGCGCGCGCTCGGCTTCGTTCAATACGGCAAAGGTGCACGCCGCGTTGTAATGCACCATCGGTTCGTCGGAACCGGATTGCAGGGCAAGGTCCGCCCACTCCAGCGCCTTGGCCGTGTCACCCATGGTGGCGTAGTTGCCGCGCCCATGTAACGGGCGCGGGCATCGTGGGGATTCGCTTCCAGAGCCTGCCCGATCAGCACGGCGGCATGCTGCCGTGTCTGCATTTCCTCGTGCTTGCGGTGCATGTCGCTGTAGGCCTGGGCGAGGTAGACCAGAGGCAGATAATCGGCCGGGCTGATCTCGGCGGCGCGGATGTAGAGCCGCGCGGCTTTCAGGAAATTGCCCTGCGAGCTCGCGCATGCGCCGTACAGGAAGTAGGGCTCGAACGCATTGGCGCCGATGGTGATTGCCGTTTCAAAATATTGCTCGGCTTCGGTGCCGCGCTTGTTGATGTACAGCGCCAGCCCACGTGAGGCATGGGCTTCGGCCGAGTCCGGGTCCAGTTGCAGGGCCTGCTCGCTGGTTTCCAGCGCCTTGGCGGCGTAGCTGGCTTCGGCCTCCAGAAAGCGGTAGCGCATGGAATAGGCGTCCGCCAGACCGGCCCAGGCCGCGGCGTAGTTGGGGTCCTGCGAGATGGCGCGCTGATACAACTCGATGGCGCGCAGCGAATCGCGCCGATTCCACGCATAGAAGTGTTTGCGCCCGCGCAAGTAGTTGTCGTACGCATGCACGTTGGCGGTGGCCACGTACTGGATTGCGCGCCGCTGTTTTGGATTGAGTGTCACTTCCAGTGCGTTGACGATGCTCCGGGCGATGTCGTCCTGGATCGCGAACACGTTTTCGAGGTCGCGGTCATAGGTCTCCGACCAGAGGTTGGAGTCAGTCTGCACGTCGATCAGTTGGGCGGTGATGCGCACACGGTTGCCGAACCGGCGCACGCTGCCTTCCAGGATGGTGCCGACGTGCAGCTTGCTGGCGACCATCGGTATGTCGATTTCCTTGCGCTTGAAGTAGAACGACGAGGTGCGCGAGGCGACCTTCAGTTGTGGCAAGCGCGTGAGCAGGTTGAGGATCTCTTCGGCGATGCCGTCGCTGAAGTACTCGTTGTCCGGGTCACCACTCATGTTGACGAAAGGCAGCACCGCGATGGTGCGACGGTCACCCATCGCTGGCGGATGCCGCCGCTCCGGCAGTGAATGCCACTGCGTGCCGGCTCGGTGGGGACAACGGCGGGTGCTGCGGCAGGCGCCACCGCACGCGCGGCGGGTTCATCGATGGCGCTCGAGGGCGGGGTAAGCTCCACGCCACTCGGGCCGAGTTCGAACAGCCAGGCCATGACCACGGCCAGTGGAAACCCGAGCGCAACCAGCACGATCACCAGGGTGACGGTCCAATCCGGCAGGTGCAGCGGCGGCAATACCGTGGCGCTGACTTCGATGGTTATCCAGCCAATGACCGCGTACACCGCAGCAACACGGATCACCCGACGGCGCACCAACTCGCCGAGGAAATGGGCCAACACGGGTAGTCTGGCAACTGGCTCGCTCATCGCAGGGTCCTGCGGCCGCCGAGTGTGGGGCAGCCTACTCCCGCGACCGTCGTGCCAAGGTCGCGTTCACGCCTGCAGGACGTGGAACAACGGGCTCTGACGCGGGTCGCTCCGCCGACCGCGTTCGCTTACTCGCCGCCGATCACGTGCTGCCGAGGCTGATCAGCAGGGCAAGCGCCATGCCGAATCCAATCAGCACGCTGTAGCAAAAGCCGATGCCGAGATATTTCACGGTGGTCATGAACCAACCTTGTCGATACACCCGTTTTTGCATCAGGAACGGGTACACCACCAGCCAGATCCACGCTGCGGCATACAACAATCGCAGCGGCGTGCCCAGCCACGCGGCATGCAGCACGGCCCAGGCGCGCAGCACATCCAGACCAACCAGCACCAGCAGCGACAGCATGATGAAGGCATGGCTGTGCATGGCCACGATCAGGTGTTCCATGTACAGCCGTCGCTTGAAGATATAAAAAATCTTCAACAACAGCGCAAACACCGGCAGCAGCAGAAACAGCACCTGCGGCGCGACGGCGAATACGCCAATGGCCAGGCGCTGGGCGGCGGCCTTCTGCTCGGCGGCGACCCCGGAATTCATGTGATGCAGATTGGCGCGCGCGTTCTCGATCGAGTCGTTGAGCCAGTCGTCGGCAAAGTCCGGCAGCCACCGCGCGTGGAATGGACGCGTCTGTCGATTCCACACGACCTTGTCGTTGAACTGGATGTCTCCGTTGACGAAATGCGTGTCGGGTGACGCGGGAACTGGCGCGGTACTCATCCCGCTACTGGTTGCGGGCGGCGGGTCGAATTGCACGATCTGGCCGTGGCCGGTGCTGAGTACCAACTGGACGGCGAAGAACGCGACGATCGCCAGAAAAAACACCAGCCGGAACGGCGTCACATAGCGCGCCCGCTTGGCGGCAAAGTAATCCAGCGTGAGTCGACCGGGTCGCAGATACAACGGCAGCAGCGTGTGCGGAACGCGCGCGTCGATGTTGAACAGGCTGTCCATCACGTCGCCCAGCACGCTGCCGAAGTGGCGCACCAGACCTTCGACCGGCTGGCCACACGCGTAGCAATACTTGCCAACCAACGGTGTGCCGCAATTGCCGCACACGGGTGGTGGCAGCGGCGGTGGCGGCGGTCGCGGTGGCGGTGGCGGCGCTGATGGCAGTGGCAGAGTGCTCGTCGGTTCCATGGCGCGGGGTGTCTCCGGACTACGACGAGCGGCCGTGCATGCGCGCGATTTTAGCGAGCGGATGCGCGTATCCGGCAAGGTTGACTGAGGATCGGAAGCGGCGCCATCGCCGCGTCATGTCAGCTGGCGTTGGCGAGCCGGGCGAAGGCGGCGGGGGAGGCGTCTTCGAAGCGGTCGATCAGCAGTTGCACGAACGCGGTCACGCGCGCGCTCAGGTGTCGGTGCGAGGGATACAGCGCCCACACTTCGATGGGGTGATTGGCGAGCGTGCCCCAATCGAGCAATCGGCCGGCGTCGATATCGGCCTGTACCAGCGAGCGCGGCATGGCGGCGGCGCCGGCACCGGCCAGCACCGCATCGTGGATCATGCCCATGGAGGACAGGCGCAGCACGGTGTGCGTGGCGACGGTCAGCACGCTGCGCGCGCGATCGAGCCGCCATGGCGCGTCAGCGGGTGCGCGCGGCAGGGCGATGGCGGGTATGGCGGCAGTGCGTGACCGAGCTGGCCGGGCCAGGGACGGCGCGGCGACGACGACCATCACGTCGCGCAGGAAACAGCGTCCGGCCAGATCGGTCGAGGGATCGGGATTGGCGCGGATGATCAGGTCGAAGTCGTCATCCACCGGGTCGACGAAACGGTCTTCGGTGACCACTTCCAGCTGCACCTGCGGATAGGCGAGCGCGTAATCCGCGGCGATGCGGCCCAGGCCGCGCTGGCCAAACAACACCGGCGCACTGATGCGCAACCGGCCGCGTGGCGTGCTGACGCCGCGGCGCAGAACCTCGCCCACCTCGTCGATGTGCTCCAGCAGCGACTGCGTCTGCTCCTGCAACTCGCGGCCTTCCGGCGTCAGATGCAAGCTGTGGCCGCCACGCTCGAACAGGCGCACGCCGAGCGCGTCTTCCAGCTGGCGCACGCGGCGCGACAGCGTGGCCTTGGGCCGGCCAGTGCCGCGCGCGGCGCGGCCGAAGCCGCCATGTCGCGCCACATCGTTGAAATCGGCCAAAGCGAGCAGATCCATCGGTGTTCCACCAGTGAGACGCAATGTCCTGATTATGCGGCTATCCGCGGCGCTCGTGAAACAGCAGGATGTCGCTGTCCACCCCGCATCCCATCATTGAAGGAGACAAGCCATGAGCATTCTCGTTACCGGCAGCACCGGCACCATCGGCAGCCTGGTCGTGCGCGGCCTGGTCGCGCACGGCGCCAGCGTGCACGCGTTGACGCGCGATCCGGCCAAGGCCTCATTCCCCGCGGGCGTCACCGCGGTCAAGGGTGACATGACCGATATCCCCTCGATGCGCGCGGCGCTGAAGGGCGTCGATACGCTGTTCCTGCTTAACGCGGTGGTTGCCGATGAGGTGACGCAAGCTATCAGCACACTGAGTCTGACGCGCGAAGCTGGCATTGACCGCATCGTCTATCTGTCGGTGCTCAACAGCGACGGCTATACCGACGTGCCGCATTTCGCCGGCAAGTACACCGTGGAGCGGATGATCGAGCAGTACAACCTGTCGGTGACCGTGCTGCGTCCGTCGTATTTCATGCAGAACGACGCCAACCTGCGGGACGGTTTGTTGCAGGGCCGCTACGGCATGCCCGTGGGCAAGGTCGGCATCGCCATGGCTGATGTGCGCGACATTGCCGAGATCGCGGTGACTTCGCTGCTGCGCCGCTCGCATGCACCCTCGCCGTTGCCGCGTGAGGTGATCGAAATCACCGGGCCCGATGTGATGACCGGCGATGCGCTGGCGACGATCTGGTCCGGTGTGCTCGACAAGCCGGTGACATACGCAGGCGATGACCTTGATGCCTACGAAGGTTTCATGGCCGGCGTCATGCCGTCCTGGGCCGCGTATGACTTGCGCCTGATGCTGGCGCGATTCCATGTCGATGGCATGCTCGGCAAACCTCGCGCGGCTGCGACCCTCACCGGTCTGCTCGGCCATCCACCGCGCAACTATCGCGACTTTGCCAGCGAGCAGGCACTGGCGTGGCACGCGGATTCCGTGCCTGCGTGACCCATCGTTCGCGATCGCGCGCGAGCGCGGTTGCGGGTCGGGCAGACGGCGGTCATCAGTCTGCGCAACCCGACCCGGAACACCGGAGCGCGCGCTAGTGC
>JBBSST010000085.1:0-5239 GCA_038241735.1 Lysobacterales bacterium
GCAATTGCTCAACGAGACCCTGTGGGGTGGCGATGACGGGCTGGATTACCTGCTGATCGATCTGCCGCCCGGCACCGGCGACATCCAGTTGACCCTGGCGCAGAAGATCCCGGTGGCCGGCGCGGTGATCGTGACCACGCCGCAGGACGTCGCCACCCTGGATGCAAAAAAAGCCCTCAAGATGTTCGAGAAAGTCGAGGTTCCGGTGCTGGGCCTGATCGAGAACATGGCGGTGCATGTCTGCACGCAGTGTGGCCACGCCGAGCATATTTTCGGACAAGGCGGCGGCGAGCGCATGGCGGCGCAATACGGCGTGCCACTGCTGGGATCGTTGCCGCTGGAAATCGCGATCCGCGAACAGGGTGACGCCGGGGTACCGGTGTTTGCCGCAGCGCCGGCGTCGACGGCGGCCGAAGCCTATCGGCAGACCGCGCGTAGATTGGTCGAAGAGTTGCAGAAGCGGCCGCGCGCGGCGATGCCGATTTCGGCGTCACTTGTATAGGGCGTGGCGGTGCCGGACCAGGAATGTCGATGGCCTGTGCCCGACCTGCGTGAAGCGTGATGCCTCTACAATGCGCCGCTGCCATCGTCAGACGTGGGGAAAAATTGCATGAGCATCAAGAGCGATCGCTGGATCAGGCGGATGGCCGAGCAGCAGGCCATGATCGAGCCCTTCGAGCCCGGCCAGGTCAAGCACGCCGCCAATGGCGAGCGTATCGTCAGCTACGGCACGTCGAGCTACGGCTATGACGTGCGTTGCTCGCGCGAGTTCAAGATATTCACCAACATCAATTCGACGATCGTCGATCCGAAGCACTTCGACCCGGGCAGTTTCGTCGACATCGAGGCGGACCAGTGCATCATCCCGCCCAATTCGTTTGCGCTCGCGCGAACGGTCGAATATTTCCGTATCCCGCGCGACACCCTGGTGGTGTGCCTGGGCAAGAGCACCTATGCTCGCTGCGGAATCATCGTCAACGTCACTCCGCTGGAGCCGGAATGGGAGGGCCATGTGACGTTGGAGTTTTCCAACACCACGCCGTTGCCGGCGCGGATCTATGCCAACGAGGGCGTGGCGCAGATGCTGTTTTTCCAGTCCGACGAGGTGTGCGAGACTTCCTACAAGGATCGCGGCGGCAAGTACCAGGGCCAGACCGGCGTGACCTTGCCACGCACCTGACCATTCCAATCCAATCAAGAGAAAAATCGATGAGTGAGCAAAATCCTTACCGTGGCCCGGATGCGGCCGTGGCTGAAATGTCGAGTGGCGATGAACTGGCCGGGCGTGGTGCGCGGCTGGGTGCCGCGATCATCGACGGTGTCATCCTGCTGGTGATCCTGGTGCCGCTGATGTATGCGGGCGGCTACATGAAGGCAGCGACCGCTGCCGCGCAGGCCGGCCAGCAAATGAGCGTTGGGACTACCGTGATGTGGGGAGTGATCGGCTTCGTGATCTTCGTCATCGTGCAGGGCTTCCCGCTCAACGCAACCGGGCAGACCTGGGGCAAGAAGGCCATCAAGATCAAGATCGTCGATCTCAATGGCGCCAAGCCACCCATCGGACGATTGCTCGGCTTGCGCTATCTGCCGATCAACGTGGTGACCAACGTGCCGATGATTGGACCGGTGTTGGCACTCGTCAACGTGCTGCTGATCTTCCGCAGTGATCGTCGCTGCGGCCATGACTTGATTGCCGGCACCAAGGTCGTGCACGTCGACTGATCGTTGCTGCTTGCGACACCAAGGCCTTAATTGCATGGTCATGCGTGTTTGGCATCCAACGCGGGGCGGCTCCAGGGCCGCCCCGCGTTGTATCTGGCTGCTGCATGGCCATCGGCTTGCTGATCGTGTCACTGCGATAAGCGGATCGTAGATGCCGCGCGCCGCTTGCTGGCGGACATTGCCTGCATCCGTGGAATCCGTCCGTGTCGGGAGTGTCGCCAAGCGTGCTCAGGCGCGCAGGTGTTCGCCCAGTTGGGTGATGCGCTCGACCAGCATTTCCGGGCTGTAGGGGCGTGCCGCGATGCGCCCCCAGACGGGCGCCGGCCAGGCGGGATCGCTTTCGAAGCGGGCGATGACGTGGATGTGCAGCTGCGGCACCAGGTTGCCGAGCGCGGCGACGTTGAGCTTGAAGGGGCGGAAGGCATCGTGCAGCAGGTGCGAGGCGAGGTCGATCTCGTCGGCCAGGACATGGCGCTGGGTGGTGTCGAGGTCGGATATTTCGCGTGCGTCGATGACGCGCGGTACCAGCACCAGCCACGGATAATTGCTGTCGTCCATCAGGCGCAGTTCGCATAGCGACCAGGCCGCGACGGGATGGCTGTCGGCGGCCAGTTGCGGATGCAATTCGTAACGGGCGTGGCCTGCGGATTTGCGTGACATGGCGGGCTCCGATGGGTCTTCAGCCTAGCGCTTGGCCGAAAAACGCAAGCGTGCGGCGATGGGCGAGCGTGGCGCTGTCGGCAGCATACGCGCGTGGATCCACGGCCCGGTTAAACGCGTGGCCGGCGGGATAAACGTGGATTTCGGCGCGCGGTTGTTTCTGGCGATGCAGCGCGATGTCGTGGGCGGGAATACTGGCGTCGTGTTCGCCGAAGTGGAACATCATCGGCGCGCGCAGGGTTTCATCCAGGTAGGACACGCTGCGCGCGCCGTAATAGCTGACCGCAGGCAGGCCGAGGCGGGTATTGGCGAGATAGGCAATCGTGCCACCCCAGCAGAAGCCGACAACGCCGATGCGGGGCGCGTCGCCGCCGGACGTGAGTGCGTTGGCGAATGACTGGTCCAGCAAGCCTTGCAACGACCGCGCGCTGTCCGCGACGAGTGCAAGCGCACGTTCGACGCCCAATGCATCGACCAACGCGCGGCCGCGCTGGAATCCTGCGTCGTCGTAATCCAGCTCCACGTTGCGCTCGATCGGGTCGAACAGCGCTGGCGCCAGCGCCAGGTAACCGGCGCGGGCATAGCCATCGACCACCTCGCGCATGTGCGCATTGACCCCGAAGATCTCCTGGATCACCACCAGCGCGCCGCGCGGCTGGCCATCGGGCCGTGCCAGCCAGCCGCCAATGCGCTTGATGCCGGGAGCGGCGGCATCCGCGACCGGGATATCGATGTGCTCGCCGATGTGCCCGTTCAGGCGTGCGTTCATGTGTCCGCCCATGCGATAACTCCCGCAGGATGAAGGCTGATTCTAGCGCCCCCGCTATAATCGCCGACCTTCACGCATCCTGGCTCCGCATGTCCACCAGCCCGTCCATTGCGACCAATCCCAAGGTCGGCTTCGTCAGCCTCGGCTGCCCCAAGGCGCTGGTCGATTCGGAGCGCATCCTCACCCAGTTGCGGGTGGAGGGGTACGACATCGTGCAGACCTACGACGCTGCCGACGTGGTGGTGGTCAACACCTGCGGTTTCATCGACTCGGCGGTGACCGAATCGCTGGATGCGATCGGCGAGGCGTTGGCCGAGAACGGCAAGGTCATCGTCACCGGCTGCCTGGGCAAGCGTGCCGAACTGATCCGCGAGGCGCATCCGGGCGTGCTGTCGATCAGCGGCCCGCAGGATTACGGCAGCGTGATGGAAGCGGTGCACAAGGCGCTGCCGCCAAGCCGCAATCCGTTCATCGACCTGGTGCCCGACATCGGCATCAAGCTGACGCCCAGGCATTACGCCTATTTGAAGATTTCCGAAGGCTGCAACCATCGCTGCAGCTTCTGCATCATCCCGTCGATGCGCGGCAACCTGGTATCACGACCGGTTGACGAGGTGCTGCGCGAAGCCGAAAAACTGGTGCGCGGCGGCGTGCGCGAATTGCTGGTGATCTCGCAGGACACCTCGGCTTATGGCGTGGACGTGAAATATGCCGAACACATGTGGCAGGGCAAGCCGTACCAGACCCGGATGAAGTCCTTGTGCGAAGGCCTGGCGGAACTCGGTGTGTGGACGCGCCTGCATTACGTGTATCCGTATCCGCACGTCGACGAGATCATCCCGTTGATGGCGCAGACCCATAACGGTGTACCAAAACTTCTGCCCTACCTTGATATCCCGTTCCAGCACGCCAGCCCGCGCATCCTGAAATTGATGAAGCGGCCGGGCGCGGTCGACAAGACGTTGGAGCGCATCGCGCGCTGGCGCGAGACCTGCCCCGAGATCACCATCCGCTCGACCTTCATCGTCGGGTTTCCCGGCGAAACCGAGGCCGAGTTCGAGCAGTTGCTGGATTTCCTCGACGAGGCGCAGCTCGATCGGGTCGGCGCGTTTGCCTATTCGCCCGTCGATGGCGCGCAGGCCAACGCATTGCCGGACCCGTTGCCCGAAGAGGTGAAGCAGGAGCGCCTGGCGCGTTTCATGCAGCGGCAGGCGGAGATTTCAGCGGCCAAGCTCGAAGCCAAGATCGGCAGCGTGCAGCGCTGCCTGGTCGATGCCATCGATGGCGACATCGCGATTGCGCGCTCGATGGCCGATGCGCCGGAGATCGACGGACTGGTGCAGATCCAGGATGGCCGAGATGCCAACCTGCAACCCGGTGAATTCGTCGACGTGCGGATCATGGGCAGCGACGAGCACGACCTGTACGGCGAAGTGGAGTATAGCGTCGTGGGCGCGACATGAACGCCGCGCGCCGGATCATCGGGTTTGCCTGCGTTGCCGGGCTTTTCTTGGCGGGCAGCGCCAATGCCACGGATTGGTTGAGTGGTGCGTATCGGCCCGTACAGGCCGCCGACTCGAAGCACGGCCCGGATGCGCCGTTGCCGCTGTTGGTGGCGAGGCAGGGCGATGGCTGGCTGGCCCGGTTTGATGGCCAAGACCGGCGACTCGAGCCGGTACCGGCGGATGAATTGGCGGAGTTGCTCCCAGGCATCAACGCCGATGCCGGCCTGCAGTGCGCGGCTTCGGCCTCGATGATGCTGTGCCACGTGAAACCGGGGACTGTATTGGAAGGCGAAGGGTTTACTTCAAGCAGCGGATATTTTTCGGTGATCGTCGATGCGGGTGTGTTCGAGCTTGAAAAATACGCCAACTGATTGGCGTTGTGTTTGATGTGCGAGTCGACGTTGTTTTTGCAGGCTGCACGACCTGCACGTACGAATCGTCCGCTACAAGCCCTTGGTTCGAGTGTCGGATGCTTCGCGTGTCGGACGGTTCACGCTTCGGACGGTTTACGCGTCGGATGGTTCACGCGTCGGAGGGTTCACGCGTCGGAGCGGGCGGTGCCCGGGCCGTCCGTGGTGTCCCC
>JBBSST010000086.1:0-4977 GCA_038241735.1 Lysobacterales bacterium
CCTGCAGGCCGTGCCTGGTGATCGCCGCATGCAGTCCGGTCAGCAAGGTACTTTTACCGGCGCCCTCGCCGCCTTCCAGGCTGATGAACTTGCCGCGAGTTGGCGTCGCAGTCACCACCGCAGCTGCAGAGTTATCCGGCTTCATCGGCACTGCTTGCGCTGGTAACAATCTACGTTCCGGTTGTGCTCTTCCAGCGAACTCGCAAACACGTGCCCGCCATCGCCACGCGCAACAAAATACAGTTCCGTACCGTCGGCTGGATGCAGTGCCGCCAGCAACGCCGCCTTGCCCGGTAACGCGATCGGGGTCGGTGGCAAACCGGCGCGGGTGTAGCTGTTGTACGGGGTATCGGCGGTCAGATCGGCCTTGCGAATATTTCCGGCATAGCTGGCACCCATGCCGTAGATGACGCTGGGGTCGGTCTGCAACAACATGTGCAGCCGCAACCGCCGCACGAAGACACCGGCGATGCGTGCGCGCTCGGATGGCAGGCCGGTCTCCTTTTCCACGATCGAGGCCAGGATCAGCGCCTCGTACGGCGTATTCAGTGGCAAGTCGGGCGCACGCTCTGGCCAAACCTTCTTGAGCGTGTCGCTCATCGCGTCATGGGCACGGCGTAGCAGATCGAGATCGCTGTCGCCTTTCACCCACGAGTAAGTCTCCGGCAGAAACCGCCCTTCCGCAGCTTCGCCGCCGGCACCGATCTGACGCATCAGCGCGGCATCATCCAGTGCGGCGCCGGTCTGCTTCAATTGCGCGTCCTTGGCCAGCGCCTGGCGCAACTCGCGGAAACTCCACCCTTCCACGATGGTGAAGCGGTGCTGCTGCACCTTGCCGGTGGCCATGTCCGCCAGCAGTCGTCGCGCCGTGATACCGGGTTTCAGCGCGTATTCGCCCGCGTGCAACTTGCCGCTGACGCCCATCTGCAGCGCAAGCGCGCGCCAGTACAGATCGGGCGCCACAGTCACCCCACGCTGGCGCAATTCATGCACGATGCCACGCAATCCGCTGCCACGCGCCACGTCAATGCTGGCCTGCGACGAAACTTGCAGCGGGGCCTGGCTGAATCGCTGAAATTCAAACCAGCCCCATCCAGCAGCCGCCAGCAGACCAAGACCGAACACCAACAGCCACACGCTGAGGGAGATCCGTCCGCGCGAAGTCGAGCGCCGGGGCAACTTTTGCGTCATCCGATGTGTTCCATGGGAAATCCGAGTTCGCGCCAATGCTGTTGCAAACTTCGCGCGACGGCACCGGGCTGGTAATGATGCCCTGCCAGCGCACGTACCGGTAGGATGCCGCGCACGCTGGAACTGAGAAACACTTCGCGCGCATCTTGCAAGTCGGTCAGTGTCAGCGTTCCAACCCGGGTCTGCGGACAGATCGCCAGCACCTCGGCACGACCAACGCCGGCGACGCCGCATCGATCCACTGCCGGCGTTTGCAGTTGGTCATTCAGCACCGCGAACAGGTTCGCCGAAGTCGTCGAAATGACATGGCCATGGCGGTCACACAGCACGCCGTCCGCGATCGCCGGATCAGTCCACTCGCCGCGCGCCAGCACTTGCTCCAGCCGGTTGAGGTGCTTGATGCCGGCAAGCAACGGCTGCTCGGCTAACTGCACGTCGCAGACCCGCAGTTGCACGCCTTGCAGGTAGCTCGCAGCGGCCATCAGCGGCGGCGGGAAAGCCGCGACAATCCGGGTGCCCACGGCGTTCACCGCCGGCGTATAACCGCGCGCAGCCGTCCCACGCGTCAGCGTGATGCGAACCACCGAATGCGCCATGCCCGCGCTGACCGCCAGCGCCTCGCTCCACAACAGCGCCGGGTCCGGCAACGCCAATCGCAAGCGCCGACATCCCTCATCGATCCGGCACATGTGCCGCTGCCATAGCGGTGCGGCCACGCCGACAAAGCGGATCGTTTCAAACAGACCATCCCCGTAGGCCAGTCCGCGATCGAGTGCCGACAATCGACCGGTGGCACCACCATCCACCAGCACGCGCGAGCTCATGACTCGACCACGCCCAGCGCCCGCAACACGGCTCGCGCCTTGGCGCGTGTCTCCGCCAGCTCGCTGGCCGCATCCGAGTCGGCCACGATGCCGGCCCCGGCACGCAAGCTCACTTCACAACCGATCTGGCTGACCGTGCGGATGAGGATGTTCAGATCCATGTCGCCACTGCGATCGAGATAGCCGATCGATCCGGTGTACGCGCCACGGGGTGCGTCCTCCAGCTCGGTAATGATCTGCATGCAGCGTACTTTGGGACAACCGGTGATGGTGCCGCCGGGGAAGGTTGCCGCGATCACCTGTCCGGGCGTCACCCCTTCGCGAAGGCGCCCACGCACGTTCGACACGATGTGGTGCACATCGGCGTAGCTTTCCACGGCCATCAATTCGTCGACCACCACACTGCCCGCCTCGCAGATGCGTCCCAGGTCATTGCGCTCCAGGTCGATCAACATGACGTGTTCGGCGCGCTCCTTTGGATGGTGGCGAAGCTCATCGATGCACACTGCTTCGTCATCGCCGGGAATTCGTGCACGGGTGCCGGCGATCGGCCGGGTTTGCACGACACCGTTGCGCACGGCGATCAAACGCTCCGGCGAGGAGCTGATGACCGCCCAGCCCGGCTGCTGCAACATTCCTGCGAACGGCGCTGGATTGGCAACCCGCAGCGCGGCATACAGCGCGGCAGCGGTGGGCTCGACCGCGTAACGTGCGCGCCACGCGCGCGACAGATTGGCCTGAAAGATATCGCCTGCATGCAGGTGTTCCTTTACCTTTTGCACGCCGGCAAGGAAATGCTCCGGCGGGTCTTCCTCCCACGCTTGCGCAAGTGCGGGCGCCGGCACCTCTGCGCCGGGCACGAGATCTGCGTGCAGCACATCGAGCAGCGCTTGCTGGCCTGCCTCCGCGACGAGTACGGTGCGACTCGTCACGTGATCGAAGATGATCGCGGCGGGACATCGCAGCGCCAGTGCGCACGGGATGACTGCCGGCGCCGGCAGCACCACGCTCGGCTCGATCTGCGCGGCGAGCTCGTAGCAAAGCAACAACACCCAGCCCCCGTGAAATGGCAATCCGTCTGAAGCCGCGTCGGTTCGTTCCGCCTGCCACGCAGCGTCCAGCGCGTTGAGGAAAGTACCCTCGCGCGGTCGACCCGAAGCGTCGCGCAAGACCCCGTCTGCCGCAAGCTCCAGACGATCTTGCGGACAGGCAAACAGGATGTCATGGCGCGCCGATGCGGTGCCGTGCAGCACGCTTTGCAGCAGACACGGATAGCGTTCCGGCTGTGCCGCGGCGATGGCCAGCAGGTCGTGCCGGCCAGGCAGATCGCGATGATGGCAACTCACGCCGGAGCGCGGCGAAACGCCAGGGTCCCGTTGGTGCCGCCGAAGCCGAACGAATTGGAAAGCGCCACCTCGACCTTGGCGTCGCGCGCCGTGTTCGGCACGAAATCGAGATCGCAACCTTCGCCGGGATTTTCCAGGTTGATCGTGGGCGGCAACACCTGATCGCGCAGCGCCAGGATGGTGAAGATCGCCTCCACGCCGCCGGCCGCACCAAGCAGGTGTCCGGTGGTGGATTTGGTCGAGCTCATCGCAAGTTTGTAGGCATGCTCGCCGAAGACACTCTTGGCGGCCATCACCTCACCCAGATCACCCATCGGCGTGGAAGTGCCGTGGGCATTGACGTATTGCACCTGCGACGGATTCAGACCGGCGTCCGCCAATGCATGACGCATGCAGCGCGCCGCACCCTCGCCGCCAACGCTTGGAGCGGTCATGTGGAACGCATCGCCGCTCATGCCAAAACCGATCAGTTCGGCATGAATATGCGCCCCGCGTGCCATCGCGTGTTCGTATTCCTCCAGCATCAGGATGCCGGCACCATCAGACAGCACGAAACCGTCCCGGTCGCGGTCCCACGGTCGGCTGGCGCGCGTCGGATCATCGTTACGCGTGGACATGGCCTTGGCCGAACAGAAGCCGGCCATTGCAGTGGCGGTGGTCGAGAATTCCGCTCCACCGGCAAGCATGGCATCGGCGTCGCCGTACTGGATCATGCGCATCGCCAGACCGATGTTGTGGGTGGCGGTGGTGCACGCCGTGACGCAGGCAATGTTCGGACCCTTCAGACCAAACATGATCGAGAGCTGGCCGGACACCATGTTGATGATCGAACTGGGCACATAGAAAGGCGACACTCGGCGCGGCCCCTTGACCTCGAGCTCCAGCGTCGTGGATTCGATCGTGTGCAGCCCGCCGATACCTGCGCCGACCGCGGCGCCAATCCGGTCAGCATTGGCTTCGGTGATCTCAAGGCCGGAGTCGCGAAAGGCCTGCGTGCCGGCGGCGACACCGTAATGGATGAATGGATCCATCTTTTTGACGTCTTTGGCAGCCACCCATTGGGCGGGGTCGAAGTCCCGCACCTGGCCGGCAATGCGAGTGGCATATGCGCTGGCGTCAAAGTGGGTAACCGGCCCGATGCCGCTGATCCCTTTCAGCACACGGTCCCAGGCGCTGGCAACATCGTTGCCCACCGGTGAGATCAGCCCCATGCCAGTGACTACCACACGTCGCTTGCCCATCTTGAGCTCCCTTGCCTGATGTCGCGCTCAACTACTGATTCATCGTGCGCGCCGAATCATCGACGCAAGAATGTGACGGCGCGATGCGCGCACCATACGGTGGCGGACGTCACGTAGCGCACAAACGAAAACTGCGCCAGGACGGCGCAGCATTCGGTCAAATCGCAGGACGGTGATCGCGCATGCATGCTCGCAAAGGCGGCATCGCTCGCAGCACCGTCAGGCGGGCGGTCAGCTCTTGGCGTGCGCCTTGATGTAATCAACTGCCTGCTGCACGGTAGTGATCTTCTCAGCGTCTTCGTCGGGAATTTCGGTTTCGAATTCCTCTTCCAGCGCCATCACCAACTCCACGGTGTCCAGCGAGTCCGCGCCCAG
>JBBSST010000087.1:0-4683 GCA_038241735.1 Lysobacterales bacterium
CACGTCAGGCCACGGCCCCGGCGGGTTGAGCTGGGCGTTCAGCGGCGATTGTTTACTGTCGCACCGCACGGCACTCACTTCCCGCGGCTCATCCCGCTCCTACAAAAGCCGCTTCCCACAGATGCTGCTGTTGAGAGCCGTTCAACCGGGGTCGAACCCCGCCAACGCCGTCATCGCCACGTCGCGCTCCGGCGATTGCGCCCACAGCTGCGCCAGGGTTTTTCCACTGCGCGGATCGATCGCTTCGGGCACGATGTCGACCAGCGGCCTGAGCACGAACGCGTGGCGCAGCTCATCACGCGGAACCTGCAAATGGCCGGGGCCGTCAACGATGCGTGCACCGAACAACACCAGGTCGATATCCAGCGTGCGGTCGCCAAATCGCGGCGCGCGACGATCACGCCCGTGCGCGTCTTCCAATGCGTGCAACCAGGCATCCAGTGCAACGGGCTCAAGGTCGGTGTCGATCACCACGGCGGCATTGAGAAACTGCGCGCCGTCGAAACCCACCGCCTGCGTGCGATACACAGGCGACACGCGAATCTCGCCAAAGCGCGCGCGCAGCGCAGCGATGGCCAGGCGCAGGTGGCGCTCCGGATCGATATTGCTGCCCAGGCTGAGGCAGGCGCGGCTCATGGCTTGGCCAGCGCCTTCGTGCTGTGGTCCTGACTGTCATGCCTGTCATGCCTGTCATGGCTGTGATCGCTGTCATGGGCAACGCTGCGATCGGTGATCGACACACGCAGCGGCGCATCACTGGATCCCTGGAACACGCGCAGTCCGAATTCCGGCAGGATCGCCAGCAGGTGGTCGAAGATGTCGCCGGCAAGATTCTCGTAGGCCACCCAGCCGACGTCGGCGGAAAAACAGTAGACCTGCATCGGAACGCCGGTCGGTCCGGGTTCAAGCTGGCGCACCATCAGGGTCATTTCCTGGTTCACGCCGGGATGTGCGCGCAGGTAGGCGGTGACGTAGGCGCGGAACGTGCCAAGGTTGGTGGCGCGGCGGTTGTTGATCGCATCCTTGCCGGCTGCCTGCAACGTTGTGTTGTAGTGTTCCAGCTCCCCGCGCTGCGCGTCGAGGTAATCGTCGATCAGCGCGATCCTGCGCAAGTTGGTGCGTTCGTCTGCCGTCAGGAACCGCACTGATTTCTGGTCAAGCAGCAACGAACGCTTGATCCGGCGGCCACCGGATTCGCTCATGCCGCGCCAGTTCTTGAAACTCTCGCTGATCAGGCGATAGGTCGGGATGGTGGTGATGGTCTTGTCCCAGTTCTGCACCTTCACCGTGTTGAGCGCGATGTCCACCACGTCGCCGTCGGCATCCAGCGACGGCATCTCGATCCAGTCGCCGACCCGCAGCATGTCGTTGTTGGACAGCTGCACGCTGGCCACCAGCGACAGGATCGTGTCCTTGAACACCAGCAGCAGCACCGCGCTCATCGCGCCCATGCCGGTCAGCAGGATCAACGGCGAACGATCCGATACGATCGCCACCATCAGCACCGTGGCCAACACGAACATCACGATCTTCACCAGCTGCAGGTAGCCCTTGATCGGCTTGCTGTTGGCGTCGGGGCGGCGCTGCCACGCCACGTTGACCAGGTCGAGCGCATGCGAGATCGCCAGCGCGATGGTCAACACGATGAATGCACTGCATACGTTGTGGACGGTGGCAATCAGCCATTCCGGAAGCCCGGGAACGGCGACGACACCGGCCGACAGGATCAGTGCGGGGATCACATTGGCCAGTCGCGGGATGACGGTGAGCTTGACCTCGTGATCACCGGTACGCAGCGACGCGGCGTGCAACACGCGTCGCAATCCACGCAGCAGCACACGCTTGGTGATCCAGTTGGCGAGCCATGCGGCCAACACCAGAGCCGCGGCGACGATCAGTCGATACGCCCAGGGATATGCGGCCAGCGCTGCTTGCAACGCTTCAATTTGTTCGAGCCACATCGTTGCTGTCTCCGGTGTGCGCGCGTTGGCGCGCGGTTCTACCCGCGCGTACGCTCGATGATGACGCCCACCGCACGCGCTCCACGCACCGCACCAGGCTTGCTGAGCTTCAATCGTAACCAGTCGACCTTGAACTCGGCCAACACGACGTCAGCGCAACGCTCGGCCAATGTCTCGACCAGGGCAAATTCCGATTGCGACACGATCGCAATGATGCGCTTGCTGACCGCTTTGTAATTGAGCGTGTCGCGGATGTCATCGCTGGCTGCCGGCACGCGGTTGTCGAATGCCATTTCGATATCGAACAGCAACGGCTGGCGGATGCGTCGCTCCCAGTCGTAGACGCCGATCAGGGCATCGATTGCGAGACCTTCAATGAAAATCTTGTCCATGCGATCTCCCGCAGTTCAGTAGCAGCGGCGTCAGCCGCGAGTGTTTCCGATGATCGTCGAGCCGACGCGCGGCTCGCGGCTGGCGCGGCTGACGCCGCTGTCATGGAGGTGAAATGACTTCCGGCAACGTCGCCATGTCCCAGCGCGGGGTCACGTGTACTTCGGCGTTGTCGTGCTGCCCGGCGCGGAGCCGCAGCGCACCGGCGAACGCAATCATCGCGCCATTGTCGGTGCACAGTTCGGGGCGCGGAAAGCACACGCGTCCACCGCGCTGGCGAGCCATGTCATGCAACTTCGCACGCAGCTGCTGGTTGGCACCAACGCCACCAGCCACGACCAGCACGTTGCAATCGGCCGCATCCAGCGCGCGTTCGCATTTGATCGCCAGGGTGTCGACCACGGCATCCTCGAAACCGCGCGCGATGTCGGCGCGGGTCTGGTCACTCTTGTCACTATCGCGCCAAGCCAGCAACACCTGGGTCTTGAGCCCGCTGAAACTGAAGTCGAGTCCGGGCCGGTTGGTCATCGGGCGCGAAAACCTGAACTCTCCAGGCGTCCCGATGGTGGCCAGCTTCGCCAGCTGCGGGCCGCCCGGATACGGCAGGCCCATCATCTTGGCGGTCTTGTCGAACGCCTCGCCGGCCGCGTCATCGAGGGTCTCGCCCAGCAGCCGGTAGCGGCCGATCGCGTCCACGGCAACCAGCTGGGTATGGCCGCCGGACACCAGCAGCGCCACGAACGGCGGCTCGGGTGGATTGTCTTCCATCAGCGGCGCCAGCAAGTGGCCTTCCATGTGATGCACCCCGATCGCCGGCAGGTCCAATGCCCACGCCAGCGAACGCGCCACGCCGGCACCGACCAGCAACGCTCCGACCAGCCCCGGACCGGCGGTATAGGCCACCCCATCGAGGTCGGCCACGCCCAGCCCGGCGTCATCCAGGGTCTGGCGGATCAGCGGCAGCAGCTTGCGGACATGGTCGCGACTGGCCAACTCCGGCACCACCCCGCCGTACTGGGCGTGCAGCGCGATCTGGCTATACAGCCCGTGCGCCAGCAACCCGGCCGGCCCGGACAGCGTGGTGTCGTAGACGGCAACGCCGGTTTCGTCGCAGCTGGTTTCGATACCGAGGATTTTCATGTGCTGGAAATGGGCTGGGATAAGGGCAATTGGGCCAAACCGCTGGTCATCATTGAAGCCATCGGCGATCGCGACGCTGGCCAGCGACTTTGACCGTGGCGGCCTCACGCAGGGCAAACTGGCCCCGACGCGCGCGAAGTTGGCGACACGGACGCGCGCCTGCGCCGCGCTGGAATCCGGACGCCAGGCGCCATCCCTTGCCCGCCGTCGGCCCAACATCCCTGTTGCGCAGCCACCACACAGCCCGCTATCATACGCGGCTCGCCGGGCGGAACCTGGCGATTTACCGTTCCGGAGATTCCATGCCCAGCGTCAAAGTCCGCGAAAACGAACCATTCGAGTTTGCCCTCCGTCGCTTCAAGCGCACCTGCGAGAAGGCCGGCGTGCTCGCCGAAACCCGCAAGCGCGAGTTTTACGAGAAGCCGACCCAGGAGCGCAAGCGCAAGGCCGCTGCCGCCGTCAAGCGTCAGGCACGCCGCAGCTCGCGCGATGTGACCAAGCGCCAGCGCTTGTACTGAGCGCAGGTTCCTCCGTGCGTATCCGCCCTTGGCGGATGGGCGCGGGGCAGCATCCATCGAAAGCCGGTCACGCCTCGCGTCACCGGCTTTTTGTGTTCCCGGATTCTTGCGTTCCCCGGTTCTTGTGTTCCCAACTCTTGTGTTCCCAGCTCTCCCCGTTCCTGTGATTGGAGTAATGCCATGACCCTCAAGCAACGCCTCATCGACGACATGAAGGCCTCGATGAAATCCGGCGACAAGGCCAGCCTTGGCGTGATCCGCCTGGTCAACGCGGCCATCAAGCAGCGCGAAGTCGACGAGCGCATCGAGCTCGACGATGTCGCCGTGCTGGCTGCGATGGAAAAAATGGTCAAGCAGCGCAAGGATTCGGTGAACCAGTTCGAGGCCGCCAATCGCGAGGATCTCGCCGCGATCGAGCGCGCCGAGATCGTGGTGATCCAGCGCTACCTGCCCGAGAAAATGGGCGAAGTCGAAGTATTGGCCGCAATCGATGCCGCGATCGCCGAGACTGGCGCAACCAGCCCGGCCGACATGGGCAAGCTGATGGCCGTGCTGAAGCCGAAACTCGCCGGGCTGGCCGACATGGGCCAGGTGTCGGCGCTGGTGAAGAAAAAGCTCGCCGGCTGATGCTCGTATGTAGGAGCGCCCCATGGGCGCGATGGCGTTACCGGTAA
>JBBSST010000088.1:0-4625 GCA_038241735.1 Lysobacterales bacterium
CTCCTGGTGGCCGGCACACCGCTGCGCACCTGATAGTCTCGCACGCTGGTGGCGCGGCGCGTGGTCAGATCGAGGTTGGCCTTGTCGTTGCCGATGCGGTCGCTGTGGCCAATCACGTGGATCATCTCGAACGGAGCACCGCCAAGGAGACTGGCAGCGAGCGCATCGAGCTGTGCGCGGCCGCTGTCGCTCAGGCTGTCAAGGCTGGATTTGCCGAACGCGAACAGGCTGTCGGCAGACAACTTCTGGTTTTGCGTGACCGACGGTGGTGGCGCGTGCGGCTGCGGTGGCGGAGCCGTGGCGCAGGCCGACAACAGCACGGCAATCGACATCGCGACAGGCATTGCGAAGCTGGACGTGTTCATTGCTAATTTCTCCCTGAGTGATGCAAAAAAATGTAATCGGGGCGGCACCACCGGCCATGCCGACGTGACGCCACCGATTTCCCCGTGTGGAGCATAGCAATCGTTCGGTGTCATTACGGTGTCGCGGGCGTGGTTTGGACAACGCGAACCGGTCAAGCGATCAGCGCACCAAGCCGTCCAGCAGGGCGACCCTGTGCAAGGCATCGCCATCGGCATGGGGCGCTGCCACGTCTGGGTCCAGGGACAGCACGGCCAGCGCCATCCGACGCTCGCCGGTGTCCACGGCGCTGACGATCGAGCCCGACGTGCGCTCGCCATCGATGACCTGCGCGCCAGGTGCGTGTGCAAGCTCGCTTTCAAACAACACCAGGCCGCGTTTGGCCTGGCCAAGAAAATGCGTGCGCGCGACGATTTCCTGGCCGGGATAGCAGCCCTTGCGAACGCTGTAGGCCTGCAGACGATCCAGCGACAGCTGCTGCGGCGTCCATTGCTCGCACTGGGACGACGACAGTCGTGGCAAACCATGCATCAGGTCGAACGCGGTCCAGCGGGCGAGGCAATGGGCATCCTGGACTGCCGCAGTGGTGCCTATCTGGAGGTGGCGCGGTCCACCGGCGCCGCCCTGGTCGAGCACGATCTCGTTTTCGCTGGTGGAGTCCATCTGCGCGCCGCGGGCCCTGGTGGGAGGCTCGAATGCGCCACTGGCATGCAGGTCGTCGCGCGCGCTGATCGCCACCTTGCTGCGGAACACGAAGCGTTGCAATCGGTCGGCGATGTCGGACGGATCGGCATCGCGCAGCAGCAGCCAGATGCGTTCGTCACTGGATTTCAACAGCGCGAACAACGCAATCACGCGTCCTTTCGGGGTCAGCCAGCCACTCCATTGCCAGTGGCCGACGGCCAGGTCGGCGGCGTTGTTCATGAATTGCGCCTGCGCAAACGCGGTCGCATCGCGGCCACTGAACGCGACGATGTGATGGTCGGGCAGGGCGAACATGGTGTGCTCCGAGTGCGCGGCTTGTCCGAATCGGGGCCGGGAATTAGACTGGTGGCGTAGCGAGAGACAAGAATGATAGGCGAAACCAACCCGATACCCGCCCAGGAACAGGCCGAGCAGCCTGTTCCCGAGCCGACACCCGCGCAGGAAATCGGTGGCCGCGATGGCCTCGATCCGACGCGTTATGGCGATTGGGAGAAAAACGGTCGCTGCATTGATTTTTGATTTACCGCATTTGTAGGCTGGATTGAATCCGGATGGATCCGGGGGATATCCGGCGTTTTTGCCGTCCTATGTTGTCTGACAGGGTTGTCCGGGGATTGCTTTGGGCTTTCCCCCGGCTTGCCGTCGAACACATGGACGAGGCATCAGCCACGCGGCCACGGCCGCCCAGCGAGAGAACGAGGCACGATGGCCAACCGCGAACGCCCCCTGTCACCGCACCTGCAGGTTTATCGCTGGCAGATCACGATGACCATGTCGATCCTGCATCGCGCCAGCGGCATCATCCTGGTCGTGGGTGCCTTTGCACTGGCATGGTGGCTGCTGGCAGTCGCCGCGGGTGGCGATGCATACCTCAACGCCGCGGCCTGCCTGGCCTCGCCCCTGGGCAAGCTCGTGCTGCTGGGTTTCTCGCTGGCGCTGGTCTTCCACCTGCTCAACGGCATCCGCCACCTGCTGTGGGATATCGGCTGGGGTTTTGAAATCCCCGAGGTCTACCGGTCCGGCTACACGGTCGGCGTACTGACGGTGGTGCTGACTGCGCTGATCTGGTTTTTCGCATTGCGAGGTGGCGCATGAACGAGTCGCAGGCGGCAAGGCAGGCGGCAAACAAGTCGGCGTCGCGCAAGCCCGACTACCGCACCCCGATCGGGCGTGCGCGCGGGCTGGGCTCGGGCAAGACCGGCACCGGTCATTTCTGGTGGCAGCGGGTCACTGCGGTGGTGCTGGCGATACTGGTGCCATGGCTGGTCGGCACGCTGGTGTCGTTTATCGGCGCCGACCATGGCACCGTGGTGGCGACGCTGCACAAGCCGTTCAACGCGATCGCGTTCACGCTGTTCACGCTGGCGTTGTTCTGGCACGCAAAACTCGGCGTGCAGGTGGTGATCGAGGATTACGTGCACAACCGCGCGGCCGAAATTGCACTGCAGCTGCTCGTCATCTTCGTGTGTGTCCTTGGCGCGCTGGCATCGCTGTACTCGATCGCCCGCATCGCCTTCATATGAGCCATGAACGAAGCCCTGACACTGGACGGCGCGCGGCTGCTTCATCAAGCCAGTCCCGCCCGACACCCACGTTGCCTTTCCTGTTTATGGGAGAGGGTCGGGATGCGGGTGTCCGGGCTCGCGCAATGCGGCCGAAGCGGGTAACCACGGAAACCAGATGACCAACGCCTACAAGATCACTGAACACAAATACGACATGGTCGTGGTGGGCGCCGGCGGTGCCGGTCTGCGCGCCACGTTCGGACTGGCCCAAAAGGGCCTGAAGACCGCCTGCATCACCAAGGTGTTCCCGACCCGTTCGCACACCGTGGCGGCACAGGGCGGGATTTCGGCGGCACTGGGCAACATGGGCCCGGATGACTGGCGCTACCACTACTACGACACCATCAAAGGGTCGGACTGGCTGGGCGACCAGGACGCAATCGAATACATGTGCCGCGAGGCGATCCCGGCGATCATCGAGCTTGAACACCAGGGCGTGCCGTTCTCGCGCACCGAGGAAGGCAAGATCTACCAGCGCCCCTTCGGCGGCATGACCACCGAATATGGCAAGGGCACCGCGCAGCGCACGTGCGCCGCCGCCGACCGCACCGGCCACGCGATCCTGCACACGCTGTACCAGCAGTCGCTCAAGCACCACGCGGAATTCTTCATCGAATACTTCGCCCTCGACCTGATCATGGATGCCGATGGCGCCTGTCGCGGCGTGCTGGCAATGGATATGTCCGAAGGCACGCTGCACCTGTTCCGTTCCCACGGAACGGTCTTGGCCACCGGCGGCTATGGCCGCGCATATTTCTCGGCCACCTCGGCCCACACCTGCACCGGCGATGGCGGCGGCATGGCCCTGCGTGCCGGCCTCGGCCTGCAGGACATGGAGTTCGTGCAGTTCCATCCCACCGGCATCTACGGCGCCGGTTGCCTGATCACCGAAGGCGTGCGCGGCGAAGGCGGCATCCTGCGCAACAGCACCGGCGAGCGCTTCATGGAGCGCTATGCGCCCAACGCCAAGGATCTTGCCTCGCGCGACGTGGTCAGCCGCGCGATGACGATGGAAATCCGCGAGGGTCGCGGGGTCGGTGAGCACAAGGACCACCTGCATCTCGACCTCACCCATCTCAACCCCGCTGACGTCCACGAGAAGCTGCCCGGCATCTCCGAGAGCGCGCGCATTTTCGCCAACGTCGATGTCGAGAAGCAGCCGATCCCGGTGATCCCGACCGTGCACTACAACATGGGCGGCATCCCGACCAACTACCACGGCGAAGTGGTGCAGTTGAAAGACGGCGATCCCGATGCCGTCGTGCCGGGCCTGTATGCCATTGGCGAGGCGGCCTGCGTTTCGGTGCACGGCGCCAATCGCCTGGGTTCGAACTCATTGCTTGACTTGGTGGTGTTCGGGCGCGCGGTCGCCAACCGCTGCGGCGAGACGATCAAGTCCGACCAGCCGCATCGCAAGCTTGCCGACGATGCCTGCGACAAATCGCTGGCCAACCTCGATGCGTTGCGCAACGCCAACGGCGGCACGCCCACGGCGGTGATCCGCGACCGGATGCAGCGCACCATGCAAGCCGATGCCGCCGTGTTCCGCACCGGCGAAACGCTGGCGGATGGCGTCAGGAAGATCCGCGAGATCCATGCTTCGTTCGCCGACGTCAAGGTCAGCGATCGCTCGATGGTGTGGAACTCCGACCTGGTCGAGACCTTCGAGCTGCAGAACCTGCTCGGACAGGCGCTGGCGACGATCGTCTCGGCCGAAAACCGCCAGGAATCGCGCGGCGCGCATGCCCGCGAGGATTTCCCGGATCGCAACGACGCGCAGTGGCAGAAGCACTCGCTGTGCTGGGTAGGCAATGATGGCAAGACCAGCATCGACTACCGGCCGGTGCACATGTACACCCTCGATGACGATGTCGAAGTGGTGCCACCGAAAGCGCGCGTGTATTGATCTTGTAGGAGCGGGGTTTTGCCCGAGGGATGTGGCCCACGGCCTAGGGGGAAGGACGCGGCGAAAAACCCGCCGACGCACCGGGA
>JBBSST010000089.1:0-4556 GCA_038241735.1 Lysobacterales bacterium
GGGCAACAATGCCGGGGTCGATGATTTCGGCATGGGCCCGCTGCTCAAAACCCACCAGGTCAAGCGCGTGTACGCGTCCTATGTCGGGGAGAACAAGGAGTTCGAACGTCAGACGCTGGCCGGCGAGCTTGAGTTGCACCTGACCCCGCAAGGCACGCTGGCCGAAAAGCTGCGCGCCGGTGGCGCCGGAATCCCGGGTTTCTACACGCGCACCGGCTTCGGCACCAAGCTGGCAGAGGGCAAGGAAACCAGGCGCTTCGGGGACAAGGAATACGTGCTGGAAGAAGCGATCCAGTCGGACCTTTCCATCGTCAAGGCATGGAAGGGCGATGCGCACGGCAACCTGGTGTTTCGCGAGACCGCGCGCAATTTCAACCCGATGATCGCCACCTGCGGCAAGGCCTGCGTGGCCGAGGTCGAGCACCTGGTAGCGGTGGGCGAGCTGGACCCGAACAACATCCACGTGCCCGGCATCTATGTCGATCGCATCGTGCAGGGTGCGCATTACGAGAAGCGGATCGAATTCCGCACCATCGCCGGCGTGGTCTCGGGCAAGGAAAACCCGACCCGCGTGGCGATGGCACAGCGCGCCGCGAAAGAGTTGCAGGACGGCTTCTACGTCAACCTGGGCATCGGCATCCCGACCATGGTGGCCAACCACATCCCGGCCGGCGTCAACGTGACGCTGCACTCGGAAAACGGCCTGCTCGGCATCGGCCCGTTCCCGACTGAAGAACAGCTCGACCCGGACCTGATCAACGCCGGCAAGCAGACCATCACCACCCTGCCCGGTTCGGCGTTCTTTTCCAGCGCCGATTCGTTCGCGATGATCCGCGGCGGCCACATCGATTTGTCGATCCTCGGCGGGCTGGAAGTATCCGCTACCGGCGACCTGGCCAACTGGATGGTGCCGGGCAAGATGGTCAAGGGGCCGGGTGGCGCGATGGACCTGGTCAGCGGCGTCAAGCGCGTAGTGGTGCTGATGGAGCACAACGCAAAGGACGGCTCGCCGAAGATCAAGACCACCTGCGACCTGCCGCTGACCGGCCAGCAGGTGGTCGATCTGATCATCACCGATCTGTGCGTGTTCAACGTCGACAAAGGCAAGGGGCTGACGCTGATCGAGCTGAACGCGGGGGTGAGCGTGGATGACGTCAAGGCACGTACCGGCTGCACGTTCTCCGTCGACCCGGCGCTCGAAGCCTGAGAACAACGGCGGATTCGGCACCGATCGTTGCATAACTCAAGCGGTTGCGTAGGTGAAGCGGGTAAATGAGACCGGCGCCAGCCGCGCGATTGCACTGGCAACGCGCGGCTCAGCGACGCGCGCTCACCGGCTTCTGGTTCGCTACTTCGACCGGCAGCGTTCGAGGGAGTTGAATCCGCGCCACGTGTTGGCGGTCGCCCAGGGTCTGCAGTTCAAGCGGCCAGGAAAAACGATTGCTGATGCGTTGGGCAATCGCCAGCTCGAAACCGTGGCGACTGGCGCCATGCACCCGCTGTGGACCGCCCGCCAGCTTCTCCGCTGCCATTGGCGCATCCAGGTTGCTTACCGTGACCATGCCCGGCGCCACGCGTACCACCACGCGACCTTCGTCGGTCTGCTGGCATGCATTGCGAATCAGTTGCCAGCACAGCACGGCAAACGCACTGGCCGAACCGCCCAGCGCAAAGCGCGCGGGCTCTTCCAGCTGCAGCTCGACCGGGCGGCCTGACAGCATCTCGCGCGCCGAGGCAACCTCGTTGCGCAAGACATCGTTGACCACGAAATATTCTGTATCTGCCTGGGTGTCCGGTTCACGCGCAAGCACCAGCAACGCTTCCACCAGCGCTTCCATTTCGAGGCTTGCCCGGCGAATGCGCCGCACCGAGCGCGCACCGAAATCACTCAAGCCGGGCTCATCGCCGAGCATATCCGCCGACATCTTGATCACCGTCAGCGGACTGCGTAGCTCGTGGCTTGCATCGCGCGTGAAACTGCGCTCACGCTGGTTGTAATCGGCAAGTCGTGTAGCGAAGTCATGCAGGCCACCTGCCAGCGCCGCGACATCGGCATCGGTTTGCGCTGACAGATTGTCCAGTCGCAAGGACTCCAGGTCTGGCGCCTGGCCGTCAAGGTGTCCCACCATGCGCGCGAGTCGCCGCACGACGCGCCACTCGTGGCGCACCGCAAGCCAGGCCAGCACCGTGGTAATCACGACCACCGCCAGCACTGCCGGCAGCGGCGCCACATCGTACGCCGCCATCAGACTGACGATGACGATCAACAGCGACTGAAGTGCAAATACCCATGCAATGCGCCGCCGGAACGCTCCGTGCGGAAACGCGCTGCTCTCGGTCACTCGACTTTCCATGAACTAAATGCCAATGCGCTCACACGGTTTGAGCGGTGGTCGCCACCTCTGACTCCAGATCCGCGAGTCGGTAGCCTGCCGAATGGATGGTATGTAACAGCGGCCGTGGGAAGGGTTTGTCAATGACCCGACGCAGGTTGTACAGGTGCGAACGCAAAGTGTCCGAGTCAGGCAGCATGTCGCCCCAGATTTCGCGCTCGATATCGCGTCGGCTGACCACGCGCGGAGACTCGCGCATCAAGATCGCCAGCAGCTTCAGGCCGATCGGCGAGACGGTCAGTTCCTGCCCATCGCGAGCCAGCCGCAGCGTGGCGGTGTCCAGCGTCATGTCGCCCACTGTCAGCACTTCGGTTGATACCTGGCGACGGTCGCGACGAATCAACGCACGCACGCGCGCCTCCAGTTCGCGTACTTCGAAAGGCTTGACCAAGTAATCATCGGCGCCCGCTTCCAGGCCAACGAGTTTGTCTTCCAACGTGTCGCGCGCGGTCAGCATCAGCACCGGCGTTGCGTTCTTCGCTTCCTTGCGCAGCTTGCGACAGACTTCCAGACCATCCAGGCCCGGCAGCATCAGGTCGAGCACGATCACGTCGTAACTATTGGAAACTGCCAGATGCAGACCGCTGACACCGTCGGCTGCGTAATCGACTGAATAGCCGAGCCTTTCGAGAAATTCGCCAACCATTTCGGCGATCTGGCGATTGTCCTCGACCAGCAGGATCAGTCCGGCTTGCTCTTCATGAACGGTCATGGCACACGGCTCCTTGGGGTCTTCACATTTGTGAAAATCTACGGCCGCTTTGGTGATGTCGGTGTGAACAAGTAGGGGTCAATGCCCGGCGGCAATGGCACTCGGGCGAGCCCGGATCGAGAGGCACAAATTGAATTGCCGGCTTGCTCGCGCCGTGCACTTTCGAGCGGTGACTCAGCGCGATTGAAGCAGCGGCTTCAGCTTCGGCCAAACCGTCTGCAACACGCGTGATTGCGCCTGTGCGGTGGGATGCAGGCCATCGGCTTGCATCAGCGTCGGATCCTGCGCAATGCCCTCAAGCAGGAACGGCACCAATGGCAGTTGGCGCTGTCGAGCAAGATCCGCGTACACCGCACGCAATCCATCGCGGTAGCGCCGGCCGTAATTCACCGGCAGTTCAATCCCGACCAGCAGCACACGCACATGCGCGTCGCGCGCCTGATCGAGCATCGCCAACAAGTTGTCGCGCAATGCCGACAGTGGCAGTCCACGCAATCCGTCATTGGCGCCAAGCTCCAGTACCAGCACCGAGGGACGCTCCCGCTTGAGCAGTTGGGACAGCCGGTTACGCCCGCTCAACGAGGTCTCTCCGCTGATGCTGGCATTGACCACACGCCACTTCGGCACCATCTTGCCCACACGCGCATCGAGCAGATGCACCCAGCCCGCCGCCGCCGGCATGTTGTGCGCGGCAGACAGCGAATCACCCAGCACCAGGATCGTTCGCTGCGGCGCCGTTGTCGCGCCGGCGGTCGCGGACAGCGCCAACAGCAGCCAGCCCAACCAAAGGTATCGACGCATGAGTGTTCCGTCCCAGCCGTTGCTTGAGGCCTGCGATGTTAGCAAGTCGGTCATCGGACCCGAGGGCCGGCTGGAGATCCTGCGCGGCGTCAGCCTGCGCATCAATGCCGGTGACAGCTTCGCGATCGTCGGCGCGTCCGGTTCGGGCAAGACCACCTTGCTCGGTCTGCTGGCCGGTCTGGATACACCGAGTCAGGGCAGCGTTCGCCTGGACGGCCACGCGCTGGAGCAACTGGACGAGGAAGCGCGGGCCGACCTGCGCCGCCGCCTGGTTGGATTCGTATTCCAGGCGTTTCATCTGCTGCCGGCGCTGACCGCGCAGGAAAACGTGATGCTGCCGCTGGAACTGGAAGGACGCGCCGATGCGCGCGCACGTTCGCAGGACGCATTGGCGGCAGTCGGACTGACCACACGGCAGCGCCACTATCCGGCGCAGCTATCCGGCGGCGAACAGCAACGCGTGGCGATCGCGCGCGCCTTCGTTCATGCCCCGCGCGTGCTGTTTGCCGACGAACCAACCGGCAATCTCGATCAGCGCACCGGAGCGCATGTCGCCGACCTGCTATTCGCCTTGAACCGCGACCATCACACCACGTTGGTGCTGGTAACTCACGATGCTCAGCTCGCCGCGCGTTGCCAACGCCGCATGA
>JBBSST010000090.1:0-3284 GCA_038241735.1 Lysobacterales bacterium
CGTGACGGTGATTTCCACCCGCGCGATCTGCGCCACCATCGCCGCGATCCGCGGCTCCAGGTTGGGCTTCAGGAAATAGCTGCTGACCCGCTTCTTGAGGTTGCCCGCCTTGCCGACGTACAGCAGTTCGCCAGCAGCGTCGAAGTGCCGATAGACGCCGGGCGATGAACTGAGGGTGCGAACGAAGGCCTTGCCGTCGAACGCAGGGACGGACGGTGACTGCATCGGGCCATTCTAACCGGCGCCGGCTCGACCACCCATCCGCGACTCACTCGGGATGGGCAAGCAGCCAGTGCTGAGCGCGTGCGAGGTCGTCGGCCGTATCAATGCCTGGCGGAAATTCCTGCGGTGCGAGCCGCACGGCGATCGCAAAACCGTGTTCGAGCACGCGCAACTGCTCCAGCGACTCCGCCTCTTCAAGCGGCGTGTGTGCCAGCTGGGCATAGCGCTTGAGAAAACCGCAGCGGTACGCGTAGATGCCAATGTGACGCAGAAACGGCAAGCCCGTCGGCAGCACGTTGCGCTCGTGTGCGAAGGCGTCGCGCGCCCACGGCAGGGGAGCGCGGCTGAAGTACATCGCGCGGCCGCTGGCATTGCGCACCAGCTTGACGACGTTTGGGTTGAACAGTTCATCCGCATCGATGATCGGCGCAGCCAGCGTGGCCATCGGAGCGTCGTCCTCGGCAAGCGCGCAAGCCACCGCGCGGATGCCTGCAGCGGGCGCAAACGGCTCGTCCCCCTGCAGGTTCACCACGATGGTGTCGTCTGCCCAGCCGTAATGGGCCGCGCATTCGGCCAGTCGATCGCTGCCCGAAGCATGGGCGCTGGAGGTCATGCAAATGTCGACTCCCTCGCCCGCCAGCGCGTCGGCGACCCGTGGGTCATCCACTGCCACCACCACTTGTGCCGCGCCGGCATTTTGCGCGCGACGCGCCACGCGCAGGATCAGCGGCATGCCCCCGAGATCACGCAGCGGCTTGCCCGGCAATCGCGTGGACGCATAACGGGCCGGAATGGCGACGATGAATGGAGGCACGCTATCGGGCATGGCAGTTCTCCAACGAGATCACGGTTGCGGAGCCGCGCCGTTACGCGCACGCGCCTCATATCGCCGCTTGCAAGGCAAATCCGCAACCATTGGCCAGCGCCATGAAGCCTGGAAACGAGGTCGCCACGTGCGCGCAATCATCGATGCGCACCGGACCGCTGGCAACCAGTCCGGCGACTGCGAAGCTCATCGCGACGCGATGGTCGAGATGGCTGGCCACCGTGCCGCCGCTGAGCGCACCACCGTGGATGATCGCGCCATCGGGTAGTTCGTCGATCGCTACGCCAAGGCGGCGCAGACCTTCGGCCATGCTGGCAATCCGGTCAGACTCCTTCACCCGAAGTTCGCCAGCACCGCGAATGACGGTCGGGCCACGGGCAGCGGCGGCGGCGACAAACAACGCGGGGAATTCGTCGATCATGTCTGACACCAGTGTCTCGGGAAGCTCTACCCCGTGCAGCGGCGCATAACGCACAACCAGGTCACCCACCGGCTCGCCGCCATCTACACGTGCATGCTCGACCGCGATGTCAGCGCCCATCAGACGCAATGCGTGCAGCAGACCGTTGCGACGCGGATTCAGGCCGACTCCGGTGAGGCGCAAAACGGACCCCGGCACGATGCTGGCCGCGACCATGAAAAACGCGGCGGACGAAAAATCCGCAGGCACTGCCACCTCGACGGCATGCAGCAGATGACCGCCAGCAAGCTTCGCGTACCCGGGTGAAAAACTGATCGGCCAGCCGAACGCCGCCAGCATGCGCTCGGTGTAATCGCGGGTTGGATGCGGCTCGATGATTTCGGTTTCGCCGGCGGCATACAGGCCGGCCAGCAGCAGCGCGGATTTGACCTGCGCGCTAGCCACCGGCGCGACGTGGCGGATCCCGCGCAGCGCATCCACGGGCTGTACTCGCAACGGCGGCAGGCCATCATCCGTGTTGATCTTTGCGCCCATCAACGCCAGCGGTTCGGTCACCCGGCGCATGGGACGCCTGGACAGCGAAGCATCGCCCACCAGCGTGCTGTCGAACGCCTGGCCCGCCAGCAGCCCGGCCAGCAAGCGCATGCCAGTGCCCGCGTTACCGCAGTCCAGCGCAGCGGAAGCGCCACGCAAACCGTGCAAGCCCACGCCATGAACCACCCGCTCGCCGGGCGAAGGTGTTTGCACGCGCACGCCCAGTTGGGTCAGCACGGCGGCGGTGGCGCGGGTGTCCCCTCCCTCGAGGAATCCATGAATGGATGACGTACCCTCGGCGATCGCAGCCAGCAGCAACGCGCGATGCGAGATCGATTTGTCGCCAGGTACGCGGACGCTGCCGCGCAACGCCGCGCCGCCGTGGCTGATCCAGCCGAGCCGAATGTTCAGGGCAAGGCGACCGGATAGGAGCCCAGCACGCGCAGGCTTGCTGCCGACTGGCCGAGCTCGGTCACTGCGGCGTGCACTGCAGCGTCTTCGATGTGGCCTGATACGTCGATGAAAAAAGCGTACTGCCACTTGCCGGTATGCGCCGGTCTTGACTCGATCCGGTTCAGGCTCACGCCGTGTTTGGCAAACGGACTGAGCACGTCATACAACGCGCCGGGTTGGTCGTTGACGGTGATCAATACCGACGTGCGGTCATTGCCCGAGGGCGGAAACAGCGTTCGCCCGATGACCAGGAAGCGCGTGGTGTTGTCCGCGCGATCCTCGATTCCCTTCGCCACCGTCTTGAGTCGATACACCTTGCCCGCGGTCTCCCCGGCAATCGCTGCCGCGTCGTCGGCGTGCATGGCCAGGCGTGCCGCTTCACCATTGCTGCCCACGGCAACGCACTCCACGCCGGGCAGGTTGATACGCAACCAGGTCTTGCACTGCTGCAACGATTGGGCGTGTGCGTAGACACGTCGCACTTCCTCCAGCTTGCCGCGCAGTGAGTGCAGACACTGATGCACGCGCAATTCGATCTCGCCACAAATGATGGCGTCGGAGGTAAGGAACATGTCCAGCGTCATCTGGATCATGCCTTGCCCGGAATTTTCCACCGGCACCACGCCAAAGTCCGCGTGTCCGGCAGCGACCTCCTGAAACACTTCCTCGATGCTGCCCAGCGGCAATCCGTAGGCGGCGTGACCGAAGTGCTTGTGCACCGCCTGTTCGCTGAAGGTGCCTTCCGGCCCGAGGTAGCCGATCTTCAGCGGATCTTCCTGCGCCAGACAGGACGACATGATCTCGCGAAACAGCCGCACCATTTCAACG
>JBBSST010000091.1:0-2977 GCA_038241735.1 Lysobacterales bacterium
CATAGGCGCGGTATTGCCAGAGATAGAAGTCCTGCCAGCAATCGTGGGTTGCCCACAGGTCCTTGTCCGCCTGGCTGGCGTCAGTCTGGACGCAAACGGCATAAGCCAGCCGCGGTACGAGCAGCACGACGGCCAGCAGTCCGAGCAGCATGGCCGCAATGTGCTTCATGGGATGTTCCGCTGTCCTGACGACAGTGACGCGTCTGGCGGTGGAGGTGACGCCGTCGGGTCGACGGCCTGACGGGGCTTTTGCTGACGTGATTTTTCCGGATTCGGTGGTTGCAATTCGGGGTGGCGTTTCAGGTAGATCGCCAACTCGCGATTGAAATCACGCGCAGACATGCCCGCGTCCCGCACCGGCCGATCAAGCACTGGCAGCTCGTCTCGGCGAAGCACCGCGGACAATTTACGTCGCGCTTCCTCGCTGTTGCCCTGGTTCCACAGGTAACTGGATGCCGCCTCAAGGCGAACCGCTTTCAGGGGATGCCGGCCGGCAATTTCCAGCGTTGCCTGCAGCGCCTTGGGGGTGCGTGCGTAGGGGATGGCATTGGCGGCCTTGACCTGCAGCCGCTCCTGCGCCTCTGCTGCGGCAGACAATCCGAGTTCCTCTCGCACGGGTCCTCCCTTGGGCAGAGGCTGCCAGACGAACTTGATGAGATACGCGGTCCCGGTCGGATTGCGTTGTTCACCAAGGAGCGCAAGGACGACGAGCGCCCGGGAAAAGTCATGTTTTCTTGCATCCTCGAATTGCGCAATGAGCCTCTGCGCAATTTTGTCGTCGTCGCGTGCGTTGCCAATCACCTGCCGCAGCTCTTCCCTCCGCGCAACCGGTACGGCGCCAGCGGCGTCGACGAACGCAGTGACGTCGTCGCCATTTTTCAGGCGGGGAAGGGGCCGGGTGCCGGCCGCCGCGCGCAGGACGCGCGGCGCTTGGCCAGCCGGCGCGGTTGTGGCCGGTGGGCCGGCATCCGATGTCGCAGGTGCCGTCCGCGTTTTGACGCACGCACAAAGCGCCAGCAAGGCCGCTGCAATCCCCATCATTTTGAAGACGGAACGCTGCATGGTTTCCGTTCCTGCGGCCGATGCGCCTGGTTTGGTCGCGCGTCATCACACGATGGCGATCGTTCGCGCCAAATCAGCAAAATCCGACGCGCAATGCCGGTCATCGCGCGGCTGCCGCAACCAGTCTGGGTCGCGGTTGACGCAGTCTACATTTGGTCTGCGCCTCTTCCTGCGGACTATCGTGCGCGGTTATTGGACATGTGTGCGCCGGTGAAAATGCATTCGCTCGGTTTCACCTCCACGGCATTTATGCGCTCCCGATATTGGGATGCTGTCATGCCCACCAGCTTGCGGAACGCGCGGGAGAAATAGGCGGGGTCGTGAAAGCCCACGTCATAGGCGACTTGTGCGATCGGGACGCAGGGGTCGCCCAGCAGCTCTCGCGCCTGTGCGATCCGGTGGTCCAGCACGAAGTCTTCAAACGTGGTTCCCTGTTCGCGCTTGAACGCATGACTGAACTCCGAATCGCTCAGGTGGCAAAGTCCGGCTACGCAATGCCGTGACAAGTTGTCACCAAAGTGGGTGGCGATGTAGCCGACTGCTGCCGCAGTCCGGCGCGCCGTGGTGGACGGATGCCGGAGATGTCCGGCCGGTTCGATCAAATCCGGCGGCAGCCGCCGCGAGGCGAAGGAATCGGCAGCCCGGGTTTCGGCCATTTCCGCCAGCACCTCGATGCTGCGGGTGAGGGTCGCCGGGTCCAGCGGCTTCACCCGGTAATCCCACACCCCAGTGCGAAATGCCCAGACCGCCAGGGCCTCGGAGTGATATTCGGTCAGCACCAGCACGGGAAGACGGGGAACCGCCTGGCGAAGCGCCTCTACGACGCGCAGGCAGGCTTTGTCGGGGTAGTCGAACTCGATGCAGGCAAACGCAGGTCGAAACCTGCGCACAGCTTCCAGCGGGCAGCGCGTGCGATCGATACGGATGACATCGTGCTGTGCCGGTACCAACCGGCAAGGCCCGTGCGGGACAGGCTGCACACACAAATCCACCCAAAGTATGCGGACGGCTCTCATGGTGGCGCACCCACGGTGGTGAGCCGTCGACTTCGTCGCATCAAATGCAATCATCGCGGCCCGTCGGCCGGGTGACGTCATTGACGGCAACGTCGTGACGGCCCATCGCGAGCCCCTGCGTGAGGGATTCTACTGACTTGGGGCAGCGTGCGAACAGGAATCGGAGATCGAACTTCGTCGGACACCAGCAAGGTTGGCCAGCCACCAGGCCGGCTGCATCGACTGCTTTGCCGGCTGCGAGTGCGACGCGGGGCAGCCGCTGAAAACGTGGCGCAATTGGCCAAACTCTTGGTCGGGGTGACAGGATTCGAACCTGCGACTTCTACGTCCCGAACGTAGCGCTCTACCAGGCTGAGCTACACCCCGTGGGAGCCGCGTATGGTAATCGGCGCCCCGCGGCTTGGCAACAAGCGGGGTGCGAGATGGATGCTGCCGGCGCAGGCCATCTGCTAATCTTGGCGGCTGCCGCGGCGCTTCTTGCGCGGCGCCTTGCCGTTGCATGAAGAGGATCCCATGGCGCTTACCCCGGCCCGCACCATGCCTGGTGTGCTCGAACTGCTGCCACTGGACCAGATCGCGCTGCAGCGCATGCTCGACGTCATCCGTCGCAACTACGAGCGCTTCGGCTTCCTGCCGGTGGATACGCCGGCCATCGAGTACTCGGACGTGCTGCTGACCAAGAGCGGCGGCGAAACCGAGCGCCAGGTGTATTTCGTGCAGTCGACCGGCGCGCTGGACAAGGCTGGCCATGACGCCACCGGCGTGCCGGAGCTGGCGCTGCGCTTCGATCTCACGGTGCCGCTGGCGCGCTACGTCGCCGAACACGAGCGCGACCTGAGTTTTCCGTTTCGTCGCTACCAGATGCAGAAGGTGTATCGCGGCGAGCGCGCCCAGCGCGG